>CALWGC010000023.1 GCA_944378105.1 uncultured Clostridia bacterium
CATTGATTTCAATTTCAATGGCCACGGCCCCGGCCGATATCATTTCACTGCGGGCTGCTTCCAGATAGCCCAAAGCCACGTTCTGGTCCGGATAAAGGTTATACAAAGAACCGTCCACTTTGGGGAAATTATCGGAGCTTGGCCAATTTTTCCCATCGGTGGCATTGGAGATTTCCATCAAATCCAACTGATAAGACAGGCCATCATGGATGGCATCAAAGCTGGCCTGGAAGGAGCCGCCGGTGGCAGGCGTTGTAGTACCGGTTTGGCTGCCGGTGGTAGTGCCTGTTTGACTGCCTTGAGCCGTGCCGGATTGCGGCGTATAAACAGCACCGTTTCTCAGCACTTGGAACAGGCGCAAGGCCATGATGATACTCTGTTCTTTGGTCACAGAATCCTTTGGTGCAAAGAGGTTATTGCCCACGCCGCTCATGATGCCAACGCCCACAATTTTGCTGACGCCATCTTTGGCCCAAGCGGAAATATTACCGCTATCGCTATAATTGAGGGTCACACCCGTTTGGAACCGAGGGATAGCAGCATCCAGTTTAGCCCGTGGCTCCTTGGTCAGTATGGCAAATTCATCCAGGGCATCCACCACGTTGAGCAAAATGGTGGCGGCCTGTTCTCTGGTCAAGTTTTGATTGGGACCGAAGGTACCTTCACCCAAACCGTTCATAATCCCCACACCGCACAGGTGGGACACCCATTCGCTATCTTCTGCCGATACATCCTGGAACGTAGGCCAGGTGGTATCCATCAGATACCAATGGGTATAGCCGGCGCCCCCTTGATAATCACAGAATAATTCCAGCATCAGTTCCCCAAATTCCAGCCGCGTGATGGGGCTTTGATAATCCCCCTGAATGCTTTGGGGCACCAGGCCATAGCCAATGGCTTCGTTGACTTGGCTTTGGGCCCAAGAGGATGGGGTATTGGAGGCAAAAGCCGCGCTGGGCAAAGCCGTCAAACACAGCGTCACTGACAACAAAAAAGCAAGACTACAAGAAACCAGTTTTTTCATACCAATCACGTTCCTTTCCGCACAAATAAAACTTTCTTCCTTTTATCTTATCAAAAGAAAACTGGAAAGTCCATCCATGCCCCTGGCATTCTTGGGGACAAAAAGTACAAAAAAAGGCTCTTTTTTTGGGCATCATTTTTCATTATTTGAAAAAAACAAAAAACCCCACAAAAGAACACTCGTTCTTTTGTGGGGTTTGCTTCGTTTACGCTATCGTTTATGCTTCTTGCTGTGCAGCCAGACGTTTGTAGTTTTCCAGTCTTTCTTTTGCATCTGCTTCACTCTTTGCAAAGAGTTCTTCTGCAATTTCAGGGAAGGTACGCAGCAGAGAGCTGTAACGTACTTCGCCACGGATGAAATCCTGGAAGGAGCCGGTAGGCTCTTTGGAGTCGAGGGTGAATGGGTTTTTGCCCTCTTTCTTCAAGTCTGGGTTGAAGCGATACATATGCCAGTAGCCACATTCCACGGCTTTTTTGATTTCAGCCTGGGCCCCTGCCATCTTAATGCCATGGTTGATACATGGGGCATAGCCGATGATAAGGGATGGGCCGTCATATTTTTCTGCTTCCAACAACGCTTTCACCAACTGACCTTGGTTTGCGCCCATGGCCACCTGAGCCACATACACATAACCATAGCTCATGGCCATCATGCCCAAGTCTTTTTTCTTCACCCGTTTACCGGATGCAGCAAACTGGGCCACGGCTGCCGTTGGGGTTGCCTTGGAGGACTGACCGCCGGTGTTGGAATATACTTCGGTATCGAATACGAATACGTTCACATCTTCGCCGCTGGCCAGTACATGGTCCAAACCGCCGTAACCGATGTCGTAAGCCCAACCGTCGCCGCCGAAGATCCACTGGCTCTTTTTGGCCAACTGGTCTTTGTTTTTCAGCACTTCATCGATGATGGCCTGTGCTTCGGCGTTGGAACCGTCATAGTTTTCCAACAGAGCAACCAGATTTTTCGTTGCTTCTTTGTTGGCTTCGCCATCTTTCATGGTAGCAATCCAGGCATCGATGGTTTCGGTCATCATGGTGCAGCCTTGGATTTCTTTCAAAGCTTCCAGTTTGGCTTTCAGGCCTTCTCTCATCTGGCGCACGGCGATGGCCATACCCAGACCAAATTCGGCATTATCTTCAAACAAGGAGTTTGCCCAAGCGGGGCCTTTGCCTTCTTTGTTGGTGGTGTATGGGGTGGAAGGTGCGGAACCGCCCCAGATGGAGGAGCAGCCGGTGGCGTTGGCAATATACATTCTTTCGCCAAAGAGCTGGGTAATCAGTTTGGCGTAAGGCGTTTCACCACAGCCGGCGCAAGCGCCGCTAAATTCCAGCAAAGGCTGCACAAACTGGCTGCCTTTGACGCTTTCTTTGCTCATTACCTTTTTCTCGGAAACGTTGGAAACGGCATAATCCCAGTTTTCGATTTCTTTTTGCTGGGTAGCAGCCGGTTTCATGATGAGCGCTTTCTTTGGTGCAGGGCAAACATTGGCGCAGCTACCGCAGCCCAAGCAATCCAATGCAGAAACTTGTACTTTAAACAGCAACCCTGCCATATCTTTGCCCTTGGCAGCTACACCGCCAAAACCGGCTGGTGCTGCTTTTTGTTCTGCTTCGTCCAACAAATAAGGACGGATGGCAGCATGTGGGCAAACGAAGGAGCACTGGTTACACTGGATACAGTTTTCGGCCTGCCATTCTGGCAAGTCTACAGCCACACCACGTTTTTCGTAAGCAGCGGTGCCCTGTGGGAAGGTACCGTCTTCGCGGCCTTTGAAGGCGCTGACAGGCAACTGGTCACCTTTTTGAGCATTGATTGGTTCCACCACGTCGCGGATAAAGGCAGGTACTTCTTTTTTAGCCACAGGTGCATCTTCTGCCGTTTTCCAAGCAGCAGGAATTTCCACTTTCTTGGCGCCATTGACACCTTGATCCACGGCGGCATAGTTCATATTGAGGATTTCTTCGCCTTTTTTGCCATAGCTTTTCTTGATGGCGGCTTTCATATAGTCCACGGCTTCCTCGATTGGGATGATGTTGGCCAGTTTGAAGAAAGCAGCCTGCAACACGGAGTTGACACGGTTACCCAAACCGATTTCTTTGGCAATGGCAGTACCATTGATGGTATAGAAATTGATGTTGTTTTCTGCAAAATACCGTTTCATGGCAGCTGGCAAATGTTGATCCAATTCTGCTTCGCTCCATTCGGTGTTCAGCAAGAAGGTGCCGCCTGGGTTCAATTCGGAATACATATCATAGAGGTTCACATATTCCTGTTTATGGCAGGCCACAAAGTCGGCCGTTTTTACCAGATAAGTGGAGCGGATTGGTTTTTTGCCAAAACGCAGGTGGCTTTGGGTGATACCGCCGCTCTTTTTGGAGTCATAGGAGAAGTAGGCCTGGGCGTACATATCCGTATGGTCCCCAATGATTTTGATGGAGTTTTTGTTGGCGCCAACGGTACCGTCGGAACCAAGGCCCCAGAATTTGCAAGCAATGGTGCCGTCGCCTTCGGTGACGTTGACTTCTTTACCCACAGGCAAAGACAGATTGGTCACGTCGTCTACGATACCAATGGTAAAGTGCTGTACTGGGTTTTCTGCTTTCAAGTTTTCGTATACGGCAATGAACTGGGCAGGGGTTACGTCCTTGGAGCCCAAGCCATAGCGTCCAGCCACAACCATAGGCTGATCTTTGGCTTCAAACATAGCCGTGCAGACATCCTGGTACAAAGGTTCGCCCAAAGCGCCTGGTTCTTTGGTTCTGTCCAAAACGGCGATTTTTTTGGCGGTAGCCGGGATGGCGGCCAAGAGATGTTTGGCAGAGAAAGGACGATAGAGGTGTACTTTCACCAAACCAACTTTTTCGCCTTTGGCCATCAAGTAATCGATGGTTTCTTCGATGGCTTCGCAGGCAGAGCCCATGGCAATGATGATGCGGTCTGCATCGGGAGCGCCATAGTAGTTAAAGAGTTTGTAGTCACGGCCAGTCAATTTGCTGATTTCGGCCATATATTTTTCGGTGACGCCCACGATATTTTCATAGTATGGGTTGCAGGCTTCTCTGGCCTGGAAGAAAATATCTGGGTTTTGTGCCGTACCGCGCAGCACAGGATGTTCTGGGTTCAAGGAACGACGTTTGAAGTCGTTGACTGCATCCAGATTGGTGATTTTTTTCAAATCGTCATAGTCCAGACATTCGATTTTCTGGATTTCATGGGACGTACGGAACCCATCAAAGAAGTGCAAAAATGGCACCCGGCCGTCAATGGCAGACAAGTGCGCCACAGCACCCAAATCCATGACTTCCTGCACACTGTTGGAAGCCAGCAGAACAAAGCCTGTCTGACGGCAAGCCATCACGTCGGAGTGGTCGCCAAAAATGGACAGGGCGTGGCTTGCCAATGCACGAGCGCTCACATGGAAGACGCAAGGCAGCAATTCCCCGGCGATTTTATACATATTGGGGATCATCAAAAGCAAGCCTTGGCTTGCGGTGTAGGTGGTGGTGAGGGCACCGGCGGCCAAAGAGCCGTGTACCGTACCAGCAGCACCAGCTTCCGATTGCATTTCTACCACTTTTACTGGTTGGCCAAACATGTTTTTCTTGCCGTTGGCCGCCCAATCGTCCGTTTTTTCTGCCATGGGAGACGATGGGGTGATGGGGAAGATACCGGCAACTTCGGTAAAGGCATAAGAAGTATAAGCTGCAGCCTCGTTGCCGTCCATGGTCTTCATCACTTTAGACATACAATAACCTCTTTTCTTTTGAAATTGATAAACCAAAAACCGAGCCTTTTTGCCTGAAAAAAGGGACGGTTTCACTGTTTTTATTATAGTACAGAAACGAAGCAGTGGCAACGTTAATTTGAAAAAACACCAGATTTGCAAAGAATGAAACTGGAAAAAATCCCCTTTTTTATGAAATTTTTTCTGGTTTTTCTACTCTTTTTTTCATTCTTTTTCCCCCTTCTTTTTCCCTGTTCTTTTGTCCATGGCCGTCGCCAAAGGCAAAGGGAACCGATCCAAAAACGGGGGCAAAGAAAAAAACGGTTCTTTTTTTCCTGCTTTGTTTCGTATTTTATTTTCTTATGGTTTGTTCTTCCGAAAAATGATTACGAGATTTAAAACGCCATTCTAAAATTGCCCTTAGGCTTGGGAAGAGCGGTCACAACTTTGTTTTTGCCGCAGCGCATCCAACACCACATCCACCGCTTCGTCAATCATCACCGGCAAAGGATCGCCGGTCATCCCCACCACATATAAGCCACAGCGTTTCATGGGGATCAAAATTTTCATGGCGTCGCTTTCGCTGATGGCCTGGGCCATGGCCGGGGACAATTCGCCAAACATGGCATTGGCCGACAAAATACCAAGGCTACCCAAAATGATATCGGCATGGCGGGCATTATGGCAAACGGCGTTTTCCCCCGTGGCGATGTGAACGGCGCCGGCTTTCAGCATGGCCGTTGTGGCAATGGAGTTGGTGCCCACGGCCACCAACAGGTGTTCTGGCGGCAAGAGCGGTTTCAGTTTTTCGATGATGGTTTTTCCAATGCCGCCGCCTTGGCCATCAATGACTAAGATCCTCATGTCAATCCATCCTTTCCTTTGTCCAAATCCGTTTTGGCGCAAAGCGGAGATAATCGGCAGAAACCAGATGCAGCTGCATCCCCTGCCACGTTCCTTCCACCACCTGCGCAAAATTTGCTTCCCCATGGACATGCCCAAACACCACCGTCTGGACGCCGGCTTGTTGCAGCACATCCATCATGGCCGTGTTTGTCTGTTCCGCAAGAAGGGGCGGAAAATGGAGCATGGCAATCAACTGGCCCTTTCCCAAGGCTTTGGCAAAAGACAGCGATAGCCGCAGACGCTCCACTTCCCGATGGTAAATTTTTTCGTCTTCTTTTGTGGTTTGTTCCCCCGGCAAGAGCCACCCGCGGCAGCCACAAAGGACCACATCCTCCACCAGCAGGGCATCGTTTTGGAGAAACTGTAAATCCGCATACCGGCGGCGCAGACGGGAAACGCTGCTCCACCAATAGTCGTGGTTTCCCCGCAGCAGCACTTTTTTGCCCGGCAAAGCCGCCAAAAAATCCAGATCCGCCTTGGCCTCCTCTTCCCGCATGGCCCAAGAGATGTCGCCTGGCAGTAGCACCGTGTCTTCCTCACTAACTACGGCGCACCAATTTTTTTCTATTTTTTCTGGATGGTTTTCCCAAAGAGGGCCAAAAATATCCATGGGCTTTTCCTGTTTTCCCGGCAAATGTAAATCCGCCAGCGCAAAAATGGCCATATCGTTATACCCCGTATACTTCGGCCATTTGGGCCAGATCGGCTTTCAACTTTTTCAAATCATCCAACGAGCCGTTTTCCCAAAGCCCCACCAGTCGTTTGTTGGCCTGCTCCATCTCCTGCAGCGAGGCTACGCTATAGAGGTTTTGGATATAATCCAAAATATCGGCCATCAAACTATCCTTCAGCTTATTATACCGCTGGGCATACATGATTTCGTTTCGAATGGTGCTCATTTCGTTATCCAAATTGAAGGCGGCCTCGGCGCAATGGATCAGCCGTTCTTTGATGTCTTCTGGGATTTGGCCGCGATATTTATATTTGAGGGAGTGCTCCGTGACGGCCCAGAAATTCATGGCCAAGGTACGAATTTGCAGCTCTGCCAATACTTCCCGATAGCCGGAAACGGTTTGAATGGGATAGCGGATGATGATGTGATAGCTGCGGTAACCGCTGGGCTTTGTGTTTGTGATATAATCCCTCTCTTCCAATATGGTCATATCCTGGCCATCTCGACGACGGATGAGCGCAATGACCTTGGGAATATCTTCCACAAATTGACAAATGATCCGCACCCCGGCAATATCTTCCACTTCTTCTTCAATTTTGTCTTCGGGAATATGTTTTTTTCTCGCTTTGTCCAAAATACTGGAAGGTTGTTTCACCCGGCCTGTAATGGCTTCCATGGGCGAATAAAGCCCCAAGCGGCGATATTCGTTCATCAAAAACTGCAATTTGGTGGTCAGTTCCGCCACGGCCTGTTCATAGGGGTATAAAAATTCCTTCCAATTGATTACTTCCATCTGCCTATCTCCTTTCTGCGGCAGTTTTTGCTCATACATGATTAGTATACACTGTTTTTTGATTGCGGGCAATAAAAGAAATGTGGCCAGTTTCCGATATTCTATGGACTTTGCCGCTTATTTTGTATAAAATAAAGGTTAGCAAAAAAAAACAGGTACATCCGTACCATAAAGGAGGAACCATCATGCCAACATTAAGCAGCAGAACCGATACATTTACCGAATCCATGATCCGGAAAATGACACGGATTGCCATAGACCATAACGCCATCAACCTTTCTCAGGGATTTCCCGACTTTAACCCGCCAAAGGCACTGTTGGACCGGCTAAGCCAAGTGGTTTATGAAAACCATCACCAATACGAAGTGACCTGGGGAAGCCAGAAAATGCGGGAAGCATTGGCCGCAAAGCACAAACATTTCACCGGCCAAACCATCGACCCCGACAAAAACATCGTCGTTACCTGTGGCTCCACGGAGGCCATGATGGCAGCCATGATGTCCGTTTGTAATCCCGGGGACAAAGTGATTGTGTTTTCCCCTTTTTATGAAAACTATGGGGCAGACGCCATTTTGACCAGCGCCACGCCTATTTATGTGCCGCTGAACCCACCTGCTTTCACCTTTGATGTGGACCAGCTGGAAGCGGCCTTCCACCAAAACCCCAAGGCCATCATCCTCTGCAATCCTTCCAACCCTTCCGGCCGTGTGTTCCGGATGGACGAATTGCAAGTGATTGCCGATTTTGCCCAGAAATATGACACCTTTGTCATTGTAGACGAAGTCTATGAACATCTGGTGTATGCACCAAACAAACATATTTATTTTTCCACTTTGCCGGGCATGTTTGAACGTACCATCACCTGTAACTCCCTTTCCAAAACGTATTCCATCACCGGCTGGCGCTTGGGCTATATTGTGGCTCCGGCGCATATCATTGATGTGGCCAAAAAAGTCCATGACTTTTTGACCGTCGGCGCTGCGGCCCCGCTGCAAGAAGCCATTGTGACAGCTTTGCAGTTTGACGACAGCTATTATGACCAACTGCTTTCCATCTATGCCGAAAAACGGGAAGTATTCATCAATGGATTAAAACGATTGCATCTGAATTTTACAGAGCCGGAAGGGGCTTATTATGTGATGGTGGATGTCAGCGAATTTGGCGTAACGGACGACATCCGTTTTTGTGAATGGATGGCCAAGGAAGTGGGTGTGGCCGCCGTACCTGGCAGCAGCTTCTTCCATGAAAACATCCAGCATTACATCCGGTTCCATTTTGCCAAAAATGTCGATACCCTCACCGAAGCGCTTAACCGTTTGGAAACGCTGCGGCCAAAGGCATTGGCAGCCAAAAACAGCCACATTTGGTAACACGCACTGCCCGTTTCCTTTGGGAGGCGGGCGGTTTTTATCCCAGAAAGGAGGCTTTACCTATTGATTGATATTCTTTTGGTGGCATCTTTAGCCATTTTTGCCTGTGCCTTTACCAATCGCATCTCTGATAAAGTGGGGCTACCGGCCCTTTTGGTATTTATCCTGCTTGGGATGCTGTTTGGAGAAGACGGGGCGCTGCAAATCCCCTTTGAAGATTATGGCTTTGCAGAAAGCGCCTGCTCCATTGGTCTCATTTTTATCATGTTTTTTGGTGGTTTTGGCACCAAATGGCCCCAGGCCCGTTCCGTTGCCGTCAAGGCCATCTCGCTCTCCACCCTTGGGGTGCTATTGACCACTCTTTTTACTGCCTTTTTCTGCCGTATTTTGCTCCATTTCTCTGTGCTGGAAAGTTTGTTGATGGGCGCCGTATTAAGCTCCACCGACGCCGCCAGCGTCTTTAGCGTTCTCCGTAGCAAACAACTGAATTTAAAAGACAATACTGCCTCTTTGCTGGAGGTGGAAAGCGGAAGCAATGACCCCTTTGCCTATATGCTGACGGTGCTGATTTTAACCATGATGGCAGGCAGTGTCACCGTGGGGGAAATGGGGATTTTGTTTTTCCAACAGATGGTCTTTGGCCTTGGCGTTGGTGCTTTGGTAGGCTTTCTTGCTTTGGGCGCCCTCAAACATTATGAATTTTCCAACAGTGGCTTACAGATGGCCTTTGTCATTGGCGTGGCCGTTTTCAGCTATGCCTTTTCCTCGTTTTTGGGCGGAAACGGCTATCTATCCACCTATCTTTGCGGGATTTTATTGGGCAACAACGATTTCAAAGACCGGATTCCTTTGATCCACTTTTTTAACGGCATCACGGGACTGATGCAGATGATGATTTTCTTTTTGCTGGGGCTTTTGGCCTCGCCTTCGGCCTTTGAGGCCGTGTTATTGCCGGCCCTTGTCATCTTTTTGATTTTGACCTTTTTGGCCAGACCTTTGGCCGTATGGTTGCTTCTAACGCCGCAACACGCCTCCCTTCCCCAGCAAGGCGTCATCAACTGGTGCGGCCTGCGGGGGGCTGCCTCCATTGTGTTTGCCATTATGGCAACGTTGGGCGAAATCCGTCCCCAAAGCGATGTGTTTCACATCACGTTTTTGGTGGTGCTTTTTTCCATTTCCCTGCAAGGCAGTTTGCTGCCTTTGATTTCCAAAAAACTGCATATGATTGATAACAGCCAAAACGTACTGACCACCTTTACCGACTATGTGGACGAAGAAGATGTGCAGTTTATGAAATTTGCCATCACCAAAGGCCATCCTTGGCTGGGGCAATCCATCAGCGTCCTGCCTTTGCCGCCCAGAACCTTGGCGGCCGTCATCATCCGAGACGGGCAAAACATCCCGCCGGACGGAAATACCGTTTTGCAGGAAGGAGATACCCTGGTGCTGACGGCGCCCAATGTGGAAGACAATACGTTTTTGACGCTGCGAGAGCTGCCCATATTGCCGGGCAACCGCTGGATTGGAAAAACCTTGCAGCAATACGGCAAAAAACATGCCTCCCTGGTCATCATCATTCGCCGTAACGGCGAAAACATCATTCCCAATGGGCAAACCGTCATTGAGGAAAACGATGTGCTGGTGATGAATACGGGCCGAAAAGTAAAAAAAGAAACCATGTCATAAAAAGAAAACGTCCTACCGGGCGTTTTTTTCTTTCCAGAAACCCTCTTCCCTACAAAGTAGTCCAATGATATAATAAAATTGTACCTGTTTCTTATTTTGATAAAAGGAGGAAAAGCTATGGCCAACTATCAGTTTCGCTATGGAGACGGGACCATCCAATTTGACTACCCCGAAGAAGAGGTACTCCGCGTCCTAGAACCAAACCAAGTGGATATCCCTTTGCGCCAAGAAGACGAGATCATCCGGGATGCCATCGAACACCCCATTGGTTCTCCAAAACTGGAAGAAATCGTCACAGCCGGGCAAACAGTGTGTATTGTGGTGCCAGATGTGACGCGCCTTTGGTCCAGGCCCGCTGCCATTTGCCGGGTGCTGGTGGAAAAACTGAACAAAATCGGTGTGCCGGATGAAAACATCTTATTCATTGCCGCCGTAGGCACCCACCGCCTGCAAGAAGAGGAAGATTTTATCCAGCTCATTGGCGAAGATCTTTACAAACGCATCAAAATTGAAAACCATCTTTGTGACGGCGATGTGGTGGAAACCGGCGTTTCGTCCTATGGAAACGTGATGCAAGTCAACGCCCATGCCATGGCCTGCGACCATCGGATTTTGGTTGGCGGCGTGGTGTTCCATTTTCTGGCCGGCTTTGGCGGCGGCAGAAAAACCGTTTTGCCTGGCATCTCCAGCCGTTCCACCATCAATTTCAACCATAAAATGTATTTCAAACCAGGCCCCGCCGGTAGCGGTGCCGTGGAAACTTGCGCCTGCGGCATTTTTAATGACACCAACCCCCTTCACGCCGATATGAACGAAGCGGCCAAGTTTGCCAATATTTCCTTTATCGTCAATTCCGTCGTGGACAGCAACCAAAAAATTGCCGCCTGCTTTGCCGGGGACATTTTCAAAGCCCACGAAGCGGCTGCCGCTTTGGTCAAAGAAATGGACGGGGTGAAAATCGACCAACGGGCCGATTTGGTCATTGCCTCTGCCTGCGGCTATCCCAAAGACATCAATTTCTATCAGGCCGTCAAACCGGTCTTTAACGCCATCGGCGCCATCAAGCCAAAAGAAGGGGTTTTGATTTTGGTATCGGAGTGCCGGGAAGGCTTTGGCAATCCCGATACGGAAAAGTTTGCCTTCGAGTTTGACAACATGCTGGATCGAGAAATTTATTTACGGGAAAATTATGGCATTGGCCGTTTTACCGGGTTTCGGCTCTTTGAAGTGGCCACAAAAGTCCATTTTATCCTGGTTTCCAGCATGGCACCGGAGATGTTTGCAAAAACGGACATCCACACGGCTCCTACGGTGGAAGAAGCCGTTCTGCTGGCAAAAAAACTAACGGGAAAAGAGCATCTTTCCACCTACATCATGCCTTATGCCGCAAACACCATGGCGAGCCAAGACTTATAACGTGATGATTGGATCTTACATCAAAAAGCGCTTCCGTGTGAAACACGGAAGCGCTTTTCTTTTCTTAAAGTTGTTGGATGGTTTCGATGATATAATCGGTCAGTTGGGCATTGGTTGCGCCATCTGGGCGGCCTGTGGTGACCACTTTCCGTTCTGTCAAGGTGCAGATATCCAAGGCTTTTTCCAGTTTATTGGCTGCCTCCTGGGCGCCGATATGGCTTAAGAGCAGCACAACGGCCCGCATGATACTGCAAGGGTCGGCATACTGGGCTCTTCCTTCGGCCACCATACGAGGTGCAGAGCCGTGGATGGCTTCAAACATGGCATATTTATGGCCGATGTTGCTGCTGCCGGCGGTACCGACACCACCTTGGAATTCGGCGGCTTCGTCGGTGATGATATCGCCATAGAGGTTTGGCAGCACCATCACCTGGAATTCTTTGCGGCGGTTTTCGTCGATGAGTTTAGCCGTCATGATATCAATATACCAATCGTCGGCTTTGATGTTAGGATATTCTTTGGCAATTTCATAGAATACTTCCAAAAATTTGCCGTCGGTGGTTTTGATGATATTGGCTTTGGTGACGGCGGTCACGCGGGTTTTGCCGTTCTTTCTGGCATATTCAAAGGCGGCGCGGATGATGCGTTCGGTGCCTTCCTGGGTCACGACGGTAAAGTCGATATTCAAATCATCGCCCACGGAGAAGCCTTTGCTGCCCAAGGTATAGGCCCCTTCGGTGTTTTCCCGGAAGAAGGTCCAATCGATGCCTTGTTCTGGCACCCGTACCGGACGCACATTGGCAAAGAGGTCCAGTTCTTTTCTCATTTTCACATTGGCGCTTTCGATGTTTGGCCAAGGATCGCCTTTTCTTGGGGTGGTGGTAGGGCCTTTTAAGATGACATGGCATTGTTTCAGTTGATCCAGCACGTCGTCTGGGATGGCCTGGTTGGCGGCCACCCGGTTTTCGATGGTCAAGCCGTCAATGTCCCGAAACTCCACTTTGCCTTCGGCCACCCAATCGGCTAACAACGCTTCCATCACCCGTTTGCCCTGGGCCGTGATGGCTGGGCCAATGCCATCGCCACCGGCGATACCGATGATGATGGGACGAAGGGAAGCAAAGTCCAAATCTTCTTTATTGGCATTCATGGCTTCCACCCGTTTTAACTGTTCTTCCAACAGTTTTCCAAACTGTTCTTTTGCCTGTGCAATATCTAATTTCAACGTCGATTACGCCTCCTTATTTCTCTTCCAGATAAACATACGAATCAAACTGGCCTCTTTGGCAGATGCCATCCACCATGGCCGCCAAATCGTCCATGGCCGGCTTTAAGGCATCCATATCGGTCAAAGAAAGATAATACCCACACTGCAGGGCATTTTTTGCCGGTACTTCTTTCATTTGTTTTAACTCCGTCATGGCCTCTTGCAAAATCTGCGAAAGAATGGGATAGATTTCTTCTTTTCTGGTGTCCAAGAAATTGACCACCAGATAAAACCCGGTTTGGCAGCCCATGGGGCCAAAATAGGCCACCGATTCCTTTTTGCGCTCGGCGCAAACATCCCGCACCGCCGTGGCAAAGCAATGCTCCATGGTGTGGAGGGTTTCGTTTGGCAAAATGGGTTCCTGATAAGGTTTTCTCATCCGAATATCCAGCGTCACCGTATCCACTTGGCCCAGGTGGTCTATTTTAGAAAGATAAATGCCCCGGTCCAATTTGGAATGGTCTACTTGAAAGGATACACTGTCTTTCATGCTTCTGCCTTCTTTCCTTCATCCAATTCTTTTTTCGTCTGCAAGGTCAGTGCTTCCAATTCTTCATCGGTAATCATGGTCACACGGCCTTGGTTATACTGTTCATTGACCCATTGATAGATGATTTCCACCAATTCGTCGGTCTTTTTCACGGCTTCTTCCCCATCCAGATGGAAATGGGTATTGATCCAGTGGGCAATGCCGGAAGTACCAGAGGTATTGGAGATGGCAATTTTCACCGGACGGTTCAAGAGTTTATCGGTATTGAAAATATTATAGATTTCTTCGTTTTTCAACAAACCATCGGCATGGATACCGGCGCGGGTGACGTTGAAGTTTTTCCCCACAAACGGCGTCATAGGCGGGATGGGGTAATGGAGTTCTTTTTCAAAATATTCGGCAATTTCTGTGATGACCGTCGTATCCATACCATCCAGGGTACCTCTCAACTGGGCATATTCAATGACCATGGCTTCCAGCGGCGTATTGCCGGTGCGTTCGCCAATCCCCAAAAGGGCACAGTTCACGCTGCAAGCACCATAGAGCCAAGCATAAGAAGCATTATTGACGGCGCGATAAAAATCGTTATGTCCATGCCATTCCAGCCATTCGCTGGGCACACCGGCGTGGTTCACCAAACCATAGATGATGCCTTCTACGCTGCGGGGCAGCACGGCACCGGGATAAGTGACGCCATAGCCCATGGTGTCGCAGGCGCGGATTTTTACCGGCACGCCGGTTTCGCGGCTTAATTCCATCAAGGCCGTGGCAAACGGCACCACAAAGCCATAGAAATCTGCCCGGGTGATGTCTTCAAAATGGCAACGAGGAATGACACCCGTTTCGATACATTCCCGCACCACAGCCAAATAATGGTCTACGGCCTGATGACGGGTCATATGCATTTTATGGAAAATATGATAATCGGAGCAGCTGACAAGAATCCCCGTTTCTTTCAAACCAATTTCTTTGACCAATTGGAAGTCTTTTTTGGAAGCCCGAATCCAGCTGGTGATTTCCGGAAATTCATAGCCTTTTTCCAAGCATTTATAAACGGCTTCCTGATCTTTTTTCGTATAGAGGAAAAACTCGCTCATACGAACGATGCCCTTTGGCCCGGAAAGGCGATGTAATAAATCAAAAATATGGGTCATCTGTTCCACGGTGTAAGGCTGACGAGACTGTTGTCCGTCGCGGAACGTGGTGTCGGTGATCCAAAATTCCGATGGCACTTCCATGGGTACAATGCGGCGGTTGAAGACTACTTTTGGTATTTCATCATATTGAAAATAATCCCGATATAAATTTGGTTTTTTTACGGCAACCAAGGGGTAGTTTTGTTCCGTACTTTCCAGCAGGTTGGTTTTCTTATTAAATTGATACATGGCATTCCCTCCTCTTTCTTGCCTCTCATAAACGACAGTGACGAAAAACAAAAACCAATACGGGAATAAAAAAACGGCCAGAACCGGCCGCTTCTGTTCCAACAGTGGTTGATTGCATTGCGATCGTATAAGAAAATGCACTTCATTCTTATTTATTGTTCTATTTTATACGAAAAGAAGCAAGAAAGTCAATCTTACAGAAAAAGTTTGGCAAATACCATAAAAAACAACAATGGACAAATGTACACTACGAAAATATGCACAAAATATCATAAATTAAATTTATAATACATATAATTGAACAACCCAAAAAGGAAGTGACCCACATGACCAGCCAAAACCGGCGGCCTCTGCCCGAAATGTTTTTACCTATTTTAGAGGAAGAAAAACAACCGGAAACAAAACCAACGCAAAATTGGATGCCTTTGTTTTATGTCCTTTGTTTTTGTATGCTGCAAAAGGGAAATTAAAAAAAGACTCTATCATTCTTTTGGGGTGATAGAGTTTTTTCTATTTTTTTCTTTCTTCTTTTGTGGTTTTCTGCTAGGATAAGCAAAAGGAGGTTTTCGTATGACCATCACCCAACAACTGACCCCAGAAGATTTCCAGGCCATGGCCAAACTGGAACAACAATATTACCCCGCCGATTATATCACACCACCGGAAGAATGCTATCGCTGGTATCTACGGTTTGCCCCTTCGGTGTTTTGCGCCAAAGACGAAGGCAAGGTGGTAGGGTTTCTCAATTTATTTCCCATTGACCAAACCATGCGAGACGCTTTGTTGGATGGCATCTATAACGACGCCGATTTTCAAGCCAAAGATATTGTTTTGCCTCAGCCAAACCAAACGCTACACCTGTTTCTTTCCTGCGCGGCTGTGGACCCGGCCTACCGAAATCGCCCGGTCATGGAAGCATTATTGCAAGCCTATTTTCTTTATTATCAAGAGTTGATGCAAACGCTGCCTTGCCAGGTGGAAGATGTCCTTTGCGACACCGTGACACCAGAAGGCGCCCACTTGGCTCGCCGTCTTGGTCTTTCTCCCTTTGTCTCTTCCAACCATCAGTCCCAAGTATTTTTGCCTCTGGCCCCTGCTTTTTTTTTGCCCTCGAACAAGAACTTGCCAGACGAAAGGCCAAACGACAAAAAGAATAAACCACAGACAAAACAAAAGACCTATCTGCTTTCCCATTCGTAAAACAGATAGGCCTTTAAAACATTTCTGGTTCTAACACGTTCTTTTCTCCTTTATTTTTTGACTGTTCAACTATTTTTTCTCAGTCGATCAAATGTTTTTCTTTATTCAGTTGTATTTGCTTTGATTTTGAAAACATTTTTTCCATTCAGATTTCTTACTCTTTGCACCAAGTGACTTTTGGATGCCGATCTTTTTTTTGTTTCAAAATCAATGTTTGTAAAAAGTTTCAAAGTACATTGGACCCTAAGCCTCCATAAAAGTGAAACAAATTTTCTTTTTGATCTGTTTTCCTATTACAAAAACTTTTTTGATTGTCGCACAGTCCGCTTTTTCTTTGAATCTTTGTTTCAAAAAGCGATTTGGATTTTAGATGGATTGTTTTTCTTCTTTTCTTTTTTCTTTTTTATCTCTTCTAAATTCCTGTATTTGCTTTTTGATGATTTGAACCTTTTTTTGAACCAAAGAAGGATATTTTTTTTGGAAAAGTTGGCTTCTTTTCCTTTGTTTGAAGGATTTTTTATACCAAAAACCTTTTTGTTTTTTCTTTTTTTGGAAGAAAAAATCTCGTTTTGGTATCACTTCTGGCAGCTTTTTCTACTTTGCATAACAAAGGGGTTTTTGCCTACAACAACATTCCATTTTGGTATGTTTCCTGCGGCAGATGCAAAATAGAAACATCTACTGCAATGGTTGACTTCTGACATCTTTTTTGGTCAATGCATTTGGTTCTTCTGGTTACAAAGGTTTTGGTTTTGTTTCGTTTTTTTGTTGACAACGATTTTTGTTGTTTTTGAAAAAGCGATTCATTTCCAACGTTTTGTAACTGATACTTGTTGCCTTTTTTGTTTTTTTGTTGCTGGTGTTACTTCGATCATTTTCTCACACTACATTCTTGTTTTAGCGGTTTCCCCCTTTTGGTTTAAATAACCGGCCATTATTTAAACGATTTATTTTAAAAAAAGTACTTTCAAATCAGAGGAGAAACAAAATCTTCAAAATAGAGAGTTGGTTTCAATTTCTCGATTTTTATTTCTCAAAGGACTCTGCATATTTGGTTTCGAGAAAGGATTTTGTTTGTCTGATTTGTTTTCCTTTTTCTTGACTTCATTATACGGGCGGAAAAAAGGAAAGTCAATAGAGTTAAAATTATTTTAGTGACTAAAAAAATAGCTTGCAAATAATTTGCAAGCTATTTTTTATCGTTACGATTGTGCCTTCATCCACTGCAAAAGGGCAGCCAAATCGGCTTCGTAAACCGCCTTCAGGCTTTGGTTATAGATAATGGCGGCCGGATGATAGAGAGGAAACAGCGTAAAGCCAGGCATAGGCATGGCCTTTCCATGGCAGGCTCCCACCGTCAGGCCCTCTTGTCCGGAGACGGCCTGCAAGGCGACATTGCCCAGCGTCACCACCACCTGGGGCGCCACCGTTTCCAACTCTTCTTGCAGTAAGGGCAAACAAAAAGCAATCTCTTCCTTGGAAGGAGGGCGATTGACAATCCGGCCCGTTTTGGGGTTGACCTTTGTGGGACGAATTTTCACCACATTGGTCACATACAGTTGCTCCCGCGGCAGTGAAAGGGCTTCCAAAAAGCCGTTTAGGTTTTTCCCGGCCTTTCCCACAAAAGGGCGGCCGGCGGCCTCTTCCTCCCCACCTGGCGCTTCGCCCACCAAGACCACGGGGCGATCCATTTGCCCCTCCCCAAAAACAGGGGATTTTTCCGGAAACTTTTCGGCAAATTTTTGTTTCCACGCCTCCAAATTCAGCATGATTTTTCTCCTCCTCCCAGACGACAGAACAGTTATCCACAAAAGAGCGTGGTTATCCACCCAAAAATGGGGATAACTTTTTTCTTTTTGTGGTACCCGTCCCTTATCTAGTTTTTTTCTTTTGTTTTTCTACTACATACAGGCAGTCAAACTGCACAAAGCCTATCTGTGGACAACCAAACCATTGTTACACACAAAAGCGGTTGACAAGTGGGGACAATTTTTGCGAAGAAAACAGAAAAAAATTTCTCTTTTTCGTTCTGATTTTCTCCCAAAAAGAGAGAAAAAACCTGCATTTTTCACAAAATTACCCCACAAAAAACACACTTGTACGCTCTGTTACGAACAGAAGGTAACATAAAGTTATGCACCTTATCCACAAACCCGTTGTGGATAACTTGCGTTTTCTGTTTTCAAAATGGAAATTTATTCCTATTTTTTCATGAAATTTGCGGAGAAAAGCCAATTTTATGCTTCATTTTCCATTTTTTTCCTTCCTTTTCCCCACAACCATTCCAGCCCCATGCCACACAAGCATCCACCCAAATGGGCCCAGTTATCCACATCGGGAGAAACACCACCCAGGACGAGGCTGATGACGACAAACAGGGCAACGGTGGGATAATTCCATCCCTCTAACTGTCGTTTTTCTTGTCTGGAGCGGACCAAAAAAGCGCCGATGAGCCCAAATATGGCACCGGATGCGCCCAAAGCGTATACCTGGGGTGGACAAAGAAGACTGCTGACCACATTGCCCACCAGGCCAGAGAGGAAAAATGTGACAAAGAAAAATCCACGGCCTTCGTATCGTTCCAACAGCGAGCCAAAAATGTACAGGGACAAACAATTATAGCCCAAATGCAGAAAATCGGCATGGAAAAACAAAGCCGTGCCCAGCCGCCAAACCTCCCCCTGCTGCCAGACGGCAGTACCGTTATTCCAGTATTGCTGCTGCACCTGTTGGGGAACAAAGCGAAAGACGCCATAGAGCACCACCAAAAGCAAAATCAGGGCCAAGGTGGCCGAGGCCGTAGAAAGGCGGGGCGCGATAGTCGTTTGCCGGTCCACAGCCTTAGCCGTTTCCCAAACGGTTTCACTTTCACTGCCCAGGGCATGGCTGCGCAGGCCTTGTTGGATGGCATCTTGGATATGTAACAGGCGGGTGGGGTGATCTTTGGGGGCCCAATAGCGGCCGCTGTTTTCTTCGCAAAGCCAAAACACCAAATGCTGTGTTTCTTCCAAACCCGATGGCATCCAGTCCGATGAAATCCAATTTTTCTGTTCCTCTTCTGTCACCTTCGGCAGGCAAAGCACTGTCAGCAACACCCCTTGGCTACATCGAAAGGGTTCCATCCACCCTTTCATTTCCTTGGCATACCACGATATGCCATGGGATACCTGTTCTTTGGTCCAGGCGGTGCCATCGATCAGTTGAACCAAATACAAGACCGGGTGATAGGGCTTTGCCAATACATAAGCGCCGCCGGCCTGGTTTGGCAACAACTGAAAATCCTGCTGCACCAGTTGTGCAATGATTTGTTTTGCACTTTGTTCAAACATGGCTTTTCTCCTTTTCTTTGGTATGATTTTTACATCAACAGACATTGGGCCACCAACAACAGCAAAAATCCCGGCAGCCCAAAGCAAGCCACAATCCCCACCGTCCAACCATTGACTCCCAGCAAAAAAAACGAGGGAAACAACGCCGATAACCCCCAAACCGCCGCGGCCCCGGCCAATCCACGGGCCGCCAAACGGCAAAAAAAAGCAAAGGGCTTTGCCGCCACCAGCAGCAACAGCCCTATCCCTGCCACCAAAACAAACAGACTTATACCCCCCATGGTGATTGTCATACCGTCTGCCGCCTCCCCTCGAAGGCCGTAAAACCGGCGTTTTTTGCCTGGCGCAGATAATACTGATATTGTTTGTAAAGAGAGGAAATTTCGTAAATACAGCTGTCGATCAAACATTCATCCACCGTCTGATTCCAGCGGCAGCGAGCGGCTTCCAGTTGGATCTCAATATCCCGCAGCCGCGCCGCATAGTCTTCCTTGGGTGCTTGTTTGGTTCGTTTCATTTTTTTGGCCTCCTCTTGTCTTTTCTTTTTACTATAAGCCAAAAAAAGTGAAATTATTCCTCTGGCGGCAAAAAACCTTACGGATGGTGTTTTTTCACATATTGCGTACAATAATGACTGATCAAACCGATGCCAAGGCCGGTGGCCACACCGCACACCATCAAAATAGGCGCCAAAAAAAGCACCACGCTGCGCCCCAACAACAGCGCAGCCACACACATCTGTCCCATGTTATGGGCCACACCGCCCAACATACTGACGCCATAAATGCTCAAATGCCGGCTTTTTTTAGCCGCCATCATCACAAAAAAACTGAGCAGCGCACCGGCACAACTATACCAAAAGCTGAGAAACCCTTTAAACAGCAGCGCCGACAAAAAAACCCGCAACAGCGAAATACCAAAGGCTTCTTTTTCGCCCATGACATACAACGCCAGCACCACCACCACATTGGATAGCCCCAGCTTCACGCCCGTCGGAAACGGCAGCGGGAGCATGGCCTCCACATAACCCATCAAAATAGCCAAGGCAGCAAAGATGCCTCCATAGGCAATTTTTTTTGTATCCACCGTTCTCCTCCTCACTGTACCACGGCATCTACGCCAGCTGTGCCGCCTTCCACTTCAATGACCATTTTATGGGGCAGACAAACAATGCTTTCTTTTTCCAGCGAAACGGGGGCATGGTCCACGCAAACGCCGTCGCGGCAATCGGCTTCTTCTACAAACACGGCGCCATCTTCCACCACAATCTCATTATATCCCTGCGTCGTCTCCAGGCGCCACTGGTCATTGACCGAAAGCGGCAGGCGATGGACCTCTGTTCCATCTACATACACCACGGCCACAGCACCAGCTTGGCTTGGCCGCAACAGGCCAGAGCCATAGAGCACACCGGCCAAAACGAGAACTGCCACCCCCACCAGGATGTCTCCTTTTTTCAAACGGGGGCCTCCTTTCTTTCCATACAAAAGACCGGCCGGGTTCCCCCGACCGGCCCAAACGTTGGTCTTTTTATTTTGTAATCCGTTCCATACCACCCATATAAGGACGCAGTACTTCTGGAATCACGATGGAACCATCGGCCTGCTGGAAGTTTTCCAAAATGGCTGCTGTGGTACGACCTACGGCCAAGCCACTGCCATTTAAGGTATGGACAAATCTTGCTTTGTCTTTCTGATTATCTTTGAATTTGATATTGGCACGTCTGGCCTGGAAATCTTCGAAGTTAGAGCAGCTGGAAATTTCCACATAACGGTTATAGCTTGGCATCCAAACTTCGATGTCATAAGTCATGGCCGAGCTAAAGCCCAAGTCGCCGCCGCACAGGCGTACCACACGATAAGGCAGGCCCAGCATCTGCAAAATTTCTTCTGCATCATGGGTCAGCGTTTCCAGTTCTTCATAGCTGTTTTCTGGTCTTGCAAATTTCACCATTTCCACTTTATTGAACTGATGCTGACGAATCAAGCCTCTGGTATCGCGGCCAGCAGAACCGGCTTCGGCCCGGAAGCAAGCGGTGTAAGCCGTATGTTTGATGGGCAGGTCTGCACCGTTTAAAATCATATCGGCATACATATTGGTCACAGGTACTTCTGCCGTTGGCACCAGGAAATAATCGGTGCCTTCTACTTTGAAGGCATCTTCTTCAAATTTAGGCAGCTGGCCGGTACCGGTCATGGATTTCCGGTTTACCATAAATGGAGGGAATACTTCCAAATAGCCGTGTTTTTCTGTATGCACATCCAGCATAAAGTTCATGATGGCACGTTCCAGACGAGCGGCAGCACCTTTATAAACGGTAAAACGGGTACCGGTGATTTTGGCAGCCGTTGCTGGGTCCAAGAAACCATAATCTTCGCCAATTTCCCAATGAGGCTTTGGTTCGAAATCAAATTTGGTTGGTTCGCCCCATTTTCTCATTTCCTGATTTTCGCTGTCGTCTGCACCGGCTGGCACCAATTCACAAGGCATATTGGGGATGTTATACATGAATTTTTCCAAATCGGCATCTACAGCAGCCACTTTGGCATCCAATTCTTTGATACGGTCGGACAGTTCTTTCATTTCTGCCATCAAAGCGGTGGTGTCTTTGCCTTCTTTTTTCAGTTTGGGAATTTCTTTGGAGTCGGCGTTTTGTTTGCTTTTCAGCTCTTCCACTTGGCCAATCAGTTCCCGTCTGGTTTTGTCCAGTTCCACAAAATCGTCCAGGTGATAGTCTTTATTTCTCTTTGCCAACGCCTGTTTTACTCTGTCCATATCATTTCTTAATAATTTTACATCTAACATGATTTGCCTCCCGTTGTTTTCCTTTAGATTTTCCAAAAATTTTTTCTTCATACAGGTATAATCCCTGTCAAACTGGCTATACTGAGGGTGTCATCCAAACGAAAGCAACTGCTTTTGTTTCGATGTGTAGAAAGCTCCGTCTGTCGTACCCCCCTGACAGGCGGGGCTTTTAAATTGTTTCATACATTTCATCCGCCACAGGGGTGGAAACGTTGCCCTCCGGCAAAACGGCAGAGACACCGCTGACCAATTCTTTGGCCTTTTCGGTGTAGCTTTGCACCGCTTCTTCGGCTTCTTCCAACACCTGCTCTCTTTCCAGCGGCGTATAGCTATTGGCCAGGGCCAGATCCAACGCCTGCTGTTCTTCTGTGGATAAAATATATTCACTGACGCCCAGTTCAATGGGTTTTGCATAAGTAAAGGAACCGGTGCGAGAATGAATGCCGTTTAACACTACGCCATTATCCGATGCATCCAACAAGGCAATGGCATAACACAAGTTGCCGCCCACTTCATCAAAGGGGTTATAACGAACCACACCCACTTTTTGCACACATTTGGACATCCGCGCCTGCAAATCACGGACCGATTCGTCCAGGTCTTCCCATTTTTTCTCCAGCTGTTGTGCTTCTTGATGAAACTGGGTAAATTGCAATTCCATATTATAGTCCGGCCGGCGCTTTGCACCGGTGAACAGTTCATATCTTTTTTTCAATCTACATACCGACAACAAAGCCGTTGTGCTGACCGATAACAGCACCAGGACTAAAATTCCCAGCACCACCACAATGCTGAGCAAATTTTCATTTAAAAACACACTGAAACCACTCATGATTTCCGTTCTCACACCCTTTTCATGTTCTCTGGATGGTATGGAGCAAGAGCAAAAGCCGGTCTAAATCGGCAGGGGAATAAAACTCGATTTCAATTTTTCCCTTTTTTTCGCCGCTTTTTACTTTCACTTTCGTTCCCAAAACCGACTGCATCTCCTGTTCCGCCTTTTGCAGCAACAGTTGGTCGATGGCTTGTTTTTCTGTCTTTTGGGCTTTGGGCGGCTGCTTGTCCAGTTCCAGCAGGCGTTTGACCATTTGCTCGGTGGCCCGGACGCTTAAGCCTTCTTCCAAAATATGTTCCGCCACTTCAAACTGTTGTTTTCCTTCTTCCAGCGAAAGCAGGGCACGGGCATGACCACCACTGAGCCGTCCTTCCACAACAAATTGTTTCACCCGTTCATCCAACTGCATCAGCCGCATGGCATTGGCAATGGCAGAACGACTTTTTCCCACTTTTTTTGCAATTTCTTCTTGGCTGAGTCCAAACTCTTCTTTCAAGCGGCAATACCCTTCTGCTTCTTCCAGGGGGTTTAAATCTTCCCGCTGTAAATTTTCCACCAGTGCCAGCTGAAAGAGCGTTTCGTCTTCCACCTCTCGAATGATGGCCGGTATGGTACGCAAACCGGCAATTTTGGAGGCTCTCCACCGTCTTTCTCCGGCAATGATCAAATAGGCATCGCCTTCTTTTTTCACCAAGATGGGTTGGATGACGCCACAGGCCTTGATGGATTCGGCCAACGCTTCCAGCGCCTCTTCTTCAAAACGTTTGCGGGGCTGGCTTCGATTGGGCTCAATTTGGTTCATATCCAATTCCACCACGCGTTCGTTGGTGGAAGATAAATCATCTGCTTCTGAGTGGATCAGAGCGCCCAGGCCCAATCCTTTGGAGCCCAAACCGCTTTTTCTTGCTGTTGCCAAATCAATTCCACTCCTTTTCTATCACTTCTTCCGCCAGCAGGCGGTAACTTTCTGCCCCTTTGGACTTGCTGTCGTACAAAGTGATGGGCAGTCCATGGCTGGGCGCTTCGCCCAGACGGACATTGCGGGGAATGATGGTGCGATAGATGGAGCTACCAAGCCCCTTTTTCACCTCTTCCACCACTTGCAGCGACAAGTTGGTACGGGCATCAAACATGGTAAAAACAACGCCTTCCAATTCCAAAGCATGGTTGAGCCGTTGTTTCACCAAATTGACCGTATGCAGCAACTGTTCCAAGCCTTCCATGGCAAAATATTCGCACTGGATTGGCACCAACACCGTATCGGCCGCCGTCAGTGCATTGATGGTAATCAAATTAAGCGCCGGCGGACAATCGATGATGATAAAATCAAAGTCTTCTTTTTTTTGCTCCAGATGCCGTTTTAAAATATATTCCCTTTCTTCTACGGCAATCAATTCAATTTCTGCACCGGATAAGTTCTTATTGGCGGGCAGCACCCACAAGCCCTCCACGCAAGTAGGCTGCATCACCTGCTCCATGGTGGCTTCCTGTAAAAACAGTTGATAGATGGTTGTGGACAGTTGGTTTTTCTCCAACCCCACACCGCTGGTTGCATTTCCCTGGGGATCGGCGTCCACCAACAACACTTTTTTTCCGGCTTCTGCCAAAGCGGCAGAAAGATTGATGGATGTGGTTGTTTTTCCGACACCGCCTTTTTGATTGGTGACGGCTATGATACGCACCTTCCCCATGTTGCAAAACTCCTTCCGATGAATCCATTGCTTTTGTTTGCCAAACAAACGAAAAGAAAAACACTTTTGTTCTATTCTACCACAAGATGACCAAAAGGAAAACCCTTCCTTCCATTTTTCATCGGTTTTTTTCTGGCTTTTCCCAAAAAAACGCATGAGATTCTGAGAATCCATGCGTTTTTTTCGTTTGTATTTTTTTGTTTCACGTGAAACAGGACTTACATTTGTTCTGGTGCTTCCATTCCCAAAATCGCAAGACCGCAAGTCAACACAATCTGCACGGCCCGTACCACCAAAAGGCGGGCTTGTTTTACGTCTTCTTCGCTATTTAAGATGGGGTTATCATGATAGAATTTATTGAATTTCTGTGCAATGTCCATGAGGTTTCGAGACAATACAGATGGTTCATATTTGGCTGCCGCTTCTTTGATTTTTTCTGGGAAGCTATACAAGGCTTTGCAAACATCGGCCGTGGCTGGGTCCGACAGTTTGGAAAAGTCCACCTGTTCCGGCGCCACCATCTGGGCTTTGCGCAAAATGCTGCAGGCCCGGGCATTGGTATACTGTACATAGGGACCCGTTTCCCCTTCGAAGTTCAGCATTCTTTCCCAGCTGAATACCACGTCTTTGATGCGGCTATTATAGAGGTCATTGAAAATGACAGCCCCAATACCCACCTGTTTGGCCACTTCTTCTTTGTTGGGCAGGGATGGGTTCTTTTCTTCAATGATTTTTTTCGTTTCTGCAATGGCCTGATGCAGCAAATCTTCCATCAGCACCACATGGCCTTTTCTGGTGGAAAGTTTGCCGGAATCCAAGCTGACCAAACCGAAAGGCACATGAACCAAATCTTTGCTCCAATCGTACCCCATTTTTTCAATAACTTTAAACCACTGGGCAAAATGGAGGTTTTGATCCAAAGCGGTCAGATAGATACATTTATCAAAATCGAAGGTTTTCTTGCGATACAATGCCGCCGTAATGTCGCGGGTAGCATAGAGGGTGCCGCCATCGGTACGGATAATCAAGCAAGGAGGCATGTTTTCCTCGCTCAAATCAACGATCATGGCGCCATTGCTTTCTGTCAGCAGATTTTTTTCTTTCAGTTCGTCCACCACGGCTGCCATTTTATCATTATAGAAGCTTTCGCCGGTGTAATGATCGAAGGAAACGTGGAGCATGGCATAGACACGTTCAAATTCTTTGATGCTGATGTCATAGAACCATTTCCAAAGGCGCAGTGCTTCTTCGTCGCCATCTTGCATTTTCACAAACCAGGCCCGGGCGTCGTCTTCCAGCTCTGGTTTTTCTTCCGCCACGTCATGGAATTTGACATACAGGCGCATCAATTCCGAAATGCCCTTTTCTTCCACGTCTTTGGCATTGCCCCATAATTGATAAGCCACAATCAATTTCCCAAATTGGGTCCCCCAGTCACCCAGGTGGTTTACCCCTTCGCAATGATAGCCCAGAGTTTCATATAAATGATACAAGGCATTGCCAATCACTGTGGAACGGAGATGGCCCACATGGAATGGTTTTGCAATGTTAGGCGAAGAATAGTCGATGACAATGGTTTTGCCGTTACCCATGGTACTTTTGCCATAGGATTCTTTCTTTTCTGCAATCTCTTCCAAAACGGCTTTGGCAAAGGTGGCTTTGTCCAAAAAGAAATTCAAATAAGCCCCTTTCACTTCCACCCGTTCTACGAAGTCTGGTTTTTCCACCTGTTGGGCCAATTCTGCTGCAATCATCGGCGGCGCCTTGCGCATGGTCTTGGCCAAACGGAAACAAGGAAACGCATAATCTCCCATGGCGCTTTCTGGTGGCACTTCCATCCAGCTGGATACTTCTTCTGCCTCCATGCCGACCACGGCACCAATGGCTTTGCCCAATTCCAATTTAAAATCCATAGCTTTCTTCCTTTCCAATCATGTCATTCTACATTGGCTTCAGTATACCATAAATTGCGTACCCAGACAAGACAAGGCGACGGGAGAGGGCCATTTTTTCTTGGTGTTCCACGTGAAACAAATCCAGAAAACAAGGAAAAAAAACTTTTCTTTTTGCCCGTTTTGTATCATAATAAGAAGAAAGGAGGAGTGAACATGAAGTGGAAAAACGCTGCAAAACTGGCTGCCTGCTTTGGTGCGTTGACCGCCGCAATCACCGGGGCCAACCATGCCATTTTCCGTTTGGCACGCCATCAAGATAAAGAACAGCCAGACTTGTTTTACCATTGGAGATATGGAGACGTACACTATCAAAAAGAAGGCAGCGGCCCACCTTTGCTGCTGATTCATGGCTTGGATTTGGGATGCAGCCACAAAGAATTTGCCGATAGCATCCAAGACTTGGCCAAACGATTCACCGTTTATGCCGTTGATTTGCCCGGCTATGGCTATTCCGAAAAACCGAAAATCACTTATACTGCCTTCACCTACACTTATTTTTTACAGGATTTCCTTTCACAAGTGGTGGGAAAACCTTGTTTTGCCATTGGCGCCAATGGC
The DNA here is from genome assembly GCA_944378105.1 of uncultured Clostridia bacterium. Lineage (GTDB taxonomy): Bacteria > Bacillota > Clostridia > Lachnospirales > Anaerotignaceae > Neoanaerotignum. The sequence continues at coordinate 27,111 of CALWGC010000023.1, forward strand.
GGCGGTATGATTTTGACCATTGCGGCCAAATTGTATCCCCAATGGTTTCAAAAAATCATGCTGATTTCTCCCACAGGCATCACCGACCCTGTGGCACAAAACAGGGACATCTTCCTGCGTACCCTTTGGGAACTGCCTTTGAAAGGCACCACATTATATAACTGGGTGGCGTCTCGCCGCGCCATTGGGCGTTTTTTGCGCACCCAAGGATTTTATGCGCCGGAACGGGTTACGAAAGAACTGATCAATCGGTTCTATTTTGGCGCCCATGGCACCAACGTCAATGCCCGCTTTGCCCACGCGTCTTTCCGCACCCACTATATGAACCTTCCCATCACAGAATATTTCAAACAACTGACCATGCCGGTGATGGTGCTTTGGGGCGAAGAAAACCTGCAAAATCCAGTGGAAAACCTGGACAAGTTGGAAGCATTGCGTCCGGAGGAATCCTATTTTATTTTTGAAGAGACCAGGCTCTTCCCTCACCTGGAAAACCCTACAGAATTTGTCCGCTTAGTGCGAGAACAACTGTAAGACTGAAACAAATGGAGTGAAACGAAACATGGAACAGAAATTGGAACAAACCACATTGGAACAAGAACAGGCCTTCCAGGCCGTCATTGAACACGTCATCAACTATACCAAAAGCGATCAAGGCAGCGGCATTATGAAACAGATGCAGCCCCGCTTTGTCTCTTGCAATTTAGCACAAAAAGAAATTACCATTGCCTATCAAGTGGAAGAATGGGAACTGAACCCCCAAGGCTCTATGCACGGAGGGCTACTTTGCGCCGCTTTTGACAACGCCTTTGGGATGATTACCCATTATTTTGCCGAAGACAATTTTATTACCACCGTAGACTTGGCCACCCGGTTTTTAAAACCCATCCCCATGGGGTCCGAATTGACCATTACCGTAAAGGTGCGCTCCAATGGGCGCACGTTGGTCAGCCTGACGGGCGAGGCTTATGTCAACCAAGAATTGTTGGCCGCCACCTCCAGCTCCACCTTCATGATTTTGCGTGGCAAAAAAACCCAGATCAATAACTTGAAAATCCAAAACTAAAAAACCAATCCAGGAGGAGATTTGTTTGAGAAGAAAAGACCGAGCAATCACAGACCCAGCACGCATCCAGGAAATTTTTGATCGCTGTGATCATCTGGTTTTGACCATGGAAGACGGAGACTATCCCTATGCCGTTCCCCTCAGCTTTGGATACAAAAAAACGGGGGACCAGTATACCCTCTATGTTCACTGTGCCCAGGAAGGCAAAAAGATGGATTTGCTGAAACAAAATCCCAACGTGGGTCTTTGCCTCGCTCGTACCGAAGCCATCCTCACCGCAGACATTGCCTGTAAATATAGCGCCCGGTTTGAAAGTGTGATTGGCACAGGAAAAGTGACCTTTCTAACGGGATTAGAAGAAAAGAAAGAAGCCCTCACCCACATCATACAAAAATATAACGACGGCGCCCCTATCACATTCCAGGAGGCCGCCGTGGAAAAAACGGCCGTGGCCGCCATTTCCTTGCTCTCCTATGAGGCGAAGGCCAATTTCTAACAATAACAAGGAGCTTTCCTATGAAAATCGAACATGTGGCCCTGGCCGTCCAGGACTTGGAACAGGCCAAAGCGTTTTTTTGCACCTATTTAGAAGCCACTTCCAACGCAGGCTACCAAAATCCCGTCACTTCGTTCCGTTCCTATTTTCTCACCTTTGACGACGGGACACGATTGGAGCTAATCCACCAGGAAGGACAGGTGGATTGTAAAAAACCCCTTCCCCGCACTGGCTATGTCCATATTGCCTTTTCTTTGGGCAGCAAGGAAAAGGTAGACCTGTTAACGAAGCGCCTGAAAGACGACGGATACACCATCTTCCGTGGCCCACGAACCACCGGCGATGGGTATTATGAAAGCTGTGTGGTGGATTTCGAAGGAAATCTCATCGAACTAACCGTTTGATGGTGAAGATTTTCCTGCACAAAAGAAATACGAATAAAACACAAAAGACGATGGGACATTTGGCGCAGCTTCCTAAGAAAACAAAGATGGCTGCAATCCTTTGGACGTAAGGATTGCAGCCATTTTATTTTTGCTGAGGTTATTTTCTTCGAAAGACTGCTATCGCAATTTCCAAGAAGAAAAGAAGAAAAACAAAAACGATGTTTTCTTCTTGGGAAACCGCTTTCCATCGTCTTTTTCTCTTTGCGTTCCAAAATAGAACCACGAAAATGTCCCAAATTCCTTTTTTTCCTTGCTCCAAACAACAAAAAACTGCTTTTTGCCGTCGAAATAACAGCCTCCTTGTCCCAAAAAAGGGCGCGATTCTTCTTTTGCGCCAAAAGCAGGGCTGTTATACTAAAATGGAAGAAAATTCCATACATTTCCATGTAATACGGTAAGGAGCGTGACAAAATGGCAGATGCAATTCGTTTGACTGATTTTTTTCCAAAAAAAAGCTCTCAAACTTCTCCTCAATCTATTTTATCCGTGCCAGTGCAACAAATTAAGCCAAGTCCCAACCAATCGCGGATGCATTATTATAGTGCCGACTTGGAAGAACTGGTGCAAAGTGTGAAAGAAATGGGCGTGTTACAGCCGGTGACGGTGCGGGCCATGGGGGAAAACCAATATGAGCTGGTCTGTGGAGACCGGCGGTTACGGGCGGCCAAGCTGGCTGGTTTGGCAGAAATTCCGGCCCTGGTACTGGAAGCCAACGACGGCAAAAGCGCCATGGTTTCTTTGACAGAAAACCTACAGCGGCGAAACCTACATTTCTTTGAAGAAGCTTCTGCCTTTCAAAGCATCATCAAAGAATATGGGTTTACCCAGGAAGAGGCAGCAAAAAAAATGGGGCGCAGCCAATCTTCCATTGCCAACAAGCTGCGTTTATTAAGGCTTAACGACGAAGTAAAACGGCTCATCATGGAGCACCAGTTGACCGAGCGCCACGCCCGGGCTTTTTTACGGATTCCCGACCCGGAGGCCTTGATGCAGGTAGTCAACCAAGTAATTGTGGATGAGCTGAACGTCAAGAAAACAGAAGAATTGGTGTCGGAAACCCTTTCTGCCCTGCGGGACAAGCTGGTGCAAAGCCACGATCAAAAAATCAAAGGCTCTTTGGGCGATATCCGTTTGATCACCAACACGGTGCGGCAAACGGTGGCGGTCATCCGGCAGGCCGGCATTACGGCAGAATATGAGCTGGAAGAACAGGCCGACCGTTGTGAGGTAAAGATACATATTCTGCTCTAAAAGCGAATCCTTTTCTTACAACGCGCCTTCTTTCTCCTTCCTGGCTGCTATCCACTTTTTTTGCTGCCTGTTCCTTTCTTTTCCACTTCTTTTCCCTCTTGTTTTCCACTTGGTGGATCAAAAAGTCCCACTGGAAATTCCAGTGGGACTAAAATTTTTGTCTTATTTTTATCGAAAAAATTCTTGTGCTTCTGATGGGGAACAATGGAGATTTTTCTAATTTTGTCTTTGAATCATAGACATTTCTGTCTTTCTATCAAAAACAACTCATTCCTCTTCTTCCATCGTTTCTGCTACCATACGATCAATGTCGTCATCTGGGTGCACTTCCTCTGCCGACTCCACATCTTCTTCGTGAATCTTGGCAATGCCAACCACCTTCACGCCTTCTTCCAACTGAATCAGCTTCACACCCTGGCTATTGCGGCCGATGGTGCTGATATCTTCGCCTCTCAAGCGGATGATGACGCCTTCGTTGGTAATCAGCATCACTTCTTCTTGATCGCTGATGACGGCGGTGGAAACGAGCGGCCCGGTTTTTTCGGTGATATGATGGATTTTTACCCCCATACCGCCTCTGTTTTGCAGGTTAAATTCATGACCCCAGGTCCGTTTGCCATAGCCATTTTCGGCCACATTCAAAATCCGGTCCGTATCGGAAATGATATCGGCGGAGATGACATAGTCGCCCTCTTTCAGCTTGATGGCGCGCACACCGGTGGCTACGCGGCCCATGGGGCGGGCGTCTTTGGCGGCAAATCGGATACCCATACCGTTACGGGTGGCCACAAAGATTTCATCGTCGTCGGTGGCCAGCAGGACACGGATCAGGCTATCGCCTTCCCGCAGGGTAACGGCATTGAGGCCGCCTTTACGGATATTGCTATAGCTCATCATATCGGTTCGTTTGATGACGCCTTCTTTGGTAATCATAACCAGATACTGGTTCTCTTCGAATTTTTTCACCGGAATAACAGCGCTGATGGTTTCTTCCGAGGACAATTCCAAGAGGTTCACGATGGCCATGCCGCGGGCGGTCCGTCCCGCTTCTGGGATTTGATAGCCTTTTAAGCGGTAGACTTTACCCAGGTTGGTAAAGAACAAAATGGTATCGAGATTGGAAGAAACAAACAAGTCTTTGACAAAGTCCTCTTCTCTGGTCTGCATCCCGATGATCCCTTTGCCGCCTCTATTTTGGCTCTTATAAGTATCCAGCGGCGTCCGTTTGATATAGTTCAAATTGGAGAGGGTGAACACGTCGGTTTCTTCCTCAATCAAATCTTCGATGTCGATTTCGCCGGGGTTATTGACAATTTCGGTCCGGCGATCATCGGCATATTTGGCCTTGATGGCCAAAATTTCTTCTTTGATGACGCCAAAGAGCATGGCTTCATCGGCCAAAATAGCTTTGAAATATTTGATTTTTTCCAACAGTTCCCGATACTCCGTATCGATTTTTTCATGTTCCAGTCCTTGCAGACGGCGCAATTGCATTTCCAAGATGGCCTGGGCCTGGACTTCCGAAAGACCAAAGCGTTCCATCAGACGTTCTTTGGCATCGTCATAGCTTTCGCGGATGGTGCGGATGACAGCGTCGATGTTATCCAAAGCAATGCGCAAGCCTTCCAGAATATGGGCGCGGCGTTCGGCTTTATCCAAATCAAACTGGGTACGACGGCGCACCACATCTTCTTGATGTTTCAAATAAGCTTCCAGGGCCGTTTTCAGGTTCAAAATTTCCGGTTTTCCATCCACCAAGGCCAACATAATCACGCCAAAGCTTTCTTGCAGCTGGGTATATTGATAGAGCTGGTTTAAGACCACATTGGCATTGACGTCTTTTTTCAGGTCGATGGTCACTTTGATGCCTTCGCCGGCCGACTGGTCTACAATATCGCGGATGCCTTCGATCTTTTTATCCCGGACCAAATCGGCAATTTTTTCCACCAAGCGGGCTTTATTGACCTGGTAAGGAATTTCGGTGATGACAATTTTTTCGCAGCCATGTTCGCCCGGTTCAATTTCTGCCCGGCCACGAACGAGGATCTTACCCCGGCCGGTTTTATAGGCGGCCCGGATGCCGCTGCGGCCCAAGATGGTGGCGCCGGTGGGGAAGTCTGGGCCGTGGATCACATCCAGCAGTTCTTCCACTTCCGTTTCCCTGTGTTCTTGCACCTGGTTATCGATGATTTTTACCACACCATCGATGATTTCGCCCAAGTTATGGGGCGGAATATTGGTGGCCATACCAACGGCGATACCGGAAGAGCCATTGACCAACAGGTTTGGAATCCGGGCCGGCAACACCAGTGGTTCTTTTTCGTTTTCATCATAGTTTGGACCAAAATCCACAGTATTTTTTTCAATATCGGCCAGCATTTCGGCAGAAATACGGCTTAATCTGGCTTCCGTATAACGGCTGGCGGCGGCGCCATCGCCATCGATGGAGCCAAAGTTACCGTGGCCATCCACCAAGGGATAGCGCATGGAGAAGTTTTGCGCCATACGCACCATGGCCTGGTAAATGGAGCTATCGCCATGGGGGTGGTATTTACCCATGGTATCGCCGACGATACGGGCGGATTTCCGATAGCCCTTGGATGGGTCCAAATTCATTTCGTTCATGGCGTACAAAATCCGGCGGTGCACCGGTTTTAAACCGTCCCGCACATCGGGCAAGGCCCGGGAAACGATGACGCTCATGGCATAATCGATATAGCATTGTTTCATTTCTTCGCCAATATCGATTTCTATCATTTTATCGATCTGGTTTTCTTGCTGTTCGCTCATAGTTTTGCTTCCTCTCTATCCCAAAGCCTTAGATGTCCAATGTACCGTAGGCGGCGTTTTCGGTGATGAAATTACGCCGTGGTTCCACTTTATCGCCCATCAGCATACTGAAAATTTCATCGGCCAAAACGGCATCGTTCAAATCCACTTTTTTCAAAATCCGGTTTTCCTTGGCCATGGTGGTATCCCGCAGCTGGTCGAAGTCCATTTCCCCCAGACCTTTATAACGCTGCACATCTTTGATGCCGGTACGGCCGATTTTTTCATAAAGAGCCTCCAATTCCCGGTCATCGTACACATAGTAATGCTGTTTATTTTTTTCTACCCGGTACAAAGGTGGCTGGGCCACATAAACCTTGCCTTCGGTGATCAGCGGCTGCATATAGCGATAGAAGAAGGTCAAAAGCAGGGTACGGATATGGGCGCCGTCCACGTCGGCATCGGTCATGATAACGATTTTATGATAGCGCAATTTCGAAATATCAAAATCTTCGGAAATACCAGTACCAAAGGCGGTAATCATGTTTTTGATTTCATCGCTGGACAAAATCCGGTCGATCCGGGCTTTTTCCACGTTCAAAATTTTACCGCGCAAAGGCAATACGGCCTGGGTATGGGGGTCTCTAGCCTGTTTAGCAGAGCCACCGGCGGAATCCCCTTCCACCAGGTAAATTTCGCAGTTTTCCGGGTTTTTGTCGGTGCAGTCTTGGAGTTTGCCCGGCAGACGGCTACTGTCAAGGCCAGTTTTCCGGCGCACCAATTCCCGCGCTTTTTTCGCCGCTTCTCTGGCCCGGCTAGCCACTAAGCCTTTTTCAAAAATGATTTTACCAATGGCCGGATTTTCTTCCAAGAAATAGGTCAGTTGTTCGCTGACGATGCTATCCACCACACCTTTGATTTCGCTGTTACCCAATTTGGTTTTGGTTTGGCCTTCAAACTGGGGTTCCCGCACTTTAACGGAAATCACGGTGGTCAAGCCTTCGCGGACGTCATCCCCGGTCAGGTTTTTATCGCTTTCTTTCAGCAGGCCCATTTTCCGGCCATAGTTATTTAACGTCCGCAACAGGCCAGAACGGAAGCCCACCAAATGGGTCCCGCCGTCGGTGGTATTGATGTTATTGACGAAGGTATGGATATTTTCTGTATAGTCGTCGTTATGCTGGAAGGCCACTTCCACCATCACATCATCTTTTTCTCCTTCGGCATAGAAGACTTTATCATACAAAGCCGTCCGGTTTTTATTGATATAGGTGACAAATTCTTTGATGCCGCCTTCATAATGGAAGGTTTTGGACTGTTCTTTGCCTTCCCGTTTATCATGAAGGTTAATCCGCAGGCCCTTGGTCAAAAAAGCCGTTTCCCGCAGCCGTTGTTTCAAGACATCATAATCAAATTCAATGGTATCAAAGATGGTGGCGTCAGGCAAAAAGCGGATTTCTGTACCTCGCTCATTGGTAGTACCAATAACATGCAGCGGTGTCACGGGGTGCCCGCCGTTTTCATAGCGCTGGAAATGGATATTGCCTTCGCTGAAGACTTTGACTTCCAACCAAACGCTTAACGCATTGACTACCGAAGCACCCACGCCGTGGAGCCCGCCGGAAACTTTATATCCTCCGCCGCCAAATTTCCCGCCGGCGTGCAAAATGGTGAATACCACTTCTACTGCCGAAATGCCTTTTTGATGCTGAATCCCCGTAGGAATCCCGCGTCCATTATCCCGTACGCAAATGACATTGCCCGGTTCAATGGTCACGTCAATTTCGCTACAAAAACCGGCCAACGCCTCATCGACCGCATTGTCAACAATTTCATAAACCAAGTGATGCAAACCCCTGCTGCTGGTGGAACCAATATACATACCTGGGCGTTTGCGCACAGCCTCCAGCCCTTCCAGTACTTGGATTTGGTTCTCGTTATACTCTCTTGACATCGTATGCTCTCTCCTTGCTCAATCCGATACACAAAAAACGCCTGTCTGCTGTGACAGGACCATTCCCCTTTGCTTTGATGCAGAAAAAAGGAATCTTTTGTTTGCTACCATCCATAGTTTCCCAAAAAACCATAGACCTGACTTCCTGTGCGGAAAAAAGAAGGGCCGAAACCGAAAAAAGAGAGACTTTCGTAAACGGACATTTTTTCTCTTTCTTTCCACGGTGGCCTTTCTTTTGTGCTCACATGTTACGATTTTTCTCTTCTTTATTATAGCATAAAAACTGGATTTTTACAAGGCAAAAGACAGGATTTTCAATCTGAAAGCCTTTATTTTCTTTTGGGTATGGCTTGCTGTATCCCCACCCATAAAAAAAGAAAGTGGCTAAAAAGTGGCTTTAAAGAGAAAATAGAAAAAGCTCGAAAAAAAGGACTTTTTTTGCTCACTTTTGACAAAGATTGGTTTCCCTTTCAAACCATCCACTGGGAGAAAACAAAACAGAATAAAAAAACACACACCCGGCGGCCTTTGTTTTGCCAAAACCAGGTGTGTGAACCTTCCCTTTTGCTCTTTTTCTTTGTGAAACAAAACACAATCTGATGGTTTAACTGTCTTTTTACAGAGGACACGCAAAAACCATATAAATCTTCAAAATTTCGTCTGTCTTTGTCAAAAAGACACATTTTCTCTCTTTTCCAGTAAAATTTTTCCTTGTTTCACGTGAAAAATTCTTGCCCTTGCGGCAAAAGGTTCCACCGGTCCCTCCACGCCAGTACAAGTCAAAATGGTCTGGACACCATGGATGGTCTCCACCAAATCTTGCTGCCGCTGGTCATCCAATTCACTGAGCACATCGTCCAAGAGCAATATGGGTTTTTCTCTGGCTTCTTGTTGGATCAATGTGATTTCTGCCAACTTGGCCGAGAGGGCCGCCGTCCTTTGCTGCCCTTGGGAACCATAGAGTTTCACATCGTTGCCATTAACCAAAAAAAGCAAATCATCTTTATGGGGACCATGGGACGTATTGCCATACAAGATATCTTTTTCTAAATTTTGTTTCCATTTTTTCCGCAATTCTTCCGCGCCACAGTTGGGGCGGTACTGAATCACCAATTCTTCTCTTCCATCGGTAATCCCATCGTGCAGCCCATGGGCAATAGCGGAAAGGGTTTCGGTAAAAGAAGAACGGCTGCGGATGACTTGGGAGGCGTACTGCTCCAACTGTTCATCCCAAACGTCCAAGGTTGCTTTCAAGTTCCGTTGCTTTTGCATGCTTTTGAGCAGTCGGTTTCTTTGTTTCAGGACTTTATAATATTGTTGCAAATTGTGATAATAAACGCGGCTTAACTGACATAATTCCAGGTCCAAAAACCGACGGCGTTCGGCCGGCCCCTGTTTCATCAGCTGCAAATCTTCCGGCGAAAAAAGCACCGTATGAAGGGTGCCAAACAATTCGCCGCTGCGGCGGACCGAAACGCCATTGACGGCCACGCCTTTTTTTTCTTCTTTTTTGATATGCACATCAATTTTATCAATCCGCTGCCGCCGATCGACAAAGGCGCGGATATGGGCTTCTCTTTTTTCAAACTGGACCAACTGGCTATCCAGCCGGGTGCGGTGGCTGCGCCCCGTGGCGCAGACCATCACCGCTTCCAGCACATTGGTTTTTCCCTGGGCATTTTGTCCATACAACACATTCATGCCAGAAGAAAAGGAAAGATCCGCCTCCGCAATATTGCGAAAATCGGCCAGCAGCAACCGAGAAAGTATCATCGCTTATTCCTCAATTTCCACCGTCACCTGGCCAAATCCTTTGACTTCCACCACATCGCCGGGGTAGATTTTTTTGCCCCGTTGCAGTTCCACGTTGCCATTGACAAGAACTTCACCATTTGTGATTAATAATTTGGCATCCGATCCCTGGCCCACCAAATTGGCCAGCTTCAGCAGTTGCCCCAATTTAATAAATTCCGTATGAATGGTTACGCAATCCATTTCTTCTCCCTCCTACAGACGCAAAGGCAAAATCAAATATTTATACCAATTGCCTTCTTCTGCCTTGATGATGCAAGGACTTAAAGAAGAATGGAAGAAAATGGCCACTTCTTCTTCTTCCACGGCCCGCAAGGCTTCGATGCAATACCGCGGGTTAAAGGCAATTTGCAACTCATTGCCTTCGGTGGAAAGGTACAATTCTTCATGAGCAGAACCAATTTCTGTCGAAGACAGAAGCGTCATTTTTCCATCGGTAATTTCCAGTTTTACCGGGACTTTGCGGGCATCGCGGGAAACCAATGTGGCCCGTTCCAATGCAGAGATCAAATCGGTGCGGTTGGCCACCACTTTTGTTTTATAGTCGGTGGTAAACGTTTGTTCATATTTGATATATTCGCCTTCAATCAAACGGCTGATGACTAAGTTGCCAGAAATATCGAACAATGCGTGTTTTTCTGTCAAGTAAATATGCATTTCTTCTTCACTATCACGCAAAATTTTTGCAATTTCCCGTAATGTTTTGGCGGGGATAATGGCTTTTTGGGCTTGGTCAGTGGTTTTGGCTTCGCATTTTCGATAAGAAATGCGGTAACCATCCACGGCCACCAGGCTCATTTGCCCATTTTGAATTTCCATCAATTCCCCATTGAGCACTGGTTTACTTTCATCCATGGAAACACTGAAAATCGTTTCTGTAATCAAGGCTTTGAAATCCTGTTCTTTGACAGAAACATAGGAAACTTGTTCCACTTGGGGCAAAGAGGGAAATTCACTACCATCTTGTCCCATCAATTGGAACTGAGAAGTCCCGCTGGTGAGGGTGATGGCATTTTTTTCTCCGGCCACCAAAGAAATTTCGTCGCCATTAACCCGGCGTACAATATCGCCAAACAGTTTGGCATCCAGTGCAATTTCGCCTTGACCTTCCACTTTGGCGTCGATCAAAGCCGTTTCGATCCCCATTTCCAAATCGTTACCGGTTAATTTAAACCCATTTTCATAGGTTTTGATGAGAATGCATTCCAAAATCGGTAATGTGGTACGGGTGCTGACTGCTTTGGAGACAATGTTAATGGCCGCCAAAAGCTGGGTACGGTCACAAGTAAATGATAACATGTGGATAGCTCCTTTCTGGATAAGTAAGATACTATATAAAGTTGATTGTAGTCGTAGTAGTAATAGGGGCTGTGAAGATGGTGGATAAGTTTCGTTTGTCCAGAAAATTGGGGAAAAGGGATGTGGGATAACTTTGTACACAAGTGGAGTGGAAAAAAGAAAGTTATCCACGGCATCCACAAGGGCCTTGGAGGGTCCTGGTTTGTCCACAACTTGGACACAGCACATCCACAGCGCCATGGTGGAAAAAAACAGCAAAGGAAACTGCATAAAAAGCCAGTCTTAGACGGGCTCTATGCAGTCGAAAAATGGGTCCCCCTACCCCCGGTCTTTTTTCTGTCTTTCTAAGAAGAACAACCAAAAGACAGGACAGAAAAATGTTCTCCTTTGGCCGTAAAAAAATTACGAAATCCCAAAGAGAGGCCTGCCATCTGGGGCACAGGCCTTGGGCAGATCTGGTTTAGATGCCTTTGATTCTTTTTTCCAATTCCAAAATGGTTTTTTGCAAATCCGGTTCTTTTTCCATGTCTTTTTCAATTTTGTTGCAGGCATGCAAGACGGTGGTATGGTCGCGGCCGCCGAAGTCTTCGCCGATTTTGCTTAAAGCCAAATCCAGATGCTTGCGGCAAAGGTACATGGCAATTTGTCTGGGATAGGCAATGTTTTTTGGTTTTTTGTTGCCGCGGATATCGGCAGAAGAAATTTGGTAATAGTTGCAAACCACATCCATGATGAAATCGGTGGTGATTTGCTTTTGGTTTTGGTCGCCATAAATGTCTTTTAAGGCTTCTTCGGCCAGTTCCACGGTGATTTCCCGATTGGTCAGTTGGGAATAAGCAGAAATGCGGGTCAGGGCCCCTTCCAATTCTCGGATGTTGGTTTCGATGCAGCGGGCGATATAGGCCAAGACGCTATCGCTGACAATACAATGTTCGCTTTTGGCTTTGTTGCGCAAGATGGCAATTCTCGTTTCCAGGTCTGGAGATTGGATGTCGGCAATGAGGCCGCCTTCAAAACGGCTGCGCAGACGGTCTTCCAAGGTTTTGATTTCTCTTGGTGGCCGGTCAGAGCTTAAAATGATCTGTTTTTGGGAGCCGTGGAGGGCGTTAAAGGTATGGAAAAATTCTTCTTGGGTCCGTTCTTTTTGGGCGATGAACTGAATATCGTCGATTAAGAGGACATCGATGTTACGGTATTTATTGCGGAATTCTTCGTTTTTGTTGTTACTGATGGAATTGATCAGTTCGTTGGTGAAGGTTTCACTGGTGACATAAAGGACTTTGGCCGAAGGGTTTTTGGCCAGGATGTAATGGGCAATGGAGTGCATCAAGTGGGTTTTGCCCAAACCTACGTTGCCGTATAAAAACAGCGGGTTATAGGCCTTGGCCGGCGCTTCGGCCACGGCAAGACTGGCTGCATGGGCCATGCGGTTACTGTTACCCACCACAAAGGTTTCAAAGACATACTTTGGGTTTAAGTTGGGGTCCAGCGGTGTGTTATCGGTTTGCACATGGCTGTTTTTACAAATTTCTTCGGTTACAATGCTGATGTCAAAGTCCTGGTTGGATACTTGGCGAAAGGCGTTTTTCATCAAACGCAGGTATTTGCTTTCCAGTTGTTCTTTGGCATAGTCGTTTTCCGCCATCAAAATTAAGTCGTGACCGTCGATTTTGACGGCCATGGTTGGCTCAATCCAGGTACTGTAATCGATGCTGGAGACACTGTTTTCCAGCAGTTGTTTGGTTTGTTTCCAGGTAGATTCTAAATCCATGGTTTCCTCCCGATGGTATGATTCGTCACATAAAAAGGTAGTTATCAACAATTTGTGTATAACTTGTGCATAACTGTTTTGTGAATATGTTGTAACGCCCAAAATCTTGGGGCCTATTGATATAATATAGCAAATTTCCGCCCATTTATCAACAGCACAAACGGGACAAATCGAAAGTTATACACCAAAAAACCACTGGATCTTGTGACCTTTTGTGGAAAGGAATACTAGATTTGTGGATAAAAAATTTCTGCTCTTTTTTTGTGGATTCTTTTCCAAAAAGGTGCCGCAAAAGGGGGAAAAAATTTGTGAAATTCCTTGACGAATGAGGGTTTCTTGCATATAATAAAAAAAGCGCTTATTTGCAAAAAAAGTATGCCAAACAGATGAGAAGGAGGTGCTCGACCAATGAAAATGACATTCCAGCCGAAAAAAAGACAGAGATCCAAAGTACACGGCTTTAGAAAAAGAATGGCAACGGCCAACGGCAGAAAAGTTCTGGCAGCCAGAAGAAGAAAAGGCAGAAAAGTGTTGTCCGCATAAGGTGCAGCCGTAAAAAAGTAAAAAGAGAAGGGAAAAGCGGTGTTGATTTGGTTTGGAAAAAAGCACCTGCTTTTGCCTGTTTTCTGCTTTTGAAAAACGGAAAAGCAAAACATGACAAAAGGGCCGCAGTTTGTGGCCTTTTCACATTTTCAGAAAGAGGGATAAGCCGTGAAGTTTACCCAGTCGCTGAAGAAAAACTTTCAGTTCGGATTTGTATATAACAAAGGAAAATCGGTGGCCAACCGGTTTCTCGTTGTTTATGTAGTGAAAAACAAAAAAGATCAGACACAAAATCGTCTTGGCATTACTGTGAGCAAAAAAGTGGGCAAAAGTGTGGTCCGAAGCAGGGTTACCCGTTTGATTAAAGAAAGTTATCGCTTAAGCGAACACCGTTTGAAAAAAGGATATGATATTGTTGTGATTGCGCGGGTCAATGCCAAAGACGCGTCCTATCATGACATTGATCGGGCGTTATGTGGGCTGCTCAAAAAACAGGATTTGTTTTTGAACATAGAAAAATAGGGAGCCTAAAAAAGCAAAGGAGGAAACTTTTGGATGAAGAAGGTATTTCTGCTTTGTATTCGGTTTTATCAGTTGGCAATTTCGCCCCATAAGGGGCCATGCTGCAGGTTTATCCCAACCTGTTCCCAATATGCCTATGAAGCCATTACAAAATACGGTGCCATCAAAGGCGGTTATTTGAGTATTAGAAGAATTTTGAAATGCCATCCGTTCCACGAGGGCGGTTATGACCCTGTACCATAGAAAAAAGTGTTTAAGGAGGCAGACCATTGTTTGAGGGAATGTTGGCAGCCGGTGTCATGAGTCTTTCCACCCGTCAGCCGGGTGTGATTGTTGGCCCCATTGCCAGTTTGCTGGGCATTATTTATAATGCCGTATTTAACGTTATCTATAGCATCATCCAAAGCAATTCTTTGGGCATTGCCATTATTGTATTTACCATTTTGGTAAAGTCTGTTTTGGTGCCGCTGGTGTACAAACAGCAGAAGGCCACCTTTGAAATGCAGAAATTGCAGCCGGAAATGGCGAAAATTCGAAAAAAATACGCGTCCAAAAAAGACCCAGAAAGTCAACAGAAAATGGCGCTGGAAATGCAAAAACTGCAAAAAGACAACAACATCAGCATGTTTGGCGGTTGCTTGCCACTGTTGGTACAGTTGCCTATTTTGTACGCATTGTTCTATATCTTCCAGCAAGCGTATTTATATATCGATGTGGTGGGCCAAAACTATGACGCCATCACCAATGTTTTGATGAGCATGCCAACCCAGTTGCGGTTGGATTTATTGACCGATGCCATCATGAACCACAAGATGACCGTGGACGTGGCCAGCAGTTCCGACGTGCTGCTTTTGGTCAATGAACTGACAAGAACGGAATGGAGCACATTGGTTTCTGCAGCCGGAGACTTTGCTTCTCAGCTGACACCGCTGTTGGAACAAAAAGCCAGCATTGAAACCTTCTTGGGAATCAGCTTGGTGAATAGTCCAGGGCTTTCCTTCCCAGGCATTTTGGTGCCCATCTGTGCCGGTTTAACCACGTATTTGTCTACGTATATTTTGACCAGAGAATCGGCAGCTCAGCAAAGTGCCGCCGCAGGGGATGAAGACCCAACGGCAGCAGCAATGCAATCGATGAAAATGATGAACTACATGATGCCTGTTGTCATGGGTGTGATGTGTATCAATATGCCAGGCGGTCTTGGCATTTACTGGACCATCAGCAACTTAATTCAGGTGGTACAGACCATGGTACTGCACAAACACTTCAAAAACCGTGCAGAAAGGGAGGCACAGCAATAAATGGATGCAATTGAAAAAAGCGGAAAAACCGTAGAGTTGGCTTTGGCGGCTTTGATGCAGGAGCTGAACGTGTCTTCTTTAGACAAGCTGGAATATGAAGTGATTGAAGAAGGCGCAAAAGGCTTTTTGGGCTTTGGTAGCCGCGATGCCGTGGTACGCGGGAAAGTAAAATACAATCCGGAAGAAATTGCAAAAAATTTCCTCCGGGAAATGTTTGTGGCCATGGGTATCGTGGTCAAAATTGAAACAAAGAGAAAAGAAAAACAACTCTTGATCAATTTAAGCGGAGAAGATATGGGGATTTTGATTGGTAAGCGGGGTCAAACCCTCGATTCCATCCAATACTTAGTCAACCTTGTGGTCAACAAAGGCAATTCTCCTTATCTCAGTGTCATGCTGGATACGGAAAATTATCGTCAAAGAAGAAAAGAAACCTTGGAATCTTTGGCCTACCATTTGGCCAAACGGGTGAAACAAAGCGGCCAGAAGGTGGTGCTGGAACCGATGAATCCATACGAAAGACGCATCATCCACTCCAGTTTACAAAACAACAAATACGTTACCACTTATTCCGAAGGGGAAGAACCGTTCCGCAACGTGGTAATTGACTTGAAAAAATAAGAGGTACCGTGGGATTTTTTGCGTCCCACGGTCTTTTTTCCATAAGGAGGTTTGTCAAACATGAAAGGAACCAGCCTGGATGACATCATTGCGGCCATTTCCACCCCGTTGGGCCACGGCGGGATCTCCATTGTGCGCCTAAGCGGCAGCGGCTGTGTGGCCTTGGCCAATGAAGTGTTTCGTGGCGGCGATTTGACGAAAAAAGAAAGCCACACCATCCATTTTGGCCATATCGTCGATCCGAAAACCAATAAAGACATTGACGAAGTGTTGGTGAGCATTATGCTGGCCCCACGGACGTATACGAGAGAAGATGTGGTGGAGATCAACTGCCACGGCGGCTATCAGGCGGCGGGAAAGACCTTGGAAGTGCTCCTTTCCCAAGGGGCGAGACTGGCCGAGCGGGGCGAATTTACCAAGCGGGCCTTTTTAAACGGCCGCATTGACCTTTCCCAGGCCGAGGCCGTCATCGATTTGATCGAGGCCAAAACCGACTTGGGCCGCCAGTCGGCCATCAACCAACTGGAAGGCGGGCTGAAAAAAAAGGTCTATGACATCCGCGACCGCCTGCTTTCTGTGATGGCGTCCATTGAAGTGAGCATTGATTATCCGGAACATGATGTGGAAGAAGAAACCTATGAAAGTTTGAAAGAAAAAATTGGCGGCCTGCTGGAAGAAACCAATAGCCTGCTTTCTTCGGCCAATCAGGGCAAGATCATCCGCGATGGCATCTCTACGGTGATTTTGGGGAAACCCAATGTGGGCAAAAGCTCTCTGTTAAACTTCCTGTTGGAAGAGGAGCGGGCCATCGTCACCGACATTGCCGGAACTACGCGGGATACGGTGGAAGAGATGATCAATATCGGCGGGGTGCCGGTGCGGTTAGCCGATACGGCAGGGATCCGCTCCACAGAAGATTTGGTGGAAAAAATCGGCGTGGAAAAATCGAAACAATATGCCAAAAATGCCGATTTGGTGCTTTTGGTCATTGATACCTCCACCCCTTTGAGTGCCGAGGACCGGGAGATTTTGTCCTGGGTAGACCGGGAAAAGGTGCTGGTGCTGCTCAATAAAATCGATTTGGGAACGGACTTTGATACCACAGAATTGGATCAGATGTTTCCAAAGGAAAATCAGATTTCCATCTCGGCCAAGGAAGGCACCGGCATCGATGCCCTCAGCGAGCGGCTGAAAGAAATGTTTTTGGGCGGAGAAGTGGAAAGTAGCGAAGAAGTGCGCATCAACCAAGTGCGCCATCAAACGGCCCTGCAGCAGGCCAAAGAAAGCATGGAAAAAGCCCTGCATACGGTGGAAATTCGGATGCCAGTGGACTTTGTCAGCATGGATTTGATGGAAGCCTATGAACATTATGGCGAAATCACCGGCGATAGCGTAGATGAAGCGCTCATTGACCGGATTTTCTCGGAATTTTGTCTTGGAAAATAAGCATTGAAACAGAAAAAGAAACAACGAGAAACGTCTCAAACGCCAAAGGCGTTTTGGATAGAAGGAGTGTGACTTTCATGTCAGGTTATTTGGCCGATACTTGCGACGTGGTGGTCGTTGGCGGGGGGCATGCCGGGTGCGAAGCGGCTTTGGCGGCGGCCCGTCTGGGGCATAAAACCATTTTGTTTTCCATTCAGTTGGACAGCATTGCCATGATGCCCTGTAACCCGTCCATCGGCGGCAGCAGCAAGGGCCATCTGGTGCGGGAAATTGACGCACTGGGCGGCGAGATGGGAAAAAACATCGATAAAACATTCATTCAAACAAAAATGCTCAACACCGGCAAAGGACCTGCCGTTTATTCCCTGCGGGCCCAGGCCGATAAAAACCGATATAAAGAAGCCATGAAACAAACCCTGGAAGCGACGGAAAACCTCATCGTCCGCCAGGATGAAGTGGTGGAGATTTTGACCGACGAAACAAAAACCGTCTGCGGCATCCGCACCCAAAGCGGGGCCCAGTACAACACAAAGACCGTCATCATCGCCGCCGGGACGTACTTAAAGGCTCGCTGTCTCTATGGCGAAACCATCATCCACAGCGGCCCCAACGGCATGATGGCCGCCAATGGGCTTTCCCAAAGCCTGCTGGACTTAGGCATTCGGCTTTTCCGGTTTAAAACCGGTACCCCTGCCCGTATTGATGGCAAAACCATTGATTACAGCAAAATGACCATCCAGCATGGGGACAAGAAAATCGTGCCTTTTTCCTTTGAAAACAAGGCCGAAGACATTATGAGAGAACAAGTCCCCTGTTATCTCACTTATACCAACGAAAAAACCCACGAAATCATCCGGGCCAATCTCCATCGTTCGCCACTTTATTCCGGCGTCATCGAAGGCACCGGCCCTCGCTATTGCCCTTCCATTGAAGATAAAGTGGTTCGTTTTGCCGATAAGGAGCGGCACCAGATTTTCATTGAGCCGGAAGGGGAAGGCACCAACGAAATGTATGTCCAGGGTATGAGTTCTTCTTTGCCGGAAGACGTGCAAATTGCCCTTTATCGCACCGTGCCGGGGTTAGAACATTGCCAGTTTATGCGCACGGCCTATGCCATCGAGTATGACTGTATCGATGCCACCCAGCTGAAACTGAGTCTGGAATTTAAGGCCATCCATGGGCTTTTTGGCGCCGGCCAGTTTAACGGCACCAGCGGTTATGAAGAAGCAGCAGCCCAGGGGCTGATTGCCGGCATCAATGCCGTACAGTACATCGAACAAAAAGAACCTTTGGTGCTGGACCGCTCCGAAGGGTATATCGGGGTGCTCATTGACGACATCGTTACCAAAGGCAGCAAAGAGCCTTACCGTATGATGACTTCCCGGGCAGAATATCGTCTGCTGCTGCGCCAGGATAATGCCGATGAGCGTTTGACCAAAAAGGGATATGACATTGGTCTCATTTCCGAAGAACGGTATCAGCGGTTCTTGCAAAAAATGGCCGATGTGGAACAGGAAAAAGAACGGATTTATGCCACCGGCATCGCCCCCAAAGAAGAAGTCCAGGCCTTTTTGGAGGCCCATCATTCTACTCCGTTAAAAACCGGCGTCAAATTAGCCGATTTGCTGAAACGGCCGGAGCTGACCTATGAGGATTTGGCCGAAATCGATCCCGACCGGCCGGCCTTGCCCCAGGAAGTGTGGCAGCAGGCCGCCATTCAGATTAAATACGAAGGCTATATCCGCCAGCAAAAACAACAGGTGGAACAGTTTAAAAAATTGGAAAAACGATTGCTGCCAGAAGACATGGATTATAGCGAAGTGAAGGGGTTACGGCTGGAAGCCATGCAAAAACTCAATGTCATCAAGCCCTCTTCCATTGGCCATGCCTCCCGGATTGCCGGCGTCTCTCCCGCCGATGTTGCCGTATTATTGATTCATTTGGAACAAAAGAAAGGAAACACCCATGGTTAAACCCCATTTTCATGTGAAAATCAAAGTCATTCGTTGGGATGGCCTTCGGAAAGTGAAAGGATACCATCCAAGCGGCACCAAGGTGCTTTCCTGTAAACATTGGGCGCAAAGAAAACCGCATTTTGTACTGCCTTTGGCAGAGAAAAAACCACCGTTAGGAGGCAGATATGGACGATAAGACGTTGTTGGCAGAAGCGGCAAAGCAGATGGGGTTGTCATTAAACGAAACCCAGATGGCACAGTTTTTTCAATATCGCACGCTGCTTTTGCAATGGAATGAGAAAATGAACCTGACGGCCATCACCGACCCTACGGAAGTGGTCATTAAGCATTTCATCGATTGTCTGTCACTGTTACAAAAAACAACGCTTCCCACGGGCGCTACGGTCATCGATGTGGGCACGGGGGCCGGGTTTCCGGGGCTTCCCATCAAGATTGCAAGGCCGGATTTGCAGGTGACACTTCTCGATAGCCTGCAAAAGCGGATTGGTTTTTTGGAAACGGTGGTGGAAGGGCTGGGCCTTACTGGCGTCACCTGTATCCATAGCCGGGCCGAAGACGGCGGCCAAAATCCGCAACTTCGGGAACAGTTTGACTTTTGTTTGTCCCGGGCCGTGGCTAACTTGGCTGTCTTGGCCGAGTATAGCTTGCCGTTTGTCAAAGTAGGCGGCGCTTTGATTGCTCTCAAAGGCCCCGATGGGGAACGAGAAGTGGAAGAGGGGAAAAAGGCAGTGACGCTGTTGGGCGGCGGAAAGCCTCAGATCATGGAAGTGGAGGTACCCTTTTCCGATTTGCACCATTGCTTGATTGTGATACAAAAAGAACAGGAAACACCAAAAAAATATCCGAGAAAAGCAGGCACGGCGACGAAAAAGCCGTTGCACTGATGCTGATTACCACCAAAGAGAGAAAGAAGGGATTTTTTGTGAAAACGATCATGACCGGCGATGAGGCCATCGCCCGGGGCGCCTATGAAGCAGGGGCCTTGGTGGGCTCTGCCTATCCCGGAACCCCCAGCACGGAAATTATGGAAAACTATGCCAAGTATGACGGCATTTATGCCGAATGGGCGGTCAATGAAAAAGTGGCTTGTGAAGTGGCCGCAGGGGCATCCACCCGTGGGGTGCGCGCCTTTGCCAGCATGAAGCATGTGGGGCTCAATGTGGCCGCCGATGCTTTCACCAGTTTTTCTTATCACCATATCAACGGCGGCTTTGTCCTCATCAGCGCCGATGAGCCGGGGATGCATTCTTCCCAGGATGAGCAGGATAACCGCCATTATGCCGTGTTGGCCAAAACGGCCATGCTGGAACCGGCCGACAGCGCCGAATGTCTTTCGTTTATGAAAGAAGCCTTTTCCATCAGCGAAACCTATGACACGCCGGTGCTAATGCGGGTGACCACCCGTATTTGCCATTCCAAATCTTTGGTGGAAACCAGTGAACGGGAAATTCCGCCCTTTGGCACCTTTGAAAAAGACATCCGCCAGATGTTGATGGTGCCGGCCAACGCCAGATTGCGTCATCCGTTCATCGAAGAAACGAGACTGCCGGCCCTGCGGAAACTCTCCAACGAAGGCCCGTTTAATAAAATCGAATATTTCGACAAAAAAATCGGCGTCATTGCCAATGGCGTCGGCTATCAATATGCCAGAGAAGTGCTGGGCGAACAGGCCAGCTATTTAAAAATCGGCATGAGCTATCCTATGCCCGACGAACTGATTCGCGCTTTTGCCAAAGAAGTGGATACCCTC
Organism: uncultured Clostridia bacterium; assembly: GCA_944378105.1. Lineage (GTDB taxonomy): Bacteria > Bacillota > Clostridia > Lachnospirales > Anaerotignaceae > Neoanaerotignum. The sequence goes on from CALWGC010000023.1 coordinate 48,134, forward strand.
TATGTGGTGGAAGAAGGGGATAGCTTCATGGAAGATTTCGTCAAACAGCTGGGCATTGCCTGCCATGGCAAAGACCTGTTACCTTTGTGCGGCGAATATTCTCCGGAATTGGTGCGAAACGCCATTTTGGGTCAGAGGGAACCGACTGCCTATGAAATCGAAGGCAAACATGCCCCATCCCGTCCACCGGTGCTTTGTGCCGGTTGCCCACACCGGGGATTGTTCTTTGAATTGGGCAAATATCGGGACAAAGCATATTTCAGCGGCGATATTGGCTGTTATAGCCTGGGGGCCTTGCCGCCGCTTTCGGCCCACGACTCCCTCCTTTGCATGGGCGGCGCCATCACCATGGCCCATGGCTTTGAAAAGGCCACCAAAATCAGTGGGATCGATACGTTTACCAAAACCTTCAGCATTTTGGGCGACTCCACGTTCTTCCATTCCGGCATCACCGGTTTGGTCAACGCCGTCTATAATAAAGCCCATATCACCATGATTATCCTCGATAACCGCACCACCGGCATGACCGGGCACCAAGAAAACCCCGGCACCGGCCGCACCGTCATGGGCGAAGAAGCGCCCCAGGTGGATTTGGAAGCACTGTGCCTGGCCTGCGGCGTCAAGAGAGAAAACTTGGTGGTGTGCGATCCTTATGATTTGAAAGCCACAGCCGAGGCATTGAAGAAAGGATATGAAGCCCAGGAGCCTTTTGTGATTATCACCAAACGGGCTTGTGCATTGCTGAAACCGGTGGTAAAAGAGCGGGCAAAATTGAAATGTAAAGTCAATGCCGATTTGTGCCGCAGTTGCAAGCTTTGCTTAAAGAGCGGCTGCCCGGCATTGCGGTTGGATGAAAAAGTATCCATCGATCCAGAAAGCTGCAACGGCTGTAACATCTGCGCCCAGATTTGTCCCTTTGGCGCCATTGAAAGGAGTGGGAACTGATGACGAAAAATATTTTGCTGGTGGGCGTTGGTGGTCAAGGGACCATTTTGACGTCGAAAATTCTTTCCCGCGGCTTTATGGAGCAGGGGTATGATGTGAAGATGTCGGAAATCCATGGCATGAGCCAGCGGGGCGGTACGGTGACTACCCAAATTCGCTTTGGCGAAAAGGTCTATTCTCCTGTCATTGAAACGGGTACGGCCGACATCATTGTGGCCTTTGAAAAAAGCGAAGCACTGCGGTATTTGCACTATTTGAAAAAAGACGGTATTTTGGTGGTCAATGACTATGAAATCCAGCCGGTGACGGTGGCCATTGGAGCCGAGACGTATCCTGAGGGGCTTTTGGAAAGCTACAAAGAAACGGTGGAAAAGACGTATGTCATCGATGCCTTTCACAAGGCCGAAGCGCTGGGCAGCACGAAAGCGATGAATATTGTGCTGCTTGGGGCACTGGTGCGGATGCTGGAACTGACGGACATCGATTGGAAAGCATTGGTGGCAGAAGAAGTGCCGCCAAAGGCTGTGGAGATGAACTTGAAAGCCTTTGAAGCAGGGTTTGAAGTGAAGTAAGGAGAAAGAAAATAGAAAAAGTTTTTTGATTTTTCTCTTTTGTTCTTCGGCTGGGCGTGGAAACCGTGGGGGAGGAAATGCTCAGAAACTAATTTTCCCTTCGGGAAAACCGTTCCTCTCGGCGGCAATCGTCGCTCACTTAGCAATCCCATGGATTGCCCTGGTTTGCTCCTCATAAGCGCCGCCTCGCTCTACTTCTCGGTTGCGAGGCCCGCAATTCCTCCCCCACACCCCCTTCTTTTTGGGCACGCTTCGTGCAGTGGCACCCTTTCGCTTTACTGTGGCGGCGTGGTACCGCCCCTTCGGTCTTGCGGCGGCAGATGGAAGCAAAGACACTGTCGCCAAGCGCCAGTACACCGAAGGGGCTGGTGAAAGGAAGGAAAAGCCTTTGGTTACTGTTTGGTTGTTCACTTTTCAGCTAGAGGCGAAGGAAACAAAAAGCATCTTTTTTCATTTCTCATCATTCAGTAGAAAGGAGTCTTCCTATGGAACAAAAAGACGTTTGGAAACCGGGAACGGTGCTTTATCCCGTGCCGGCCGCCATGGTTACGGTGGGGGATATGGATGGAGAAAAAAATATCATCACCATTGCCTGGACCGGCACCATCAACTCCGATCCGGCCATGACCTATATTTCCGTGCGCCCAGAACGCCATTCCTATGAAATGATCAAACAATCCGGCGAATTTGTCATTAATCTGACCACCAAGGACTTGGTGAAAGCCTGTGATTTTTGCGGCGTCAAAAGCGGTCGGGATTTGGACAAATTCAAAGAATGCGGCTTAACCGCCCAGCGGGCCACCAAAGTGAAGGCACCGCTCATTGCCGAAAGCCCGGTCAACATTGAATGCGTGGTCAAAGACATCATTCCTTTGGGCAGCCATCATATGTTCTTGGCCCAAGTGGTGGCCGTCAATGTCAGCAGCAAATGGATGGATGAAACGGGAAAATTCCATTTCAACGATTCCAAGCCCATCTGCTATTCCCACGGCGAATATTTTGAAGTGGGCGAAAGCTTAGGCAAATTTGGTTTTTCTGTTCGGAAAAAATAAAAAGAAAAAAACCCTGTGCAACAAAAACGAGCAAAGCCCGTCTTGTTTGCCACAGGGTTTTTTGTTTACTGTGCGCCAAGCACAGCCTTGGGGTCCACCGGGCGGTCGTCCAGGGCCACTTGGAAATCCAGGTGGCTGCCCAACGCCACGCCATATTTGCTTGGGGTACCCACTTGGCCAATGACTTCCCCTTGGGTTACGGTGTCACCAACGGATACAGCCACGGCTTCTGCCAACTGGCTGTATGTAGTGACCCAACCTTCTGGGTGCGTAATCACTACAGTCATACCGGTTTCTTCGTCCATTGCTACTTCTGCCACTGTGCCGTCACCGGCCGCTTCCACAGGGGTTCCTTCTTCTGCTAAGATGGCCACGGTATCATTGGTGCGATACTGTTCCAGTGTGGGGTCATACACGGTGGCCGTTTCGGCATAGTCCAGCCCAATTTCCCCTTCCAGCGGCCATTGCAAAGAAAATGCCACTTCCGTCATGCCGGCCGTTTCTCCCATTTCTGCTTGTGCCGTGATGGGTGCTTCTTCCACAGGGGCTTCTGCAAGGTCTTCCACTTCGGCCTGTGCCGTTTCGGGCACGGGTTGATCTGTGTTGGCCGTCGTTTTCGATGGCGCGTTTTGATTCACATCCACCGGGGCCGTTTCCTCTACGACGACGGACGGTTTTTCCGCAGTCTGGGGCACAGGTTCTGTTTGATTGATGGCAGAAAGACCAAATCCGGCAGCTGCCACCAGAACAAAACCGGTGCCGACAGCCGCCCATTGGTTGCGGGTTAATTTTCTCACCTTTCAACACCTCCGCTCGTAGTATGGACCAAGGTGAGAAAGGTTATTCCATTTTTTTTAGAGAAACATCGGTATAATAATAGTGCAAAATGTCATCATAAGAATAGCCCTCCAAAGCCAGGGCATTGGCGCCATATTGGCTCATGCCGGCGCCATGGCCATAGCCATAGGTGGTAAATGTGATTTCGTTGCCGTTTTCTTCGACGGTAAAGTCGGTGCTGCGCAGCCCTAAGGCCGTGCGGATTTGTTGGCCGGTATAGGTACGGTTTCCGATTTGGATGGACTGAATATAACCGGCATCGGAGCGGGATAATACTTGCATCTGTTCTTTGAGGCTCCCGCTTGCCAGCACCAGTTGCGGATCGGCCTGTTGCAGCAGGGCCGCCGCTTCTTCCAAAGAAAAAGTATGTTGGTAGGTATATTCCAAGGAAGTTTCATCTTGGGGGCTAGCCACCGATTGCAAATAAGGCAGGTCTTGTCCACCCCAAAGGTTTTCGGCGCTTTCCGTTTCGCCGCTGCTGATGGCGTGGAAGACGGCCAAAATCGGTTCTTCTTCATAGACCAAAATCTCTCCGGCGGTCTCCTCTACGGCCGTGCGGATTCTGGACTCATAGGTGGAAAACGATTCCCCCCAGTTTTCCTGCCGCTCGGCCAGGCTTTGATAGCTTTGTCCGCCATTTTCCATCAGGTCATCCACCGTGATGCCTTGGCTTTCCATTTGATAGACGGCATAGGTACGGGCGGCCACGGCCTGGGCCTTTAAGGCCTCTTCTTCAAAAAGCGCCGGCATTTCTGCCGCCACCACACCCACCAAGTATTCTTCTAACGGTGCGTCGGACCAAACGGTCTCTTCCGTTTGGGTTTCGCTCTCCGCCGCTTGGGTTGTGGTCTGAGGCACCACCGCCTCCTCCTGCTTGGCCTGCAGGGAGGAAAGCCCCACCGGCAAAATCAACAGGACAAATAAAGCATAAGTCATAAAAATTTCGAATCCTTTTCGCATCCAATCACCCATAAAAGTATATGGCTAAAAGAGAAAATAAATGTTGACAAAATAGAAAAAAGTAGTATAATCTAATTAAGAATAATTATTATTTAATAAAAAATCAACCAAAGGAGGCAATCTGATGAAAGACTTGAAAGGCACCAAAACAGAAGCAAACCTGTGGGCAGCATTTGCAGGGGAATCTCAAGCAAGAAACAAATACACCTATTATGCTTCCAAAGCAAAAAAAGATGGCTATGAACAAATCGCAGCCATTTTTGAAGAAACAGCAGCCAATGAAAAAGAACATGCAAAAATCTGGTTCAAACTGCTGCATGGCGGTGACATCCCATGCACCATGGATAACTTGGTCGATGCAGCAGCCGGCGAAAACTATGAATGGACCGATATGTATGCTACTTTTGCAAAAGAAGCAAGAGAAGAAGGTTTCGACGAAATTGCAAAATTGTTTGGCGGCGTTGGCGCCATTGAAAATGCACATGAAGAAAGATATCTGAAACTGCTGGAAAACATCAAAGGCGATTTGGTATTCTCCCGCGATGGCGACTGTGTATGGCAGTGCAGAAACTGTGGCCATATTGTGATCGGCAAAAAAGCACCAGAAGTTTGCCCTGTATGTGCACATCCAAAGGCATTTTTCCAGATCAAACCAGAAAACTACTAAGCACCAGCAAGCGTCCCGAAAGGGACGCTTTTTTTGTGAAAAAACAGAGGGGTTCTTTTTGTTTACCGCCCCGGCAGGCCGTCGTTTGCCTTGAAAACTTGACCGTTTTCGGGTAAGATAAAACGAGAGAAAAAGGAGGTTTTTGGCGATGGCATTGCCGGTGGTATTTTTGGAGGAAATGAAAGAACGGCTGGGAGAGGAATGGACGGCCTATGAAGCGGCTTTAAACGAAAAGCCATGGTATGGGCTGCGGGTGAATACGGCAAAAGTGGAGGTGGAGGCGTTTTTGGCCTTGCGTAAACTGCCTCTTTTTCCGGTGGATTGGTGCAAGGAAGGGTTTTCCTTTGACGCGGCCCTCCGTCCGGCCAAACACCCCCATTACCACGCCGGGCTTTACTATCTGCAAGAGCCAAGCGCCATGTCCCCGGCGGCCCTTTTGCCTTTGGAAACGGGGGACAAAGTGCTGGACCTATGCGCGGCCCCCGGCGGAAAAACGACACAGCTTGCCGCCCGCATGAAGGGAAACGGCATTCTTTTTTCCAACGACATCAGCGCCGGACGGACGAAAGCGGTGGTGAAAAACGTGGAGCAGCTGGGCTTTCGCAATGTCATCATCACCAGCGAAACGCCAAAAAAATTGGCAGAAAAATTGGGCGGTTTTTTTGATAAAATCTTGGTGGATGCCCCTTGCAGCGGCGAAGGGATGTTTCGCAAGGAGCCGGATGTGGCCAAAAGCTGGAACGAGGAGATGCGCATCTTTTGCGAAAACAGCCAGCGGGAGATTTTGACCGAGGCAGCCAAGTTATTAAAAGACGGCGGGATGCTCCTTTATTCCACCTGTACCTTTTCTCCGGCGGAGGACGAGGGAATGATCCAATGGTTTTTGGATACCCACCCAGAATTTTCCCTGCGTCCTTTGGGTTGTGACGCACTGTCGCCGGGGCGGCCAGATTGGGTGGAAGATGGACGGGCAGAATTATCTCTTTGCGGCCGTCTTTGGCCCCATAAGCACCATGGGGAAGGCCATTTTTTGGCCCTGTTAGAAAAACGGGGAAAAACGGAAGAAACGGCCCTGCCCCCCTCCTTACGCCTGCCCAAAACCTTGGCCGACTATCGCCAATGGGAAGCAGAAAACTTGACGGTACAGCTGGACGGGCTTTGGATGGAAGTGGACGGCAATTTATACTGTATGCCGGAAGAAACGCCAAGTTTGGCCGGTCTTCGTGTGATGCGCAGCGGGCTTTTGGTGGGCAGCGTGGAAAAGGGACGGTTTGCCCCAAGCCAGGCCTTGGCCATGGCCTTAAGGATGGCAGAAGCCAAAGAGGCCATTTCTTTGCCGGCAGAAGACGAGCGAGTGGTGCGCTATCTCAAAGGCGAGACCATCCAACTGGAAGGGGAAAATGGTTGGTGCCTCTTCGGCGTGGACGGGTTTCCCTTGGGCTGGGGCAAGATGCAAAACGGAAGGCTGAAAAACAAATACGCCAAAGGATGGCGGATGGAATAGAAAAGAGGGCAACATGGCATTTTTACCTGTAACAAGAAAAGAAATGGAAGAGCGGGGATGGAAAGAGCCGGATTTTGTCTATATCAGCGGCGACGCCTATGTGGACCACCCCTCCTTTGGGGCGGCCATCATCACCCGGGTGCTGGAAAACGCCGGGTTTACGGTCTGTATGGTGGCCCAGCCCGACTGGAAAAGCACCGAGGACTTTTGCCGCTTTGGAAAGCCGCGTCTGGCCTTTCTTGTCAGCAGCGGCAACATTGACAGCATGGTCAACCACTATACCGTGGCCAAAAAGCGGCGCAGCACCGACGCCTATTCCCCCGGCGGCCAAGGGGGCCTGCGCCCCGACCGGGCGGTCATTGTCTATTGCAATAAAATTCGAGAGGCTTATAAAGACGCTACCATCATCATCGGCGGCATCGAAGCCAGTTTGCGGCGGCTTTCCCATTATGACTATTGGGACAACAAGGTGCGCCGCAGCATTTTGTTAGACAGCAGCGCCGATTTGCTGCTTTATGGTATGGGGGAACATCAGATTGTGGAGATGGCCGAGGCGTTGGACAGCGGTTTGCCGGTGGAGGAGTTGACCTATTTACGGGGGTCTGTCTTTAAAACGAAAGACCCTTCCCGGGCTTATGACGCCATCACGCTGCCCCCTTTTCGGGCGGTGAAGGAGCAAAAAAGCGCCTATGCCGAAAGTTTTATGCTGCAATATCAAAATACCGACGCCGTAACGGCCAAGGCGTTGTTGGAAGAATATGACGAGTATTTTGTGGTGCAAAACCCGCCATCTCCCCCATTGACGACGGAGGAGATGGACCATACCTATGCCCTGCCCTATGAGCGGACGTACCACCCCATGTATGAAGCAGCCGGCGGGATTCCGGCCATCGAGGAAGTGAAATTCAGCCTCACCAGTAACCGGGGCTGTTTTGGTAGCTGTAATTTCTGTGCCCTCACCTTCCACCAAGGCCGGGTGATTTCTGCCCGCAGCCATGCGTCGTTGGTGGCCGAAGCGGAGCAGATGACGAAAGAAAAGGATTTTAAGGGCTATATCCACGACGTGGGCGGCCCGACAGCCAATTTCCGCCAGCCGGCCTGCAAAAAACAGCGGAAGTTTGGGGCTTGCAAAGACAGACAATGTCTTTTCCCCACCGCTTGCAGCCAGTTGAGGGTGGACCACAAGGACTATGTGGCCTTGCTTCGGAAGTTACGGGCCATCCCCAAGGTGAAAAAGGTATTCATTCGGTCGGGGATTCGGTATGATTATTTGATTTATGATAAGGACGATACCTTTTTCCGGGAACTTTGCCAATATCATATCAGCGGCCAGCTGAAAGTGGCGCCGGAGCATGTGTCTCCCCGGGTGCTGGAAAAGATGGGAAAACCGGGGCGGGATGTTTATGACCGGTTTGTAGAAAAATATCACAAGGTCAATGAAAAACTGGGCATGAAGCAGTTTCTCGTGCCCTATCTGATGAGTAGCCACCCGGGCAGTGATTTGAGGGCCGCCATCGAATTGGCGGAATATCTACGGGATCTGCACCACATGCCAGAGCAGGTGCAGGATTTTTACCCCACCCCCGGCACCTTGTCCACGGCCATGTATTATCTGGAATTTGACCCCCGCACCGGCGAAAAGGTCTATGTGCCAAAATCGCCTCACGAAAAGGCCATGCAGCGGGCCTTGATGCAATATGCCATGCCCCGCAATTATGACTTGGTGAAAGAAGCCTTGCTGAAGGCTCATCGCGCCGACCTCATCGGTTATGGCCGCCATTGCCTGATTCCACCGCAAAAACCGGAAGAAAAGCCTTCCTTTGGGAAAGCAGGCGGCAAAGGCAATGGAAAGCCAAGCGGCAAGGGCAACCCCAAAGGCGATAACCGGCAAAAAAGTGCGGCAAAACAAAAAGAAAGTAGTAAAAAAACCATACGAAATGTGCACAAAAAGAAACGGGATGTCCATTGACAAAGTTGGCAGATAATGTGAAAATAGAAGTATCGGATCGAAAAACAAAGAATGTTGAGGGATGAACGATGAACTATATTGGAACGAGAAACAAAGACATTTGCGCCACGGCTTCCAAGGCCATTTTACAGGGGATTTGTGAAGACGGTGGTCTGTTTTTGCCGGAAGAAATGCCGGTGATGAAAAAACCATTGAGCGAACTGGTGCAGCTGGACTACCGGGCGCTGGCCTATGAAATTTTAAGCTTATTTTTGACCGATTTTACGGAAGAAGAACTGAAGGCCTGCATCAACGGCGCCTATGACGAAAAGTTTGACGTGCCGGAGATTGTGCCGGTGGTGAAAGCCGGGGATGTTTCCATTTTGGAATTGTTCCACGGCAAAACCATTGCTTTTAAGGACATGGCCCTGTCCATTTTGCCTTATTTGATGAAAACGGCAGCAAAGAAAAACGGGCTGGACAAAGAAATTGTCATTTTGACTGCCACCTCCGGTGACACGGGCAAGGCTGCCTTGGAAGGCTTTGCCGGCGTGGAAGGGGTCAAAATCATTGTCTTTTTCCCAGAAGATGGCGTAAGCCCCGTGCAAAAACTGCAAATGGTGACCCAAGAAGGCGATAACACCTGTGTGGTGGGCATCAAAGGCAACTTTGACGACGCCCAAACGGCGGTCAAAACCATTTTTACCGATGCCGTTTTGCAGCAGGAATTGGCAGAAAAAGGCTTTGTGTTCTCCTCGGCCAACTCCATCAACATTGGCCGCTTGGTGCCACAGGTGGTGTACTATTTCTGGGGCTATCTGCAAATGGCAAAACAGGGAGAAATTGCCCTGGGCGAGGAAATCAATGTGACCGTACCTACTGGAAACTTTGGCAACATTTTGGCCGGTTATTTTGCAAAACAAATGGGTCTGCCGGTGAAAACTTTTCTCTGTGCTTCCAACGACAACAAGGTGCTCTATGATTTCTTTACCACGGGGACTTATGACAAAAACCGTCCGTTTATGGTGACCACGTCGCCTTCCATGGATATTTTGATTTCCAGCAATCTGGAACGCCTCCTTTGCCTTCTGACCAATCAGGAAACTTGTAAAAAACGGATGGAAGAATTGAAAACGACCGGCAAATATACCCTGGATGTAAAAGCCAAAGACATCGTGGGTCAGTGGGCCGACGAAGCCAAAACGGCAGCGGCCATCCGCACCATGTTTGAAGAAAACGGCTATGTTTTAGACACCCATACGGCCGTGGCCTATGCTTCTTATGAAACCTACAAAAAGGAAACCGGTGATGCAACACCAACGCTGATCGTTTCCACGGCAAGTCCTTATAAATTTACCAAAGACGTGATGACGGCCATCGATGAGAAGTATGCCCAAGAAGATTTCTTTGTACTGATGGACAAAATGGCAGCGCTTTCCGGCGTGGCTATTCCTGCCCCGATCCGCGGCATTCAAGACCGCCCCGTGCGCCACAAAACCGTCATCGAAAAAGACAACATCAAAGCCTTTGTGGCTGATTATTTAACCAAATAACAATCCGTTTTAGGAAGGGAGAAGAACAACAATCATGGATGTTTCTCAGCTTACCATCAACACCATCAAATTTTTGAGCGTCGATGCCATTCAAAAGGCAAAAAGCGGTCATCCCGGCCTGCCCATGGGGGCAGCGCCTGCCGCCTATACCCTTTGGGCCAAAGAAATGAACTTTGATCCCAAAAAACCACAATGGCCAAACCGCGACCGGTTTGTGCTTTCGGCTGGTCATGGCTCTGCTATGCTCTATTCGTTATTGCATCTCTTTGGCTATGGCACCACATTGGAAGATTTGAAACAATTCCGTCAGCTGGATTCCAAAACACCGGGACACCCAGAATATGGTGTGGCAGCAGGCATTGAAACCACCACCGGCCCCTTGGGACAAGGCATTGCCAATGCCGTGGGCTTTGCCCTGGCAGAAAGCCATTTGGCTGCTATGTTTAACCGGGAAGGCTATCCCGTTTATGACCATTATACCTATGCCCTTTGCGGCGATGGCTGTCTGATGGAAGGCGTCAGCGCCGAAGCCTGCTCTTTGGCTGGTACTTTGGGACTGGGCAAACTGATTGTATTATATGATTCCAATAACATTTCCATCGAAGGCGATACTGCCACGGCCTTTGGCGAAAACGTGCGCCAGAGATTTGATGCCTATGGCTGGCAGACCATTTTGGTGGAAGACGGCAAGGATGTGGCCGCCATTGACGAAGCCATCCGGGCCGCAAAAGCTGACACCAGCCGTCCATCCCTCATTGAAATCAAAACAAAAATCGGCGCCGGTTCTCCCAACAAAGAAGGCAAGGCCTCGGCCCACGGCGAACCTTTGGGGGCAGAAGAAATTGCTGCCACGAAAGAAGCTGCCGGCTGGAACTATGGCGAAGATTTCTATGTACCAGAAGAAGTGAAAGCACATCTGGCCCAAGTAGTGGCCGAAAAAGAAGCCGTTTGCGCCGCTTGGGAAGAGATGTTTGCTGCTTACCGCAAGGCTTACCCCGATTTGGCCAAACTGTGGGATGACTGCCACGGCGACAAATTGCCAGTGGACTTGCTCCACAATGAAGAATTTTGGCATATGGAAGGCAATTTGGCCACTCGCGCCGCTTCGGAAAAAGTATTGCAAAAACTTTCTCCGTTGGTGCCAAACCTCTTTGGTGGCTCCGCCGACTTGGGTCCATCCAATAAATCGGTGATGAAAGACCGTCCTTACTATTCCAAAGAAACACCAGAAGGCAGCAATATCCATTTTGGTGTGCGGGAATTTGCCATGACGGCCATGGCCAACGGCTTGGCACTTCACGGCGGTTTACGTCCTTATATTGCTGGATTCTTTGTATTTAGCGATTATATGAAAGCCGGGATGCGGCTTTCGGCTTTGATGAATCTGCCGGTCATCAGCATTCTGACCCACGATTCCATCGGTGTAGGCGAAGACGGCCCAACGCACCAGCCCATTGAACACCTGGCCGCACTGCGCAGCATGAAAAACTATACGGTAATCCGTCCTTGCGATGGCAATGAAACGGTGGCCGCTTGGTATCTGGCCTTGACCAGAAAGAGCCCAACGGGTATCGTCCTTTCCAGACAAAACCTGGAACTGCTGCCTACCACCGGCAAAGGCGCCCTCAAAGGCGGCTATATTGTCAAAGACTGTGAAGGTACGCCGGATGTATTGCTGTTGGCTACCGGTTCGGAAGTTCAGCTGGCAGTGAAAGCCTGCGATTTGTTGGCGGCACAGGGCGTGAAAGCCAGAGCCGTTTCCATGATGAGCTTTGAAGTCTTTGAAGAACAAGACGAAGCTTACAAAGAAAGTGTATTGCCAAAGGCCATCCGCAAGAGAGTGGCCGTGGAAGCCGCCTGCGACTTTGGCTGGCACAAATATGTGGGGTTGGATGGCAAAGTGATTGCCATGGAAGACTATGGCGCTTCCGCCCCGGCCGATCAGCTGTTTACCAAGTTTGGTTTCACGGCAGAGCACGTGGCTGAGACGGCCATGGCTTTGGTAAAAGAATAACACGGCTGTGTTTTTGTCACATTTTGTTACTGTTTTTTCAAGGGTTCCCTCCGGGTGAACCCTTTTTCATTCCTATTTGGAATGGTTCGCATGCAAAATAATTGTCGTTTTATTCACAAACTGACCGAAAAAGGGGGATTTTTATGCGGATGTTTTTGGCAATCGAGCTGGAAGAAGCGTGGAAAGAACAACTGTCTCTTTTGCAGCAAGAGGTGGGGAAAAGATGCCAAGGAGGGCATTTTACTGAAAAAAATAACCTACATTTGACGGTGAAATTCATTGGAGAAGTCAAAAGAGACGAGTTGGACGCTTTGGTGGCGGCCACGGCAGAAGCAGGGGGCGCCACACGGGCATTTTCCATGGAAATCGCCCGTCTAGGCTACTTTTCACGGGGAAAACGGGCCATTTTATGGGCAGGCATTGGGGCAAACCCTGCTCTTGTGCGATTACACCAAAATGTGGAACGTGCCATGCAAAAACAGGGCTTTGCCCGGGACCGTGCCAAGTATACCCCACATATCACGTTGGGCCGGGAACTGGCGTTTTTAGCGCCTTTCGAGCAAATGCAAAAAGAAGCGGCCATCGACATTGCGCCTATGGCGGTTACTCGTCTTTCTCTCATGGAAAGTCGGCGGGAAGGACCTCGATTGATTTATCGACCGGTTTTTGTGCAAAATCTTCGGGGAAAATGAGAAAAAATGGTTTTTTTAGACTGAAATTTAGCAGTTGTGAACAAAAAAAGAGTGCAATATCAGATTGCATAAAACAAAAAGTGTTTATTTGTGTATTTTTATTGTAAACTCCTAACATGTTCCAGTCTTTCCAGTGGTTTGTATGTGCAAAAAAGCTTGACAATTCTATGACAACTAAGGTAACATAGGGGATAGGGAATTGGCAAAACAACAATGAACTACGAAAGCGAAAATCGAGAAAAAGTTTGCAAAGAGCAGAAGGGCTTTTTTCGGCCCCAGGACATCGGTCTTGACTGCGCCCATACTTTTTCTGCTTTTTGCAAAGCACACAGACCAGTCTCCCCAAATAAACCAGAAAAAAGTCTCGTCCCGGGCAAAAACAGGACAACGGTTGATTGGATGATAAGGAGGAAAGTTGAATGGATTTTACATTGTCTAAGGAACATAAGTTATTACAGGAAATGTACAGAAAATTTGCCGAAAACGAAGTAAAACCTTTGGCAGAAGAAGTGGATGAAGAAGAAAGAGTGCCTTATGAAACCGTAGAAAAACTGAAACGGTATGGCATGCTGGGCATTCCATTTCCAAAGGAATACGGCGGCCAAGGCGGCGACGTGCTGGCCTATGTAATGTGTGTAGAAGAAATGGCAAAAGTTTGCGGTACCACCGCCGTTATCATCTCCGCTCACACCTCTCTTTGCGCTACCCCAATTTATGAATTCGGTACGGAAGAACAAAAACAAAAATACTTGGTTCCTCTGGCAAAAGGCGAAAAAATCGGTGCATTTGGTTTGACCGAACCAGGCGCTGGTACCGATGCCGCAGGCCAGCAGACCAAAGCCGTACTGGAAGGCGACCACTATGTATTAAACGGTTCCAAAATCTTTATCACCAACGCTGGCTTTGCTGACATTTTCATCATCTTTGCCATGACCGATAAATCCAAAGGCACCAGAGGCATTTCTGCTTTCATCGTAGAAAAAGACTTCCCTGGCTTCTCCGTTGGCAAACACGAAAAGAAAATGGGTATCAAAGGTTCTTCCACCTGCGAACTGATCATGGAAAACTGCATCGTGCCAAAAGAAAACCTGCTGGGCCAAGAAGGCAAAGGCTTTGGCATTGCCATGAAGACACTGGATGGCGGCCGTATTGGTATCGCTTCTCAGGCTTTGGGTATTGGCGAAGGCGCTTTGGATGAAACCATCAAGTACGTGAAAGAAAGAAAACAGTTTGGCAAGAGAATTTCTCAGTTCCAGAACACCCAGTTTGAAATTGCTTCCATGAAAGCAGATTTGGATGCTGCACAGTTGCTGGTTTACCGTGCTGCTTGTGCAAAACAGAACAAAGAACCATATGGCCACATGGCTGCCATGGCAAAATTGTTTGCTTCCAACACCGCAAGCGACGTAACCAGAAGATGCGTACAGCTGCACGGCGGTTATGGCTACACCAGAGAATATCCGGTGGAAAGAATGATGAGAGACGCCAAGATTACCGAAATCTACGAAGGTACGTCTGAAGTACAAAAGATGGTGATTGCCTCTTATCTGAAAGTGAACTAATCTGGAAGGGAGATAATACAGTATGAAAATTGTGGTATGCGTAAAGCAAGTTCCTGATACAACGGAAGTGAAACTGGATCCCGTAACCAATACTTTGATTCGTGACGGCGTGCCAAGTATCATCAACCCAGACGATAAAGCAGGGATTGAAGCTGCTTTGCAGTTGAAAGAAAAATTGAACGACGGTTCCACCGTAACCATCGTTTCCATGGGCCCTCCTCAGGCTGATGTGGCACTGAGAGAAGCGCTGGCCATGGGTGCAGACGAAGCTTATTTGCTCAGCGACCGTGCATTTGGTGGTTCTGACACCTTTGCAACTTCCACCATCATTGCAGCTGGCCTGAAAAAAATCGGTTTTGACCTGGTCATCACCGGTCGTCAGGCCATCGACGGCGACACCGCACAGGTTGGCCCACAGATTGCAGAACACTTGGGTATCCCTCAGGTAAGCTATGCAGAAGATGTACAGATTGAAAATGGCGATACTGTTGTGGTAAAACGTCAGTTTGAAGACAGATATCACATTTTGGAAATGAAAACCCCTTGCCTGTTGACTGCTTTGGCAGAATTGGCAGAACCAAGATATATGTCTGTTGGCGGCTGCTTTGACGCTTACAGAGAAAAAGAAGTAAAAGTTTTGGGCTTTGAAGACCTGAAAGATATGTTCAACCCAGAACACATCGGCCTGAAAGGCTCTCCTACCAACGTATTTAAGTCCTTCACCAAACAGGCCAAAGGCGCTGGTACCGTTTACAAAGACATCTCCGCAGAAGATGCTGTAGCGGCCATCGTTGCCAAACTGGAAGAAAGACACATTATCTAAGGAGAAGGAGGAGAACCGGACATGAGTAAAGATGTATTTGTATTGATGGAACAAAGAGATGGCGAGCTGCAGAAAGTCGGCATTGAATTGCTGGGCGAAGCAACGAAGCTGGCCAAAGATTTGGATGAAAAAGTAGTTGCCGTATTGCTTGGCTGTGACATCAAAGAAAAAGCACAGACCTGTATTGCTTACGGTGCAGATAAAGTTATCGTGGTAGACGATCCAGAATTGAAAGAATATTTGACCGAGCCTTATGCACTGGCTTTGACTCAGATCATCAAAGAAGAAGAACCGGAAATCCTGCTTTATGGCGCAAGCTCCATCGGCCGTGACCTGGCTCCTAGAGTATCGGCCAGAGTACACACCGGTTTGACCGCAGACTGCACCGGCCTTGCCATTGCAGAAGACACCAAACTGCTGATGATGACCCGTCCTGCTTTCGGCGGCAACATCATGGCAACCATCCTTTGCAAAAACCATCGTCCACAGATGGCAACCGTTCGTCCAGGCGTAATGAAAGCCCTGGAAAGAGACAACACCAGAACGGGCGAAGTTGTGGAAAAAACCGTAGACTTCTCCAAAGACACCCATGGTGTAAAAATCAGAGAAGTCATCAAAGAAGGCAAAAAAGCGGTGGATATCACCGAAGCCAAATATTTGGTTTCTGGCGGCCGTGGCATTGGCAGCCCAGAATTCTTTGGCACTTTGCAGGAATTGGCTGACGTTTTGGGCGGCGAAATTTCTTCTTCCAGAGCAAACGTGGATGCTGGCTGGATTGACAGAAGCAGACAGGTAGGCCAGACCGGTAAAACTGTTCGTCCTGACTTGTATATCGCCTGCGGTATCTCCGGCGCAATCCAGCACGTGGCTGGTATGGAAGGTTCCGAATATATCATTGCCATCAACAAAAACGACACCGCACCAATCTTTGATGTGGCAGACTTGGGCGTTGTGGGCGATGTGAAAGTGATCGTTCCAAAACTGACAGAAGCAATCAAAAAAGTAAAAGAAGCAAAAGCTGCCCAGTAATTGGACAGAACATGAGGGCAGGATGGGTTTCATCCTGCCCTTTTTGATCAAAGCCGGATGGAAGGAAAGGGAAAAAACGTGGTTTTTGCCCTTCTTTTTGTCGGGCCTATTGTTGTCTTAACGGGATGTTTGGTTGTAGGGGAGCCAAGGCTGTTGGGGAAAAAAGAAAGGCCTTGGAACAAGAGAGGAGTTTACACGTTTGTCGCGATTTTTTCGGTATCTGGACGAAAGATTTCATGTTACAAGGGATGGTTCTTCGTTACAGACGGAATTCTTTTCCGGCGTAACGGCTTATTTTACCATGGTTTACATCTTATTTTTGGTGCCCAATACCATTATGGCTTCCTTTCCGGAGGCCTTTGACGATGCGGGCAATTTGGCCCAAGATGTGATTTTATCCAATGGGGTGTCGGCCAATGATATGCTCATTGCGCTGACGATGATGGCTTGTATTACGGCAGCCATCGGGACATTGATTTTATCTTGTTATGCAAATTTACCCTTTGCGCAAGGGCCGAGCCTTGCCATCAGCACCTTTGTTTCCTACACCCTTTGTATTCGGATGGACTATACGTATAACGAGGCGCTGGCCGCCGTTTTTTTAAGTGGTATTATTTTCTTTGTGCTCATTCAACTGGGGGTGGAGCGCAAAATCCAAGACGCCATACCCACCAATATCAAATTTGCGGTGACGGTGGGCATTGGTATTTTCATTGCCTTTATGGGCTTACAAAAGGCCCATGTGGTGGAGGCCAACGGCAAAAACTTGGTACAGATGGTTTCCATTGCCGAAGGCGGTAGCTATGCCGCCAGTGCCATTCTTTGTTTGATTGGCATTGTTATCATCGGTATTATGATGGTCAAACATATCCACGGCGCCATTCTTTGGGGCAAGCTGATTTGTATTGTGCTGGCCATTCCGTTGGGGTTGATGCATTTGAGCGATTTTACCTTTGAATTTGGCGCATTGCGGGCGGTCAAAGAGGCGTTATATTTGGATTTTGCGGGACTTTTTACGCCCCATGGGCCTTGGGGCACAGGCGGCGTACTGATTTCTGTGGCCACCATCATTTCCACTTTGTGCATCATGGACGTATTTGAAACCATGGGCACCATCATTGCCACGGACTATATCATCACCGTCAGCAAGGAAGGCAACATCAACGAGCGCTTTACCCGTGTGCTGCGGGCCGACGCCATCAGCACCACCATTGGCGCCCTGCTTGGGGTGACCAGCGTTTCTACGTATGTGGAAAGTACGGCCATGGCCTTAGAAGGCGGAAGGACCGGCTTAAGCGGCGTGGTGACGGCCATCTTATTTTTCCTGACCATTTTGATTGCACCGTTTGCCTCGGCTATTCCGTCGGCGGCCACGGCCACGACGCTGATTATGTCGGGGGTGTTGATGGTAAATGCCATCAAATATATTAACTTTGACGATATCGATCAGGCCATTCCGGCGTTTTTGACGATGATTATGATGCCCTTAAGCTATAGCTTGGTGACGGGGATTGCGGTGGGGCTGATTACCCATACGCTGATTGCCGTTTTCACAGGACGGGTGAAGTATCTGAAAAAAGGTACTGTGATTTTGGCCCTGATTTTCTGTTTACAATTTTTCTTAATTCAATGACGAAAAAACGGCCTTTGGCAAACCGCTTCTTTTGGCTGGGATAGTGGGTTGCTTGGGGCCGTCTTTTTTGTGGGAATGGTGAGAAAGGGGGAAGAAAGAAGGATTTTTTTCCCTGTTTTGTATCTTGCGGCAAGGAGTTGTTCCAGGTATAATAAAAGATAGATTGTTTTTTTACGTACAAAAGCCAATCAATTTAAGGAGGGTTCTTCATGAAAGGAATTATCACGGTATTGGGCAAGGATAAAGTGGGCATCATTGCAAAAGTTTGTATCTTCTTGTCTGAAAACGGGATCAATATTTTGGATATTTCGCAAACCATTGTACAAGGGTATTTCAATATGTTGATGATTGTGGACATGGAAAAAAGCGCCATTGGTCTGGATGAAGTATATGCGGGCTTGAAAAAACTGGAAGAAGAAATTGGTGTGGAAATTAAGCTGCAAAGAGAAGATATTTTTGACAGCATGCACCGCATCTAAGCAAAAGGAGGTAGCCGGATGATTTCCAGACGTGAAATACTTGAAACAAACAAGATGATCCAGGAAGAAAACCTGGACGTGCGCACCATTACCATGGGCATCAGCTTGTTGGACTGCGCCGATAGCGACATTGACCGGTTTAACGAGAAAGTATACAAAAAAATCACCACCTGTGCCAAAGACTTGGTGAAGGTGGGCGAACAGTTGGAAAAGGAATTTGGCATTCCCATTGTCAATAAACGGATTTCTGTCACACCCATTGCCATTGCAGCGGCCGGATGCAAAGCCGACAGCTATGTGTCGGTGGCAAAAACTTTGGACCGGGCGGCCAAAGAAGTGGGCGTCAACTTCATTGGCGGTTTTTCTGCCTTGGTACATAAAGGCTGCACGGAAAGCGACCGGGTACTGATCGATTCCATTCCAGAAGCGTTGAGCGTGACGGATGTGGTTTGTTCTTCGGTGAACATTGGTACTTCCCGCAACGGGCTGGATATGGACGCCGTGCGGAGAATGGGCGAAGTCATCAAGGAAACGGCCGAAAGAAGCAAGGATCGCGGCTGCATTGGCTGTGCCAAGTTGGTGGTATTTTGTAATGCTGTGGAAGATAATCCGTTTATGGCCGGTGCCTTCCACGGGGTGGGCGAAAAAGATTGCGTCATTAACGTAGGCGTCAGCGGCCCTGGTGTGGTAAAACGGGCGTTGGAAGAATGCCGCGGGGCAGACTTTGAAACGTTGTGCGAAACCATCAAAAAGACGGCCTTTAAAATCACCCGTGTGGGCCAGTTGGTGGCCCAGGAAGCCAGCAAACGGTTGGGCGTGCCCTTTGGTATCATTGACCTGTCTTTGGCGCCAACGCCTGCCATTGGCGATAGTATTGCAGAAATTTTCCAGGAAATGGGCTTGGAACAGGCTGGGGCCCCTGGCACGACGGCGGCTTTGGCCATCTTAAACGACAATGTGAAAAAAGGCGGTGTCATGGCCAGCAGCTATGTGGGCGGTTTAAGCGGCGCCTTCATTCCTGTCAGCGAAGATAACGGCATGATTGAAGCCACCAAGCTTGGGGCTTTGACACTGGAAAAATTGGAAGCTATGACCTGTGTTTGCTCGGTGGGTCTGGACATGATTGCCATTCCTGGCGACACCTCTGCCGCCACCATCTCTGGGATCATTGCCGACGAAGCGGCCATTGGTATGGTCAACAACAAAACGACGGCCGTGCGTCTCATTCCGGTGATTGGAAAAGGCGTTGGGGAAATGGTGGAATTTGGCGGTCTGTTGGGTTATGCGCCTATTATGCCGGTGAACACCTTCTCCTGTGAAGGATTCATTGGCCGCGGCGGCCGGATTCCTGCGCCAATTCACAGTTTCAAAAACTAATTTTTGTGTTTTCCCGTCTGTTTGCCTGCGGTGGCCCAGCAGACGGATCCGCCGGGCCACAAACCCGGCTTTTTTTCATAAAATCAGTAACTGAGGTACAAACTAGAACAAAAAGGAGATTTTTGTGATGACCATAAAAGATTGTCAGCCGCAGGCCGTATTTTCCATGTTTGAAGCATTGGCGGCCATTCCTCGCGGCAGCGGAAAAGAAAAAAAAGTCAGCGATTGGATTGTTTCGGAAGGAAAAAAGCTGGGACTCGACGTATATCAAGATGAAGCCCATAATGTCATCATCAAAAAGCCAGGGACGGCTGGGTATGAACAAAGTGCGCCGGTGATTTTGCAGGGCCATATGGACATGGTTTGCGAAAAGGAAGAAGGGCTGGACTTTGATTTTGAAACCGACGGGATTCGGTTGCTGGTGGAAGGCGACTTTTTGACGGCAGACGGCACCACATTGGGCGGCGACGACGGGGTTGCCGTTGCGATGATGTTGGCGCTGTTGGCTGCAAAAGACGTGGCCCATCCGCCCATTGAAGCCGTTTTCACTTCCGACGAAGAAGCAGGCATGAACGGGATTCGGGCTTTGGATTGCACAAAGTTAAGCGGCCGGCGTTTGATCAATTTGGATTCGGAAGAAGAAGGGCACATCCTTTCTTGCTGTGCCGGCGGGATGAAATCGGTGACCAGTTTGCCTTTGGATTGGGAGAAGGCCAAAGAGGGCAGCTGCTTTTTGGAACTGTTTTTGACCGGCTTGGCCGGGGGACACTCTGGCAGCGATATTCATTTGCAGCGGGCCAACGCCCATCGGTTGATGGGACGTTTGTTACAGCGGTTGATGGAAAAGGCTCAGGTACAGGTGGCCCATGTCCATGGCGGAAACATGGATAATGCCATTGCCAGAAGCTGTCGGGCCATCATTGTCTGCGACGGGGCCCAGGAGGCCACGGTGAAAACCGAAGCGGCACTTTGGCTTGCACAAATGCAGGATGAATATGCCGGGGCCGAACACGCCATGGAGCTACAGGTGACAGAAGGGCAGGCACAGGATGCAGTGATGAAAGAAGACTGTGCCAAAAAAGTGGTGGCGCTTTTGACCTTGACGCCCTTTGGCGTGCAGACCATGAGTCTGGCCATGCCGGGGTTGGTGGAAAGCTCCAACAACTTGGGCATTGTGCGCACCACAAAGGAAGCCTTTACGCTGACTTGTGCCGGCAGAAGCTCGGTAAAAAGCAGAAAGGAATTCCTCTCCCGCCGGTTATCGGCCTTGGCTGATTTGGTGGGTGCTTCCTACAGCGAACATGGAGACTATCCGGCTTGGGAATATGAAGCCCATTCTCCGCTGCGGGAAACCATGGTGACGGTTTATGAGCAGTTGTTTGGTCAAAAACCACAGGTGGACGCCATCCATGCGGGGTTAGAGTGCGGGATGTTTGCCCAAAACATTGCCGGCATTGATATGGCTTCCATTGGGCCAAATATGTATGATGTGCATACCACAAAGGAACGGTTGTCCATTTCCTCGGTGGAACGCACATGGCGTTATTTGCAGGAGATCTTGCGGAATTTGAAATAAGAGGTGTCTATGAAACTACCGTGGAACAAACAATATCTGACCATTGCCTTTCATGTGATTGTGACGGTGGTGGCCATTGGGGCGGCCATGATGATCATGGCCCAATTGAGCCAATTTGCCGGGGTGATTCAGGCGGGGTTTTTCCGTCTGGTGCATCTGTTTTCGCCGCTGTTGTTTGCGGTGGTGATTGCGTTTTTGCTCAATCCTTTGGTGGGCTGGATGCAGCGGAAAGTGCTGCGCAGGCCAAAACCGAAAGAAGGCTTTGAAAAGCGCACCTTGGCGACGGCGTTATCCTACTTGCTCTTTTTTGCCGCTTTGATTTTACTGGGCGGCATGATGGTGCGCAGCTTAGGTGCATCCAGCGCAAGCCAGATGGCCTTGGCGGTGGAGCGCTATGTCAACAGCATCATTGTGGCGCTGTTGCGGGTGCAAGAAGAATTGAGTCAAATGGGCATTTTAAGCAATTTAAACGAAGTGATTAACACCTTGGTGGGGCTGATTTCGGCAGGGTTACAAAACATGGTGATTTCGGTGGGCACGGGTGTGGCTTCGGTGGGCTCTATGGCGCTGAATTTGGCCCTTGGCTTTTTGATTGCGTTTTATATGCTGATGGAAAAAGATGCGTTTTTGCACCGGCTGCAATCCATGAATCGGGTCTTTTTGCCACGGAAAGTCAGCAAGCGCGTGGAGCGGTTTTGCACCGATTTGAACACGGTCTTTAGCGGCTATGTGACGGGACAGTTGACCGATGCCATGATTATGGCGGCGATGATTATTGTTAGTTTCTGGGTGGCCGGGATTCCCTATGCCGTTGTCATTGGCGTGATTTCCGGTTTTTCCAATCTGATTCCTTATGTAGGGGCCATAGTAGCCTACATTTTGTCTATTTTAATGGGCCTGTTAAGCGGCGAACCCATCAAGGCCTTGTATGCGGCCATCATTGTGCTGGTGCTGCAACAAATTGACAGTATGATTATTGTGCCGCGGGTGGTGGGCAAAAGCGTAGAGCTGCACCCGGCGCTGGTGATTTTGGCGTTATCGGTCTTTGGCGGGTTATTTGGGCTCATTGGCATGGTCTTTGCCGTGCCAGTGACG
This sequence comes from uncultured Clostridia bacterium, assembly GCA_944378105.1. Lineage (GTDB taxonomy): Bacteria > Bacillota > Clostridia > Lachnospirales > Anaerotignaceae > Neoanaerotignum. The sequence continues at coordinate 70,452 of CALWGC010000023.1, forward strand.
GCCTTAATCAAGCTGTATATCGATCGCGCCTATGAACGGAAGAAGAAGCGGCTTCTCTCTGCTTCCCAGGAGGGTACCAATGGATGAGCGATTTTCAAGAACGGCGTATTTGTTGGGTGAAGACGGTGTCGAGCGGCTTTGGCAGGCCAAGGTGGCCGTCTTTGGCCTGGGCGGCGTAGGCGGCATGGCCTGCGAAGCGTTGGCCCGGTGCGGCGTTGGGAAACTGGTACTTGTGGATAACGATGTGGTAAGCCGGTCCAATTTGAACCGGCAAGTGATTGCCACGGTGGACACCATTGGCAGGAAAAAAACGGAAGTGATGAAAGAGCGGATTGCCCAAATTGCCCCGGGGTGTCAGGTGGAATGCCATGACGTTTTTTATTTGCCGGGGGTGACGGGAATCCTAGATGAATCGGTGGATTATGCCGTGGATGCCATTGATACGGTGACGGCCAAATTGTTTTTGGCCGAAGAATGCCAGCGTCTGTCCATTCCGTTGATTTCTTCCATGGGAACGGGCAATAAGCTGGACCCATCGCGGCTGACGGTGACGGACATTTATCAGACCTCGGTATGCCCGCTGGCCAAGGTGATGCGGCGGGAATTGCGCAAAAGAGGGATAGAAGCATTAAAAGTGGTATACTCCACAGAGGAGCCAAAGGCAGTGGCCGTGGGCGAAGGCGGGCGCCGGGCGGTGCCGGGCAGTGTGGCCTTTGTGCCGCCGGCCGCCGGGCTGTTATTGGCGTCAGAAGTGGTGAAAGATTTATTGGAGGGAAAAAACCATGGCTGAAAAAGGCGTTGTGGTAGACCGCAAAAACAATTTGGCGGTGATTAAGTTAAGAAGGCAAGAGGCTTGTGCCAAATGCCGGGCCTGCATTGCAGGGATGTCGGAACAGGAAATGATTATGGAGGCAGAAAACCGCTGCAATGCCCAAGTGGGCGATTGGGTGGAACTGGAAATGGTGGGCAGCGGCTTTTTTGAGGCGGTGCTGATTATGTACGGGATTCCCTGTCTTTGTTTTTTGGTGGGGTTATTGGGCAGTTACTATCTTGTGATGCCCCGCTTTTTCCCATCTACCAGTCCCGATGTCCCCAGCTTTGTCTGCGGCATTGTGCTGACGGTGTTGGCGTATTTGGTGATTCGAAGCCAAGAACATCGCTTTGCCACCCAAAAATATCGCCCCATTGCGGCAAGAATCACCACCCCCGATCCGGAAACCATGTAGCAAAAAAGCTGCCGGTCTTTCGTGCAGCTTCCTAAGAAACAAAAACAGCCGAAGTCCTGAAAACAAAGGAATTCGGCTGTTTTCTTATTCTCAAAATTTTTTAAGACAGTATTTGGCAGATTAAGATTCTGGTTGGGTTGTTGTGGTGCCATAAGGCGATACGGTCCGCAGCAGCAATAGTTTTTGCCCAGGATAGAGCGGGGTATCTTCTTCCAGTTCGTTTAAGGCCAAAATCTGGTCCACGGTGGTGGAAAACCGTTTGGCAATCTTCCAAAGGGTATCTCCCGTCTGCACCACATAAATCACCAAAGAAGGCAGGGATGCAGGCGTTTCGTCCGTTTCTTCCAGATTGGAAACGGCGGTGATGGAAGTGGGGCGGCAGGAAGAAACTTGCAGCAAGACATGGATGGTGGCTTCCAGTTCCCGTTCGTTGAGGCTGCGGACAGAGGCCCATTGGCTGATGAGGCGGCCTTGGGCTTCATCGCCGCTTTGGGTATTGGGCAGGGAAACGGTTTCGGAAAAGGGCGCCGTTCCTTCCCAAAAGGCCACCGGCGGGTCGGATTGGTTGGTCAAATACAAGACCCGAAGCGTTACGGCGCCTTCGGTCAGTACGCCGTCGGTTTGGGCCACACAGCGGTCCAAAAAACCGCAAGTGTCCACGCTTAACAGCTGCAAAATGCCTTCGTCCGTCTCTTCCAGTGTAAAGCGGGCAGGAAACGAGGCATGGAGCAGGGTTTGCCCTACGGGGGTGGTGATAGTTTGGGTTGTGGTTTCCAGTTTCACCGGCTGGGCAGTGGAATAGGCGTCGGCCAGATAAGGTGTTTCCATGATGCCATGGCCACAGCAAAGGACGCAAAGGTCGGCGTCGATATGCAGGGTGGTTTCTTCGCCCAAATCATCGGGCAGTGGATAGGCCGACAGTTTTTCCAGACGGAAACAAGTTTCGGCCGCCATATCTTCGGTCGCAGAAGGCGACTCGATGGTGGTATGGAAAGGCAAAGTCACTTCCCGGCTTTCTACGCTGCCGCCTTCTGGCGCCAAAAGTAATGTGATGGCCAAGTCTCCGGCAATGGAGATACCGCCGGGGACAGCCTTGCTGTCGTTGGGCACCACATCGGCGGTGGCCAAGAGGACTTGGGTTGGCGTTTGGGAAGAAAGGGGCAGGTTTTCTTGGAGGGCAAGGACTTCTTTTTTCCAGGGTGTTTGGACGGACTGCAAGAAGAAATCGCGCCGGGTTTCCAAGTTTTCCCCACTGGCCGAGGTGAGCACCTCCATGGGCTTTGGCGCATAGGCTTGGGCCGTTACGGTGAGGATGGCTTTACAGGAAATTTTTCGGTCATTGATGAGCCGGTATTCCAGATGGGACAACTGGCAAAACAGCATCACATCGGTGCTGCGGGTCACTTCGTCCATCCGCAGAAAATCGGCAAAGGGCAGCTGTTCTTCCATGGAAGAAAGGGGCTGGGATTCGTCTTTGGTTAGGGTCAGTACTTTCAGTTTCAGTACCCCTTGAAAAGAAATGCGGCCTTCGGCAGCCTTTTCTTCCTCCAGCACCGGCAGGGCGTGGATATGTAGGATGGCGGCGGCATCGGGCTTAATATCGGGAATGATAAAGTCTTGTTCCAGCAAAAGCTGGGTGGACGCCGTGCCCAAAGGGGTATATGGTTCTTGGGTTTCTTTGGATAATACAAGCGGCATAAGTGGTTCCTCCTTTTGTCTGCCGCCAGCACAGGGGCAGCAGCGTTTCTTAGAAAGAGTATATGCAAGGAGGAAGGCCTTAGAACTCTTTGGAAAAAAGGAAAACAAAAAAAGCGTGCAAAAACGCTTTTCAAGAAGAACCCCTTGTTTGGAAAATCAGAGAGCAGGCCTCCGTTGTTTTTTTCGGATGCCTGCTCTGGTTGTTTTCTGATGAAGCTGTGTTTTGGGCACGCTTTTTTGTTGGTGATGCCAAAGAAAGAAGCAAGCCGTTTAAGCCGTTTGGGATTGTTCTTTTTTGGCATCGTAGAGGCAGTTTGCGCCACGCTCTACGGCGATGAGGCCGGTGCGGCAATATTCCAAAATGCCATAAGGCGCCACATAGGTCAAAAAGGCATCCAGCTTGGCACTTTCACCGGTCATTTCAATACAGACAGAGCCGGGGGACATGTCCACCACTTTGGAACGGAAGACATTGGCCGCATCCAGCACGGTGCGCAATCCGTCGCCGCTGGCTTTGACTTTGACGATGAGCAATTCCCGCAAGATGGTGTTTTCGGGGCTCATCAATTCCACTTTCTTCACGTCGTAAAGTTTACTGATTTGTTTTAACAGCTGGTCTTTTTTCCGGTTATCGCCGGTGGCGGTGATGGTGATACGGGCCACCTCTGGGTCATTGGTGCGGCCGGAGGTGAAGGTGTCGATATTAAAATCCCGCTGGCTAAAGAGGGAGGAAATACGAGTCAACACCCCCGATTGATTGGTAACGATGATGGATACAGCAAATTGATTTTCGTTGAACATACAAATTTCCTCCTTTCTTATTTTGTGATGATATCGTCCAGGGAGCCATTGGGCGGCACCATGGGCAGTACGTTTTCTTCGGGTGGGATGATGCAGTTGATGACAGAAGGAGAAGCCATGGCAAAGGCTTGATCCAAGGCATGCTGCAATTCGCTTTCGGTGCGGGCCAGATAGCCTTTGGCGCCAAAGGCATCGGCCAATTTGACAAAGTTGGTTTTCCGATCCAATACAGTGGCCATATAATGATGGTCAAAGAAAAGCCCTTGCCACTGGCGGATCATACCCAGACGGTTGTTATTGAGGATGACAACCACCAAAGGCAGGTCCTCGGTGACGGCGGTGGCCAGTTCGTTTAAGTTCATGCCAAAGCTACCGTCGCCGGTGAAAAGCACCGTCCGTTTGCCGGTGGCCATGCAGGCGCCGATGGCAGCGCCAAGGCCATAGCCCATGGTGCCAAGGCCGCCGGAGGTGAGGTGGGTGCGTGGTTTTTGGAACGGATAATACTGGGCCACCCACATCTGGTGCTGGCCAACGTCGGTGGCGACAATGGTATCGGCCGGGGCTTTTTTGGCCACGGCGCCGATGATTTGATGGGGTTGCAGATAGCCTTCGGTTTGGTGTGGCGGTGTCACTTTTTGTTTTTCTGCCTCCATTTCCTCATGCCAAAGGGTGTTGGTTTTTTGGGGCAGGTGAGCCGTTAAATATTCCAACATTTGCCGCAGGGAACCGGCGATGGGCAGTGTAGCGTCAATATTTTTGCCCTGTTCGGCCGGGTCGATATCCAGATGGATGATTTTGGCGTTGGTGGCAAATTTGGCTTTATTGCCGGTGGCCCGTTCGGTGAAGCGGACGCCGCAGGCAATGACCAAGTCGGCCATGGAGAAGGCCTTGGTGGCCACAAACCGGCCGTGCATGCCATTCATGCCCAAATGGCGCGGGTTACGGCAATCCATAGCCGTCAAGCCCATCATGGAGAAGGCAGCATAGGCGTCGGCTTTTTCGGCCAGGGCCACCAAAGCGTCGGCGCAGTTGCCATTGATGACGCCGCCACCGCAGTAGATGAGGGGGCGTTCGCTTTCTTTGAGCAGTTCCAATGCTTGTTTCAAAAGTGCTTCGTCTGGTTTTTGATCTGGCGTTTTTTCCACCGGCGGCTGTGGTTCATAGTCCATGGTAGCCAGCTGGATATTTTTTGGCACATCTACCAGGACGGGGCCTGGGCGGCCGCTGGAGGCCACGCGGAAGGCTTCTCGCATGATATGAGGCAGGTCTTTGATGTCTTTGACCAGGAAACTATGCTTGGTGACAGGAATGGAAAGACCGATGGAGTCCACTTCCTGGAAGGAATCGGTGCCCAACAGTTCAAAGGGGACGTTACCGGTGATGGCAACGACAGGGATGGAGTCGGCGTTGGCGGTAGCCAGACCTGTGATGAGGTTGGTGGTGCCTGGGCCGGAGGTGGCAATGCAGACACCCACTTTACCACTGGCGCGGGCATAGCCGTCGGCGGCATGGCTGGCCCCTTGTTCGTGGGCGGTCAGGACATGGTGAATCCGGTCGCGGTATTCATATAATGCGTCGTAAATATGGAGCACTTGTCCACCAGGGTAACCAAAGACAGTGGTGACGCCCTGTTCCAACAATGTTTCAATGATGATTTGACATCCCGTTCGTTTCATTTGTTTTCCCTCCTGCAACTTGGTTTGATTTCGCATAAAGAAAAAGGCTGTACGGTTTTGTCGCCGTACAGCCTGAGATTGTTCTCCTAGGAGTTAACCTTGTGCACCTGTGACCAACCGTTTTTTATCAACACAAATAGCCTCATCCATTCCGATGAGGTTCATAATGCTAATAATGACGATGGCTGCAAATAGAGGCATGGGTGTTTCTCCCTTCTGAGCATTTGTATTTCACAAAAAATCAAAGTAGAATTTTAGTCAAGTTTACACCCATTGTTTTTATTTGTCAATAAAAACTTCAAAAAATTCGGTTTCCCTTCAAAAAACCATCACATTGAACTGATATTTTAGTATAATGAGAAAAAAACAGAGGAGGCGGCGAAAATGGCACGGATTTTAGTAGTAGACGATGAAGAAAACATTCGACAGATCATTTGTAAATACGGAAAATTTGAAGGCTATGAAGTGTTTGAAGCCAAAGATGGTATGGAAGCAGTGGAATTATGCCGCAAGAACCATTATGATATTTTGATTTTGGACATTATGATGCCCCATTTGGATGGGTTTTCCACCTGTCGGGAGATTCGCAAGACAAAGGACATTCCGGTGATTATGCTTTCGGCCCGAGGGGAAGAATATGATAAGATCCACGGGTTTGAGCTGGGGGTGGACGACTATGTGGTCAAGCCCTTTTCGCCCAAGGAATTGATGATGCGGGTGGCTGCGGTGCTCAAACGGGTGCAGCAGGCCCAGAGCAATGACCGCGATGTGGTGGAATTGGACGGCATTATGGTGGACTTTACGGGACGGTTAGTGTATTTGGACGGGAAAAAAATTGACATGGCGCCAAAGGAATATGAGTTGTTCTTTTATTTGGTGCGCAACCGCAACATTGCGCTGAGTCGAGAAAAATTGATTAGTGAAGTTTGGGGCTACGATTTTTACGGGGACGATCGGACGCTGGATACCCATATCAAAATGTTACGCAAAAGTTTGGGGCCTTACAGCGGCCGGATTGTAACGCTGCGAGGAGTGGGGTATCGGTTTGAAAGCGAAAAACATTAGCATCAAATGGAAATTGATTGGCTATTTATTGGCTTTTGTAGGGGCTGTGTTTGTGCTGCTGTGGCTGTTTCAGGTGGTGCTTTTAGATTCTTTTTATTACAGCATCAAAACAAAAGAGATGAAAGCTGCCGCCGACGCCATTGAAAAAACGGTGGGAGAAGAAAGCTTTGTAGAGCAGATTGTCTATTATGCGTACGAAAAAAATATGTGCGTCAGCATCATCGACCAAAACGGTTTGGAGATGTTTCGAGAAGATAGTTTGCCCACTTGCACCATCCATAAATTAAACCAGACCCAGCGCCAAAATCTCTTTGAAGAGGTGAGGCGGGCCGGCGGTAGCCAAGTGACGGTGAACCAGCTTTGGCGGCCGGCCAATGACTTTGACCGGTTGGAAAAGGAACGAAAGGCAGAGCAAGAGCTTTTTGTACGGCTTTCCAATTCGCCGGGAATGAAAGAAGAAATGCAAGAGATCAAAAACATGGTCTATGGTCAGATGATTGAAGTGGACGGGCAAGAGCAATTATTGGTGTTAAATACGACACTGACACCGATTCATTCGACCCAGGAGATTTTGAAAATTGAAGTGATTTATATTTGCATCATTTTGGCGGCGTTTTCTGTTGTGCTGGCCTATGTGATTTACCGGCGGATTTCCCGGCCCATCATCGAAACCACCAAGCAGGCCAGCCGTCTGGCAGCCGGAGACTATACCATGGCCTTTGATCAGGACGAGTATCGAGAAGTGGGCCAGCTGAACCAAACCTTGAACTATGCGGCCAAGGAGCTGAGTAAGACAGAAAGCTTGCGGCGGGAATTGTTGAGCAATGTCTCCCATGACCTGCGCACCCCGCTGACACTCATCACTGGCTATGCCGAAGTGATGCGGGATATTCCGGGGGAAAATACGGCAGAAAATGTCCAGGTAATCATCGACGAAGGGCGCAGATTATCGGAATTGGTGACAGACCTTTTGGATTTATCCAAGCTACAGTCGGGCGTAACCCAGTTACAGATGACGCGGTTTTCTTTGACAGAGCAAATTCAATCCATGTTACAGCGGTATAATAAGCTGCAAGAACAAGAAGGGTATGTGATTACCTTTGAAGCCAAGGAAAACATTTTTGTCAAAGCCGATGAGCTGAAAATTTCCCAGGTGATGTATAACTTAGTCAACAACGCCATCCATTACACCGGAGAAAATAAGCAGGTGAATATTATACAGTCGAGAGAAGGAAACCGGGTGAAAATTGAAGTGCTGGATACGGGCTCGGGTGTCAATGAAGAGGATATGCCGTACATCTGGGATCGCTATTACAAAGTGGACAAAGAACACCAGCGGGGCAAGGTGGGCACAGGCTTGGGCCTTTCCATTGTGAAGGAAATTTTGCAATTACACCAAGCCGATTTTGGTGTGGAAAACCGGGCCGAGGGCGGCAGCAACTTCTGGTTTTCTTTAGTGATTTCGAATAAGGATGAGGAAAATTAAACCAAATTTTCAGGCGAATCTTACCAAAAAAGTTACAATTTTATTAAATTTCAAAAAAAGTGGAACGAATTTGCACTTTCTCATGTATAATAGCTTATAAAGAAGGAATGTGGACAGGCAGTCGTTGGATGTCTGTGGTTGAAACATTTTGATCCATTCCATATGGAAACAAGCATGAGGAGGGTTTTCATGAACAAGAAAAAACTTTTGGCATTGACGCTGGCTTTTTCCACTGCGTTTGGCAGTGTGCCAGCCTTTGCGGCAAACTTTGCCGATATCAATGATGCACCTTGGGAAGGGGCAAAAACGTACATCAATTCTGTGGCCGATTTGGGGCTGATGGTTGGCGATTACAACGACAAAAATCAGCTGGTATTTCGGCCAAAAGACGGGGTGACTTATTGTGAAACCATGCAGTTGGCCTATGCGCTGATGCAAAAATGCGGCGGTGCTTCGGTTAGCAGCTCGGTACAGACAAAATGGACCTCGGTGATGAATGGGTATAAAATCCCCGCTTGGGCCCAGCCGGCTGTGGCCTATGGGCTGGAAAATGGCATTGTGACCATTTCCGATATTCCAGGCTTTGTAGACTCCAAGGGCAGCGCCAATGTCAACGCCACCAGAGAAGACGTGGCCGTGATTTTTGGCCGGGCCTTGAAAGATTATGGGACCCTGGAATCCAATCCAACCCTTTCTTTTGGGGATGCAGCTTCCATCAGTGCAACGGCAAAACCGTATGTAGCCATGCTGAATAAATTGGGCATCTTAAACGGTGACACCGATGGTAACTATACGCCAAAGTATGCCATTAATCGGGCAGAAATGGCTGTGGTGGTATCGAAATCTTATGATGTATGCAAAAAAGGAACATCTGGCAGCGGCAGTACGGGGAATACCGCTACACAGACCCAATCTATTTCCGGTGAAGTGACAGATTTGGTTATTTATGGAAACCAGATTATTTTAACAGTAAAAAGCAGCTCTACCACAAAATCCTTTAACTGCACCTATAGCACCCCAACGTTACGCGATGGCGTCAATACCAGTTTGTCTTTGGTACAGGTGGGCGATGGGGTATTGGTAAGCTATCAAGGCGATACAGTGATTTCGGTGGTGGCCAACTCTAGTAGCAGTTCCTCTTCCAGTAGCAGCTCCAGTCAGAAAGAAAGTACAACCGAGGGGACATTTTATAGTATTAACTCGGAATACATCCGTATCAAAGTCAACGGCAGCACCAAAACCTATTACTTTGAGGACGAAGATTCCGACAACTGCGATTTTTATGTAAACAGCAAATCCGTTTCCTATAGCACCTTTAAATCCGATGCACAAGAAGGTTATAAACTGAAGCTGAATCTGAAAGGCGACGAAATCCAGAAGGCTTATTTGGAAACTATCATCAGCGGGAAACTGGATACTTTGTATGATAACAAGATTAAAGTAGACATCAATGGCAGCAACAAAACTTATTACTTTAAAAACGAAGACTCTGATGATGTAAAATTTTATGTCGATGACGATTCTACCTCCTTCTCTTCTTTCAAGAAAAAAGCAGATGACGATATGACGGTGGAATTGGTGCTGGATGATGATGAAGTAAAAGAAATTAATTTAGTGACTGAAGATGATGATGACGGTGAAGTGAAGGGGACGTTCTCCAGCATTTCTTCCACCAAAATTGTGATTAAAAAGAGCGGCAGCAGCAAAACCTACTACTTCAAAGATAAAGACAACGATAACTGTACGTTCTATTACAACGGCTCCAAAAAAGATTATGACTACATTGACGATAAAGCCGAAAGCGGTGATGATGTAAAATTGGTGCTTAACAGCGATGACGAAGTGACCAAAGTATACGTCACTCCGGCCGATGAGGATGAAGACGAAGTAGAAGACAAATTGTATTCTTTGACCAGAAGCTATATCATTTTGGAAGACGATGAAGACAAGAGATATCGTTATGTGGACGGCGATGCAGACCAGTGCAAATTCTATTACAATGGCTCCGCCTGTGACGATTATGACGAAATCAAACGGAAAGTGGGCAGCGAGACTGGTCAAAAAGTGAAACTGGTACTGGATGAAGATGGTTATATCACCAAAGCCTATATTGGCAAAACCTCTTCCTCCTCCTCCGGGGATGAAGACGGCCGTCTGGATTATGTAACTACTTCCCGCGTGAAAGTAGCCGGCACCTACTATGATTTTGAAGACAGCGACGACTGCGACATTGATATCACCGACGGCAACAACAGCGACATCACCGATATCGATGACCTGGAAGAAGCCATTGATGATGGCAAGGAAATGGAAGTAACCATTGAACTGAACGACGATGAAGAAGTGACCGCCATTGAAGGCTATGTTTGCTATGTAGAAGGCGATATCTATGATGTGGATACGGATGATGAAACCGTAACGTTGGATTTGGATAGCGGCAGATATGAATATGACTTAGACAGCAGCTGTGATTATGACATCGGCGATGACTACGACGATGATATCGACGGCTTGGAAGAGGCCTATGACGATGATGATTCCTTCAGTTTGGAATTGGAAATTGACGAAGATGGCTCTGTCACCGACTTGTCTACGGATCTTTAATTTCTTTTCCCCTACCGTGAAAGCGGTAGGGGTTTTTTATTTTCTCAGAACGCGCTTTTCTTCTGCTTGGCCGTCACAGAGGCGGCGAGAAAACCCTGGTCTGATCCATGGGAGAGTAAAAAAAATTTTTTATTTTTATGTTTGTTTTTCGACAAAAACAATGAGGCAGAAGGCACAAGGCCAGAAAAACGGACCGCAGTTGTTTTCAGTCAGACCGACGAAAAAACGGACTCAGTTCTTATATAGGAATGAGAAAGTTAGTCAACATAGACAGATGTGTACAGTTGTTTTTGGCACGACAACAATTCCATCTTATGGTATACTAGTTGTACAAAAACAAAACAGTTTTTGGTTTGTGGAAAAAGGATGACAAGGGAGGAATGTTGTATGAAGAAGAAGGTATTTGCTTTGCTGTTGGCCTCCATAATGGTTGTGGGAGCAGTGACAGGATGCCAGTCATCGTCTGGAGATACGGCAGAACCATCTGGGGAAGAAACAACGGAAACCACCACAGAAACGACGGAAAGTGCCGAAGGGGAAGAAACGGCAGAAGGTACGTATCATTTGCGGGTGGGCCATGTGTTGGCCAATACCCATCCCTATCAGTTGGGCTTGGAAAAAATGGCTGAGCTGGCCAATGAAAAGTCTGGCGGCGAAATTACCATCGACGTATTCCACAGCTCTACATTAGGTAATGAACGGGACATGCTGGAAGGGCTGCAATTGGGCACCCAAGAAATGGTGTTGGTTTCTACGGCTGTGCTTTCCAGCTTTACCGATGACTTTTTGGTATTTGACTTACCTTTCTTATTTAATACCACCGAAGAAGCCAGAGCCGTTTGTGACAGTGAACTGGGAACAGAAATTTTGGGCAGCGTAGAAAGCGCCGGCCTAAAAGGTTTGGCTTGGTTTGAAAACGGCTTCCGGAATGTAACCAACAGTAAGCATGTGGTCAATAAACCAGAAGATTTGCAGGGCATTAAAATCCGTACCATGGAAAGTCCAATCCATATGGAAAGCTTCTCGGTGATGGGCGCCGACCCAACACCAATGGCTATGGGCGAATTGTTTACGGCTTTGCAGCAAAAAACCATTGATGCCCAGGAAAACCCACTGGCCATCATCGAATCTTCTAAATTGTATGAAGTACAGCAATACCTGTCCTTGACAGAACATTTCTATGCACCGGCGCCTCTGTTTGTTTCTACGACTTACTTTGACAGCATGCCAGAAGACATGCAGGCCGCTTTGCAAGAAGCAGCAGATGAAACAAAGGTATATGAAAGACAAGTACTGGATGAAATGAACACCACATTGATTGACACCTTGAAAGAAAAAGGGGTAGAAATTACAGAAGTGGATAAAGCACCTTTCGTAGAAGCCGTACAGCCGGTTTATGAAAACTATGTAGGAACAGAACCTGGCATGGTAAATCCGGACATTTTGGCAGAAGTACAGGGTATGTTAGAAGAAATGAGATAAGACGTTGAGAGGAAAGCAGACATTGGTTCGGTTTTCCTCTTTTTTTCAAGCAAAAGGCTTGATTTTGCCAAATGGGGTATGATATAATGAAACCCACTGGACTTTAGAACGAAAGAAATATGGGAGGAATGAACACCATGAGTACAATCGGTATGGTATTATCCGGCGTTTTGGCTATCATTGCCATTTTGCTGATTATTATCATTCTGCTTCAGAATAATCGTGCCGCTGGTTTGGGTGCCGTAGGTGGGGCCAGCAGTGCTGATTCTTACTGGAGTAAAAACAAAGCCAACTCCATGGAAGGTGCTTTGAGCAGATATACAAAAATCTTTGGTGCATTGTTTATGATCCTTGCACTGGTTATCAACTTTGTACGGTAAGAACAAAAGAAACAAAATCCCCTTTGCCAAAATGGCAAAGGGGATTTTTTCTGTCAAGAGAAAACGAGAACTTGATAAAATTCTTGTAAAAACTACTATATATAGGTAGACAAAGAAAAGAAAAACTTTTTTTGAAAAAAAGTGAAAAAAAGGGTTGACTTTTCGGATAATGTGAGTATAATTATATCTTGTCCTCACCAAACAGAACAAAACAATGAGGGCGGCAGCCGGTGGCTGGTCATCAGATAAAAAAATCTGAAAAAACTTTGAAAAAAGTGTTGACAAAATAAACCGGTTGTGGTAAGATAAATATGTTGCCGATGAGGTGATAAGAAAAACCGGAACGGCAACGAAATGGAACCTTGAAAACTGAACAGTTGATTTTAAACCAAACCCATCATTCCAGTAGCGGTTCAACCGCTACGAAGTAATTCTTTGGTAAAAAATATGTCAGATTCTTCTGGCAGGACACTCGTGAAATCGGTATTCTTATTTTTGCTTAGCAAAAATAATCATAAAAATTTCGATTTCATCAAAATTTTTAATTTGAGAGTTTGATCCTGGCTCAGGATG
>CALWGC010000024.1 GCA_944378105.1 uncultured Clostridia bacterium
AATTTATTTTAGTAATGCGGTCGCCAAACCTTCATTCTAAAATTATAATTAGGAGGTTTTGTATACTAAAGTATTTTATTTACCCCTAGTAAAACTAGGGGTTTTGTTAAGCTAAAGCACCCAACAAAAAAGCCGTCCAAACCAAACTGGTTTGACGGCTTTCTTTTTTTGTTTTTTTTATTTTTCTTCCTGGGCCTGCTGATGATGTCCACAGCAGCCTTCATGATGGGCATGGTGCTGATGGCGGCCACAGCAGCCTTCATGGTGTGGGTGAGGTTTGGCCTGCAACGCATCGGCTAAGCCGGAAAGCGGCACCGTCTGTTCTGGCTGAAACTGTGCTGTCGTGTTCTGATTGTCTTTTTCTTTGAATAAATCGCCCAAATCCTGCATCTTTGGTTCCTCCTTTTCAAAAAACAACCCTTCTTTTGCCTCTACAAAAACCGGATGGCCCTAGTCCCTCCAGGTACTTCCATATCCTTTTTTATGTTTGATGTGGCTCATCCCTTGGCAAAGCACCATTTCCACATGGCTGTCGTCCAAGGCATAATACACAGTTTTGCCTTCCTTGCGATAACAAACCAAACCGCTTTGCCGCAGCACCCGCAGCTGGTGACTGACGGCCGACTGGCTCATTTGCAGCTTTTCTGCCAAATCCGTCACACAAAGTTCGCCATCCAATAATAACAATAGCATCTTCACCCGGGTGGTATCGCCAAAGACTTTAAAAAAGTCCGCCACATCCCGCAAAAAATCTTCGCCCAAGTCCAATTCCTCAGATCCTGGCCCATGCTCTAAACACTGACTGCATGGGATTTGTTTTTCTTCTTCCATGGTTCACCTCATATACAGGAATACCCATACATGAATACCTATTCATGTATTCAGCTTATCATACTTCCCTCATGCTGTCAATGGCGCAGCCAGAAAAAACCCATACAGCAGCACCAGTACCCCCAGCACAATGCGATAATATCCAAACACTTTAAAATCATGGCCTTTGATGTACTGCATCAAAAACTTGATGACGGCCACCGATACCAGAAAGGCCACCAACATCCCGACCACCAACAAACCGCCTTCTGTGGCCGTAAATCCTTCTTCAAACTTGATCAACTTCAATAAACTTGCCCCAAACATCACAGGGATGGCCAAAAAGAACGTAAATTCTGCCGCCACCGTCCGGCTTACCCCCAACATCAGAGCCCCCACAATGGTGGCCCCGGAACGGCTGGTGCCGGGAAATACAGCAGCAATCAGCTGAAAAAGCCCAATGAGAAAGGCCGTCTGAAAAGACAACTGGCTCACTTTGGTCACCGTCGGGCGGGCCGATTTGTTTTTCGTCTCCACCACCAAAAACAATACGCCAAACAAAATCAACATAATGGCAACGGTGGTATAATTATAAAACAGCTCGTTGATTTTATCATCAAACAAAAGCCCCACCACGGCCGCCGGCACACAGGCCAGCACAATCTTACACCAAAGTAAAAACTTGGATGTACTGATTTTCACTTTTCCGTCCTTGCGGAAAAAAGGCCAAAGCTTTCTCCAATACAACAGCACCACCGCCAGTATGGCGCCAAGCTGCACAACCACCAAAAATAAATTCCAAAATCCTTCCGAAACATCCATCTTCAAAAATTCTTCCAGCAGGATCATGTGTCCTGTGCTGCTGATGGGAAGCCATTCTGTGATGCCTTCCACAATGCCATAAATGGCCGCAAACAAATAGTCCATCCATTGTGCCTCCTTTTTCTATTCTGCCTTTCATCATACCCTATCCCTGCCATTTCTTCAATAAAAAAAAGAAGATTGATTGCATTTTGTCCCCTCTTGTGCTACACTGGGAAAAGAAAAAATTGCTGGGGGTGCTGTCTGCTTTGAAAGCAGGCTGGCTGAGAGAGTTTTCAACCCTTTTTGACCTGATGCGGATAATGCCGCCGAAGGGAAGCCGTCAAAACAAGCAGACACCCCTCTTTTTCAAGAAAGAAGGGGTTTTTTTATGACAAAAACAAAGAAATTAACGGCAGCGGCCATGTTGGTGGCCATCGGGCTTTTAACGGGTACCCTCATTTATATTCCCGTTGGCGCCTCCAAATGCTTTCCGGTGCAGCATGCCATCAATGTCCTTTGCGCCGTTTTTTTGGGCCCGGCCTATGGGGTGCTGACAGCTTTTTGCATTTCCCTTGGCCGTAACCTTTTGGGCACCGGCTCCATCATGGCCTTTCCTGGCAGCATGGTGGGGGCGCTTTTGGCAGGGCTGCTGTACCAAAAAACAAAGAGCAAACTGTCTGCTGCCGTGGGTGAAGTCATTGGCACCGGGATTTTGGGCGGTCTCATCTGTGTACCCATGAGCAAACTATTTCTGGGCACGGAAGTGGGCGCATTGTTTTACGTGGTGCCGTTTCTCATCAGTAGCGTTGGCGGCGCCATCATTGGCTATCTGATTTTAAAATCCACCGAAATTTTCCGTTTGAGCAAACGACTGAACCAATAAAAAGGAGGCTTTTTTCCATGAAACACGTCTTAACCATTGCCGGTAGCGATACCTGCGGCGGCGCCGGTATCCAGGCCGATTTAAAAACCTTCAGCGCCCATGGCACCTATGGCATGAGCGTCATCACCGCCGTTACGGTACAAAACACCATGGGCGTTTTTGGCTGCCAAGACATTGCACCAGAGATTGTCAAAGGCCAAATTGACGCCATTTTTGAAGATATCCGCGTGGATGCCGTTAAAATCGGCATGGTGAGCCAAACCGAAACCATCAACACCATTGCCGATTGCCTGGAAAAATACCAGCCCAAAAATCTGGTCATCGATCCCGTCATGATTTCCAAAAGCGGCTTTGACCTGCTCCAGCCTTCGGCCAAAGAAGCCCTCATCAAACGGCTGATTCCTCTGGCCACGGTCCTCACCCCCAACCTGCCGGAAGCCGAAGCCATCTGCGGATTGGAAATGAAAAATCTTTCCGATATGGAACGGGGCGCCAAAGCCATCCACGACATGGGGGCCAAGTACGTCTTTGTCAAAGGCGGCCACCTCTCAGACGATGCCACAGACTTGCTCTATGACGGCAAAACCCTTTTGACCTTCCCCGGTAAACGCATCGACACCAAAAATACCCATGGCACCGGCTGCACCATCTCCTCTTCCATTGCCGCCAACTTGGCCCTGGGATACAGCGTGGAAGAATCGGTGCGCCTGGCCAAAGCATACATCACCGACGCCATCGCCCATTCCTTCTCCATCGGTCATGGCGTAGGCCCAACCAACCATTTTTATCGCTTGTACGAGAAAGCAGGCCTTTCCAATGACTGATTTTTCTGCCTTGCTGCAAAGCGCCTGCAAAACGATTGCATCCCAAAAGCCCATTGTCCACCAAATCACCAATTTTGTCACCATGACCGACTGCGCCAACACCGTCTGCGCCGTGGGCGCTTCGCCGGTGATGGCCTATGCACCGGAAGAGGCGGCGGAGGTGACGGCCCTTTCCCAGGCCTTGGTGTTGAATTTGGGTACCCCCGACGCCCTCCGCTTTCAAACGGCCATCCGCTGTGGTCAAGTGGCCAATGAAAAGCAGATCCCCGTGGTGCTGGACCCGGTGGGTGTGGGGGCCACTACCTTTCGCAAAGAAAACATGGCCCGCCTGCTCCAAGCCGTCCACCCGTCCATCATCAAAGGCAATGTGGCGGAAATGAAAACCTTGTCCGGTCTTACCCCCGGCCAAAACCGGCTCATCGATTCCTCCGATGCCTTGACGGCACAAACGGAAGAAGCCCTGGTGGCCTTGGCTGCGGCCCGGAAAACGGTTTTGGTGGTTTCTGGCCCCGTCAATTTTTTGACCGACGGACAAAAACGGCTCCATGTACCCGGCGGTTCCCTCTTTTTTACCCGCTTTAGTGGAGCCGGGTGCATGACCGGCGCCCTGATGGGGGCCTTTGCGGCCGTTTGCCCGCCTTTGGAGGCGGCCTATTTGGCCGTTTGTGTCATGAACGCCTGCGGAGCCTGGGCCGAAGAAAAGGCCTGCGGTGTCGGCTCCTTCAAACAATATCTGTATGACGGTCTTTCCCGTCTGCCAAAACTGGAGAAAGAAGGAATGTTCCTTGGATCGTAAGCAATTGAAATTATATCTGGTCACCGATACCCATGCCCTGCGGGGCCGGGACTTTTTTGACGTGGTGGAGGCGGCGCTGATGGGTGGCGTCACCATGGTGCAGCTGCGGGAAAAAACGCTGCCTACTGCCGATTTTTTGAAAAAAGCCAATGCCCTGCGCACCATGACAGAGCGCTATGGCGTGCCGCTCATCATCAACGACCGGCTGGACATTGCCTTTGACAGCAAGGCTTGCGGGCTTCATGTGGGGCAAAAAGACATCTCCGCCAGCGACTCCCGTCGGATTTTGCGCAAAGACACAGGCAAAATCCTTGGCGTGACCGCCAACACCATCGCCCAGGCCCAGGCCGCCGAAGCTGCCGGGGCGGACTATATCGGCGCCGGAGCCATGTTTGCTACCCAAACCAAAGGCGACACCACGCCCCTTTCCAAAGAAGCGCTGAAAGCCATCGTGGAAAGCATTTCTATCCCCGTGGTGGCCATTGGCGGCATCAATGTCCAAAACGCCAAAGAGCTGACCGGTCTTGGATTGGCTGGCCTTGCCATCTCCTCCGGCATCATGGGCGCAGAAAACGTCTATGAAACAGCCAAGGCTTTGGCTGCACTGAAATTATAACGTTGTTCCAACAAAAATACCCCCTGCCAGGGTTCCCCGGCAGGGGGTGTTTTGTCGTTATTCTACTACATTTTCTTCAAACTGCATCAACATCGTTGCAACCTGGGCCCGGGTGGCTACGCCTTGGGGCTGTAGATACCCATTTCCCATGCCTTGTATGATTTCTTCGTTGACGGCCCATTGCACGCTGTTTTTGGCCCAAGACGAGCACAGATAGCCGTCGCGGAATGCATTGAGATTGCCGCTTACACTGGTGGAATAGCCGCAATAGCCGGCATAGCGGTAAAGCACCGCCGCCATCTGTTCTCTGGTCAAAGGATCATTTGGTCCAAATTTTCCATTGCCATAGCCTTCCATCAGTCCCTTGTTGTAGGCCCAGGAAACGGCGTCAGCATACCAGGCGTTTCTGGTCACATCGGTAAAGGACGTATTGCCGCTGTTCCACGGCCTTCCTTCCCGGTTATAAAGCACCTGGGCAATCATGGCGCGGGTGAACAGGGTGTTTGGTTCAAACCGATGCTGGGACATGCCTTCCATCAGCTCTGCTTCATAGACATAGCCCACGGATTCATAGAACCAATCGTCTTCGTCCACATCGTCAAAAGGGTTTTTCCACTGTGGTTCTTCTTCCTCTTCTTCTTCCTCCACCTGGGTAAAGGATACGGTGATATACACTTCCTTGTTTGGCATGGTGAAGGTGGCCTCGTTGTCATCTTCCCAGTCCAGTTTGATGATATAGTCATCCTCGTCGGTTACTACCACGTTTTTCACTTCATACCCTTTGGCCGGTTCCACCGTCAAAGTAACTTTGTCGTCTTTTCTGGCCCGTTCGGGGTCCACTTGGGCCGAGCCGCCTTTGGTCACCGATACATGAATATCCTTTTTCGATGGCCGGTATTGTGGGCTGCCGGTGTCGTCGCTATTATCTTTTTTCCAAAGGGCTGTCAGCGTGGCGTCGCCTTGGATGGTATAGTCCGCATTGGCGCCATAGGTGGTGGTGCCGTCGCTCCAACCGCGGAATTTATAGTTTTTGCGGCTAGGGGCTTGCGGTGTTTTGATGACGGTTTCATATTTTTCCGAAAATCCACCCGCTACCACATCGTTGTATCCTTTAAATTCCACATGATAGGTGTTTCTTTTGTAATAAGCAAACACCTGATTGTCTTCCACTTTTACTTTTTGAAACGTAAAATGCTCATAGCTTGGCAGTTTCTCATAAACCTCTTCTTTTGCTACGTTTTCCACCTTCCGGTCCGGGTCTTCTGTATGGACGTCATCCGCCACATTTTCCAGGCACGGAATGATGGTATAGATTCCTTCCGGAATGGCCGGGCCTTTTTTCACCAAATAGGCCGCATCGGTTTCTTCCAGATGGAAATTGGTTCCGGCTTGGATTGGGGCCGTGTGTCCATTTTTCTGGATGGTGGCTTCTTGGGCAATGGTGATTGGGTCTGTGAGATCGGCCACCAAAGTCAGATTGGTTTTTCCCTCTGCCAATCCGTCTGCGATGGTTTTGTAATAGGTTTTTCCGTCTGTCCCTTTCACCACAGCGCCTGCGGCCGCCGCCGTTTCATCGGTATATGGCCCCACTTGATACGTCGTTGCGGCTTTCAACTGGCCATAACCTGCCGGTACATACGCTTCCATATCCTGCACAAAGGTCCCGCCTTTGGCCGTCAATGTGCCGCCGTTTACGGTGATGGCTTTTTCAAAAACGCCGTTTTCCACCGTCAAAGCGCCACTGGTCACCGTGGCCCCCTGGTACTGCCCGGTCACAAGGCGCACCGTGCCGCCTGTCACGGCCAAATTACCAGAAAGCACCACGTCGCTTGCATCATCGGCATTCTGGGCGATGGTGGTGGTGCCTGCGGCTGCTTGCACTGCCACAGGGGCCTGGATTATGGCACTATCCAGGGTCAGTTGTGCACCGTTTTGGGCTACACCAACGCCGCCTGCCGTAAGGGAGATATTTTCCAGTTGTAAAATGCCGCCTGCTGCATTTTCCAAAGCCGTATTTTGGCCACTGCGATAGGTGCCGCCGACGATGGTGGCAGTACCATGATTTTCCAAAATACCGTTTGTCGCCTGCACGCATCCTTTCTGACCCTCTGGGGAGCTATCGGTCAGTTTCCAGGTGGTATTGGCCGGCACCTGAAACACGGCCTGATCCAATGTGGATACCAACGTATGACCGTTTAAGTCAAAGGTGATAGTTTGCCCTGCCGTAAAAATAATGGGCTCTGTCAAAGCCATCGACTGGGTTACTTTCATCGTGGCCGGCGTTGTTCCTACTGCCTGGATTGCTTCTGCAAAAGAAGCATATTCTTTCGTTTCCGTTCCCGTGGTCACCGTTACCACCGTACCGGTGGCGGGGATGGGCTTTGCCGGCTCCAATGGTGTCATGGGCACCGATTGCTCGTTGGTCGGTTCGCCTCTTTGGCTGGGGGTCGCCCAAGCGGTCCATGGCAAAGCCGATGCTGTCATAGTCAAAACCATGGCCAACGCCATGCCTTTTTTCCAATTCCGTTTCATGCGCATAACCTCCTTTTCGTCCCCTTTGCTTTTTGGTTTGCCAAACCATCTGCCTGTTTTCTATTTTTATTTTACCATGTTTCGGAAATAAAAAACAACCGCCTGCCAAGCCTCAAAGTTTACGTTTTTCTTACGCTTTTGAGGTAGTATGACAGGCGGTTTACAATTGTTACGTTACACTAACAATCCCATTACAATCTGGTTACAGCGTTTTTTTAGTGTTTAAAATGGCGCATTCCCACAAACACCATGGCAATACCATATTTGTCGCAGGCGGCAATACTTTCTTCGTCTTTGACAGAGCCACCGGGCTGAATGATGGCAGTGATGCCGGCCTTGGCGCAAGCTTCCACACAGTCTGGGAAGGGGAAGAAAGCGTCGCTGGCCAAACTTGCTCCTTTGACCACATCGGCCCCCAGGTGATTGGTGCCATGGTCAATGGCCTGTTCGCAGGCCCAGATACGGTTTACCTGGCCTGGGCCAATGCCAACGGATTGTTTGTTTTTGGCAATGGCAATGCCGTTGGATTTGGTATGTTTCACCATTTTGAAGGCAAATTTCATGTCTTCGATTTCTGCTGGCGTCGGTGTTTTTTTGGTCACCACGTTCCAGTTGGCTTCGTCAAAGAGCGTGCTGTCCAATTCCTGCACCAAAAGCCCGCCGGACACTTTTTTCAAGTCCACGGCCGTTTTTGGCTGTTTGGTCAAAATATCTGGCAATTCCATCACACGGATGTTTTTCTTTTGGGTCAGCACAGCCAGTGCATCGGCGCTGAAGGAAGGCGCCACCACGATTTCCACAAAGATTTTAGCAATTTCTTCTGCCATTTTCTTGTCCACTTCGCGGTTGGCCACGATGATGCCGCCAAAGATGGAAACGGGGTCGCTGTTGTATGCTTTCAGATAAGCTTCGGAAATGGTATCGGCGCTGCCTACGCCGCAAGGGTTGGCATGTTTGCAGGCCACAACGGTGGGTTCTTCAAATTCTTTCAGCAATTCCAAAGCGCCGTTGGTGTCGTTGATGTTATTGAAAGACAGTTCTTTGCCGTGCAGCTGTTTGGCGTTGGTCAGCATCCCCTTGGTATTGCCGATTTCCCGATAGAACGCAGCTTTTTGATGGGGGTTTTCGCCATAACGCATATCCTGTACCTTTTCAAAGGTCATGGTAAAGGTATCGGTGAATACGTCCATGCCGGCCTGTTCTTTCATGTAGGCAGCAATGAGGCTATCGTAATGAGCCGTGTGCATAAACACTTTGGTGGAAAGACGGAATTTCGTTTCCAGGCTTACTTCGCCGTTTGTTTTCAGTTCTTCCAATACCGTCCCATAATCCTTCGGGTCCACAATCACGGCCACGTCCTGATAGTTTTTGGCAGCGGCGCGGATCATGGTTGGACCGCCAATATCGATATTTTCAATGGCTTCGGCACGGGTGACGCCGTCTTTTAAGATGGTTTGTTTAAAAGGATACAAGTTTACCACCACCATATCGATGGGGTCAATGTGCTGTTCGGCCAGTTGTTTCATGTGTTCTTCGTTGCTGCGAATGGCCAAAAGGCCGCCATGGATGGCCGGATGCAGTGTTTTTACTCTGCCATCCAAGCATTCTGGAAAACCGGTGATATCCGAAACACCAATCACCGGAATCCCGGCTTGTTCCAATGTTTTGTGGGTGCCACCAGTGGAAATCAGCTCCCACCCCAAAGCAACCAATTCTTTTGCGAAATCCACAATGCCCGTCTTGTCCGAAACACTCAATAATGCTCTTTTCATCTGTTTATACGCTCCTTTCTGTGGGGGCCAATAAAAAAACCGGCCCCCTGTGCAAATCAAACAAAAGTTGTAATCTTTGCCCAGGCGGTCGGCATCCTCTTTCATACTCCCCGTGGTTTCTTCCACTTGTTTCCGCCAGTTGTATGAAAGTCATTTCTTCATTTCCCATTTATTGTACCTGGTTTTTGGCCGAAAGTCAAGCGGTAACCAAAAACGCTGTGCCTTTGGCACAGCGTTTGGGATACATCCGTTTTGCTCTTTTCTTCTGTTACAGTATCAGTTTCAAGAAAAATAAGATTGCGATAATGATAATGACTGGGTTCAGCTCTTTGCTTCTGCCACTCAACAGTTTCAACAGCACATAAGAAAGAACGCCAAATACCAACCCTTCAGAAATGCTGTAGGCAACCACCATCATCAAAATGGCAATGAAAGCCGGGAACCCTTCAGTGTAATCGCTAAAATCGATTTTCATCACCGATTCCATCATGAAAAGCCCCACCGTAATCAAAGCCGGTGTTGTGGCAAAGGATGGAATGGCCGTGATGATGGGGGAGAAAAAGAGGGCCAGCAAGAACAACACCGCCGTTGTCAAAGACGTTAACCCGGTGCGTCCCCCGTCGGTCACACCAGAAGCACTTTCCACAAACGTGGTAACCGTCGAAGTACCCAGCACGGCGCCAGCCGTCGTGGCCACGGCGTCTGCCATCAATGCGCCTTTGATGCGAGGCAGCTTTCCGTCCTTATCCAAATATCCGGCTTTGGAAGAAACGCCAATGAGGGTGCCCAGCGTATCAAATAAGTCCACAAACAGGAACGAGAAAATAATCGTCACAAATTCCAAAGAAAACACGCTGGAAAGATCCAATTTCCCAAACACCGGCAAAATGGATGGTGGCATTGCCATCACACCGCTGGGTAACAGAGAAAAATTGGTTTCATCCACCACATAAATACCAGCAAACTGGCAAACAATGCCCAAAGCATACGTAATCAAAATGCCCCAAAGCAGCGCCCCTTTGATTTTACGAATGACCATAACCACCGTCAAAATCGTCCCAATGAGGGCCAAAGCCACCGGCACCGATTTTACATTGCCCAGTGCCACAAGCGTCGAAGACTCTGCCACAATGACACCGGCGTTTTGCATCCCGATAAACGCAATGAATAACCCGATGCCCACACTGGTGGCCGTTTTCAATGTCTTTGGAATGGCGTTAAAGATGGCCTCCCGCACATTGGTGGCAGAAAGCAAAATAAACACAATCCCTTCCACGAATACGGCGCCCAAAGCCATCTGCCAAGAATAACCGTATTGCAATACCACCGTAAAGGCAAAGTAAGCATTTAACCCCATGCCTGGTGCCAAAGCAAACGGATAGTTGGCAAGAAGTGCCATGCAAAGCGTACCCAAGGCCGATGCCACCGCCGTGGCCGTCAAAATGGCCCCGGCGTCCATCCCCGTCGCACTTAAAATGCTGGGGTTGACGATCAAGATGTACGCCATGGTCATAAACGTGGTTAGCCCCGCAGAAAGTTCCGTCCGCACCGAAGTGTGGTTTTCCTGCAAATGAAAATGCTGTTCCAAAAAGCTCATCTCATTTGTTCCTCCCTTTTTCGTCTGCAAGCAAAACAGATTTTTACGGCAACATATTATCAGATTCTAAAACAGATTTCAATTGCACTTTTTATTCTATGACTCGCCGCAAGGTGAAGGAAAATTCCGTTTCTTTGCCCACTTCGCTTTTCACCTGCACCGTTTCGCCATGGGCTTTGACAAATTCTTTGACAATGGCAAGGCCCAACCCTACGCCGGATTTATCTAACCCTCTGGAACTATCGGCCTTAAAAAACCGCTCAAAGACTTTCTTTTGTTCTTCTGCTTTGATGCCTTCGCCGGTATTGCGCACGGCAATTTGCACTTTTTGCGGTTTTTTCTTTTCTTTTTTCAACAACTTCGTCTCCACCGTAATGGTGCCATCCATCGGCGTAAATTTGACGGCATTATCCAGCAAATTGTGGATCACCCGGTGGATCATATTGGCATCGGCTTCCACCAGGATGCTTTTTTCTTCAAAAATCGCCTGGGCGTGGATGTTTTTATCCATCAGCCGCCGCTCGAACACCGACAAAGCATCGCGGATCATTTCGTTGATGTCAAATTCGCACACTTCCAGCTGGACGCTGCCGGCTTCGGCCTTGCTCAAATCGGTCATGTCGTTGGCCAATTTCGAAAGCCTTGCCGTCTCTTCCAGCACGATGTTAAAATATTTCGCCTGTTTTTCCGGCGGAATGGTGCCATCGGCCATGGCGCCAATGAAGCCTTGGATACTGGTCAGCGGTGAACGGAGGTCATGGCAAATATTGGAAATAAACTTCTGCCGGTTTTTCTCGTTGGTTTCCAAACTTTCTGCCATATAGTTAAAGCTTTGGGCCAACTGTCCCACCTCGTCAGCGCTTTCCACTTCCAGCCGGTTTTCAAAATTGCCGTCGGCAATGACTTTCGCCGCCTCGTTCATATCCCGCAACGGCTGGCTAATCCGCTTGGAAGAAATATAAATCAACACCGCCCCCACCAAAAAGGCCGGCACCATGCACCCGGCAATGACCATCTGCATTTCTCCCGCCGCTTCCTGCATCACCGTGATGGGTTTACACATAAAAATACCGCCCACCAGCGTATCGCCCAATATGATGGGATAGCCCACCGTGAGCACCGTTTCGTTGAACATACCGCCCACTTTTCCCCGGACGGTGGCAATTTTGCCATCCAGCACCACATTGACCGCTTCGTCGGTAATGGTTTGGCCAATCCAGCGTTCATTTAAGCTTTGGCTGACCAAACTGACCTGGCCTTGGCTATTCATAAAAAAAACACTGGCACCCATATAATTTTCCATCACCTGTAACTCAAAGGACATCCGGCTGGTGTCAAAGACGCCGGTCAAATAGAGGCTATTCATGCTCTCTTTAAACCGCTCCCCTTGCACAATCAGCTGTTGCTCCTGTTCTTTGATGTATTGATTGGTGTAAACAATGGAAATCCCCGCCCCAAAAAAACCAAATAACGCAAACAAGATACCCATGTATAGGATCATCTGCTTTTGAAAAATGGTTTTGATTTTCACTGTTATTTCACCTCAAATTTATATCCCACACCCCAGACGGTTTTGACACCCCAGGGTTCGTTGTCTTCAAACTTTTCTCTGATTCGTTTGATGTGCACATCCACCGTGCGGGTATCACCGATGTATTCATAGCCCCAGATTTTATCCAACAACTGGTCTCTGGTGAACACCTGCCCCGGCCGTTTGGCCAGGAAATACAGCAGTTCAAATTCTTTGGGCGGAAAACTCAGCTCTTTGCCATGATAGGTCACGGTGTAGTTATTCATGTTGATTTCCAGGTTTTCAAAATGCAGCACATTGCTTTCTTCCGGTTTTTCCTCTTTCGTTTCGTACCGGCGCAAAACGGCTTTCACCCGGGCAATCAATTCCTTTGGCTCAAAGGGTTTGACCACATAGTCGTCGGCCCCCAGCTCCAGCCCCAGCACTTTATCAAAGGTTTCGCCTTTGGCCGTCAGCATGATGATGGGTACATTGCTGGTTTTGCGGATGCGTTTACAAACTTCATAGCCATCGATGCCTGGCAGCATGATGTCCAATAAAATCAAGGCCGGTTGATAACTTTCAAAGGTCTCCACCGCCGAAAGCCCCGTGTAGGCCTCCTGCGTGTCATACCCTTCCCGCACCAGATATAAAGAAATCAGCTCTGCAATGTGTTCGTCATCATCTACCACTAAAATTTTCGTTTTGTCCGACATAGGGTACCTCCTTTACTTCAGTTCCACCACCGTAACCCCCATTTCCCCTTCGCCATAAACGCCGGGACGGAAGGATACCACATGGGGATTGGTTTTCAAATATTTTTGCACCGCATTTCTCAAGGCCCCGGTGCCTTTGCCATGGATGATGGTCACTTGTTTTAAGCCGGAAAGGTAGGCATCATCCAAATATTTATCAATATTGCCCAGCGCTTCTTCCACCAACTCGCCGCGGCAGTCGATTTCTGCCCGGACACTCATGGCTTTGCCGGCCTTGGCCCTTGGCGGCGTGGTTCTGGCTTTGGTTTTTGGCGCTTCTTTTTCCACAAAGGTGTCGATAGAAAGTTCTCTTAAAGGCACTTTCACTTTCATAATCCCCATCTGCACCATCACGTCTTTGTTGTTGTCCGGCGCCGTTAAGGCCACACCATGCTGGTCAAAGCTAACCACATAGACTTTGTCGCCGGGACGCAGGCTTTCTGGCGGACGATGGGCTTTCCGTTTTTTCATGAGGCTTTTGTTGATTTCGCTATCGATATTGGAAAGGCCTTCTTTGATTTTTTGCCGGCTTTCGTTCATTTTGTTTTGGTTGGCCTTTTCTCTGGCGTCTTTATGCATTTGCTTGATGATGGCGTCGGCTTCTTCTTTGGCCTTGCGGTAAACGCTTTGGGCCTCTTCTCTGGCGTTGGCCAAAATCTTTTCTTTCTGGGCCGCAATTTTTGCCTGCTGTTCTTCCACTTCTTTTTTCAGCCGTTCGGCTTCCTTGCGATACTGTTCGGCCCGTTCTTGTTCATAGACCACCGTTTTTTTGCTGATTTCCAGGTCTGTGATGACGTCTTCAAACCGCATTTCGTCCTGGCTCATAAAGGTTTTGGCCGCCTCAATGACATCGTCTTTTAACCCCAGCCGCTTGGAGATGGCAAAGGCGTTGGATTTACCGGGAATGCCAATCAAAAGCTTATAAGTGGGCCGCAGCGTTTCCACGTCAAACTCGCACCCGGCATTTTCCACCCCATCGGTGGAGAGGGCATAGACCTTCAGCTCGCTATAGTGGGTGGTGACGGCGGTGCGGATGTTGCGGTCTTTGAGACGTTGGATGATGGCCAAGGCCAGTGCCGCCCCTTCCACCGGGTCCGTCCCCGCCCCCAATTCATCAAAGAGCACCAAAGACCGGCTGGTCACTTGATTTAAAATGGAGACAATGTTCACCATGTGGGCCGAAAAGGTACTGAGGCTTTGTTCAATGCTTTGCTCATCGCCAATATCGGCAAACACTTGGTCAAAGACGGCCAAAGACGAATTGTCAAAGGCCGGGATATGAAGCCCCGCTTGACCCATGAGGGTAAAAAGCCCCAATGTTTTTAACGCCACCGTCTTGCCGCCGGTGTTGGGCCCAGTAATCAGCAGTGTGGTAAAATCTTTTCCCAAATAAAGCTCAATGGGCACCACCGTTTCTTGGTTTAAAAGGGGATGGCGGCCTTTTTTGATATGGATATAGCCGGAGGTATTCAGTTTTGGCCGAGAAGCTTTCATATTCACAGCCAGATTCCCCTTGGCAAAAATGAAATCCAGCTGGGTAATCCAGGCCAAATTGGCTTCCAAAAAGGCAGCATTTTCTGCCACCAAGGCCGAAAGGGCCTGGAGCACTTTTTCCATCTCCACTTTTTCTTTGCTTTGCAATTCTTTGATTTTGTTGTTCAGCTGCACCACGGCCATGGGCTCGATAAAGAGCGTGGAACCGGTGTTGGATTGGTCATGGACCATGCCAGGAAACATGGAGCGGTATTCGCTTTTGACCGGCAGACAATAGCGGTCGTTTCGGATGGTAATGACGGCATCTTGCAGCATGGTCCGGGCGGAATTCATGACGCTGTTTAACTGTTCTCGAATGCGATTGTTGGCCCCATGGATTTCCCGGCGCACACTGGCCAGTCCCGGCGAAGCATGGTCGCTCATTTCCACATCAGAAACAACGCAGCGGCCAATTTCCTTTTCCAACTGGGGCAAAAGCTGCACCTGTTCCAACATTTCTTCCAACAACGGATAGTGCTCCGCCTTATTTTCGTTTTTGGCATAGCCCTTCACTTTCCGGCAGACATATAAAAAATCGCCCACCGCCATCAAATCGGCCAACCCCAGCACGCCGCCGGCCATGGCCCGGCCAATCTGGGGGCGAATTTCTTTGATGCCGCCCAAGGGGATATTCCCTTTACGCACCACCATGGCGGCCGCCTCCGATGTTTCCTGCTGCCAACGGTCAATCTCGCTGATATTATCCGTAGGCCGAAGGGACAGGGCCATTTCTTTCCCCATGGGGGAAATGGCCAAAGACGCCAACTGTTCCAGTATTTTATCAAACTCCAATGTATGAATGGCTTTTTCGTTCATCCTTGATACCTCTTTGATTTTTTCTCCCAACAAAACCACAACCTGTGGTTTTTCGTACCCTTTATTGTACCACGTTTTCTTTCAGTTTGCCACAGACAATCATCCCCCGCAACAAAAAGGGGCCAAAGTTTACAAAATGTTTGCAAAAAAAAAGAAAAATCCCACCCACCCCAATTTGTGGCAATGCAGGATTTTTCTGTCTTACTGTTCTTCC
The DNA here is from genome assembly GCA_944378105.1 of uncultured Clostridia bacterium. Classification (GTDB taxonomy): domain Bacteria; phylum Bacillota; class Clostridia; order Lachnospirales; family Anaerotignaceae; genus Neoanaerotignum. The sequence continues at coordinate 15,463 of CALWGC010000024.1, forward strand.
GTCTCTTCTTCCCGGTGCAAACAAGCGCCAATGGACTGCAATTTTTCTTCCAAATGGCAATACCCCCGGTCGATATGATAGACATCCTCAATTTCCGTCTGTCCCTGGGCCAAAAGCCCCGCAATCACCAGCGCCGCCCCGGCCCGCAAATCCGGCGCACAAACGGAAGTGCCAGTCAAGCTTTTGACGCCTTCCACCACGGCCATGCGCCCTTCCGTTTTGATATCGGCCCCCATCCGTAACAGTTGGGAGGCCTGTAAAAACCGGTTTTCAAATAACGTCTCCGTCACCACCGACGTTCCCTTGGCCACCGTGGCCAGCACCATGAATATGGCCTGTAAATCCGTGGGAAACCCGGGATAGGGCATGGTCTTGATGTCAAAAGAAGATAGATTGCCGTCGGAGACAATATGAATCCGTCCGCTTTCCACCGTCAGCTGCACCCCGGCTTCTTTCAGCTTGGCCAATATGGCTCCCAAATGTTCCGACGGCGCGTTTTGCACCGTCACATCGCCCCCCACAGCCGCCACTGCCGCCAAAAACGTACCTGCCTCCACCCGGTCGCTGATGACCGTGTGTCTCGCCCCGCCCAACTGACGCACCCCCGTTACCACCAGGTGGGTAGTGCCGGCGCCTTGGATTTGGGCGCCCATTTTTCTTAAAAATGCGGCCAAATCCACAATCTCCGGTTCTGTGGCCGCGTTTTCAATTTCCGTCCTTCCCTCCGCTGTCACCGCTGCCATCAACAGCTGTTCTGTGGCCCCGACGCTTGGCACATCCAAATAAATCCGGCTGCCTTGAAACCGCCGGCATCTGGCCAACACATCCCCATGCTCCAACTTCACCTTGGCCCCCATCTGTTGCAGCCCCTTCAAATGCAAATCCACCGGCCTTGTCCCAATGGGGCATCCGCCCGGCAGCGGCACCTGGGCCCGATGCTTTCTGGCCAAAAGCGGGGCCAACACAAAAAAAGAAGCCCTCAGCTTTTCTGCCAATGCAGCATCTTCCCTTGTGGATGTCAATTTTTTTGCCGTAATTACCGCCATCTGTTTTTTAGCATCATAGAGGACTTCTGCGCCCAAACTACGTAGAATTTTTAACAATACCAATACATCCGTAAACGGCGGCACCTGCCGAATGGTACAAGTCTCTTCCGTCAAAAGACAAGCACACAGCACCGGCAGCGCCGCATTTTTGGACCCACCCACAGCCACACATCCACTGAGCGGTCCGCTGTGCTCCACAACTAATTTCGCCATCTTCGCCACATCTCCTTTTCTCTTTTGGCTAGTATGGCTCAATGACGCAAATCTTAGACAGGAAAAAAATCGGCTTTCTTTCTTCTTCTTTTTGGCATTTTGCCAAAGAAAACCGTAACTTTTTTTCTGGCCTTTCCTGATAAATTTCAGAAAACTACGAAAAATATTGCTATCATTGTAACAAATTTTTGCTATACAATTTTGCGAAATTCGGATATAATAAGGCAGACATCAAAGAGCGAAAAGAAAAAAGAGAACAAAGAGGAGGAGTCCATCCATGGCAAAAAAGAAAGTTGCTGTGCTCACCGGCGGCGGCGATGCCCCCGGCTTAAACGCGGTCATCTACACGCTGACCAAAACTTGTATTTTAAAATATGGCTATGAACTCATCGGCTATAAGTTTGGCTATCGCGGTCTTTATACCAACGATTTCATGCCTCTGACCCTGGAAAACACCACAGGTATTTTGCACAAAGGCGGTTCCATTTTATACAGCTCCAATAAGGACAATTTGTTTGATTACAAAGTAATGGAAAACGGCGTGCCTGTCCGCAAAGACGTGTCCCATGTGGCCGTGGAAAACTTGAAAAAAGAAGGCGTAGACGTCTTGGTGGTTTTGGGCGGCGATGGCACATTGACCAGCGCCCGCGACTTTAGCCGCCTTGGCATCAACGTCATTGGCGTGCCAAAAACCATCGATAACGACCTGATGGCAACCGACCGCACCTTCGGTTTTGACACCGCCGTCAACATCGTGACCGAAGCTTTGGGCCGGCTTCATACCACCGCCGAAAGTCATCACCGTGTCATTGTGGTGGAAGTAATGGGCCGTAACGCCGGCTGGATTGCCCTCTATGGCGGCATTGCCGGTAGCGCCGACATCATTTTACTGCCAGAAATTCCTTACACTGTGGACAATATTGTTCAGAAAATTCGGGAAAGAGATGCCAGAGGCAAAATGTTTACCATCATCGTCGTTTCCGAAGGCGCCAAAGAAGAAGGCGGCGAAGTGACCGTCAGCAAAGTGGTGGCCGACAGCCCCGACCCCATCCGTCTTGGCGGCATTGCCCATAAACTGAGCTATCAATTGGAAGAACGCATTGGCGAAGAACATGAAATTCGTCCCGTTGTGCTGGGCCACACCCAACGCGGCGGCGAAACCTCGCCTTACGACCGGATTCTTTCCGCCCGCTATGGCTCCCATGCGGCCCGCATGATCCACGACGAAGCCTATGGCCAAATGGTATGTCTCAAAAAAGGCGAAATCAGCTCCGTACCGTTGGAAGAAGTGGTTGGCGCTCAAAAATTGGTTGACCCCAACTGCGAATTGGTGCAGGTGGCCAGAGACTTGGGCATTTCCTTTGGCGACCGCCATGTGCATCGCTTCAAATAAAAAACAAACGCAAAAAACACCAGGCAAAACCTGGTGTTTTTTTATGGCAAGTGGCCTTAGAAAAAATCGCCATCCAAAAGCGGTTTCCTAAGAAGAAAACATTATTTTTGTTTTTTCTTCTTTTCTTCTGGGAAATTGCGATAGCAGTCTTTAGAAGAAAACAACCTCAGCAAAAATAAAATGGCTGCAATCCTGTTTATACGAGGATTGCAGCCATTTTTGTTTTCTTAGAAAGCTGCGCCAAATGGGATGGCGTTTTCTATTATTTGGCATATTCCATAGCTCTGGTTTCCCGCACCAAGCTGACTTTGATTTGGCCAGGATATTCCAGTTCGTCTTCGATTTTTTTGGCAATTTCCCGGGCCAACAAAGGCAAGCCTTCGTCGTTGATGTCCTCGGGAATAACCATCACCCGCAGTTCGCGGCCGGCCTGGATGGCAAAGGATTTTTCCACTCCCTTGAATCCATCGCCGATTTCTTCCAATTTTTCCAAACGTTTGATGTAAGATTCCAGCGTTTCCCGTCTGGCCCCAGGTCTTGCAGCAGAAATGGCGTCGGCAGCTTGTACCAACACGGCAATGATGCTTTCTGGTTCCACATCCCCATGATGGGCTTCCACGGCGTTAATAACAAGGGCAGATTCCCGATGTTTTTTCAACAGCGAAACGCCAATGCTCACATGAGAGCCTTCCACTTCGTGGTCAATGCTCTTACCAATGTCATGGAGCAAACCAGCCCGTTTGGCCATGGTCACATCCACACCCAATTCGGCCGCCATCAAGCCGGTCAAATGGGATACTTCGATGGAGTGGCGCAATACGTTTTGGCCATAGCTGGTACGGTATTTCAATTTTCCAAGCAGGCGAATCAGTTCTGGATGCAGGCCATTGACGCCTGTTTCGAAGGTGGCCGCTTCGCCTTCTTCCCGAATGATGGTTTCCACTTCTTTCTTGGCTTTTTCCACCATTTCTTCAATGCGGGAAGGATGTACCCGGCCATCGACAATGAGTTTTTCCAAGGCAATCCGGGCAATTTCTCTTCTGACCGGATCAAAACCAGACAAAATAACGGCTTCCGGCGTATCGTCGATGATGAGATCGATACCGGTTAAGGTTTCCAAGGCACGGATGTTGCGCCCTTCCCGGCCGATGATGCGGCCTTTCATTTCATCGTTTGGCAGCTGCACCACCGAAACGGTGGTTTCTGTCACATGGTCCACAGCACAGCGCTGGATGGCATTGGCCACAATTTCCCGGCTGCGTTTTTCCGCATCCATTTTTGCCTTTGCTTCCACTTCTTTGACCAGCATGGCTGCTTCATGCTTCACATCGTTTTCCACAATGCTTAACAAGTGCTGTTTTGCTTCTTCTTTGGTGAAACCGGAAATCCGTTCCAGTTCCTGTAAATGTTTTTCATACACTTTCTGCGCTTCTTCTTTTTGCGCTTCCAGTTCCGAAAGTTTGCGGTTGAGCTGTTCTTCCTTCTTTTCGTACTGATCGCTCTTTTTGTCCAAGCTTTCTTCCTTTTGAATCAAGCGTTTTTCGGTGCGTTGCAATTCGTTGCGTCTTTCCCGCACTTCTTTTTCCAGTTCGTTTTTTGCTTTTAAGTTTTCCTCTTTGGCTTCCAGCAAAAGCTCTTTCTTTTTCGCCTCTGCCGCCTTCTGGGCATCTTCAACTATTTTTTCCGCTCTTGTTTCGGCTACGCCAATTTTTGCCTCTGCAATCCGTTTTCTATAGTGAAAGCCTATCAATAAGCCAAGAATAAGTGTAATGAGTCCAACCAAAGCAGGTACTATGATGGGTCCTATGTCAAACACCTCCTCCTGATTTATGCGCTTTTTGCCTTTGCAGCAAACCAAAAAAGCATTTTTGTCTCGGTACAGCCCACCGAAACCAACTGCCATGGAACCAAGTTCCATCCCTTTGATACAAAGATAAAATGCGCCTTTTTAATTTTAAACCCTTTCTACAATGAAGTCAAGTTTCTTTTCTCTGCTTTGGCAAAAAAGAATATAAAATGCACAAAAAACTACAAAAAAAGCAACCAAAAAACAGTATCTTGCAAAAAAAGTGCCGGTTTTTTAATGAAAAAACCGGCCTTGATCTTTCCGTTTAAAATTGGGATGGACGGCGGCATTGATGGCAGAGGCCAATGTGGCCGCCAGGCGGTCCACCACCGCATCCATTTCCTTTGGTGTCACAAAAAGCTGGGATGCATAAGGCACCAGCACTTCCTCCACCGTTTCTTCCCATCGGCTCTCCTCCGCCTGGGCCAGCGCCAATGTGTCATACACCAGTGTTGCTGCATCCACCACCGTCGGCACGCCAATGGCAAACACCGGCACCCCCAGCGTCTCTTTGCTTAAAGCCATCCGTTTATTGCCCACGCCGGAACCTGGCGCAATGCCGGTATCGCTTAACTGTATGGTGGTATTGATCCTAGAAAACTTTCTGGCCGCCAGTGCATCCACCGCCAGCACCACATCGGGCTTGGCCTGCTGTACAATGCCCCGCACCATCTCCCCCGTTTCCAGTCCCGTAAGCCCCATCACCCCCGGAGACACAGCCGCCAAAGGGCGAAAGGTTTCAGCCAATTCCTTAGGCAAAGTCTGCTGTAAATGGCGGGTGACAAAGACCTGCTGCACCACCTTGGGCCCCAGGGCATCGGGGGTGACGTTCCAATTTCCAAGGCCCACCACCAGCACCGTTTCGTTTCCTTTTAATCCCATCAGCCGCTTGAGCGCGTCTTCCACCACCGCCCCCGCCTCTTCCAAGGCCTCTGGGTGATTTTCTTTCAACGTCTCCCCTTCGATGGTCCAATAGCGCCCCATGGGCTTTCCCATCTGCTCGCTGGCCTTTGGCGTTTGGATTTCCACCTCGGTCAGAGTCACAAAGGTGCCCTTTTTTTCCACCGCCAAAACGCCTTCTTCCAATGTAATTTGCCGGCTTTGCAGCCATTCTTTGTTTTCCAGCGCCAAGTCTGTGCGCCCATACCATTTGTTCAAACCAGACCGCCTCCTTTTGCCACTAGTCTGTGCCAAACAAGGGGCCTTTATACGGTTTCTTCCTTTTGATACATCCTGCGGTATTCCGAAGGGGACAACTGCTCGCTTTTTTTAAAGACTTTGGAAAAATAAAACACATCTTGATACCCCACGGCCAAAGCAATCTGGGCCATGGCCTCGTCCGTCTGTTGCAGCAACTGTTTCGCCTGCTCCATCCGCACCATCGTCAAATATTTGGAAGGCGACATGCCCACCTCTGCCTGAAAACGGCTGCTGAAATAAGACCGGCTTACCCCCAGACGTTTGGCCATCTGCTCCACCTGTAACGGCTTTTGATATTCTTTTTCCATCCATTGCTTGGCCTGTTGCACCATGCGGCTACTGTGCCGCTCCACCAATACTTCCCGCTCGGAGCGAAAGGGCGGCTGATAAAAGCAAAACCGGTCAATGACCACATCGCAGTTGGTTGCTTTGCTGTTTTTTTCTCCCGTGCAAAAGATTTTGATGATATGGGGCCCCGGCGTTAATTTTGTATTGACATAAAGCAGCTGATGGGGCAATCGCTCTGGCGAATAAGTATCCAGGGTCGTTTGATAGCGGCCGTCCACAATCACATCGGCCTTGCCACAGTCAAAATTCATCGTGCCATACCAACGAATCCCGGTGCCATAAAAATGAAACTCGGCATAGGCTTTGGGCTGGGCCGTATAGACTTCCTCAATGCGGTCATTGGAAGGCCACCATTTCCACTGTCCCGTGTACATAACGGCCTCTTCCGTTGGCAAAACAGAAATCCATTTCTGGGAGGGCACGGCCTCCAGCACCAAACTGGCCACCAAATATAAATTGGATAACAGCCGCAAATGGTCCACCGGCGTCATATGTCCTGTGTCATGCAAAAGCAACGGAAACTGCTGGCTTAGGCGGGGGTTTGAAATTCCCGAGACCACCAACTGGCTGCTGTCGATGCCGGCCTGTGCTAAAAATGGGCCCACGCCGTCGCCATACAGGTCCACCCAAAACACCTCAGCCTTGCCGCCTCGCTCCACCACCAGTTGGGCTTCCTGCCCCGGCAGCAGGAAAAACACGTCGTTTTTATGTACCCACTCCCGTTTCTTTTCCGTCTTCCACATGCCGTTTCCCTCGGCCAAAAAAAACATCCTCGTCCTCGTTTTGGCTTCATAGGGCTCCACCGCTTCTCCCACCACAACCATCCGTCCGCTTTGCGCAAGATAAAGACCGGAAAGCAAATCCATTTGGTCCATGCGGGGCCAAACTTGGTTGATGGTTTGTTGTTCGATCATGTGCTTCGCTCTCCTTTCTGCGCTTTGTTTTATTGTACCCAAATCGCCTAAGGGGCACAAGCATCTTTTCCCCTTTTCTTCCCTTTTTTGCCTCTGGGTTTGTGACGCTTTTGGGGTGGGGTTTGGAAAATGGAAAAAAGAACAAAAATACAAAACAAACTTCCATGCTGCCGTCATTTTTCCATGTTCCATTTCCCCCAAATTTCGTACAATGGGAAAAACGCTCAGAAAAAATCCCAAGGAGGAATGCATATGTCTACCCCAAAACAACCAGGCCCACTGACCACCTGTATCCATGCCGGAAACCGGAAAAACGACGTCTATGGCGCCATTGCCACCCCCATTTATTTGACCAGCAATTATCGTCTGCCCACCGACGGCACCCCCGTGGACTGGAGTGGCATTGAAACCAACATCTATATGCGAAACGGAAACCCCAACCAGTTTGTGCTGCAAGATAAGCTTTGTGCCATCGAAGGCGCCGAAGACTGCGTCACTTTGGCCAGCGGCGTAGCCGCCCTTTCGGCCACCTTCGTCACCTTCTTAAAAACCGGCGACCATGTGGTCTGTTCCAAAGTTTGCTACAGCGCCACCAGCATTTTATTCCATGAATTACTGCCGGAAAAATATCAAATTTCCGTCACATTTGTAGACGCATCCAACACCGAAGAAGTGGCCCGGGCCATCACCCCCAACACCAAACTGGTCCACATCGAAACCCCAGGTAACCCCACCACAGAAATTGCCGATATCCCGGCCATCGCTGCCTTGGCACACAAAGTGGGGGCCTTGCTTTCGGTGGATAGCACCTTTGCCTCTCCGCTGTTATTAAAACCATTACAACTGGGCGCCGACTTAGTGATCCACAGCATGACCAAATACATCAACGGCCATGGCGATGCCTTGGGCGGCTGTGTCATGGGCAAAAAAGAACTGATTCGAAAAATCAAAGAACAGGCCATGGTCAATTTCGGCGGCATTTTAAACCCCATGACGGCCTACCTCATCGCCCGCGGCCTTGCCACACTGCCGCTGCGGATGAAGCAATATTGTGAAAACGCCATGGCCGTTGCCACCTATCTTTCCGAAAGCCCTGCCGTGCGGTTTGTCTACTATCCGGGGCTCAAAAGCCACCCCCAGTACGAACGGGCCAAAACACTGATGCCAAATGGCTATTCCGGCATGCTCTCCTTTGACATCAAAGGCGACGAAGCAACCCACACCAAATTTTTGTCGGCATTACAGCTCATTTCCCATGCCGTTTCTTTGGGCGATTTGGAAAGCTTGATTGTCTATACCCAGTCCGACAGCCCCAAAATGCAGTACTATCCAGAAATTTTCCGCTCCGGCTTTTTCCGTTTTTCCATTGGTCTGGAAAACGCGGAAGATATCATTGCCGATTTGGAACAGGCCTTTGTTTCCTGCGGTTTATTGTAATCCTGTTTTTCCCTGCCGTCTCGTTTTGTACGAGGCGGCATTTGTCCTTTTTTCCAAAAAAACAGCACCTTTTTGCGCTTGCTGCATATATTGATGTTATGCTGAGCGTTTCGGAGGTGCTTTATGTCCGTTTATGTAGAAGCTTATCCCGTTTTTGCCTGTACCGGTACCAATTCTTTTCCCAAACCCCTTTCCCCTAAAGAAGAGCAAGACTGTCTTGCGCGCATGCGCGATGGAGATGTGACGGCAAGAGACACTTTGGTGGAACACAATCTGCGCCTGGTGGCCCATATCGTCAAAAAATACGCCACCGGAAACGACACCGAGGACTTTATCTCCATCGGCACCGTGGGGCTGATGAAAGCCGTCCTCTCCTTCCACCCCGACAAAAACACGCGCCTGGCCACCTACGCGGCCCGCTGCATTGAAAACGAAATTTTGATGTACTTTCGTTCCAGCAAAAAATACCGCGGCGATGTCTCCTTACAAGAGCCCATCACCCGCGATAAAGACGGCAACGAAGTCACCATCCTCGATACCCTTTCTCAGCAGGAAGCACCCTTCAGCGACACCTTGGAAAAAAATTGCCAACTACAAGCCCTATCCTCCTTCCTCGATACCCTACCCCAACGAGAAAAACAAGTGCTCATCCTCCGCTATGGTCTGGACGGCGGCCAAGAGCGACCCCAGCGGGAGGTGGCCGACGCCTTGGGCATTTCCCGTTCCTATATCAGCCGCATCGAAAAAAAGGCCATCGAAACCTTGCGCGCGGCCCTGGCGGCCGAAGAGCTGCTGTTTTAATCCTTTCTTTCAAAAAAGAAAGCCCTTCGTGTTTCCACGAAGAGCTTACATACCTTCTTCTTTCTCTCAAAAAGGCTTTTCTTCCCATTCCAATCTGTTTACTTTCTTCTTTTCCTCTTGCCTTTTGTTTTCCTTGGCACTTGAAGCGTCGTCTCAGCCATTCATCCACTTTTGCATGATGGACAAGCCTTCCTTGCCGTATTCTTCAAAATACCGGGCATCGGCTTCAATGGTGATGGTGCCGTCATAGCCCACACGGGCAAAACTTTCTTTCAAGTCTTTCAAAAATGGCTCGTCCTCTGGCAGGATATATTGCCGGTCGTTATTGGGCCCTCTGTGGTTGATATGGAAATGACGCACCCAGGGCATATATGGGTCAAAATGGAGCAGATCTTCGCCCATCACATCCATATTATAAAAATCCAGCACCATCCACAAATTGTCGTCGCCGATGGCTTCCACCATGGCTTTGCAATGTTCGGAATAATTGCAGTAGTCGCAATAATCCTTGTGGACTGCTTCAAACAACAACCCAACACCTCTGGCCTTCATTTCTTCATTGGTGATTTCCAAAAACCGTTTGGCATGAGCATCGGCTTTTTCCATGGGGTATCCTTCCGGCAGCATTCTGGCCTTGGGCGCCCCAATGCCCACATCTTTCATGCCAAGCCGGGCGGCAATATCGGCCATTTTTTTGGCATAGGCCCTGGTCACCTCTTCCGAGAAACCGTCGTTTGCCACCACCACCGAGTCGTCACAATAGCTGTTCATCCCCAGTACCCTTAGCCCCGTCTTTTTCACTCTCTCTTCCAGTGCTGCCACTTCTTCTTCCGTCAGCTTGCAAAGCTCCACCCCAGGAAACTCCACATAGTCATATCCCATCTGGGCTGCCAATTCATAATACTTCGTTGGAATTGCCGTACCAATTTTCACGTTTCAACGCCTCCTTTTCTTTTTCAACATACCGCTACTTCCAGTATACGAAAAAGCCACCCAAACCGCAAGATGTTCTCGCAAAAGAACAAATGTATTATTTATAAACATTTTCTTTGTTTTTTTGAAAAAGTCAAAATATACAGAAATTTTTGTGCAGTTTTTTTGCCATTCTGTTTTGTTTTTAAACATATATGCCCTTGTTTTTTCCCTTTGCTCTATGGTATATTGATGGTAATGTATGAAAAGCAATCTATTAGTCAACGACGACTCTATATCAAAGGGGGAACCATCTTATGAGAAGCCACATCACAACCAAAGGCTTGGAAAGAGCAACCCACAGAGCGCTTTACTACTCCATGGGCCTTCTGCCAGAAGATTTGGAAAAACCAATCATCGGCGTGATTAACTCTCAAAACGAATCCATGCCTGGCCACCGCCACCTGGACACCATTGCCCGGGCTGTCAAAGAAGGCATCATCGCTGCCGGCGGTACACCCATCGAATTTCCTACCATCGGCATCTGCGACGGCATTGCCCAGGGGAACTATGGCATGCATTACCCACTGGCCAGCCGCGAACTGATCGCCGACAGCGTGGAATGTATGATGAACGGCCATAGCTATGACGCCATGGTCATGATTACCGACTGTGATAAAATCACCCCAGGTATGCTCATCGCAGCAGCCAGACTGGATTTGCCAACCATCATCGTCAGCGGTGGTGTTATGGCCACCGGCTCTTTCAAAGGCCAAAAAGCCGGCTATACCGACTTGATGGAAGCTTCCGGACAAGTACAGAGGGGCATTATGACGCCGGAAGAACTGTCCGAACTGGAACAAAACGCCCTGCCTGGCTGTGGTGCTTGTAATCTGTTGGGTACGGCCAACTCCATGAACTTTTTGACCGAAGCTTTGGGTATGTGCCTGCCTGGCGCAACGGCCGCTGCCACCAGCAGCCGCAAGCTGATGATTGCCAAACGCACCGGTATGAAAATCATGGAACTGTTGGAAAAAGGCATCACTGCCAAACAGATCTTGAACGAAAAAGCCGTGCACAATGCACTGATTGTGGACATGGCCATCGGCGGCAGCTCCAACACCATGCTGCACTTGGCTGCCATCTGCAAAGAAGCCGGCATTCCTTTCAGCTTCGATGAAGTGGAACGCATTGCAGCCATCACGCCACACTTGGTAAAACTGAAACCATCCGGCCCACACTATCCTGCCGATTTGGACGCCGCAGGCGGCATTGCAGGGTTGATGAGCCGTTTGAAAGAATATGGCCTGCTGGAAGACAACTTGACGGTCACCGGCAAGAACGTATTTGAAAATATTGCCACTGCTAAAGTAACTGATGACGACGTAGTACGGACCAAAGAAACGGCCTACTCTCAAACCGGCGGGTTGAAAATCCTCTATGGCAACCTTTGCGAAGGCGGCGCCGTATGCAAAAAAGCCGGCGTTGTGCCAGAAATGATGCGCCATACCGGTCCAGCCCGCGTCTTTGACCAGGAAGAACCAGCCGTAGCAGCCATTTATGGCGGCGAAATCAAACCGGGCGATGTGGTTGTCATCCGTTATGAAGGCCCCAAAGGCGGCCCTGGCATGAGAGAAATGCTCACCCCAACCTCTGCCATCATTGGCATGGGTCTTGGTTCCTCGGTGGCCCTGATCACCGACGGCCGTTTCTCCGGCGCCACCCGTGGCGCAGCCATCGGCCATGTTTCTCCCGAAGCGGCAGAAGGCGGCTTGATTGCCTTTGTCAAAGACGGAGACTCTATTTCCATTGATATTGAAAACGGTACGGTGACTTTGAACGTAAGTGAAGAAGAAATCGAAGCCAGAAAAGTGGGTTGGGAACCACACAAGCCTCCTGTAAAACCAGGTAGCTACCTGGATCGTTACAGCAAAATGGTTTCCTCCGCGATGGAAGGCGCCGTTTTCAAAAGATAAATCTTTTTTATTTATCATTTATCCTTTTTTTCGCTGCATATTTTTTAAAAAAGAACAGACGTCCTTTGACGTCTGTTCTTTTTTTATAAAAACCCCTGGGTTTACATCTGCCGCGTTTCTTTCACCTTGCCATTTTCATACTCTCTTTGGGTGCAATACCGGAAAAAGCGCCGGGCCGCCTTCGATACATACCCTTCTTTGCATACCGCCACATAAATTTCCCGACACCACCCCTCATTTAAAATCGATAACTCCTTCAGCGGCAACTGCCAATTCACATACAAATGAGGCAGTATGGCCATTCCAAACCCATTGGCCACCATCCCCGCAATCACCTGATCCTCCTCAATTTCCATCAACGTCTTTGGCTGCAACCCCATTTTTTCAAACAAATGCCGAAAAGTGCCATGCAAACTGCTCTCCGGTGCAAACCCCACATAGGGATACTCCAAGGCCTCTTCCAAAAACACGGCACTTTTCACCGCCAACGGGTGCTGCTCATTGACCACCACATAAAACGGCTCGATAAACAGCGTATATTTTTCCAAAGCGTTTAAATTTTCGTTTTCTGCACAAAAAATGATGTCAAACTCTCCATCCAACAACTGCTCCGAAAGGCCGCCGGAAAAACCGGTATGTACCTGCACCTCCACCTGCCGCCCCTCTGGGGATTGGACAAAATCATGCAGTAGCCGTGGCACCAGTTCAATGCCCAGCGGCCTTGTGCAGCCCACCCGCAGTCTCCCGCCGCCTTCTTTCACATCTTCCATCTGCCGCACGCCAATTTCCAAACTTTGTAACGTTTCCTCCACCGAACCATAGAAAAGTTTTCCGTTTTGATTCAAACGAATGTTGCGCCCCGTTTTTTCAAATAAGGGCACCCCCAACTCCTCTTCCAGCGCCGCCATGGCATGGCTCAAACTGGGTTGGGAAATATTCAGCTGGGCTGCCGCCTTTCCATAATGCTCCAATTTGGCCAAAACCGTAAAATATTGCAAATGATACAAATTCATCCCTTCGCCCCCTTTTCTTTAGCTTACCACAATCCATTTATTTTATCTATGGATTTTAATATAATTTTGCATTTGTATTTATGGAAATTTTGTTTTATAATAGCGCCAAGAAAAAAATTTGGAACGGAGGAACGGAGAATGGAACAAAAAAGATTACCTGGTGAATTGGCACTCTTACTGATCATCGTCATCAACAGCCTGGGCGTCACGTTCATGACCAAAAGCGGCTTTGGGATTTCTTCCATTTTTTCTGTTCCCTATGTCTTTAGCCAAGCCTTTGACTTTCTCAGCTTTGGGACGTGGAACTATTTATTTCAAACGTCGCTGGTGGTGCTTTTGATGGTGCTTTCCCACAAGATCCAGCCGGTGTATCTGGTGTCGTTTCTGGTTGGGGTTGGGTTTGGCAAAATGATTGATGTCCACGAGGCCTGGGTGCTGGCCCTGCCCGATGGTTTTGCCTTTCATGTGCTCTATTTTGTACTGGGCTTTTTGCTCATTGGTTTTGGCATTTGCATCGGAAACTTGTGCGGCTTACCCATCATCCCCACCGATACATTCCCGCGGGATTTATCGGCCTTGCTTGGCATTTCCTATGGCAAAGTAAAAACCAGCTTTGATTTGTTGTGCCTGGCCGTCACGGTGCTGCTTTCTTTCACCGTGCTGCGCCAACTCATTGGCATTGGCATCGGCACCGTACTTTGTGCTTTTACCATGGGCAAATACATCTCTTTCCTTCGCCCTTATGTGGAAAAGCAGGTTTGTTTTTATTGTGGGACCAAGGCAGTTTGGCAAACAGTCAAAACCATGTTCTTGCCCCTTACGCCCCTTCGCTAACATCTTTTTTTCATAGAAATGGCAGGCCATGCGCCGCCAATACCGCATGGCCTGCCCGTTTGATTAAATTAGCAGCCCCCCTCACAAGCTTTGGGCTGCCTTGCCCCAAGAGCCCCCAAAAGGGGCTCTTTTTTTATGCCAGACGATGCACCAAAATGGTGGTATTGGAGAACTTCCCTTGATTATCGGTGGCATACAGTGTAATAACTTCGCCGCCGCTGGCCTGCACAATGGCACCGCCGGAAAGATGCTGTTTCTTGCCGGTGGAGGCAATGTCGCAGGTGGATGTGGTTCCTTCAATTTCCGCGCCATTGTTTTGCAACTGGCAGCTGACCGTTGCAGAAGAGCTCTGGGAGTCAGACACATCAGTAAAATACAAAATTTGATAGGTGCCTTCGTTAACCAAAGTCACATCCGTGGTGGCAGGGGTATGGGTGATGTCGCTGCCTTCCAACAATTCGTTGGTAGCAAAGGTCAATGCACCGCCACTGCCGCCTGCATCTTGTTCCCCGGTATTGGTTGCAAACAGAGCACTCAACGGAGGTGCTTCGCCGGTGGCACCGGTATCGCCTTTTTCGCCGGTATCGCCTTTTTCACCGGTGGCACCCGTAGCCCCGGTTGCACCGGTGGCACCAGTAGCCCCCGTTGGGCCGGTGGCACCAATTTCGCCGGTTTCGCCTTTTTCCCCAGTTGCACCTGTGGCCCCGGTTTCGCCGGTTGCACCCGTGGCACCGGTGGCACCCGTTTCGCCTTTTTCGCCGGTAGCCCCTGTGTCGCCTGTGGCACCTGTGGCACCGGTTTCACCGGTTGCGCCTTTTTCGCCTGCAATCCCCGTTGGGCCTGCTTCGCCGGTGGCGCCTGTTGCACCGGTCGGACCGGTAGGTCCTGTTGGGCCGGTGGGTCCCGTTGGGCCAATGTCGCCGGTGGCGCCTGTTGCACCGGTTTCCCCGGTTGCGCCGGTTACACCAGTTGGGATGACACACTTTGCGCACCGGCGCTTTGCCGAAACCGCAAATACACTTCCACCCGTTCCTCTCCCACCACGATCCGCTCCACCGCCTGCATCAGCCAAAACCGCTCTTGCTGCAAAGGATTCTGTTCCGGCAAACAGGGGGTGTGTTCTTCCTTTTCCAATCGCGTTTTGAGCCGCAGATACGTCTCTTGATCTAACGCGCCCGTCAGGTATTCCAAATATAACGTATCCAGCAGACAAACTTCCCTTTCCTTTGCCGGAAATACCACTTCCTCGCCCAAAGGCAGAGGGCCTAAGAACGCCAAAATGGCCTGCTCTAAAAACGCCTCTGCCACCGTTTGGCCTCCACAAGTACCCTTTCTCTGGTTGGGACACACAAAATATCCCTTTCCCCTGGCCGATTTTGTGGTCATCCTTCGGCCGCACTGGCCGCAAAACACAAGGCCGCTTAAAAGATGCCCTTTGCGCTGGGAAAAAGAAGCTTGGCTTTTTCTCCTTTGCTGGGCCTGGTCAAATATCGTCTTCTCCACCAAAGGCGGGTGGGTATGGTCCACCCAAATCCATTGGTCCGGCGGCAGACGCATTTGGCTTTTGACTTTATAGCTTTTGCGCCTGGTTTTTCCCTGCACCATGGCGCCGCGATACACCGGGTGATGAAGAATCTGGCGGATGGTTTCTTCTGTCCATTTGCCCTCGGCCTGGGAGGCTGCCGGAGAAAAAAAAGCAAGCCCCGCCTGTCTCTTATAGGCCGAAGGAGAAGCAATGCCCGCATCATTTAAACTGTTTGCCAACTGCCCCATGCTCCTTTGCTCCACCACATACCCATGAAAAATCCACCGCACCACCTCTGCCGCCGCTTCATCCACCTCCAACACATGGTGATCCTCCGCACTTTTTCGATACCCATAGGGCGCAAAGGCTCCCGTAAATTGGCCCTGTCTTTGCTTCGTTTGCAATACACTTCGAATTTTCAAAGAGGTTTGGCGGCAAAAGTCGTCATTGATGAGGTTTTGCAGCGGAATCAAGATACTTTGCATGCCCCACGGCTCCTGCAAACTGTCATAAAAAGGAAGCTCCAAAGAAAGAAACCGAATTTGGCGTTTGATAAACCATTCCTCCAGATATTGCCCCGCTTCAATATAATTTCTGGAAAGACGGGATAGGTCTTTCACCATAATACAGTCAATGCGCCCGGCTTTGGCATCGGAGAGCATTTGCTGGAAGGCCGGGCGGTTGGTGTGCACGCCGCTGATGCCATCATCGATATAAACGGCTTCTTCTACCAAATCCTCCTCCTGCGCCACATACTGGCGCAGCCGCGCCAGCTGATGACCAATGCTGAGGCTTTCGCTGTGACCGTCCTCCTTGGAAAGCCTGGCATAAAGTCCGGCTTTCCAAATCCGCTTTGTCATGGCTCCTTCCTCCCCCGCCCTTTTGTTTCTTTCAATTCTTCCCATGTGGGCCCTTTGGGCGCATAAAAGAAAACCACGGGTTTTTCCGTGGTTTTTCGCTTTTTCTTGTGTTCCATATCTTCGCCTTCTTTTTTTCCTTTGCAATCACTTTATGCGCCAAGGCCGTTTTTTAACACCGGCGCAATAATTCGGCTTCAAAGGCCGCAAAGGCCGAAGGCAAGGGGTAAGCTTGCTTCAGTTGGGTCGGCGTCACCCATAAAAAGGGCGCCACTTCCTCCTCTGCTTCCACCCAAAAACCGGTCATGTGCCACTCGATATGGGTAAAAATATGCTTGGCTGTTTTGAGCGGCAGCGCCTTGGCTTCTATGCCCCAAGTTTCCAACACCGCCTGGGCCTCATTGGGGGTGCCTTCTTTTTGGGGAAATTCCCATAAATCGGCCAACAAGCCTTTGGAAGGCCGCTTTTGTAGTGCAATTTTCCCCTTGTGGTGGAGCAAAAACACCAGCCGTTCCTCCACCCGCCGTGGTTTTTTGGCCGCTTTCACTGGGTATTGCAGCATGGTATTTTCCCGAAACGCCGCGCAGTGGGCCGCCACGGGGCATTGGTCGCACAAAGGCGCCCCATTGGGCAGACAAACGGTGGCCCCCAGTTCCATCAACGCCTGATTAAACGCCCCCGTCATGGGATGGGGCAAAATTGCTTGTACCTGCTTTGTAATCTCGTTTTTCACCGATTGTTTCATAATGTCGCCGCCATTGGCCGTCCAGCGGGTCACCACCCGCAGCACATTGCCATCCACCGCCGGCACCGGCAACCCATAGGCAATGGAGGCAATGGCCCCCGCCGTATAAGGCCCAATGCCCGGTAACTGTAACAACGCCTCATAATCGGCCGGCAGTTCTCCGCCATACTGTTCCACCACCACCTGGGCACATTTTTGCATATTGCGCACCCGGTTATAGTACCCCAATCCTTCCCATAGCTTTAACAGCGTTTGTTCCTTGGCCTCTGCCAAGTCCTGGATGGTGGGTAGCGCTTCCAAAAAACGCTGAAAATAAGGTTTCACCGCCTCCACTCTGGTTTGCTGCAGCATAATTTCCGACACCCAAACCCGATAGGCCGTGGGGTGATTACGCCAAGGCAGAATGCGCGCATGTTCCTCAAACCAATGTAATAACGGAGCCACCATCTGGGGCAGATGGTCCGTCTGGGGCGGCTTTTCTTCTATTTCTACCGTTTCCTGTAACGATAATTCCAGTTGTACCGGTTCTTTTTCCTCTGTCATGTTCTCCAAATCCTTTCTGGCCTTGTCCCTTTATTGTAGAGGGCGAACAAGCATTTGTCAATGCGGGGCGCAAAACCGGTATGCCCAGTGGCGCCTGTGGCACCCGTCTGGCCGGTGGCTCCGGTGGCGCCGGTTGCACCGGTAGCGCCCGTTGGGCCGGTTGGGCCGGTGGCACCCGTTGGGCCAACGGCAGTAATCAGGGTATAATCTGGCGATGTGCCAGGGATCCCGCTTGGGTTATTGATATCGGCACGATAGAGGCTGCCGTTATAATACACAAAATCGCCTGCGGAATAGAAGGCAAAGGGGCTAAATGCCGTTGCCGTATCCAAGCCTTGGCCTGTGGCCCCGGTGGCGCCGGTTGGGCCGGTAGCACCTGTGGCTCCCGTTGGGCCGGTTGGGCCGATGGGGCCTTGCAGACCTTGCGGCCCCTGGGGACCGGTGGCACCCGTTGGGCCGGTTGGGCCCTGAGGACCGTTTAAACCTGGCGCACCGGTGGCACCGGTTGGGCCGGTTGGGCCTTGGCACCAGCAAGTTGCGCCACAACAGGAGTTACACCCGTTTTGGCAACCATTGGAACAATGATTTTGGCAGCCACTTTGGCAACCACAGCGATTGGCGTTACTTCTCACTCCGTAACAATACATATTGTTTCCTCCTCTTTTCTTTTTTTTGCAAAATAGGCTTCGTTCCATTTCACTGCATCAGATTGGGGACGGAAGGATTTGGCCACATCATTCCACTTTTGCGCTTCTTTCCAATTTCCCTGTCGGTCATAGCAAAGACAAAGCTGGATGGCCGGCAAATAATGATAACATTCTTCCTGTACAAAACCGCCGAAATTTTTGTCTAACTTCGTCCGAAAGGCCGCCTCATACCAGAAGATGGCCTCGGCCAAGCGGTTTTGCTGCAAAAAGTGATACCCCAATGCACAACAAAGTTCCCCGCGGGGCACCGAAAGCTTCAGCCCTTCCAACAGGGCCTCCAACGCCTTTTCCTCTTCGCCCAGCTCATCAAAGGCGGCCGAGCGCAGACGGCAGGCTTCCAACTGATCCGGCAGCCACCCATCCTTGCGGCGCAAAAACGCCTCAAACCGCTCCGTCGCTTCCTGCCACAGCCGGTGGTAGAATAACTCCCGGCCAAAATAGTAAAGTTCTCTGGCAGAAAAAGACTGGCCCTTTGCTTCCATATCCCGATAGATATTCAAATTTCGGTCGGGATCGGCCACACGCAGTTTTTTGTGGTACACCGTAATGTCTTCGTGTAAAATTTTCCCAAAGGGTGCCACCACTTCGTGCACCCGCCCTTCCCAAACGGGACGATGGATGTTTTTGATGAGCCGCTCCCGCCGGAAGCGGAAGGTGGGGTTGCCTGCTTCGTCAAAGCTTGTGGCGTATTGCATCATCACCACATCGACATCCAAAACCGTCAGCCGTTTTTTCAGCGCCAACAGTTTCTCCTGCTCCGCCTTTGGCAGTACGTCATCGGCATCCAGCCAGAGCCAAAATTCTTTGGTGGCCTTCAAAAACGCTGCATTTCTGGCGGCAGCAAAATCGCCCTGCCAGGTAAAGTCATAGACTTTGTCGGTAAATTGCCGCGCAATTTCTTTGGTGCGGTCGGTGGAACCGGTATCCAGAATGATGATCTCATCGGCCACAGGCCCCACGCTCTCTAAACAACGCCCCAACACCTCCTCCTCATTTTTCACAATCATGCATAAACTAATGGAAATCAAAGCCTCACCCCCTCAACTGGATCGGAAGGTTTCCTTCCTTGATAACAGAGTATGAAGAAGGGGGAAATATGTGAGAAAAAAGAGAAAAAAAGCAGGTCTATCTTTCTTTTCGCCTTTTGGGCAAACAAAAAGCCACTACAGAACCTTGGTTCTGTAGCGGCTTTCCTCTTCTTGCGCCTTTTTTAGCCCACTTCTTTTTGGAAAGCGGCTTCATCCCGTTTCCGTTTTTCTTCGATGGCACGTTGTGCAATCAAATCTTTCACTTTCATCAAACGGGTGGTATTGGCACGATCATTTTCTTCCAATTTCTGAGAAATATATTTGATGGTTTCCTGATAATTGGGAATCATCACGTTTTCCAGAGCGTTCACACGGCGTCTGGTTTTTTCAATTTCCTGGGCCAACAGCTGGGTGGTTTTTTCACTTTCTGCCAGCAACAGCAGCGGCTCCATGGCGCGGGAGAAAGCTTCTGTGGCGCTATCCAATTCGCCGGAGGTGAAGGCCAGGCCATAGGGATAGATTTCGCCCTTGCCGCCTTCTTCTTTGAATTGGAATTTGGGCACATCTACACTCATGATGTTTTTGGTCCCAACGCCCACCGCAATCTTTTGCCGTGGCATCATCAAGGCCTCGCCCATCCATTCTTCGCTCATCACACCGCGGGCAATGATAAAGCTTTTGTAAGCTTCTTCCAAAGCCGATTCCGCTTCCATTCTCAGCCGTTTGTTTTCTCTCACCAGCTCCAGAAATTGCTTCATCAGCTCATCCAGCTTGTCTTTGAGCAATTTGTGGCCCCTGCTTGCTGTTTTCAGCTGCTTTTTCAGATTGGTCATTTCCATTCTGGTAGGGTTTACGTTTAATCTTGCCACAGCAATCACTCCTTAGGCAGATATTTGTCCAAATATTCGTCCCGTACACGTTTCAGCTCGCTGCGAGGCAAAATATTCAGCAATTTCCAACCGATTTCCAATGTCTGTTCAATGGTCCGATCGGTCTGGAAGCCCTGAGAAACGTATTCTTTCTCAAATTCATCGGCAAATTTTGCATAGAGAAGGTCAATATCGGTCAAGGCCGATTCGCCCAAAATGGCCATCAATTCCTTGGCATCTTTCCCGCGGGAATAGGCGGCAAAAAGCTGGTTCATGGTATCGGCATGGTCTTCTCTTGTTTTGCCTTTACCAATCCCTTTGTCTTTCAAACGGCTCAAAGAAGGCAGTACGTCAATGGGTGGCTGCAATCCTTTTTTGTAAAGGTCACGGCTCAAGATGATCTGGCCTTCGGTGATATAACCGGTCAAGTCAGGGATGGGGTGGGTTTTATCGTCTTCGGGCATGGTCAAGATAGGGATCATGGTGATGGAACCATCAATGCCCCGGTGCTTGCCGGCCCGTTCGTACATGGTAGCCAAGTCTGTATAGAGGTAGCCAGGATAGCCACGGCGGCCGGGTACTTCTTTTTTGGCGGCGGAAATTTCACGCAAGGCTTCGGCGTAGTTGGTGATATCGGTGATGATAACCAATACGTGCATGTTTTGTTCAAAAGCCAAATATTCCGCAGCCGTCAGCGCCATACGCGGCGTACAGATACGTTCTACTGCCGGGTCGTTGGCCAAGTTTACAAACACCACCGAACGGTCGATGGCGCCGGTTTCTTTGAAGTCGTTGATGAAAAATTCCGCATCTTCAAAGGTGATGCCGACGGCGGCAAACACAACGGCAAACTTGCTATCGGTACCCAATACTTTGGCCTGACGGGCAATCTGTACGGCCAAGTTTGCATGGGGCAAACCGGAAGCCGAGAAGATGGGCAGCTTTTGCCCACGCACCAGTGTGTTCAGACCGTCAATGGCCGAAACGCCGGTTTGGATAAATTCCGAAGGATAGTCCCGGGCGGCCGGGTTGATGGGCGCGCCGTTGATGTCCAGACGTTTTTCTGGAATGATTTCCGGCCCGCCGTCAATGGGCTGGCCCATGCCGTTAAAGACACGGCCCAGGATGTCTGGCGAAACGCCAAAGTCCAAGCTCTTGCCCAAAAAGCGTACTTTGCTATCGGAAAGGTTAATCCCGGTGGAGCTTTCAAACAGCTGTACCAAAGCCGTATCGCCGTTGACTTCCAACACTTTGCAGCGGCGGATTTCCCCGTTGACCAACTCAATTTCGCCCAATTCGTCATATTTGACGCCTTCCACGCCGCCAACCAGCATCAAGGGGCCTGCGACTTCCTGAATGGATCGATATTCTTTAATCATTCTTCTTCCGCCTCCCTTGCAATCAGGTCTTTGACTTCGGCGCGGATGGCTGCCGAGATTTCATCAAAGACGGCATCCACGTCTTTTTCTTCCGTATATTTGGCACGGCCAATCCGTTCAATCACAGGCATTTTCGTCAGTTTGTTGATGGAAACGCCGGCTTTGATGGCTTCGCCTGCCACTTCGTAATATTCCAAAATCAATCCCAACATTCTAAATTGTTTATGCAGGGATGTATAGGTATCCACTTCGTGGAACGAGTTTTGATGCAAAAAGTCTTCACGGATGGAACGAGCCACTTCCAAAATCAAACGGTCGCCAGGGGACAGAGAGTCCACGCCGACCAACTGCACGATTTCTTGCAGCTCTGCTTCTGTCTGCAACAGACGCATGGCCGTTGCTCGTTGTTCGGAGAATTTTTCATCCACGTTTGCGTCGGCCCAGCGGTCAATCTTATCCTGATAGAGGGAATAACTGGTCAACCAGTTGATGGCTGGGAAGTGACGTTTGTAGGCCAAGGAAGCATCCAGGCCCCAGAACACTTTGACGATACGCAGTGTGGCCTGGCTGACAGGTTCGGAGGTATCGCCACCAGGAGGCGATACAGCGCCGATGGCCGTCAAAGTGCCTACACGGTCGTCGCTACCCAAGCATTCCACACGGCCAGCTCGTTCATAGAACTGGGCCAAACGGCTACCCAGATAAGCAGGATAGCCTTCTTCGCCGGGCATTTCTTCCAGACGACCACTCATTTCACGCAAGGCTTCTGCCCAACGGCTGGTGGAGTCTGCCATCAAGGCTACGCTGTAGCCCATATCGCGGAAATATTCGGCGATGGTGATGCCGGTATAAATGGAAGCTTCTCGAGCGGCTACGGGCATGTCGGAGGTGTTTGCAATCAGCACCGTCCGCTGCATCAAGCTTTCGCCGGTACGAGGGTCTTTCAATTCTGGGAATTCCAGCAAAACGTCGGTCATTTCGTTGCCACGTTCGCCACAGCCGATATAAACCACGATATCGGCGTCGGCCCACTTAGCCAGCTGATGCTGGGTTACGGTTTTACCGCTACCGAAGGGGCCAGGGATGGCGGCTACACCGCCTTTGGTGATGGGGAAGAAGGTATCGATGACACGCTGGCCTGTGATGAGCAAGCTATCTGGGCTTACCTTTGCCTGATAAGGACGCTCTTTACGCACCGGCCATTTTTGCATCATCGGGATGGTCACATCCACGCCTTTTTCGTTGGTCACCACGCAAATTTCTTCTTCTACGGTAAATTCACCGGCTTTGATGACTTTTACCGTACCGTTCAGCTTTGGCGGCACCATAATCCGGCATTCCACCACCGGCGTTTCTTGTACCACACCAATGATGTCGCCGCCTTTGACGGTGTCGCCCACTTTCACCCGTGGTTCAAAAAGCCATTTTTTCTCCCGATCCAAGGAAGGTACTTCGACGCCTCTTTGGATGTTGTCGCCGCTTTTTGCATATAATTTTTCCAGCGGACGCTGGATTCCGTCGTAAATGGTGGAAATCAGCCCAGGGCCCAGTTCTACGGACATAGGCCGTCCTGTGGAAACCACTTCTTCGCCAGGGCCCAAACCGCTGGTTTCTTCATAAACCTGGATGGATGCACGGTCGCCGTGCATTTCGATGATTTCACCAATCAAGTGCTTGTCGGAAACACGCACCACGTCAAACATATTGGCATCTCGCATGCCTTCTGCAATGACCAACGGCCCCGACACTTTCACGATTGTGCCTGTATTCATTGTTTTCTCACCACTCTATTCTCTTTAATCGTTTTCGTTAAACAACAAATCCATACCTGTCGCCCGTTTGGCCGACTCTCGTACAGCGTTCAAACCAAGGCCCATACTGCCTGTAATCCCCGGAACTACAATGATGGCCGGCAGGGTGTTGTCCTTATATTTTTGGATGGCATCCTGCGCCATGAGGCTGGCCTGTTCCGTGATATAGATGATGGCATATTCTTCCTCTGCCAGCTTATGCAGGGTTTTTTTGATTTCATCTGCCTCATAAACGGGGAAGATGTCAATGCCCAAGGCCAGGAAGCCCATGACGCTGTCTTTGTCACCAATGACTCCTACCTTATACATAAGCATCCCTCAATCTTTCTTTGATCACCGCAGCCTCAATGCCATTGGTTTTGCCGTTTAGAATGATGCGTACGGTTTTCACTTCCGCTTCCACCGCATATAAATACGCAACCATCGGCTCCAGCGTCAATGCCGCATATTTGGCTTCTTTCATATAGTCCATCAATACATTGTCACATGCTTTTTCAAACGCCGTATAGCCCAAACGCAATTCTTCGGTCAAAGCTTGATAAGGACTGTTTTTCCAAGCCCCAATGGCATCTTCATTGCCAAAGGCTGCCTGAAAAACGGCCAAGTCCAAATCGCCGCCTGGCACAAACACATCGCGCAACAGTTCAAAGGGTTTCTTCATTGCCTTTACCCGAAAGAAGCTTTTGAGGTTGGTTAAATTGGCAAGCCGGGTCAAATAGCCTTCCACAAAGGGATGACGGCTTTCTTTGGCTTTTTTTGCCATGGCGGCAAAGGCCGCCCGGTCCAACACCACATCAATCATCTGCCCGCTTGCGGTTTTGGCATAGACTTCTCTGGCCTGCTGCACATCTTCCACAAAGAAAGGCGGCAACACGTCAAACGCCTTGGTTTCAAAGGCCTGCCGCATTACTTCCACATCCACCGTGCCCCCACCAATGAGATAGGCCGAACCGTCCACGCCGGATACTTCTTCTTTGAGCAGTACTTTCAGGTTATGATAATCGTTTTTGAGCAAAAAGACATCCAAAAAGCTTTGGCCTTCGGCCAGCTCTGCAATGTCGTCATAGGCTTTTTTCTGCCGGGCGGCCAAGGCGGCGGAAACATTTTGTTCCGTCAAGCCTGCGCCATATCCTGCCTCAGAAAGCAGCTTTAAGACTTCTTGCATGCTTTTTGCCTCTACCATTTGACTGTATTGCTTTTCGGTGAGTAAGCTGCGCTCCAGCATACGCACCCGGGCCACGGCGTATGGATACATTTTGTTTTTTGACATCTGTTCCAAACCCTCCTTTGCCCGTTAGAAAAACAGAATTTGGGCTGCCGTCTGTTCCAGCAGTTCCTTTTCCACCGTCAAGATGGAAGAAAAGGAATAATTGTATTCAATATCGCCTTGTTTTACCACAAAGCCACCATCCAACTCTCTGGTTTCTTCGCTGATGGTATAGCCGCGGGAGGCAATGTCTGCCCCAAAGGCTTCTTTATCCTGTTCCGAAAAAATCAGTTCGGCCCCTTCTGCCACTTGGGCCTGATCCAACATGCCAATCAACACCACTTTATATTCCGTGCCGGAAAGGCTGTGGAGTTTTTCTTTGGCTTCTTGCATCACTTCTTCAATCAGCTGTTGCTTTTTGGCCAACACCTGTTTTTTGGCCTGCATATCGGCAGCAGAAAGTTCCTTGCTTTTGGCTTTTTCCGCCTCTATGGCATATAGGGCCATGGTCTTTTCCGTTTCTTTCTGGGCTTTTTGGCGCGCCGCTTCTAAGATTGCTTCGGCTTCGGCTTTGCCTTTGGCCAAAATGGCATCGGCTTCGGCCTGGGCTTCGGCCAAGATGGTCTCTCGAATCTGGCGTCCTTGTTCCAGTTGTTTTGTATCACTCATTGGAAATGCTGCCCCTCCTTTCCTTTCTGTATTTGGTTTTTCTTACAGAGCGATGCTGTTGAGCATCAAGAAGGAAACCAGCAATGCCAATACGGCGTATGTTTCAACCATGGCGGCAAAGGTCATGCCTTTTGCCAATTCGCTTGGACGTTTGCCAACCAGCATAATACCAGCAGCAGCAGCTTTGCCCTGGGCAATGGCAGAAATCAAACCTACCAAACCAACCGGCAGGGTTGCTGCAAAAATATAGCTACCTTGTGCAATGGTCAAATCCAGCAAACCGTCGCCCAACAAACCGACTTTCAACATCACGATGAAGGCAATCAAAAGCCCGTAAATCCCCTGTGTACCAGGCAATGCCTGTAATACCAGTACCTGGCCAAATTTATTGGGGTCTTCCGACACCACGCCGGCAGCCGCACGGCCTGCAATACCAATGCCTACAGCGCTACCAATTCCGGCCAACAAAGCAGCAATAGAAGCTCCAAACAGTGCTAAGAAAGGTCCACTCAATAATTCCATTTACTTTTCCTCCTTTACGATATCCACGTATTTTGTATTTCTGCGGAAAGGACGAAAGGCCCGTCCACCGCCTTCAAAGAACTTTCCGAAAAATTCCACATACTGCAAACGGCTGGCGTGTACGAAGGAACCCATGACGTTGATGGCCATGTTAAAGACGTGTCCCACCACAAAAACAACCAGCATCACAATGGCGCCCACCACACCGCCACCGGCCAAAGAGCCTAAGGTGTTGATGACCTGTGCCACAATCCCTGTTGCAAGGCCAAGGGCCAGCAAACGGGAGTAGGAAAGTACATCGGAAAGGTAACTGGTAATGCCATACAAAGAACCAAGGCCGCCAATGAGTTTGCCTATGATTCCTTTTTTGCTGCGTCCGCCGGTAAACAAAATACCCACGGCGCCCACAATGCTCATCCATTTGCCGATGGTCGCCACCACCTCTGCAACGCTTCCGCCAATGCCAAAGAGCACCAGCCCAATGAGCAGCAGATACCACAAAAAGATATCAAAAATGGCATCCAATACCTGCCCATGACGAATCAGTTGATACGCCTGTAAGCCCATCCCAGCAAACAGGTGAATGGCGCCCAAAATCAACGAGAACACCAACAGTGTCATTGGATCGGACACCGGATCAAACCAAACCGGGGGAAGCGTGAAATCCGAATGGAAGAAGGTGCTTGCAATGACGGAGATGGCATTGCCAAAATACCCGCCAAACAAGATCCCCCAAAAGGCAGTGGAGATGCCGCAGTAGAAAAACATGGTAATCAACTGTTTCATCATGCCTTCCAGCCGGAATTTCTTTTTGATGATAAAGCAGGCCACACTTAAAATCAGCCCGTAGGCCGCATCCGAAAGCATGAGCCCAAAGAAAATAAAATAGAATGGCGCCAAATATGGCGTTGGGTCCAAATCTCGCACCGAAGGGGTGCTGTAAAGATCGGTGATCACCTGGAACGGTTCTGCCAATCCCTTCTGTCTTAACAGCACCGGATGGTCTTCTTCTTCGGCCGGTGCCGCAATTTCATAATAACATTTGTTTTCTTCCAATACGCTGCGTACAGCCGCTTCCGCGTCATAAGGCATCCAGCCGTCGAAATAGAAGGCTGTTTTTGTCACCAACAAATCGCTGTAGGCCGCTGCCCGGTCCCGGCAGATGATGCAGCTATCGTGCCAAAGCTCAATTTCGCTTTGGCG
This sequence comes from uncultured Clostridia bacterium, assembly GCA_944378105.1. Classification (GTDB taxonomy): domain Bacteria; phylum Bacillota; class Clostridia; order Lachnospirales; family Anaerotignaceae; genus Neoanaerotignum. Next base: position 42,461 of record CALWGC010000024.1, read on the forward strand.
GGAAGCCAAAGAAGCCACTTCCTGCTCCAAGGCCTTCTCCTTTTTCTCCCATTCTTGTTTCTGCTCAGAAAGCAGGGTGATGGTTTCTGATGGGGTTTTTTCATAGTCCCCAAAGGAGATGAGATTAAAGTTTTTGCTCCGCAAGGCATCCAATACCTGGTCTTTGTTTTCTTTGAGGCAAACGACGTTAAAATAGAGAAACTCCTTGTCTGCAAAGACTTGCTGAACAATGGCGCTCTCATCGGCCGCTTGCACCTCGTTGACCAAGGCCGAAAAGCCCACTGAGGCCGGCACTGTACCAAGAAAGATACTGGCCCGTTTCGTTTCCGTCAGAGAAAGCGGTGCATCATAGGCTTTCCACGGCGTTAAACTGAAAATTGCCGTATCCAGCTGAACCATTTCACTTTTTGCCGCATTGATTTCTTTTTGCCGCTGATTGATCCCTTGAACCAGCTGCTCAGCCTCCCCATTTTGGCTAAGTCTCTGGCCAAATTCTGCTTCTGAAAGAGGGGTTCTGCCGGCAAAGAGGGATTTTTTTGTGCCGCCCAGCTGCTGCAAGGTTTCTAAGGCCGCCGCTGCCGCTGCAATTTTGCTATCCATCTCATAAACCGTCTGTTCGTCGCTGTCTTTTTTCACCAACGCCGCCCATTCTTCTTCTTTCAGCCGCTCTTCCTGGCTGTTTAATTCCACCACGCCAAGACGCATCAACGACTGCAACAGAGCATCCTTTTGCGGCAAAAGGCCAATGACGCTCAGTTTGCGCATTTCAACACTTGCCATGGTTTCCCACAACCTTTCCAATCACAGCCTGCACGGCTTGTTGTTTTTTTTGTGCAGCCTGTTCTGCCACTTGCGCACATGTTTTTTGTGCGGCCATTTTTATGGATTCAATGTCGCCCCTGGTGCTTTCCACCGCTTGTTGCACTTGATTTTGCCCCTGTTGCTTTGCCTCCTCCCTGGCTTTTGCCAGCAACTGATCTGCTTGTTTCTTTGCGGCTTCCTTTTCTTGTTCGGCCTTTGAGAATGCCTCCGCTTTTCTTGTTTCCGCCTCTTTTTCTGCTTCCACGATACTTTGGATAACTTCAAACGCCATCTGCCTCACCTCTCCTTCTGTGCAGCTAACCATACATTGGATGCCCTGGGACGCCACACTCACTTTGTTAAAAAATTGTTTTTTCTGTTTTTTGCCATTTGCCGAAAAAAAACTACAGCAAATCGCAATCTACAGTTAGAACACAGTTGTTCAAATGATACGATTTTTTTTCAATCCAATCGAAATCTTCGACAACTATGCTGTATCAATGATAAAGCAAACAAAAGTTTTTGTCAAGCGTTACCGCCAAGAAAGGAAATTTTCCATCCAAAATTTGTTTATTTCGAGTTTAAATTTGTACATTCTTTCATAGTCGTTATTTTTTTCACTATTTTTTCTTTCTATTTGCCCTATTTTTCCTCTTCTTTTCTCTTTAAATACGGTAATCCTCCTCTGGATTCCTGCTTGCAAAGAAAAAAACTTTTGGGTATACTGATAAAAAAAGGGAACTGCCAAAAAAAGGAAGGTGGGTAAAATGACGATTGCAAACCAAGCCATGATCCGAGAAATCAACCGCAGGACCGTATTAGAAACCGTCATTTTTCACCCGTCCATTTCCCGCGCCGCCCTCACCGACCAAACCAACCTCACCGGCGGCACCATCACCGCCATCGTCCAACAGCTTTTGGACGAGCAGTTGTTGGAAGAGGTGGGCACAGTGGGCGGAGGAAAGGGACGGAGAAGGCTTTTGCTGCAATTAAAGGCCGATAGCGCCTGCTGCATTGCCGTCACCGTCGGAAAAGAGCAGTTTCGCCTGATGCTTTGCGATTTGGGTGGCACGCCGTTACAAAGGGCCCACTGCCCTGCCGTCTATGATTCCTTTTCGGCTTTTTTGGATACTTTGGTCTCCTTTGTGGACCCTTATTTGAATACCGATTATCCCCTTGGCGTTGGGGCCGTTGTGCTGGCGGTAGAAGGCACCATCACCGAAGAGGAGCTATCCATCGGCGGCCTCTCCTGTAGCCGCCAAGCCTTGCGCACAAAGCTGCAAGACGCCTGGGGTACGCCGGTGTGGATGGAGCATGTTTCCAGGCTTTCTGCCTTGGGCGAAAACGCCTATGCCATGAAATGCCAAAACATGGCCTATCTTCATGCAGAAAACACCATGGGGCTGGGCCTCATTGTGGAAGGGAAACTGTTTTGTGGCCGCTATGGCCGCGCCTGTAACATCAGCCAGATGCGCCTTTGGCCGGATGGCCCTTTTTCCGAAACGGCTTCTGTCCCGGCCCTTTTGGCCAGATACGGCTTTTCCTCTTTTGCGTCCTTCCAAACTGCCTTTCGGGAAGAAACGCCGCAGGCCATGGAAACGGCCCACGATTTTTTACAGTTTTACACCCTGCTACTGGAAAACATCTTTTTGCTCTATGATACCGAACGACTGGTGATCCATTGTCCTTTCACTTCCATGGGGGATTTATTGTTCTTGCAGCTGAAAAACCGCCTGGGGCCCTTCAAAAGCCGTCTCTACCGTTCTTTTTTGCAAGAAGATGCCCCCCTTTGCGGCGGCGCAGTTTTGGGTATCTGCCAATTTCTAAACATCCAAACCTTTGCCCCCTCCAAAGGCTATGGCGTTTTATAGCACCGTTTCAAACAAAAAACTCTGTATGTTTGATCCAAACATACAGAGTTTTTCTTATTTTTCGCCCAGCTGCAAATTGGGGTTGGCATTTAAATCCAGCCCGTCTCTCCGTCCGGCACAATATTCATAATACCCAGCCGCACCAATCATGGCAGCGTTGTCGGTGCAAAAGATGGGGTTTGGCACCTGTAAATGGAATCCGTTTTCCTCGCAGGCCTTCTGCATGGCTTGCCGCAAAGCGGAGTTGGAAGAAACTCCGCCGGCCATGGCCACGGCTTGGACCCCTTTTTCTTTGGCCGCCCGGATGGTCTTTGCCACCAATACTTCCACCACCGCCGCCTGGAAACTGGCCGCAACATCCACCTCACAAATTTCGTGACCTTGCATCTGTTCTTTGTTCAAATAATTTAACACCGCGCTTTTTAAGCCGCTGAAGCTAAAGTCATAGGTATCCTCTTCCAGATACACCCGGGGAAAGGCAATGGCTTCGGCGTTGCCTTCCTTGGCGGCCCGGTCAATTTTTGGCCCGCCCGGATACCCCATGCCAATGGCACGGGCCACTTTGTCATAAGCTTCTCCGGCGGCATCGTCTCTCGTCCGGCCCAAAATTTCATAGGTATGATAGTCTTTCACATATAAAATATGGGAATGGCCGCCGCTGACCACCAGCGCCACATAAGGCGGCTTAAAATCGTTTTCCAGATAATTGGCGCAAATATGCCCTTCGATATGGTGCACGCCAACCAAAGGCTTTTTGGCTGCATAAGCCAACGCCTTGGCCTCGGCCAGCCCCACCAAAAGCGCCCCCACAAGACCTGGTCCATAGGTGACGGCAATGGCGTCTATCTCCTCCAATGTCTTTTTCGATTCCGCTAACGCCTCATCAATGACTTGGTCAATGGCTTCGATATGTTTGCGCGAGGCAATTTCCGGCACCACGCCGCCAAAGACCGTATGCAAAGCAATTTGGGAAGAAATGACATTGCTCAGCACCCGCCTGCCATTGGCCACCACCGCCGCCGCCGTCTCATCGCAACTGCTTTCAATGGCCAAAATCAAAACTTCCTTCTCTTCCGCCATAGGTTCATTCCTCTCTTAAGATAATTTTACGCATCCGTTTCCGATCAAAGGGCGCTTTCTTCTTTTGCCCCGTTTGACAAATGGTGCATTTGTTTTCCAGCAAAATGCCAAAAGCGCCCATGGAAAGCGCCGGGAAAACAAATAACAAAAACGTCACGCCCACCAAATGGACACTGACGCAAAACATCATCAACATGGCCCCAATCCAAAAATTGTAACTGGAGCGGCGGTCGTTGCCCCGATACCATTGCTGCACCTGTTCGCCCAAATAAAGGGCCACCGGTATGGCGGCCACCACATCCGCAAGGCCAAACAAAATCGCAAGCCCCAGCGCCACCGGCGCCCCAATGACGGAATAGGCAAACACCAAAATCAAAATCCACCGGGCAAAATAAATCAAAAGCCCCCGGCGCATCACCCGCGCCGCATCGGTTTTGAACAGTTCTCCCATTTCCTCAAAAGGCTTTGGCGCCAATCGAAACACCAAAAAATCGAACACAGAAAAGAGCAACAAAAAAGAAAGGATCGTCACCGAAGGCGGCAAAGCGCAAAGCCATTGGATGGGCTTTTGCAAATGAAGTACCCCCAAAACAGCCCAAAAGTCTGTGGCAATCATCCCCGCCAAAGACAGCATCACCTGGGACCGCAACACCACCCATTTGAGCAGTGTCAAAGCGCAAACAGCCAGTAACCCCATCCCACACATTTCTTTCCAGTTGAATTTCTTTTCCATTTTTCACCTTACTTTCTGCGTAACCGCATCACCTGCACCACGCATAATCCAAGGATGGCCAACAACAGTGGCCCCGCCAAAGCCGTCAAAATGGCATCGGCCCGCATCAGCACTTGTTCTATCACCACCAGCAGCTCATTGCGCTGGCTATGCATCATCTGGGCCACCGGCAACAGAGCCTTGGCATACTGGCCCGTTGCTTCGTTGTTTGCCAAATACGTCAACACCTGCTCTTGGTTGGATACCAACCATGCACCAAGGCCAAATAACAGCGCAAAGGCGCCGCCAAACCAAAACTTCAGCCGGTCTTTTTTGCTGTAACGAACAGCCCTTTGGGGGGCAGGTATGGCCTGAATTTGCAGCATCACTGCCTCTTCCAGTCCTTCCGGCGCCACCACTTGTGGCAAAGCGGCAAAGGATTCCATCATTTGGTCATAGGCCAAAAAAGCCTCTTTGCATTGTTTGCATGTTTCCACATGGTCCGCCAACGCTTCGGCCTGGGCCTCTGTCAACGTCCCATCCATATAACGCATCATCCACTGTTCTGCTTTTTCACATGTCAACTTCTTCACCTTCTTTTTTCTGCAACAGGCGATCTTTCAGCAGCTTTCTGCCGCGAAAAATGCGATTTTTCACCTTCGAGAGAGGAATTTGTAGTGCCGATGCAATTTCTTGATAACTCATATCCTCCATATGGTAGAGCACAATGGGCAGTCGATACATTTCCGGCAAGGACGCAACGGCCTCTTCCAACTCGGCGCGCTTCTCCTTCTGGGCCACCCATTCTTCCGGGTTGTCTTTGCCCGCCACTTCCACCACCATTTCGTCCATGCTCACCGCATCCAATCGTTTTTTTCTGCGAAAATCAATGACGGTATTGGTGGCAATGCGGATCACCCAGGTGGAGAATTGATAGGCCGGGCTATATTTATCTAAATTGCGATAAATCTTGATGAATACTTCCTGGGCCAGGTCATTGGCGTCCTCCGGTTGATTGACCATCCGCAGCACCACCGAATAGACCAGGTTTTTGTACCGGCGCACCAATTCCCCAAAGGCGTCCTGGTTGCCGTTACAACTCTCCTGCACCAGTTCCATATCTGTTTTTGTCTGCAACAACTTCATTTCCTCACCATTTTCATATACGCCACGTTGCTTCTAAAAGTCTGTCAAGGTCAACCTTTCAGCCTTCCTGGCAAAAAAGCAGGGTATCCATTTTTCCATCAAACCCCAGTTCTGTTGTGGAAAAAACGGCCTGGGCCGTATCCAAATACAGCTCCGGTTCCTTTAAGGCCGGACTAAAGTGGGTCAGCCAAAGCCGTTTGGCCTTTGCCTCCTTGGCCAACTGCGCCGCTTCCCGAAACAGCATGTGCTTGTTTTGCAGTGCCTTTGGCAGCTTTTCCTCTTCGCCATACATGCCTTCGCACACAAATAAATCGCTGTTCTGGGCAAAATGCGGCAGCTGCGGTGTGGGACGGCTATCGGTGCAATACGTTAACTTCAAGCCCTTTCGTTCTTCTCCCAAGACCATCTCTTTGGTGTACGTCTTGCCGTTCACTTCCACCTCGTCGCCCCGCTGGAGTTTGGACCAATACTGTCTTGGTAAGCCCAGCGCCTTTGCCTTTTCCGCATCAAAACGCCCCTGTCTGCGTAAGGAAAACTGGTACGCCAAACAAGGCACCGAATGTTCCACCGGTAAAAACGCCATCTCCAGCCCTGCCACCTGATATGAGTCGTTGTCCGGCTTTCCCAGCTCGTAAAACTCAATCAAAAACGGCAGCTCCTGGGCAATGCGCCTTAATCCATCCACCACATACATCAACCCCTTTGGTCCAAACAGGGCCAAAGGCTCCGTCCGCCCCGCATTGGCAATGGCCAATAACATGCCCGGTAGCCCCGAAATATGGTCTGCATGATAATGGGTAAATAAAATGGCGTCAATATTTTTAAACCCCCAGCCCACATTTTTGAGGGAAACTTGGGTACCTTCGCCACAGTCCACCAGCACCAACCGGCCGTTGACCCGCAGCATCATAGAAGATAAAAACCGGTTGGGCATGGGCATCATGCCACCGGTTCCCAATAACACAACATCCAACATATCCGTTCATCCTTTCTGCTGGTGCGCCACAAAATTTTTGTGGAAAAACAGCACCACGCCGCAGAGTATGATCAAACCGCCCAATAACGTCTTGCCATCTGGCACCTCTTGGGCAAACACAAATCCAAACACCGCCGTAAAAAACGGCGTCACAAACATATAATTACTGACCGAAGCCGTATTTTTTGCCTTGGCAAAGGCCTTGGCCCAGGACAAATACGCCAAGGCACTGGCAAAAATGCCCAGCACCAACAAATTGATATACTGTCCTCGCGGTGCGCTTTGTAATTCCTCCACCGCCTGGGGCGCAAAAATCAACAACATGGCCGTTCCACAAAAAATGCTATAGGAAGAAATGGTCACGGCGTCATATTGTTTCGTCACCTTGCGCTGCAATAAATTATAAGTGCTTAAGGCCAGTGCGGCGCCCAACAACCAGAGGATGCCTTCGTTTAATTGGAATCCGCCGTCTTCCCAGGTCAAAACAATAATCCCGCAAAATTCAATCCCAATGGCCCCCCATTGATAAGGTGCCAATTTTTCTCCAAAGAAAATCCTGGCCAAAAACGCCGTCATCACCGGCGCCGTTGCAATCACCACACTGCTTGTGGCGGCCGGCACCAACTGGGTGCCTCGGTTAAAGGTCAGCATATAAAGGAAAAATCCAGCCGCGCCGCAGGCGATAAACCAAGGAAAGTCCTGGGCCTTGGGCGGACGAATTTTACCAATCACCACCACAAACGCCAAAAAGATCGTCGCCACCACATACCGCAATAGCCCCAGTGGATACGGGGAAAAATGCACCATCGCCAACCGGGAAAACACATAGGCCAATGCCCAAAAAATCACCGTGATTAACGCATACGGATGATAGCTCTGCTTCCAGTTCATACTCCGGCTCCTTTCTTCCTTCTTCTGCTCATTTTTTCATTATACAACAAAACCGTATCCTTGGAAATAAAAAAACCCGATTTTCCTTGGAAAAGGAATCTCGGGTTTTGTGCAAGGACGAAATTTTTTATACAATGCCCTGCGCCATCATCGCATTGGCCACTTTCAAGAAGCCTGCAATGTTGGCGCCAGCCACAAAGTTGTTTTCCATGCCATATTCTTTTGCAGCCTGTGCAATGTTGGCATAGATGTTTTCCATGATGCCTTTCAGTTTGGCATCTACTTCATCAAAGGTCCAGCTCAGACGCATGCTGTTTTGGCTCATTTCCAAAGCAGAAGTTGCTACGCCGCCGGCGTTTGCAGCTTTTGCAGGTGCAAAGAGGATTTTTGCATTCTGGAACACTTCAATGGCTTCCAAGGTGGAAGGCATGTTGGCGCCTTCGCCCACGGCATAGCAGCCATTGGCAACCAATGTTTTTGCGTCTTCTTCGTTCAGTTCGTTCTGGGTTGCGCAAGGCAGAGCGATGTCGCATTTTGCCGTCCAAACGCCTTTGCCTTCGGTGTATTTTGCCTGTGGATGATATTCCAGATATTCTTTGATTCTGCCGCGTTTTACTTCTTTAATTTCTTTGACTGCAGCCAAGTCGATGCCGTTTTCGTCATAAATCCAGCCGTTGGAGTCGCTCATGGTTACGACTTTTGCACCGCTTTGCTGTGCTTTCTGGCAAGCATAGATGGCCACGTTACCGGAACCAGAGATGGCAACGGTTGCGCCCTGCATGGTTTTGCCAGCAGCTTTCAGCATGGCATTTACCAAGTAAACCAAACCATAACCGGTGGCTTCTGTTCTGGCCAAGGAGCCGCCGAAGGTAAGGCCTTTGCCGGTCAAAACACCTTCATACAAACCGGTGATGCGTTTGTACTGGCCATAGAGATAACCAACTTCTCTGCCGCCTACACCAATGTCACCAGCAGGTACGTCGGTATCCTGGCCTACATATTTATAAAGTTCTGTCATGAAGCTTTGGCAAAAAGCCATGACTTCTCTGTCGCTTTTTCCTTTTGGATCAAAGTCGCTGCCGCCTTTGCCGCCGCCGATGGGAAGGCCGGTCAGAGAGTTTTTGAAGATCTGTTCAAAGCCCAAAAATTTGATGATGCCCAAGTTTACAGAAGGATGGAAACGAAGACCACCTTTGTAAGGACCAATGGCACTGTTAAACTGTACACGGAACCCACGGTTTACCTGTACTTTGCCGTTGTCGTCCACCCAAGGCACACGGAACATAATTTGTCTTTCTGGTTCCACAATCCGTTCCAAAAGGCCGGCTTTTTCAAACTGTGGATTCTGGTCGATGACAGGTTTCAAGGTGTTCAGCACCTCGGTTGCTGCCTGATGAAATTCTGGCTGGGCAGGATTTTTGGCAATCAAATCCGCCAACACGCTTTCTACATAACTCATAATTCTTCTACCCCCTTATATGTAGTTGAATTTTAATTCCTCCTTATTATACCCAGAAATCTCCTCCGTTACAATAGTTTTTTCTTCATTTTAGCACATTTTTTATAAAAAAAAGCATTTTTCTCAATTTTCTTGCAGAAAATGTCGATTTTTTCGTTTTTTTCGTGCGTTTTTTCATCAGAAGGCGTATAATGATTACGAATATGCGAAACATTTTAAAGGAAAGGATCTCCCATGGACACACCTTATGTCAGTTTAAACCAATGGCTGCGCCAGCAATTTCAAACAAAAGTCATCAAATTAAGCCTCAACGCCAATTTGGGCTGCCCCAACCGCCAAAACGGAAAGAGCGGTTGTATTTTTTGCAGCGCCGGCGGCAGTGGCGACTTTGCCGGACCAAAAGAGGCCTCCATCACCGCCCAGCTGCAACAGCAAAAAGCGCTTTTGGCCAAAAAATGGCCTTCTGCCCGCTATATTGCCTACTTCCAGGCCTATACCAATACCTTTGCCCCGGTGGATGTACTGCGCAGGCTTTATGAAGAAGCGTTATCCTTTGAAGGTGTGGTGGGGTTGGCCATTGCCACCCGTCCTGACTGTTTAGGAGAAGATGTTCTTACCTTATTAAAGGAGCTTTCCAAACGCACGTTTCTTTGGGTAGAGCTGGGGTTTCAAACCTCGAAGGAAAGCACGGCCCGCTCCATCATGCGTGGATATGACAATGCCGTCTATGACCAGGCCGTCTCTGCCCTGGCCGCCTGCCAAATTCCGGTGGTGACCCATTTGATTTTTGGTCTCCCCGGCGAAACGACGGAGGACATGCTCTCTTCCGTGCGCTATGTCTGCCGCCGCCCCCTTTGGGGCATCAAATTACAGCTGCTGCATGTACTGCGCCAAACGCCGCTGGCCCAACAATATGAAACGGCGCCTTTTCCCCTTTTGGACCAAGAAACCTATCTGGATTTACTCTGCCGCGCCTTGCCGCTGATTCCGCCCCATGTGGTCATTCACCGACTGACGGGAGACGGTCCCAAAAAAGATTTGATCGGTCCTTTGTGGAGCGCCAACAAAAAAGCCGCCCTCAATGCCATGCAAAAGGCATTTGTAGACAAAAAAGTTCGTCAAGGTTCGGACATTTTCGCCAAAGAATGTAAAAATTACTTTCCGACGGCTTTTCTCTCTTGTCGAAAGACAGGTTTTGATATATAATGAATGTTGCTCTTTTCATCAGAATCTTGCAAGGAGGAAACGACGTATGTCAGACGATGGCACGCTGGCGGAAAATAAGTTAATTTTGTTATATCTGCTTCAAAAAATGAATATTGCGTTGTCCAACAACGATATTTGCCAGTTTGTCATGGAACAAAATGTGATGGACTATTTCCTGGCCCAAAGTTATTTAAGCCAGTTAGTCAATGCCCACTTTCTGGATGAACTGACCGAAAACGGCACCACCCGCTATCAAGTGACACCAAGCGGACGGGAAGCCTTAGGTTTTTTTGAAAACCGCATCAGCCCTTGGCTGAAAAATGCGGCCAATGAATACATTGCCAACAACAAAAGCCGCATCAAATCGGAATACGAAACTTCTGCCAACTATTTTCCAGAAATCAACGGAGAATATTTGGTCAAATGCGCCGTCTGCGCCTTGGATGGCACCCAGATTATGGAGGTGGATGTCACCGTCCCCACCAAAAAACAGGCGCAAATCATCTGCACCAACTGGAAACAAAATGTCAACCATATTGTTTCCGACATCTTTGCCAGCCTCATCGGCACCGGCAAAACCACACCCAAAGCCTGACCCAAAACACCTTGTAAAAAACAAGGTGTTTTTTGATCCAAAAAACTTCGGTACAGCTTTACCAAAAAAACAATGGCAGGGATCCCACAAAACAAAGGATTCCTGCCATTTTCTTTTTCCAACCGTTCTTTTTTTTGGAAAGCCGCTTTCCACAACACGCTGTTACACTTCCGAGGGCAAAACGGCCCACAATAAAAGATAAACCACCAAAACCGGCGTACGCAGCAGCAGCAAAAGCAACACCGCTATGATCCGTACCAACGACACATCCAGCCCAAACCGTTGGGCCAGGCCGCCACAGACACCGGCTATTTTTTTGTTTTTGGATAAACAAAGACGCATGTTTCTGCCGCCCCTCTCTTTGTATTCGATTCTAAATACGAAAAACGGACGGCCTAGTCTGCCAAAAACCCAATTTCTTTTTTATTTTTCTTCCTGCTCTTCTGGTTCCGCTTCCAAAGGCCAAAGCAGCCCCTCAATGACGTCCCAAAGCTCCGGCACACCGGCCTTTGTCTCGCCCGAAAAAGGCAGCAAGCGGTCTTCCTTGCGCAGCCCCAAGCCCTTGCGGATCACCGATAGCTGTTTTTGAATCTGGCTGCGATTGATTTTATCCAACTTGGTGGCCACCACCACAATTTCATAGCCATAATGGCAGAGCCACTCATACATCATCACATCGTTTTTGCCCGGTTCATGACGAATATCCACCAACAGCACAATGGCCTTCAGTGTTTCTCTCTGCTGCAAATAGGTTTCAATCATCTTTCCCCATTTTTCAATTTCTGCCTTGGGCGCCTTGGCATAGCCATAGCCCGGAACGTCCACAATATACATCTTGTGTTCCACTTCATAAAAATTGATGGTACGGGTTTTTCCCGGGGAAGAACTGGTGCGGGCCAAGGCTTTCCGCCGCACCATGGCGTTGATGAGTGTGGATTTTCCCACATTGGACTTACCCACAAAGGCCACTTCTGGCAGGCCGTCTTTGGGATATTGTTCCATTTTCACACCCACTGCCGCCAGGGATACTTGATTTACTTCCATGTCATTTCTCCTTCAACAAAGGCCGTTTTCCATACCTCTTCTACACATCCGGCATAGCAAATGGTCATACCCTGCCAAACGCTTTTTTCCATTTCTGCCACGTCTGCCTCGTTTTCTTTTGGCACAATCACCGTCGAAATACCGGCTTGTCTCGCCGCCAGCAGTTTTTCTTTCAACCCACCAATGGCTAACACGCGCCCGGTGATGGTCACTTCCCCTGTCATAGCCACATCGGAACGTACTTTTTTCCCGGTGATGGCCGAATAGATGGACGTGGCCATGGTGACGCCGGCCGAAGGCCCATCTTTGGGCACGGCCCCGGCAGGGATATGGACATGAATTTCTTTTTTCTGGAACCAGTCTGCCTCTTTGCCCACCGATTCCAGACTACGTACATAGGTTAAGGCCGTCTTGGCCGATTCCTGCATCACATCGCCCATGCTGCCCGTTAACACCAGCTGGCCCTTGCCTTCCGTCAATACCGTTTCCACTTCCAGCGTTTCTCCGCCAGCCGCCGTCCAGGCCAATCCCCGTACCACGCCAACCAAAGGCGCTTCGTTGGCCATCAAATGCCGCACTTTGGGCATACCCAAATAGCGGTTGACGCCTTTGGCCGTCAAGCGAATGGGGCGGGTGCGCCCTTTGAGACGGTCTTTGACCACTTTGCGGCAAACCTTTCCGATGGTCCGCTCCAGCTGTCGCACACCGGCTTCTCTGGTATATCCTTCCACCATGGCAAAAATGGCGCCTTTTTCAAAGCGCAGGTCCGCTTTCGTTAACCCGGCCAGTTCCAGTTGTTTTGGGCAAAGATGGCGCAAAGCAATTTCCACTTTTTCATCCAGTGTATACCCCGAAAGAGAAATCACTTCCATCCGGTCCCGCAAAGGCCCAGGAATCTTTTCCACTTCGTTGGCCGTACACAAAAACAGCACCTGAGAAAGGTCATAGGGGATTTCCAAATAATGGTCCGTAAATTGGCTGTTTTGCTCTCCGTCCAACACTTCCAACAGCGCCGCCGCCGGATCGCCGTTATAAGAAATGGAAAGCTTGTCCACTTCATCCAGCAAAATCAGCGGATTGATGACACCGGCTTGTTTCATGGCGCTTAAAATCCGGCCGCTCATGGCACCCACATAGGTGCGGCGGTGGCCGCGAATTTCGCTTTCATCCTTCACGCCGCCTAAGCTCATCCGCACATACTTGCGTCCCAACGCCCGGGCAATGGATTTTGCAATGGACGTTTTGCCCACACCCGGAGGTCCGGCCAAGCAGAGAATGGTGGCGCCCATGCGCCCGGTTTGCTGCTGCACCGCCAAAAATTCCAAAATTCTCTCTTTGACTTCTTTCAATCCATAGTGATCTTCTTGCAATACGGCCTCTGCCACAGCAATATCCACTTTCTCTTCTGTTTTTTCTTCCCAAGGCAGGGCCAAAATATGCTCCACATAATTGCGGGATACATTGGCTTCTGGGGCAGAAATGGCCATTTTTTTCAGCCTTTCGCTTTCTTGCTCCACCACAGCCATGGCCTGGGGTGGCAGATGCTTTTCTTTGGCCGCCTGCACATAGCCATCGGCCAACGCCGTTACGCCGTCTTTGTCCCCCAGCTCTTCTTGGATCACTTTCAGCTGTTCCCGCAAATAATATTCTTTCTGGGCCTCTTCCATCCGCGCCCGTACTTTTTTATCCAGCTCATCTTTCAACTGCAAAATTTGCAGTTCGTCATTTACTTTTTGTAACGTCATCGAAAGCCTAGCAACCGGGTCCAAGGCCTCCAACAGTTCCTGCTTTTCTTCCGGCGAAATTTGCAGCCCCGCAGCAATGACATCGGCCATCTGTCCGGCATTTTTTGCCGCAACCACATTGACCATCGTGTCATTTTGGCCGCTGCTTCCGCCCAGGCGCACATACTCGTCATAGCGTTCTGCCGCCAGACGCATCATGGCCAGCACGCTGGTGTTTTCTTCCCGCCCTTCCTTTTCTTCTTCCAGCGGTGTAAAATCGGCTCTTTGGCAAGGCTCTCCTTCCAATAAATCCTCCAGCCTTCCCCGGAACAGCCCTTCGGCAATGACATGGGTCACATTGCCCGGAAGCCGCAGCACCTGCTTGATTTTTACCACCGTACCCATCTGGCACAAATCTTCCAACGCGGGATCTTCTTCTTCTGCCTGTTTTTGTTTCACCACGAAAACCAGGTTTTCACCGGCTTGGGCTTCTTCCAGCGCCCGCAGCGATTTTGCCCGTCCAATGGGAAAACTGATGACCATATGGGGAAAAATCGTCATGCCTCGAAGCGCAATGAGCGGCAAAATCTGTCGTGTTGTCATTTTTCTCACCTCAAACAAATCAATTCACATTATTATACACCATTTCCCGCAAAGGAACAAGAAAAAGCCGTTTTTTCGCTTTTTCGCAAAAAAAGCGCCTCCATACAGGAGGCGCAAAAGAAAAAGAAAGAAGAAACTTAGCCTTGGATGGTTTCTGTTTTCCAAAGACCATGTAAGTTACAATATTCATAGGCGGCCACAAAGGTTTCGCCTTCGGCCAAGGCAAAGGTAGCCACTGGTTTTTCGCCAGGATAGGTGTATTTGATCTGTACGCCCTGGCTGGTTTCTACGGCCACAAAGGAAATGTGGTGTTCTTCCAGCATCGGGTGTTCCACTTCGCCCACACAGACGGTCAGCACATTGCCGTTTTTCGTCACATGGGGCACATGTTTTTCCTTGGCAGCATCCACCGTATTGGCCACCAGTTCTGTCATTTTTTGGCCACAGCACATCACCGGCACGCCTTTATCTTCCAAAAACGTAATGATATTTTTACAATGGTCACAACGGAATACGCGGAACATAATCAACACTCCTTTTTAAATAATAATTATTCTTAAATAATATTATACCCTATTTTTTCCGTTTGTATAGCCCTATTTTTTCACAAAAATACAACGTTGCTCCCTACTGCTTTTTATGCTTCTTTTTGGCTTCTGACCCATTTGCCTGCTTCTAAGCCCGCAATGGCGCCATCATGAACGGCTTTGGCCACCTGGTAAAGCCCCGGCACACAGTCGCCGCAGGCAAATAATCCCGGCACATTGGTCTGCATCCGTTCGTCCACCACGATTTGGGCCCCTGTGGTTTCTGCCCCAATTTTCTTGGCCAAATCCACCACACCGGCTACGCCTTCTGCCACAAAAAGCCCCGCAAGGGCCACCTTTGTGCCGTCTGCCAGCTCCACTGCTTCCACACTTTCTGTTCCCCGCACGGCGGCCAACGGACGTTCCTCCACCATAATCCCTTCTGCCACCGGCACGGCCATGGGCCGCCCATTGGTGAAAATGGTGACAGAGGAGGCCAAAGGCAAAAGCGCCTGGGCTTCGTGGAGGGCATATTCTCCATTGCCCAACACACCAACATCCTTTTGCCGGTAGAAAAATCCATCGCAAACGGCGCAATAGCTGACGCCCTTGCCTTCCAATTCCTTAATCCCGGCCAAGTTGGGCGTCTTGCGGGAAGCCCCCAGGGCCAGCACCACGCCATAAGCCTGATAGCTTTCCACATTGGTGGTCACCGTCAGGGCCTCCGTAAAGCCAAGCCCCACCACTTCTTCTGTCTTGACTTCCACCCCCAGCTCTTTGGCCTGGGCGATGCCGGCCTCAAACAAGTCCTTTCCCGAAATACCTTTTGGAAAGCCATAATAGTTTTCAATGGTATGGGCCCGCAGCAAGGCACTGTCGTCCATGCCAAGCACCAACACCCGAAGCCCGGCGCGGGCGCCATAAATGGCCGCCGAAATCCCCGCCGGTCCTTTTCCTGCTACAATCAAATCATACATGTGGTTCCCTCCTTTATTAAGGTATCCAATCTTTGGATTTCTATACAAAAAACGGCGGTTGTCCTCTCGAACATCACGCCGTCTGAAACTCTCGTCCTCATTGGATGGGGCCGCTGGCCACCAGCGCCTCATAGACAATTTGGATGCCATAGACAATGGAAAAAATCATAATCATCCACCAAATGGCCGTCTTGGGTTCCCCCTCTTCTTTTTTCGCTGCTCTCTTTCGCCCGCCGATGAGCCGCTCATACACCGTCATAGGACGTTGTTTTCTGTCACTATCCAGTTGCAGTTGATAGTCTTTGATTTTTCGGAATTCTTTATCATCCATCACGGTTCACCTCCTTTGCTTGCTTGTGTCTTATTGTATGGGAAACGGACCGTTTTGTCAAACAAAATCCAGACCGATAAGGCGATAGAGATCGGTGCGCCGGTTATGGAAAAGGCCCAACTGGCTGCGCACCCGCTTGCCTTCTTCTAATAAAATGGGCGCCAAAAGCACCTTGGGGCTTTCTTCTGCTTCGGCCAACACCTGGCCCCAAGGGTCTATGATCATGGAATGGCCGTAGGATAGATAGCCGCTTTTTTTCCCACACTGGGCCGCGGCCAATACATAGGCCCCGTTTTCCACGGCCCTGGCCCGCAGCAACACTTCCCAATGGGCCCGCCCGGTGGGGTAGGTAAAATTGGCCGGAACCACAAACACCTGGGCGCCTTCCAGGGCCAAAAGCCGAAACTGCTCCGGAAACCGCAGGTCATAGCAAATGGATAACCCTAAATTTCCCACTTCTTCCGTCTGTGCCACCACAAACCGCCGTCCCGCCGAAACGGTCTTGCTTTCTTGGATCTGCGGCCCCGCCTCTACAGCCACATCAAACAAATGCACCTTTTGATAAGAGGTCAATAGGCGGCCTTTCGTATCAAACAACAGACTGGTGTTATAAGGTTTTCCCTCCGGCCCCACTTCAAATAGGGTGCCACAGTGCAGATAAATCCGCAACTCTCTGGCCAAGGCAGAAAACCGTTTAAAGGCAATGGCATAGGTCTGTCTTGCCTGTTCGTTGCTGCACCGGCCTTCATAGACGGCGTGTTCTGGCAAAACCACAAGCTTTGCCCCCTTGGCCGCCGCCTGACGAATCAAATGTTCCGCCTGCTCCCAATTATCGTCCACGTTTTTTCCCGTATCCAACTGAATCACTGCTGCAAGATAAGTCATGCCAAAGCCCCC
This sequence comes from uncultured Clostridia bacterium, assembly GCA_944378105.1. Taxonomy (GTDB): domain Bacteria; phylum Bacillota; class Clostridia; order Lachnospirales; family Anaerotignaceae; genus Neoanaerotignum. The sequence continues at coordinate 59,301 of CALWGC010000024.1, forward strand.
TTTCCTTCTTCTTTCATTATATACGTTTTTGGCCAAAAAAACTTCTTTTTTTCAAAAAAAAATGACCAAACCCAAGGATTTGGCCATTTTTCCGCTCTTTTTGATTCTTCTTTTATTCTTCCTTTGGAAGCAGCACGCCTGCCAAATCATCCCCTGGGGATTGGGCCCAAGGGTCGCCGGTGACGGCAAACATTTGGTCATGGCTTGCTTCTTTGGTCACCTGGCGAATGGTATCCTTGGCCTTTAGCACATCCTCCCGCAGGGCAATGCCAAGGCCTGGGCGGTCACTTAAAAACAGGTGGCCATCTCGAATATCCACGCCCACGTCGGTGATGTCAAAGGTCTGGTACAACGCCCGGACTGTTTCGATGCCGTTGGTATTGGGACAGCTCATCATCAAATGGGCCACCACCATGGTCATCACCGGCGAACCACAGTTATGGGTGGTCACAGGCAAATGGTAAGCCTCGGCCATGGCCGCAATTTTCTTACACTCGGTAATCCCGCCGCAATAGCTGACGTCAAACATGGCAATGTCGCAGGCATCTTTTTCAAACAATTCCCGGAACTGATATTTTGTGGCCAATCGTTCGCTGGCCAAAATGGGCAGTTTTGTTTTCTTTCTCAAATTGGCAAAGCAGGTGATGTTGTCCACCGGAATGGGGTCTTCAAACCACATGGGGTCATACTGTTCCAGTTCTTCTGCAATGCGCACCGCCATGGGCAAATTCCAGCGGGAATGGCCTTCAAAGGCAATTTCCATTTTGTCTCCCACGGCATCCCGAATTTTTTGAAACGGCAGAAGGCCCCGCCGGATGTCGGCCCGGCTGATATACTGGCCGTTATAGCGGGTAGAAAGCCCGTCCATGGGCCAAATTTTCATGGCCTTGATGCCGTTTTTCAATAAATCCTTGGCCAATTCTCCGGCGTCTTCCATGAACCATTCCCGGTCCCGCACCTTTCCATAACTGATACAGGTGTTATAAATCCGCAGGCTTTCTTGGGTTTTACCGCCCAATAAATCATAGACCGGCATTTGGGCGGCCTTCCCTTTGATATCCCAAAGCGCCATGTCCACGGCCCCCATGGCCCGCATCTCTGCACCCATATAGCCGGTGTAATTGGCACTGTCATACATCATGGCCCACAATTTTTCATTTTCCAGCGGGTTTTGCCCCAGTATGATTTCGGCACAAAACCGGTGGACGGCCGTTTTGGTCAGCTCCACTTTGTCCGTGGCCTCCCCAATGCCCGTCAGCCCTTCATCGGTATGTACTAGTACCCAAAGATGTCTGGGATGGGCCGGCAGTTGTACGGTTTCGACGGCAGTGATTTTCATAAAAACGCCTCCTTTTTAGTATGTAACATACTAGATAACGGGAAAAAGCAGCGCTTTTCGCTTGGAAAAGCGCTTGTTACTTTCAATATACTGCGCCTAACATCGTTTGTCAATGTTCTTCGGCCAAAATATGTTTGCAGCGGTCAAAATGGCGGGCAAAACTTTCCACCACATCTTCCACCCGGCCCATACTGATGGCATCGATGATGGCCTGGTGTTCTTCCAGCACCCGCATGGTCCGCCCTTCGCTGTATAACGAGCGGATGCCCAGCAAATTGATTCTGGCCCGCAGCCGTTCCATGCTATCGGAAATTTGGCGGTTATGGAGATAGTCGATGATGGCCTGGTGAAAGGCAAAATCATGAACCATCCATTGTTCCACCGGCTCGTCCTTTTCAAAGGATTCTTTTTGGGCCTGGTTATGTTTTTTCAGTTTTTGCACCAAGGCTTTGCTGCGGGACGAGGTGGCGTTGCGCGCCGCCATGCAGGCGCAATAGCTTTCTAACGCCGCCCGGTATCCAAACAAGTCCTCCACTTCTTCTGCCTTTACTTTTTTCACCGAAAAGCCTTTGTTTGGATATACCTGCAAAAACCCTTCCTGGGCCAACTGCATCACGGCCTCCCGCACCGGCGTGCGGGAAATACCAAGCAAGTCGGCAAAATACTGTTCGCTGTAGACTTGTGTGGATAAAATTTCGCCTTTTAGTACGGCATGATATAAATAATCATAGGCCTGGTGCTTTAACGTAATCCGTTTAATCATGGGCTCTCCTTCCCGTCTTTGCCAAAATCCGATCGAAAATGACATTGGATACTTCTTCTTTGGTCATCTGTTCCAACTGCTCCTCGCTGTCTTTGGTGATGAGGGTGACAATGTTGGTATCGGTGCCAAAGCCGGCGCCTGCCTGTTTTAAGTTATTGGCCACAATCATATCCATGTTCTTTTTCGCCAATTTGGCTCTGGAGTTTTCCAGCATGTGCTCCGTCTCCATGGAAAAGCCACACAAAAACTGACCTTCCCGGCGATGCTGGCCCATATATTGAATGATGTCTGGATTGCGTTCCAGTTCCAAAAACAAATCTCCGTCTTTTTTCTTGATCTTTTCTTCTGCCACCTGTTTGGGCCGGTAATCGGCCACCGCCGCCGCTTTGATGATGATATCATAATCCAAAAACCGGCTTTGGAAGACGTCAAACATATCTCTGGCACTGGTAACGGGAATCGTTTCCACAAACCGGGGCGCCGGTAAATTGGTCTTTCCGCTTACCAGCGTCACCTCTGCCCCGCGTCTTGCCGCCGCCTTTGCCAATTCATACCCCATCTTACCGGTGGAATGATTACTAATATAACGCACCGGGTCCATGGCCTCCATGGTGGGCCCAGCCGAAACCATCACTTTCAGCCCCTGCATATCTTTTTTATGGGCAATTTCTTGCACCACATAATCCACCAACGTTTCTTCGTCCGGCAGTTTCCCCTCGCCCGTATCGCCGCAGGCCAAATGGCCGCTTTCTGGCATAATCACCGTATAACCAAACCGTTCCAATTTGCTCAAATTGTCCTGGACAATGGGGTTACGGAACATGGCCGTGTTCATGGCCGGCGCCACCAACACTTTGCACCGCATGGCCATGGTGCTTGTGGTCAACATATCATCGGCAATGCCGTTTGCCACTTTTCCAATGACATTGGCTGTGGCCGGGGCCAACAACATCACGTCGGCCTTTTTGCCCAACGAAACATGGGCCACATGAAATTGGAAATTGCGGTCAAAGGTATCCACCAGGCATTTGTTATTGGTCAATGTCTCAAAGGTAATGGGATTGATGAAATGACAAGCATGTTCTGTCAGAATCACATGAACATCGGCGTTCAGCTTTTTTAATTTGCTGACCACATTGGCCATTTTATAGGCTGCAATGCCGCCGCTGACACCAACCACCACCGTTTTTCCGCTTAACATAGGGAAACTCACCTCACAGATAAAAACATTTTTTTGATATTTTGTCATACTTTCTTTATTATAGCAAAAAACCCGTTTTCTCGCTACCCTGAAATTAACAAAGTGTTTCTTTATGTAGAATAATTCTTATTTTCACTTGAAAACAATTCTCTTTTTATGTATGATAAAACTAACCGTGGGCTCGTCCCCAGAGAGGTTGATTCCATTTTCTAAGGAGGTATGTTTCATGAAAAAACCCATTTCATTGGCACTGGTTTCTCTCTTGTTGTTTTCTCTCACCGCCTGTCAATCTTCGGCCCGTTCCTCCTCTGCTGTGGAGACGCCCAAAGAGACGGTGACCGACGACCGAAAGCAAAATGCCAACACCATCTATTTTGCCGGTGGTTGTTTTTGGGGCGTCGAAAAGTACATGGAAGCCATTCCCGGTGTCATCGACGTGGTCAGCGGCTATGCCAACGGCACTTGGGACAAGGAAGAACCGTTAACCTACAAAGACGTCTCCACCGGCCTCACCGGGTTTCGAGAAACGGTGGAGGTGGAATACGATCCAGAACAAGTCAGCCTGGATGCACTGCTGTTTTCCTTTTTCTATCTCATCGACCCCACCGTGGAAAACCGCCAGGGGCCCGACGTGGGCAGTGAATACCAAACCGGCGTCTATTACACCAACGAAGCAGACTGGGAAACCATTGCACGTATTGCAGCCATTGAAAAAGAGCGCTACCCTGCCTTTTTGGTAGAATTAGAACCATTGGAAGTCTTTTATCGCGTCGAAGAGGAGCACCAGGACTATCTGGCCAAAAACCCCAACGGCTATTGCCATATTGCCCCGGGGCAAATCAACTGGGTCAGCAAAATGCAGGTGGACCCGGCCAATTACCCCCGCCCGGACGACGAAACCATCCGCCAAATGTTAACCCAGGAACAATATGAAGTCACCCAACAAAATGCCACCGAACCGGCCTTTGCCAACAAATACTATGACTTTGACGAGCCGGGGATCTATGTGGATATCGTCTCCGGGGAGCCGCTGTTTTCCTCCCGGGATAAATACCAATGCACAAGCGGCTGGCCGGCCTTTTCCAAGGGCATCGATGTCAACACCTTCTTTTTCACCCTGGATGATTCCCTGGACATGGAACGCATCGAAGTACGCAGCCGGTCGGCCAACTCCCACCTGGGCCACCTCTTCCAAAACGACCCCGAATCCCCCACCAGCCAGCGCTATTGCATCAACAGCGCCGCCCTGCGGTTCATTCCCTATGAAGAAATGGACGCCGCCGGCTATGGCAGCTTCAAAAACCTGGTGGAAGAAGACGCCTTTGCCGCTTCTTATCAGGTGATTACGCCCCAAGAAGCCAAACAATGGATGGACAACACAGAGGACGTTGTGGTGCTGGATGTGCGGGAGGCCTTTGAGTATGACGAAGGACATATTCCCTCGGCCCTGTCTTTACCCATCTCCACCTTAAGCCCCACCAGCGCCCAAAAAGCCATCCCTTCCACCGACACGCCGGTATTGATCTATTGCCGCAGCGGAAACCGCAGCAAAGTGGCCGCCCAGGCCTTAACAGAGCTGGGCTATACCAACGTCATGGAATTTGGCGGCATTGGGGATTGGCCCTATGATTTGATGACAGAAACCGATTAACCAAAGAAAAAGCGCCGTAATTTGCTTCATCCAAAAAAAGACAGCCGAACTCCTTCCAACAGAAAGAAGTTCGGCTGTCTGATTGTTGCCAAGGTTCTTTTCTTCCAAAGACTGCTCTCGTAGTTTTCGAGCAGAAATCAAAAAACCATCGCTTTGATGTTGACGGTTTAGCTTAGGCTATGTTTTACCCGGTCCCGTTCTTCTGCTTTTTTGGCATCGTTCCACCGTTCCGTGGTCCCCACCAAATAGCCTGTGATCCGGCGAATCCGTTCAAAGGGGCGAGCTTCCCCAAAATAATATTTCAAATCCACATAATCGCCATCCAGCGTCACTTCCATGGCCTTAATCTCTTTATGAGGATGCTGGGTATGGCCATAGGCCAAATAGGCATCGATTTCTGCCTGATCCAAGGTACCATTTGTCACTTTCACATCTACCATATTGGGTTCCTCCCATCTATCAAAAAAAGCACTTTACAATCCATAGAAAAAAGAATATCATAAAATCAGAAAAAAATCTGTTGCAACTGCAACAAAAAGAAAGGAAATCCCCATGGACTTAACCAACTGCCCTTTGTTTGAAGACGTATCCCCAGAAGAAATTGACCAAATTCTGCATTGTTTTTGTTCCAACACCCGCCATCTGCAAGCGGGGGAATTACTCAATTGCAGCGACATCGTGGGAAAAATTGGCGTCTTGCTTGCCGGCGAAGCCAAAATCATCCGCATCGACTATGACGGCAGCCGCACCCTGATGGAAACCCTCACCCCCGGCAGCGTCTTTGGCGAGGCGCTGGCCTTTGCCAATAGCCCCCTGGACCAAATGTTTTTGGAATGTGTCAACAGCTGTGATTTGATCTTTTTTGCCTATACCCATTTCACCAAACGCTGCGCCAATTCCTGCGAGCATCATAACATCCTGCTGCAAAACTTGTTTCGGCTTCTTTCCAAAAAAGTCCTTACCATGGCCAGCCGGGTGGAAGTCTTAAGTCATCGTTCCATTCGGGCCAAGCTCCTTTGTTTTTTCCGTATCACGGCGGCAGAGGCCAAAAGCACCCGCTTTACCCTGCCTTTTTCCATCACGGCCCTGGCCGAATACATTTGCGCCGACCGCAGCGCCATGATGCGGGAACTGAAAGCCATGAAAGAAGAAGGGCTGCTGCAAATGGACCGGCGGCAAGTGACGTTGCTTTCTGTCGGCGAAGAAGCATAGCCAAACAAAAACACCAACGACTTTTTTTCCATTTCCAAGAAGAAAGGAACAAAAATCATGGTTTCTTCTTGGAAACCGCGTTTCGTCGTTGGTGTTTTTTTAGACCAAAGGAAACTGGGTAAAATCACAAATGTATTGATCGGCTGCTTGCAAAATGGCCGCTTTGTCCTCGGCCACTGCCGCATCCTCCATGGCCACCACATAGGCCCCGGCGGCCTTGGCCGTTTGGATGCAATGAAGGCTATCTTCAAACACCGCCACCTCTTCCACCGAAAGGCCCAGAAAACCGGCCACCTGTACAAAGATTTCCGGCTGCTGCTTGCTCTTGTTTAACTCTGTGCAAGTATACACCTCCGTAAAGCAATCCAAAAGCCCTAGCCTCTTCAGTGCCGGCAACAGATATCCTTTTTCCGAAGCCGTCAAAGCACAAAGGGCAATGCCTGCTTCCTTGGCTTTTTTGACATACTCCACGGCCCCAGCCTTGGCCTCCACATGCAAGGCGTAATCTTCTGCCACCATGGCAGAAATAGCATCAATCATTTCTTGTTCCGAAGCCTGAAGCCCAAGGCTTTGAAAATATAAGGCCGTTTCATGAAAGGTCATGGTTTTATAAAATTCCTCCACGCCCTCTGGCGGCGTAATCCCCTGGGAAAGTAAGTACCGCCGGCCAATGGTTTTCCATACCGGCATGCTGTCCAATAACGTCCCATCCAGGTCAAAAATATATCCTTTTTTCATGTGCTATTCGTTCTCCTTTGTATCCTCCATCAGATGCATCTCTTCGGCGCTGATTTGTTGCCAGAGGGTCATGTTTTGCTCAATCACGGCATTTTGCTGCCATTTTTGCAGGTTTTCTTCAAAGACTTGATTTTGAAAGATCTGGGTAAATTCCTCCCGCAATGCCTGTGTCACTTCCTCCTGGGAGGCCTCTTCCACCTTTCCCACAGAAAGCACATAGTAATAGTCCCCTTCCAGCATGGGCTTGCTGACAAAGCCTTGCCCCACGCCGGAGAGCACCTTTTCTTCCTCTTCCAAGTCCTGTTCTTCCACTTCATACGGCACATCCACAGACAAAGAAGGATCTTCATTATAGGCCGCAAAGATTTCGGCAAAGGCCGCGCCGCTCTGCAAGGCGTCATAGGCCGCCGTGGCCGCTTCTTCTGTGGTGCATCCAATGGAATAGATCGTCAACTGCCGCATCTGGGCTTCTTTGCTATCTCGGTACGCCGTGGCATAGGCTTGAAATTCCGCCTCGCCAATGGCGTAACTGCTGACCACCGCCTGTTTCACTTTCTGAAACAGCTGTTTTTCCACCATCACCGTATCCAGCGCCTCTTTCGTCTCTTCCGAAACCACATCGCCGGCCGCCTCATAGGCCTCCACAGCATCGTCGGCTTCTTCCTTGGCCTCCGCCTCTTCCTCTTCTGAAAGAGAAATACCCATCTCGTCGGCCTGCTGGGCCGTCACTTTCACGGCAATGAGGCTGTTAAGGGCGCTGTCTTTGGCCACATCCAGGGCGCTTCTGCCATCAAAGTCCGTCTCCCAAATGTCCTCGCCGCCCAACTCCTGAAAATTGCGGGCCGCTTCTTCCAAATACAGCACATACTCTTCCTCGCGAACTTCTTCGCCGTTGATACTCAAAAAGGGGGTCTCTTTCGGCTGTTGTTTTTGACAGCCGCAAAGGAGTCCAAAGAAAAGCAAACAAACAAGAATCCCCGGCCAAAACTTCTTTTTTTCCATCCGAAAGCACCTCCTTTTTTCTTTATTTTGGATCCGCTAAATCATCCAATAGTATTCTAACATATTCCAACGGATCTGTACCATCTTTTTCACTCATTTTTATGGTAATAAACGGATGGGCCGCCACCGTAAACTGATAGCGCAGCGGCCGCTCATTGACGGTGGCTACAATGCGTTGGGGATCGATTTGGGCGTCTCCTTTAAAGGTTACCAAAATCTTTTCTTGTTTTTGCACAATGCTAAGCATTTGCAGTTTGTGGGCCTGGGCCTTTAACAGCACCACATCCAATAACGTCTGTACGCTTTTTGGCATGGTGCCATATCGGTCTTCCAACTCCTCTGCCATGTCCTGATACTCTTCTTCCGTTTGGATTGCCGCAATTTTTTTATAAAGCTCCAACTTTTGTTCTTCGTTTTTGATATAAAAAGACGGCAAATAGGCATTGACGTTGAGGTCCAGCATGGTTTCAAATTCCTGTTCCACCGTCTCGCCCTGCAATTTTTTCACCGCTTCATCCAACAAGCGGCAGTACATTTCATATCCCACCGCATCCATGTGCCCATGCTGCTGGGCGCCCAATAAGTTACCGGCGCCACGGATTTCCAAATCCCGCATGGCCACTTTAAAGCCGGAGCCAAACTCCGTAAATTCCCGGATGGTTTGCAGTCGTTTTTCCGACACTTCGCCCAATACTTTATCCTTGCGGTAAAGCAAATAGGCATAGGCCACCCGGTTGCTGCGGCCCACACGGCCCCGCAGCTGATACAGCTGGCTTAAACCCATCCGGTCGGCGTCCTGGATAATCATGGTATTGACGTTTGCAATGTCCAACCCCGTTTCAATGATGGTGGTACATACCAATACGTCAATTTCCCCTTCGATAAAGTCTTTCATAATCCGTTCCAGTTCCCGCTCGGTCATCTGGCCATGGGCATAGGCCACCACCGCATCCGGCACCAGGTTTTGCACCCGCAGCGCCTCCTGGGAAATGGTATCCACCCGGTTATAAAGATAGTACACCTGGCCCCCGCGGGAAAGTTCCCGATCAACGGCATCCCGGATAAATTCTGGATCGCTTTCCATGACATAGGTCTGGACCGGGTGCCGCTGTCTGGGCGGTTCTTCCAAGACACTCATATCCCGAATTCCCGCCAGACTCATGTGTAACGTCCGGGGGATGGGTGTGGCCGTCAGGGTGAGCACATCTAAGTTTTCTTTCAACGTTTTCAGTTTTTCCTTGTGGGCCACCCCAAACCGCTGCTCTTCGTCCACAATCACCAACCCCAGGTCGTGGAATTTCACATCCTTGGACAGAAGCCGATGAGTGCCGATGACAATATCCACAAAGCCCTTGGAAAGCTCGTTTAAGGTTTCCTTTTGCTGTTTTGGCGTGCGAAACCGGCTTAATAACCCCACCTTCACCGGGTAATTTTGCATCCGCTCCACAAAGGTTTGATAATGCTGTTGGGCCAAAATGGTGGTGGGCACCAAATAGGCCACCTGTTTTCCATCCTGCACCGCCTTAAAGGCCGCCCGGATGGCCACCTCCGTCTTGCCATAGCCCACATCGCCACAAATGAGCCGGTCCATCACCTTCTGGCTTTCCATGTCCTCTTTTACATCTTGGATGGCCAACAGCTGGTCATCGGTTTCATCATAGGGGAACGTTTCTTCAAACTCCCGCTGCCACAAATTGTCTTTGGAAAAGGCAAACCCAATGGCGGCCTGCCGCTTGGCATAAAGGGCAATCAAGTCTTCTGCCAAAATGGCCACGGCAGCCCGTACTTTGGCCTTGGCCTTGTTCCAATCCTGGCCGCCCAATTTGTTTAACTTCACCCGTTCGGCGCCGCCGCCAATATATTTTTGGATGGCGTCCAACTGATTGACCGGCACAAAGAGACTGCCGCCGTCGGCATAGCTGATCTTGATATAATCTTTTTTGACGCCGTCCACCACAATTTGTTCCAAGCCCCGGAACACACCAATGCCGTGGCTTTGGTGCACCACATAGTCGCCCACCTTTAAATCCGTAAAGCTTTCCAATGTCTTGGTGTTTTTCCGCTTTGGTTTTCGGTTGCGGCCTGTTTTTTGGTCATAAATTTGGGCATCACTGTAAAGGGCAATTTTCAGCTGGGGATATTCAAACCCACGGCTTAATTGTCCTTTGATGACACAAATTTCTCCGCCCACCAGTTGCTTTTCTTCCGGACGCTCCACATACACGGCCCGCAAGCCGCGCTCCTGTAACTCTGTGGCAATACGGCGCCCTTTGTTTTGGCTTGGCGTCACAATCAGCACCCGATAATTTTCTTTGCGCAGCGCTTCCAACTCTTCATAAAACAGCTGGGGCTGGTTTTGAAAGGCCGTTGTGCCTTTCACTTGAAAATGAACCATATCCTTGATGGGAAAATCGGGAATGGATGTGGCAATGGTGCTGCAAAGCACTTGATGGTATCCTTCGGCTTGTTTCAAAATTTGTAAATAATCCCACAGAAGGCTGCCTTCTTTTTTCAGCAAATAGCCTTTTTCCATTCTGTTTTTGATGCTTTCGCCAAACTGTTGGGCCACCCTTCCCATGGCTTCTTTGATGCGCAGCGGTTCACAGAAAAAGACAACGGTTTGGGCAGGCATATAGTCCAAAATGCTGACCGTCTGGGGATAAAAATAAGGCAAAAAGGCATCCACCGCCGACGAATGGCCCTCCGTCGCCAGTTTTTCCAAAGCCTCGCCCACCTTTTCTTTCATTTTTTCCACCTCTTCCACCCGGCCCTTCTTTTCCAAGGCCGCCACGGTACGGCGATATTCCTTTTCCATTTCCTCCAAGGTCTCTTGCAGCCGCTCTTTCGTATAGACCACTTCTGCCATGGGAAACAGTTCAATTTCTTTCACCCGCTCCATGGAGCGCTGGGAAAAGGCATCCATGGTGCGGATGGTATCAATTTCCGTATCCCAAAGATCGATACGAAAGGCCGTCTCTTCCACCGGGGAAAACACGTCCAGTATGGAGCCGCGCAGGGCAAACTGGCCCTTGCCTTCCACCTGCTCTGTCCGCTGATACCCCATTTGTGTAAGCTTCCCGCAAAGATCGTCCAAATCCACCAGATCGCCTTCTTGAAGCCCCAGCAAAAACGGCAAAAAGTCCGCCTTTGGCATCCGCTTATCCATCATGGCCTGGGCCGACAGAACCACCACCGGCCGTTCTTGTTTCAGCATGGCCTGGATGACAGCGGCCCGGCTGCTATCGATTTCCCGGCTATGGACGTCGGTGGTATAAAAGAGAAAATCCCGCGCCGGATAATATAAAGCGCCAGGCTCAAATAGCTCCAAATCGTCCCGCAATTCCTGGGCTTTTTTCTCGCTTTCTGCCACAATCAAAAGCGGCAGAGAAAGCCGCTGCCCCAGCACCGCCATCAGATGGGGCAGTTGCACATCGATGACGCCGGTGGCCAGCGCCGGTGTCTGATTTTGTTTGATTGCTTCTTCCAGTTCCACATAAGGCGCCAGAGAAGTCAGTGCCTCGGTCAGTGCTTTCATGGTTTTCTTCACCTCAATTTGTCTGTCCTTCGGGCGCCACAGAAGGCTCTTTTTTTGCCTTGACGGACGTATTGACTTGGTTCATGGCCTTTGGAAGCCCTTCTCTCACCAGCAGATCCACGGCCTTGGCCGCAAGCCCAATGCCGTCTTGCACTTCTTTTTGTTCGTTGGCCGCAAAGCCGCTTAAGACATAATCGGCCAAATCCCATCCGGCAGGCTTCGCCCCTACGCCCACACGGATGCGCACAAATTGGTCGCTGCCCAAGTGGGCAATGATATTCTTCATGCCGTTATGGCCGCCGGCGCTGCCTTTTTCCCGGATGCGCACCGCGCCCACCGGCAAACTGATGTCATCATAAATCACAATCAAATCTTCCATCGACAGTTTATAAAACTGCATAGCTTCTTTTACGCTCTCCCCGCTGAGGTTCATAAAGGTCTGGGGTTTCAAAAGCACCAGCTTTTCCCCCGCAACAATCCCGTTGCCTTCCAAGGCCCGATGCTTGATTTTATTCACCGGTATATGGTATGTCTCCCCCAATTGATCTATCACCTGAAACCCCATGTTATGCTTGGTTTGTTCATATTTTTTTCCTGGGTTACCCAACCCACAAATCAGTTTCATGGTACAATCTCCCTTCTGCCGGCGCAAACGGCAAAAAGCCGCCGGGCCAGTGCCAGGCAGCAACAAAATTCATCATAAAAAGGGTGCCGAAATTCCTTTCGACACCCCTATCTTATTGCTTTTTCTTTCAAAAGTCAAGGCTCGTTATTTGCCCTGCAAGGTCACTTCGTTTTCCAAAGGACGGCCTTCTTCAAAGGCTTTCAAGTTTTCTAACGTAGTTCTTGCAATGGCTTCCAAGGCTTCGCTGGTGAAGAAGGCTTGGTGCGACGTAATCAATACGTTTGGATAAGCCATCAGTTTAATCAGTTCGTTATCCTGGATGATATCGTTGGAACGATCTTCAAAGAAGTATTCATCTTCTTCTTCGTATACGTCCAAGGCCACGCCCATGAATTTTCCTGCCCGCAGACCATCGATGAGCGCCTGGGTATCTACCAAGCCACCGCGGGAGGTGTTCACCAAAATCACACCGTCTTTCATCTTGGAGATGGAGTTTTTGTTGATGATATACCGGGTATCTGGAGACAGTGGGCAGTGCAGTGTGATAACGTCGCTTCGTTTGAGCAATTCATCCAGCGCCACATATTCCACATCCAAGGAAGTATCTGGGTAAGGATCAAAGGCCAAAATCTGCATGCCAAAGCCTTTCAAAATTTCAATCATGACTTTGCCAATTTTACCCGTACCAATGACACCGGCCACTTTGCCCCGCAGGGTAATGCCCATCAAGCCGCTGATTTTGAAGTTAAATTCACGGGTTCTGGTGTAGGCCTTGTGGATTTTCCGGTTTAAGGTCAGCATCATGGCAGCGGCGTATTCGGCCACAGCCGTTGGAGAATAACTTGGCACACGCAGTACGGTGATTTTGCCTTCGCAGGCTTTCAAATCGATGTTATCATAACCGGCACAACGGAGCAAAATCACTTTCACACCCATGTCATAGAGCATATTGATGGATTTTTCGTCGATGACGTCATTGACAAACAAGCAGGCTGCATCGCACCCATTGGCCAAGATCGCCGTATCAGAAACAAACCGGCTTTCATAGAACACAACATCATATCCATACTCTTTTGCCAAAGGTTCAAACCACAGCTTGTCGTAGTCCTTTGTGTCGTAAAACGCAATTTTCATTCCTGCATCCTCCTTATCAAACTCTGTTCTATTTTGAATCGAAATAAAAGATTTTATTCGTTTGTGCCAAATTTTTTATTGGCCTTACTACTAAAAAGATACAGGAAAGAAGCATCTTTGTCAATAGAAAAACAACATTTTTTGTTAAAAAAATAACCAAAAACCCCGTGGTATTACCACCATGCCACCAACTATTTTCCTATTTTTTTCTAATTTTCCTTGTTTTTACCTAACATTTTGTTAAGAAAACAGCAAAGAAGGGCGAAATGATCTCAAAAATTTTGATGGAAATTGTCAAAAAAAATTTACTTTTTTGGCTCTTTTTCTTCCTTTCTTTAGTAGATTCTACCAACTGTTCCTTTGGTGCACACAAATGGCCTTTTCTGGCCATATGGGTTTTGGCGGCCTTGGTCTTTCTTTTGGTGGTTTTGCCTTTTGAGCCAAAGGCAAAGAAAAAAGCCCACAGAACCTGTCTGTGGGCAAGGAATTGTTTTATTCAAACAATGTGGAAACGGCAGTGCCTTCGTGAATGCGTTTGATGGCTTCAGAGAAGATTTTATCTACACTCAGTTCCACCAGTTTATCGATTTTCTTTTCTTCTGGCAAATTGATGGTGTTCAAAACCACCAATTCCTGGATGGCAGAGTTGGTGATGCGTTCCAAAGCAGGGCCGGAAAGTACGGCATGGGTGCAGCAAGCATCCACTTCGATGGCGCCTCTTTCTTTGAGGGCATTGGCTGCGTTGGTGATGGTGCCGGCGGTATCGATCATATCATCCACCAAAATCACCCGTTTGCCTTCCACATTACCGATGATGTTCATAATTTCCGACACATTGGCTTTTGGACGGCGTTTGTCAATGATGGCCAGAGGAATATCCAGCTTCGTTGCAAACTGTCTTACCCGGCCTACGCTGCCCAGGTCCGGAGATACAGCCACAAATTCGTCCAGATGATCGCCATATTTTTCTTTATAATAGTTGGTCAGCAAAGGCATCCCCACCAAGTGGTCCAAAGGAATGTCAAAGAAGCCCTGAATCTGTGCACAGTGCAAATCCATGGTCAACACCCGGTCGGCCCCAGCGGTGGTAATCAGGTTTGCCACCAGTTTGGCACTGATTGGATCTCTGGCTCTTGCTTTTCTATCTTGTCTTGCGTAACCATAATAAGGAATTACCGCAGTGATGCGTCCGGCAGAAGCACGTCTCATCGCATCAATTAAAATCAGCAGTTCCATCAAGTTATCGTTCACCGGAAAAGAGGTGGACTGAATAATAAACACGTCGGCCCCACGGATGGTTTCGTCAATTTTTACCGAAATTTCACCATCACTGAAATGGGATACTTCGGAGTTGCCCAATTCCAGACCCAGATTTTTTGCAATGGCAGCTGCCAATTCTCTGTTGGCGTTACAAGAGAAGATTTTGATATTGCTTCTTCCTGTATACATCATAAATGCGTTCCTCCCCTAACGTAAACAATCTTTTTGGGCGTCCTTCCGACAGATGCCCATACTACATATCTATGTTACACCTGGCTTCGGTAAAATTCAAGTAAAAATCCTATTTTTTTTACTTTTTCGACCAGCCTTCCAAATTGGTCTGCCGGTTTCTGGCCACGGCCAGGGCCTTTGGCGGTACATCTTTGGTGATGGTAGAGCCGGCGGCCACATAGCTACCCTCTTTCAATGTCACCGGCGCCACCAAGTTGGCATTGCAACCGATGAACACATTGTCTTCGATCACCGTACGGAATTTCTTCTTGCCGTCATAATTTACGGTGACGGTACCGCAGCCAAAGTTGATGTTTTGGCCCACGTCGCTATCGCCCACATAGGTCAGGTGGGAAATCTTGGTGCCGTCTCCAATGACAGAGTTTTTCACTTCCACAAAATCGCCCACTTTGATGTGGTTACCAATGTGGCAGTTGGGGCGGATATAAGCATAAGGGCCCACTTTGGTGAAACTACCCACCGTCGATTCCATGGCGGTGGTAAACTGCATGGTGGTCTCATCGCCCACGGTCATATCCATCAGACGGGTGCAAGGCCCAATTTGGCAGTTTTCCCCAATGACCGTATGGCCTTCCAACAGCGTTTGGGGATAAATCACCGTGTCCATGCCAACGGTCACCGTATCGGCAATATAGGTGGTGGCCGGGTCTAAAATGGTCACCCCTTCGTTCATCCAATACGCATTGACCCGTTCTTGCAACACTTTTTGCACCTGAGCAAGCTGTGCTCTGGTGTTTACCCCAAGAAATTGGCGACTATCGGAAACCACCATGGCATCCACTTTCTTACCCTCTGCCTTTAACACCGAGAGCGTATCGGGCAAATAGTACTCGCCTTGGGCATTTTGATTATTGATTTTTTTCAATGCTTCTTTCAAACATCCTCCATCAAAGCAATAAATCCCGCTGTTGATTTCTTTGATCTGCCGCTGGGCTTCGGAGGCGTCTTTGTGTTCCACATTTTTGACAAACTGGCCTGCTTCGTCCCGCACAATCCGGCCATAGCCATCGGGTTGATCCACCAAAGAAGAAATGATGGTCACGGCGTTTTGGGCCTGTTCATGAAAATCCATCAAAGAAAGCAACGTTTCCTTTTGCAAAAGCGGCGTATCTCCATATAAAATCACCACATCTTTGCCTTCTTCCAAAAAGCTTTCGGCCTGCATTACGGCATGGCCGGTGCCTTTTTGCTCCTGCTGCAAAAAGAAAGTCACGCCACTGTCTTTCAGGGCCTCTTGCACCTGTTCGGCCTGATGGCCCACAATCACCGCAATTTCTTCCAGCCCGGCAGACTTTGCCACGTCCACCACCCGCTGCACCATGCTTTTCCCCATCACTTCGTGCAATACCTTTGCTTTTTTGGATTTCATCCGGCTGCCTTCGCCGGCGGCCAAAAGGATGGCTTTTCGTTGTCTCATTTCAAACGCTCCTTTATCTTTTCAAATTTTCTAGGTTGCTTCTTCTCATATCCTTTGCCTATTTTCTCACGAAAGTTCCTGTTTTTCAACACCAAACTACTGTTTTCCTTGAAAATGGAAAAATTGTATTTACCTTTTGCTCAAAAAAAGCTAAAATAGAACTAAGTAAGGTTGAAAGGAGGTTTTTCTTATGGAAAGACTGACCATTGTCAAAGGTGATATTGTGAAAATGAAAACGGATGCCATCGTCAATGCGGCCAATACCTCTTTGTTGGGCGGCGGCGGTGTGGACGGCGCCATTCATCGTGCCGCCGGGGAGGAACTGCTGGCCGAATGCGAAACGTTGGGCGGCTGTGCCACCGGACAGGCAAAAATCACAAACGGCTATCGACTGCCAGCCAAATACGTCATCCATACCCCAGGCCCCATCTGGCGCGGCGGCGAACGCGGCGAAGCCGAACTTTTGGCCAGCTGTTACCGCTCCTGTTTTGCCCTGGCGCTGGAACATCATCTTTCTTCCATCGCCTTTCCTTCCATCAGCACCGGCGTCTACCGCTTTCCTTTGGAAGAAGCCGCCCAAATTGCCATGGGAGAAATGATCGCTTTTTTACGCCAAAATCCATCCTTTCAAAAAGTGGTGATGGTTTGCTTTGATGACACCTCTTTCAAAGCCTATAAAACGGCCTATAAAAAATGTTTAGAACAGGCAGAAAAGGCGGAAAAAGAACAGGCAGAAAAAGAAAAAGCAGAAAAGGTAGAAAAGGCAGAAAAAACCGAAAAGGCCAAAGTGACCAAAACAAAAAAATCTCCTTTGCGCTTTTTCCGCAGCAAAAAGAAAAGCACTTCTCCGGAAGAATAACGTATTTTTTTTACGGTCCCGATTTTGTCCCCATTCCCCTCCTTCGTTGTGCACCATGCAAAAGCCTTGTAAATAAAGTTATGCACAAAGTTATCCACTTTATCCACAATGATATGTGCACTTGGGTGTGGATATGTGAGACAAAAAAACCAGAAATTTTCCTTCTTTTTTCCCCTTTCGCCATGGAAAAAAACATTTTCTCTGACCAAAAAGAAGGATTTTCCCTTTTTTCGTAGAATACAAACAGTAAGAAACAACAGCAACACTTGTTTTGGCTAAACTTTCAAAAGTTTAAATATAGCAAACAGGCGCAAAGCCGCCTGCGGGAGGAGTTGTTATTATGATCTATACTGTAAAAGGCAAAAACATCACATTGGGCGACCGTACCAAAGAAAAAGTAGAAAACAAATTAAACCGCATTGCAAAGCTTTTCCCAGAAAATGCACCTGCTACCGTTAAAATTTCTTCCGAAAAACTGGACTATATCATCGAGGTTACCATTCCCCTGGACAAGCGCCTGGTTCGCGCAGAAGTAACCAACCAGGATATGATGGCCGCCTTGGATAAAGCTGTGGATATCATCGAAAACCAAGTCATCCGCCACAAAGGCCGCATGAGAAGCAAAGTGCGTCAAAACATTGCCTTTAAGGCCGAATATGAAGCCATCCCTGTGATGGAAGAACAGCTGCCAGAAGAAGAGGAAGCCATCCTCATCGAAAAGAACAAACACTTCGAACTGCGCCCCATGGACGTGGAAGAAGCTGCGATGCAGATGGATCTGTTGGGCCACAACTTCTTTGTTTTCTTGAACATGGAAACAGAAGCCATCAACGTGGTTTACAAACGGAAAAATGGCACCTATGGCTTGATTGAACCAGAAACAAAATAAGACCTATGTTAGCCGGACCTTATGGTCCGGCTCTTTTTTTCCCCAAAAAAAGCGCAGCCGGTTTTTCCACTGGCTACGCTTTTTCTTACGCCCGCATAATCTGTTTGAATTCTTCTGCCGACAATTCTCTTGTAATGCGCCCTTGTTCCATCATCAAAACACGGTCGGATACGTCCCGCACAAATTTCTCGTCATGGCTAATAATCAGCACCCCGATGCCGTCTTTTTTGGCTAAGTCCTTGATGATATTGACCATTTCCACCACCAGCGCCGAATCCAGCGCCGCCGTTGGTTCATCAAAACAAAGCAGTTTTGGATTGGTGACACAGCTACGGGCAATGGCCACCCGCTGCTTTTGCCCGCCGCTTAACTCGTTGGGCTTGTTATTGATCTTGTCTCCCAACCCCAGCCGCTCCAACATGGCCACGGCCGCCTCGTTGGCCTCGGTCTTTGGGATTTTATACACATCCGTCAGCGCCAACGTCACATTTTCCAGCACCGTCAAATGGGGAAAGAGATGATAGGCCTGAAACACCATCCCCAACTCCCGTCTGATTTGGGCCAATTCTTTTTTGGTGGCATGGGTGCAAACGCCGTTTTCCGTCTTGCAAACGGCCCGGCCGTTGATGGTGATGGTACCCTTGTCGCATTTTTCCAAACCCATCACACAGCGCACCGCCGTCGTTTTGCCGGCACCGCTTTGGCCCACCAACGACACCACTTCCCCTTGGTCGACAGAAAAGCTGATGTCATTGAGTACCACCGTATCCCGAAAGGCTTTAAATATGTTCTTTGCCTCCAGCAGCATGGTTGTCACTCCTCATAATTCACTTTCTTTTCGATTTCGTTAAACACTTTCGTAATCACATAGGTGAGCACCAGATAAATGACACCCGCCAGCACATAAGGCACCAAAGAACCGGTGGAATTGGCCACCCCTTTGGCGTATTTCAAAATGTCGTTTTGCCCAACGGCATAGACCAAAGACGTATCTTTCACCAGCGTAATCACTTCGTTGCCGATGGATGGCAGCGTCCGTTTGATGACCTGGGGCAAAATGATTTTCATATTGATCTGCCAGGAAGAAAAGCCAAGGATTTCGGCCGACTCTCGCTGTCCTTTTTCGATGGATTGGATCCCGGAACGGATGATTTCGCCAAAGTAAGCGGCATAGTTAAGCACAAAGGCAATCAAAATAGAGTCAAACCGGTCAAAGGCAATCCCGATGGTAGGCAGGCCGAAAAATACCAACATAATTTGCAGCAAAAGCGGCGTTCCGCGCAAAATCCAGATATAAATTTCTGTGATCTTTCGTACCACGCGCACCTTGGACAGCCGCAAAATGGCCACCACAATCCCCAGCGGAAAAGACAAAATCAACGAAAGGGCAAACACCCCCAGCGTCATACCCAAACCGTCTAAAATCTGCATCAATATTCCAAACATAACCACTCAAAACCTTTCTGATCGAGAAAAAGAGCCGCCACAGCGGGCGGCTACTATCCATGGGGTAACGAATGAAATTATTCGGCATTGTTGAAGAAAATATCTTCTCCAAACCATTTTTCCGAAATTTCTGCACCAGTTCCATTGTCTTTGAGTTCTTGGAATGCGTCGGAAATGGCGTCTACCAAAGCAGTATCTTCTTTTCTTGCGCCAACGCCATACTGTTCATCGCCCAAGTTTTCTTCCAGCATATAATAAGCAGTATCTGGATGATTTTGT
Source organism: uncultured Clostridia bacterium (assembly GCA_944378105.1). Taxonomy (GTDB): domain Bacteria; phylum Bacillota; class Clostridia; order Lachnospirales; family Anaerotignaceae; genus Neoanaerotignum. The sequence continues at coordinate 78,903 of CALWGC010000024.1, forward strand.
ACATAGAAAGCCAGCAATACCACATCGCCCACAACGGCATCGGCCCGGCCTGCTTCCATGTCCCGCAGACATTCATCATAAGTACCAAAGGTTACCAATTCGCCCAAGGAGTTATAAAATTCTTCATTGGCTTTAATGGCCGATTCGCCACTGCTGTTGACCTGGGTGGCTACGGTTTTGCCTGCCAAATCTGCCAAGGTTTCAATGCCGGCCCCGTCCATCGTCAGTACCACCTGGGCATTATCCAAATATGGTTTGGTAAAGGCCATGATTTCTTCCCGTTCTGGTGTGATGGTAAAGCCGTTCCAAAGCAAATCGACATTGCCGTTATTCAGTTCCGATTCTTTGGTGTCCCAGTTGATGGGCTGGAATTCCACAGGAATGCCCAATACTTCGCCTACTGCATTGGCTAAATCAATGTCAAAGCCAATCAGTTCGTTGTTTTCATCCCGATAGCCCATTGGCGCAAAGGTATCATCCAAACCGATGATCAATTTGTCATAGCCCAGATCACTGGTGCCTTCTGCTTCGCCTTCGGTTTCTTCGGTGGTTGTTTCTTCTGTTGTGGTTTCTTCGGTTGTCGTTTCTGTGGAAGCAGGTTCGGTCTGTTCTTCACTGGAAGAAGAACAACCAGTCAATGCACCAAAAGCCAACACAGCGGCCAAAGAAAGTGCTGCCCATTTTTTCATATTGCATATCCTCCCTTGTGTTCTTGTCGATAAAAGATAGGAAATCTGGCCGCATAAGCCAGATAACACAGTATCATAGTAAAGCATTAGAGTGTTTTTGTCAACCCCTCCCGCACACTTTCTGTCGAAGGCACCCTGAAAATTTGCCGAAAATGCCTTGACGGTGGAAAGAAAAAACCGTAGAATAAATGAAGCAAAAAAAATATCTAAGCCTCCGTAGTTAAATGGATATAACAAACCCCTCCTAACATCCGGCGATTTCTCGTTCACTAGATTTGCACAATTGAATATTTTTTCACATGCCCCTGTAGCTCAGTTGTATAGAGCGACCGCCTCCTAAGCGGTAGGTCACCAGTTAGAGTCTGGTCAGGGGTGCCAGAAAAGCCACTATATACCGTTTTTATCCTGGTTATAGTGGCTTTTTATTTTGAATTTTCCGGGACGGAATTTCTCTAGGTTGCCGAAAAACTATGAATATTTTCTTGTGTATTCTTGAAATTGGGCCGGGGAATTTTTATCCCTTCTGCTAAGAAAAACTGCCGCTTTGCTAAACCGACATTTCAGAAGGATTTTCGGATGGAACTGCCGACAAAAGCGCCGCCAAGGTGCTTACCAATTCCGGCGATTTTTGCAGTTGCGCCACCAGCCCCGCCAGGGCCAGAGACGGGGGGCTGGTCTCTATGGCTCCTTGGGCTTGGGCATGTTCTGTGTCGCCCTGGTTTAGCTTTAACTTATAGATGGTGCTGGAATGTCGGAGGCAGTGAGTTTTGCCACAAGATGGAAATGAACGATGCGCAGGCTGCGACGACGCGCAGGAGCGGTTTACCCGGCTCAAACCCCTGGGTGCCGATACACAGAAAAAGCCGTTGTCTCCCGCTTTGCTGGAGGGCCCAGGCCCTCTAGACAGCCCTAGCAGCGCAATGGGAAGGTCAGTCCATGGACATTCAGAATGACATCAAGACCCAGCAGGGTGCCGGATACCAGCGGTGGGCGACCATTGAGAATCTGAAACGGGCGGCCGCCAGGCGATAAGCTGAAAGCGAAACTGGATGGACTCACCGCCCGCAAGACTGCCCTGCAAAGGGAACTTCGGAAGATACAGCAAGAGGAGCGGGAGTACGACACCCTTCGTCAGAATGTGGAGGCCCTGCTTTATGTTCAAAAAAAGCCAGAAAAGAGTAAGAGCCATGTTAGGAAATGATTTTATGAATGAAAATGCAAAGAGAAACATTTCTGCAACAATCGTCTTTCATTTCTGTCAGCACTCAATTAATGGATAAAGAGAGCAGAAGTACAACTCCGAATGCCATACTCCTACAAAATAATGTTCAATTATGCTTGTTGGATGTATATAAAAATTCAAGAAAGATAATTTAACGAATAGTGCGTTGAGTGACTTTTGCTTCCGGTAGATAGTTTACATTACGACTCTGTGTAATGGGTTCATCCTTCCAAGAGGGTACTGTGCTACCGTATACATATCCAAGATTAGCACATACAGCTTTATGCCTTGCAGGGTTATTCCGCACAGATGGAGACACCCTAATCCATGAACGGACAGTTTTACCCATTTGCTTTGCTGCCTCGACTAAACGTTGTGCTGCTATGTATGCTTCTGGAGAAACGCTGTTATCCCAGCCAGGTAAGTCAGTATTGAACTGAGTTCCATATACACCAATCATACGTTGATGCTCGTCCCAATCAATCTCAAATTCAACCTCAGCAATGCGATAACCGCCATCTTCAATATAAATACCAACAGCACTCAGTTCTTTATTGTCTACTGCTTTAAGAAGTTTTTTAATATCGGATTTTGGCATCTTAGCGCAAGTTAAAAACAGCTCGAAATGATCATCAATTACACCTATTCTTGTCCGAGTGTAGGTATATGAATTTGTATATGTATTAATCAGAATCACCCTCCAAGCCTACAGGCGGTTGCGCATTAGAATCCTTTTGTGCATTTTTGCATAGGTTTTCTCTAACAACAAGCTCCCATGGAATATTTTTAGTCATCGTACAATACTGAGAATACAATTCTTTGCGATAATTATCGTTTGTAAGAAGATATTTGAAAATCACATTATTGGCAAGGGTAGATAACTGTTCTATTTTTTTACTTACCATCAAATTGGTGAAGAAAGATATTTTTTCTGATGGATATAAATCTACAAGCATTTCCGCAACTTTACAGCTTTCTAAAGAAAAAATAGATGTCACGATAGATATTTTTTCTTCTCGAGTTGGTTCCCAATCAAATCGATTCGCACGCCCCTCTCTTATAAGAGGCTTATATAGACGATCGAAGTTATTCCCAGTAAAAAATATTGGAACTCTGTTCACCGAACCAACATTTTCAATAAAATGTGGATTATCAGCAATATGCATAAGGAAAGCTAGTATATTCTGATGATTGACCGTTCCGGTATGATTTTCCCACTCACCTAAAGTTGTATCAATGTCATCAATCAGTAGCACAGCAGGTATGCCTTTAGACATTGAGGCAGATGCTTCAATGTACTTTTGCTGAAGTAATTTAGCTGGCTCTCCAGCACGATCACTTTCGAGATCAGCAGAACTAATTGAAAAAATAGAAATCTCTACTGCATTCAAGTAATTTCTTAACTGATATGTTTTTCCCATACCAGGGCGACCAACTATGGCTAAAATTAAAGGATAATGCGGAATATTAAGCATATTTCCCAATATATGTGCATCTACCATTGCAATAAAGCGCTCTGGAATTACCATGTCTTTATCTCCTATCACTTGGCTTTGTTGCTCGTGAGTGTGCGATTTCTTCATCAAGTCCATCAAAGATCTTAGAAATATCAATTTTTTCTCCCTGATTTCTTGAGACAACATCACCCGAAATCGAACTTCTGGATATTATAGGTTTTGTAACATTAACAGATCCTGTGTTTTCGCCAATAAAAATAATTGTATCAGTATTTATACAATAGTTACTCTCTGTTCTCAACTGATTTAAAATTGCTTGTATAATCAATCCGAGATTATTGACAAGTACAGTATTTCCAGATACAAGAGCTTGCACCTCTTTTTCAAGATCAGAGACTTGAATTTTCAGTTCTTTCTTAGATGGACCAAGTTTCTCCTTGACCCAAGAAATTCCTTCGGAGATAATGGGTAACCATTGTTCATTAATTGCCATACTATCGCCTCCTTAGGTGATCCCTGTATTTACATTTGTAAGTATAGCATAATTCTGGGAAAACAAACAGTCTTTTCGAGAATTAAGTCGAAAAAAGAAGTGGGATCGTCACCCTCAACTTTGACAGATGACGGCGTTCCCACTTTATTAAGTAAATGTGTTTAAAATGGCCTGTCTGCGTCCTTAAATTAGATGAGCAAGTCTGTGTGAGAAAAATTATACTGTCTCTACACGGAAAAGCTGCCATAGGCTGTTTCTTTGCCCATTTTACACTATAATTCTCGTGCTTTTTGGAGCGGCGGGAAAGATAGTGCGGACAGGACAACACCACCGCCGAAGATGGAGAAATAGGATTGCAGGGAGCCCAGCAGCATCACCATCAGAAGGCCGATGCCGCCCATGATCAGCGTACCCTTCCAATGCCGTTTCAGGGAAAGAATGGTGCGCTTGGACTCTTGGGCGGTTTTCTTGGCCGCCTCCGCCGCCAGGTCCAGCCCACCGATGCCGGAAAACAGGCTGACATGGGTGAGGCGGTCAGGCATGGGGCTGATTCTCGTCATCCTCGCAGTCCACATAGAAGGCGTCCAGTTCACACAGCTCCAGGGCCTTCAGCCGGGCAAGGTCGGCCTTTTCGCCGAACACCAGGTCGCGGTCAGGGATGCTCCAGCGGTCAAACATCTGGTCGGGGATCTCGCCGTACCGCCGGGTGGTGTCGATCAGGTTCTCCATGTCCCGGCGGTCCTTGATTTTCCCGGCAAGGAAGGCAAGCTGGTGCAGAAGCCCATAGAGATGAACTTCCTCGTCAATATGGGCCTCGTAGGTCTTTTCCTCGATGACATACAACTTTTTCTGTTTCATTTCGTGCTCCTTTCTGAATTTTTGGCATAAGAAAAACCCGCCTCGGTTGAGGCGGGCAAGAAATTTATGATAATCCAAGAGCACTTCTTATATATTTGGGTGGGTTCCCAACAGGTGGTTTTAAATCACAATTAAATAAACAGAGGAGGAGATTGTCAAACCCATACGCAGCCGTTTCGTCATCTGGCCACACAAATGCGTACTTGGATTTCATATATATTGGAAGGCTTTCGTCAATATTTGCGTCTCTAACTATAGCGACATATTTGTCTTTGTTGAGATCCGATGACATATCTCCTTGGATAATCATTGTTTCCCAACCAACTCCTCCTTTCCTAGTATTGGCTTTTGCCGCATAATACTTATCACAGATTAAAAGCACCTTATCTGCCATTTGCAGCTCGTTAGTCATCCATTGGGGGAGATCTTGTCCCGGCTTTAGGTGAAAGACATCTATTCGAGCATCAACACCGTTTTTACGAAGCTTAGATGCAAACGCAACTACCCATTCCTTGTTTTGGGGATCAGTTGCTGTATAACTAATAAATACTCGTGGGATTGGTATGTCGTGAATTACTTTTTCTACTTGCTGTTGATTATTTATATTTTTGTACTGAACTTCTGCATATACATACAAAGTCACATCTAAAAGTTTTTCATTGATAAAAGCTTCTTTTAGTATCCGATAAGATGTCTTCTCAGCCATTCGTCCCGCACCAGTACCTAGTAACGGAATATTGACACGGCGGAGGTGGTTTTTACCACAATATGCAATAATTTTTCCAGCAATACTTTCGAGCATTTCTGGTGTCGTCCTGTCTACATGTACATCAACAGAAGCTGCATATCCAACCGCTAAAGCATTAGGGAATCGTCCTATGTTTTCTGTAAAAAAAACGTCACCTGCCTCAAGATTTTTGTGGAAATAGGGCAAATCTCTTGTCAATAGGTTCTCAAGGATTCCAGGAGAAACCCCTCCGTGATTATTGCATGGAATAATAATCAAATCACACTTTGAATCAAATATACTTCCCTTTACAAGATTAACCATGTTCCCGCCTCCCTCTTTTCCTTATTCTACAATAAAATATGACTAAAGACAATTATTTTTATTTCTTATGCATAGAGGCATGGCGATTAATCCATTTTGTTTTTTAGGTATATTCCACCTCGCTAGGCTTGGTGGTGAGCAGTTTGTAGAGTTCGGTATCCTTTGGAAAGTCATCCGCAAAGGGCAGGATGACATTGTTAAAGAACAGCAGCCCGTGGCCCGGCTCGGAATTGGTCACATAGGCAAGCTGCTCCGATGAAATGTTCAGCCGCTCCGCCAGTATCTTCCGGTCGCCTGCCGCCTGGTTGAGCATATAGATGAAGTCGCTGTTCTCCAGGATATTTTCGATCTCC
>CALWGC010000025.1 GCA_944378105.1 uncultured Clostridia bacterium
CCTAATTTATTTTAGTAATGCGGTCGCCAAACCTTTATTCTAAAATTATAATTAGGAGGTTTTGTATACTAAAGTATTTTATTTACCCCTAGTAAAACTAGGGGTTTTGTTAAGCTAAAGCACCCAATAAGATGGCTGCAATCCTTTGTATATAAGGATTGCAGCCATCTTTGTTTTCTTAGGAAGCTGCGCCAAGGTGCAGGCCAGTTTCTTTTTTCTTAGAATCCCAATTCTTCTTCGGTCAGAATGATTTTGATTCTGTTTTTCACGCCAGAGTTTCTGGTGATATGAATATAGCTGCAAATGCATCCTGGCGCATTGCAGTCATGGCAAGTACCATCCATGCGGCAAGGCGTTTTGATGTCAAACCGTGCTGCATTGATCGGCGAAGCCGTAGAACGAGCCCGTTTTACAGCCGATTCCAGGTCTTGACATACTTTGTTCAAGCTGGCAATAAACAACACGTTTTTCGGCCCAAAGGTGATGGCAGCCACACGGTTACCGGTACCGTCGATATTCACCAACTGGCCATCTTCCGAAATGGCATTGGGGCTTGCCAAATACCAGTCCATGAAAAAGGCCCGGCGAATGCCTTCTTGCAATTTTTCTGGATCGGTGCAAGTATCCCGGTCAAACACGTCATAATTCCCTTCGATCAAACGCTTGGTTAAGCCCATGTCGCGAATGGTCATTGACCCACCCCAAGTCACAGAGCTGCCTTCCCCAATAAGTTCCAGCGCTTTTTCTGTTGCTTCGGCTGCTGTCTTGCAAAAATATGCTTCCATATTTCTGCGTTCAAAATTTTTGATTAACTTTTCTGCCAACATTTGGTTTCTCATTTCTTTTGGTGTTGCCATCCTCTTGAGACCTCCTTCTCCTTTTTCCTTTTACCTGGCCGCCCAGGACGCCTCTTACCCTAACAAGAAACGCCCCAAACAGCATTGTGTCTTATTTTTTCAAAGAAATCTGATGTCTGGTCAAGTCTGCAAAATCGTCTCTTTCCCGAATCAGCACCACTTCCCCGTTTTCCCGGATCAGCACTTCTGCCGGACGCAACCGACAGTTATAGTTGGAGCTCATGGCATGTCCATAGGCCCCGGCATCCAGCACGCAAAGGGTATCCCCCTCTTTGATTTCAGGCAGTGTGCGGTCTTTGGCCAAAATGTCACCGCTTTCGCAGATGTTGCCCACAATCGACACCGTTTCTTCCTTCTCGCTTTTTTCTTCGCTGGCCCGGAAAATTTCCACGCCGTGATAACTATCATACATAATCGGCCGCTGTAATACGTTAAACCCAACGTCACAGCCCACAAACTTCTTGCCATGATTTTCTTTGACCGCATGGACTTGAGACAAAATCACGCTGCATTCTGCCGAAATATACCGGCCTGGCTCAATGCGGAAAGTGATTTCCCGTCCCGTTTCCTTGGCAAAGGCCTTCAGCGTTTCGTCCAAATGCTTGCCCAAATCTTCCAAGTCCAAAGGCGCTTCTCCGTCTTCTTTGTGATATGGAATCCCGAAACCGCCACCCATGTCAATAAACTGCAAATCGTCAAATTGTTTGGCAATTTCCAATAACGAAGCCACGCTTTGGGTAAAGGCCTTGCCGTCCATGAACAACGAACCAATGTGCTGGTTAATACCAATCAGTTTCAGATTGTATTTTTTCAAAATGGCCTTCACATCGTCCACTTTTTCTGCATCCACAGCAAATTTCGTTTTCTTCCCGGCCGTCACCACTTTTTCATGGTGCCCTGCCCCAACGCCAGGGTTAAACCGCACGGCCACTTCTCCCCCTGGGTTCAGTCTGCCGTACTGTTCCAACTGGGATAAGGAGTCCACGCTGGTAATGACGCCTTTTTCAATGGCAAAACGCATCTCTTCTTCCGATACGTTGTTACAGATATAGAAAATTTCCTTTGGCGCAAATCCGGCCAAAAGCTCCATATGGATTTCGCCCGGGCTCATGGCGTCTACTTCCAGCCCTTCTTCTTTGACAATCTCCAAAAATGCCAAGTTGCTGTTGGCCTTGGCCGAATAATCCACCACAAAATGCGGATACGTTACCAATCCCTTCAAATCCCGGCATCTTTGGCGTAAAATCCGCTCGTTGTAAACATAAAGCGGTGTCCCGTATTCTGCCGCCAACTTCGTTGGATCATTTCCTTGGAAAAAATCCAGTTGGTCGGTCACTTTTGTATACACTTTTTGCATGTTGCTACCCCCTAAAAAATTGATATGAAAAAATATATCATTTTTTTACCTTTTTTGCAATACCCCTGCCTTGCGCTCCAAATACGCCCGATAGGCCAAAATCCCGGCCATGGTCTTCACATCTTGAATCTTTCCCGCAAAGATCATATCCATACATGCTTCCAGACTGTAAGATTCCAGCGTGATAAACTCATCCGGGTCCGGATTTGCCTTGCCTTCTTTCAAATCCTCCGCAATATAAAACGCCACCTGCTCGGTGCAAAAGCCAATGGCCATATAGTATTGCCCCATATAGGTCATCTTTTGGGCAATCCATCCCGTCTCTTCTTCCAGTTCTCGCACCGCAGCCACTTCTGGGTCTTCGCCTTCTTCCAGCATCCCGGCCGGCACCTCCAATACCTCCTCGCCCACTGCATGGCGGTATTGCCGTACAAAAACCAGCTTTCCTTCGCCATCCACAGCCACAATGGCCGCCGCATTGCCCCGCAACACGTTTTCCCTCGTGGTCGTTTTGCCGTTTGGTAGCGTTATGGTATCCCGGTACACGTCCAGCACATGGCCTTTCAGCAAATGTTCGCTTTGCACCACTTCGTAACTCACAAAAAAGCCTCCTTCGTCAAAAGAAAGGAGAACCTTCCGGCTCCCCTCTCCCTTTTCTTATTGTAATTCTTTCACAAATCGTTCCATCCGGTCCATCCCTTTTTGGATGCTTTCCATGGAAATGGCATAGGAAAGGCGTACATAGTCCGGCATGCCAAAATCGGAACAAGGCACCAACGCCACCAATTCATGTTCCAAAATCAGTTTTGCAAAATCCGCAGCCGACTGGATGGTTTCTCCACGATAGCTTTTTCCAATGGTCTTTGAAATATCCACAAACAGATAGAAGGCGCCCTCTGGCTTCAACGCAGAAATCAGTGGAATGGCTTCTTCCCGTTCATAAATATAGTCACAACGTTTTTCAAATTCTTTGCGCATTTCTTCCACACAATCCTGTGGCCCGTTCAATGCAGCCACCACTGCCTTTTGGGCAATCGAGTTGGGGTTAGAGGTCATGTGGCTTTGGATGGAAGAGATGGCCTTGGCCAAAGCCGGCGCACAGGCCGAATACCCAATTCTCCATCCCGTCATGGCATAACTTTTGGAAACGCCATTAATTACAATCGTTCTGTCGTAAATTTCTTTTCCCAAAGAAGCAATGGAAATATGTTTCTTTTCTTTATTGTAAATCAGTTTTTCGTAAATTTCGTCCGAGATGACAAACAAATCTTTTTCCATCGCAAACTGAGCAACCACCTGCAAATCTTCCATCGATGCAATCATACCCGTAGGGTTAGAAGGCGTTGTCACCACAATGGCCTTTGTTTTTTCTGTATAAACCGACTCCAGTTCTTCTCTGGTCAACATAAAGTTGTTTTCTTTTTTGGTGTAAACCAGTACCGGTTTGCCTCCGGCAATTTCCACCATGGCCGAATAGCTCAGCCAGAAAGGTGCCGGAATAATCACTTCGTCTCCTTCGTCCAAAATAGCCAAAAATGCGTTGCTCAAAGCATGCTTTGCGCCGTTGGAGACTACAATTTGTGCCGGTTCATAGTCCAAGCCGTTGTCTTCTTTCAGCTTTTTACAAATGGCCTTGCGCAGTTCCACCGTGCCCGCTGCCGGTGTGTATCTGGTGTCGCCGTTATGGATGGCCGCAATGCCTGCTTCGCAAATATGAGCCGGTGTATCAAAGTCCGGTTCCCCTGCCGAAAAGCTGACCACGTCTTTGCCAGCCGCCCGTAATTCTCCGGCCTTTGCCGTAATGGCCAAAGTGGACGATGGCTTGATTTGTTGTGCGCGTTTGGATAATTCCATGCTTCATTCACCTCAGTTAGAATATTACTCATTCGTATTTTCCAATATTATATCCCAAAAATTGCGCTATTGCAACTTTATTTCCCATACTTTCTCAAAAAGCTGCAGCATATTTCTTCGCATCACTTTCTCTGCCACCCGCGCCCCAAAGGCGCCTTTGATCCTCTGTTCCAACTGTAAATAGGCCTCTGCACCCGGTAAGTCCAGCGGCGTTGCCATAATGCCGTCAAAATCGCATCCAAGCCCAATGAAGTCCTCGCCCATCACCCGCAGCATGTGCCGTAGATGGTCCAACACATCCTCCGTCTGAGCCACCCCTCTGCGGCTTAAAAACGTGGGACACAAATTAAGCCCCGCCACGCCTTGGGCATTGGCAATGGCCTTCAACTGGGCATCGGTCAAATTTCGCTTCACATTGGTGCGCTTGCGGCTATTGGAATGAGTGGCCAAAAACGGCCGCGTGGCCAAGTGGGCCACGTCCCAAAAACTGTCGTCGTTTAAATGGGAAACGTCCATCAAAATGCCCAGCCGCTCCATCTCCTGTAACATTTCCTTTCCCTTTTCCGTCAGCCCTCCTTCTTCCACACCGGCCCCACAGGCCAGTTCATTGGCTTCGTTCCAACAAAACGAGAGGATGCGCACCCCCTTTTGATGGAAATAAGTAAGCCGCTCCGTTTTTCCCTCCAGTGCATCTGACCCTTCCATGGTCAAAATAGCGCTGCAAAGACCTTCTTTTGCATTCTTTTCTATGTCCGCCACACAAAACGCCTGCCGAATGGTTTCCTTGTGCGCTTCCAATTCTCTCTGGAAAAAGTCGTATCTCTTCTCCCATTCCAATAACGCCTGTCTGCGATAAGGCTCCGAAAGCCAAATGGCAAAACATTGCGCCACCGGCCCCACTGCCTTTAACTTTTTAAAATTCACCTGTAATGGCCCATCCGCCATCGAAACACCTTTGTCATACGCCGTCGTAATCGTATCACAATGGGCATCTACCATCGTCACCATTGCGCTCACCTCTGTTTTTTTCGTTTTTTACAAAAGAAGAACCCAATCAAAACAACCCCCACCGGTATCATCCATACCCCGTTTGCTTCCCCTTCCAGTATCGTTCCCGAAAGACCGCAAAAATAGCCAATGGAAAAAAGCGCCGTGTTCCAAATCAGCGCTCCCACCGCACTGGAAAAAAGAAACGAGACAAACCGCATCTTGCCAAACCCCGCCGGAAACGAAATATACGTCCGTACCAGCGGCACCAGCCTTCCAAAACAAAGGGCCCATGGCCCGTATTGGTTCAGCATGTCTTCTGCCGCCCCCATGGCTTCTGCCACCGAGTCAAACCGCTTTCCAATCCCCAATAAAAAGGCGCCAAAAAAGCGGGCCACGCCATAACAAGCGCTGCACCCCACCATCGCCCCGAGCGTGGCCGCCACAATGGCCAAAGGCAGACTCTTGCCCCCCACATACACTGCATATCCCAAAAACGGGAATAATACTTCGCTCGATATGGGAAAACAGCCGTATTCCAGTGCCGTCGCCAAAAATACGCCCCCATATCCCACCTGCTCCATCAAAGCCGAAAGAAATGATTGTAACAAAACCCGGTCTGCACCTCCTTTTTTCTATGCCTATGCAAACCGGGATTTCTTTAAAACCGATATTTTCGGTCCAAGTTTCGATATTGAATCACTTCTGCCAAATGGGAAACCAAAATCTCCTCCGACCCGTCCAAATCTGCCACCGTCCTGGCTACTTTCAAAATCTTGTGGTATCCTCTGGCGCTCAGCTGCAACCGGTCAAAGGCCGTCTTTAACAAGGCCTGCTCCCTTTGCCCCAAGGGACAATACACCTCAATCAGTGCCGGTGTCAACTCGCTGTTATAAGAAATCCGCTCTGTTTCATACCGCTTTTTTTGGATTTCTTGTACCCGCAGCACTTCTTCTTTCATCTGCGCCGAGGACATGGAAGACCTGCTTTGCTGTAAATCTTCATACCCAATGGCCGCCGCCTCCACCTGAATGTCCATCCGGTCCAATAACGGCCCGCTGATCTTGCCGCTGTAACGGGAAATTTCGCTTGGCGTACAGTGGCACCGCTCTTCCCCAAAATATCCGCAAGGACAAGGGTTCATGGCCGCCACCAACATAAAATCCGAAGGATAGGTGATGGTGCCGTTGACTCTGGAAATGGTCACCCGTTTTTCTTCCAACGGCTGCCGCATAATTTCCAATGCACTGCGGCTAAATTCCGGCAATTCGTCCAAAAAAAGGGCGCCTTTGTGTGCCAAAGAAATCTCCCCCGGTTTTGGAATCCGCCCACCGCCGGTCAAGGCCGTTGCCGATATGGTGTGATGGGGGGAACGAAACGGCCGCTTGCGAATCAATGCATTTTTGTTGGATAATAACCCACTGACACTGTAAATTTTCGTTAACTCAATACATTCTTCAAAGGTCAAATCCGGCAATATGGACGGCAACCGTTTGGCCAACATGGTCTTTCCCGATCCCGGCGGCCCCACCATCAGCAAATTGTGCCGTCCGGCCGCCGCAATCAGCATGGCCCGCTTCACTGTCTCTTGCCCCTTTACGTCGGCAAAATCCGGCATGGCCTCTTCTTCATCCAAATGCCCGGCCTGCCAATCCACCACACAGGGCGAAATCTGCTCCAGCCCGTTTAAGTGGTCCACCAGCGCCACCAAATCTTTCACGCCATACACCACGGCCCCTTGCACAAGCGCCGCTTCTTCCCGGTTTTCCTCCGGCACATAAAACTTGGTAATCCCTTCTTGAAAAGCGCTGTGTACCATGGATAATACTCCGTTGACTTTGCGCACCGAGCCATCCAACGACAATTCCCCAATGATGAGCGCCCCCTTGAGCGTCTCCTCTGGCACCAACCCACAACAAGCCAAAATCCCCATGGCAATGGGTAAATCATAAGATGCCCCTTCTTTTTTCAAATCTGCCGGTGCTAAATTAATGGTAATTCGCTTGCCCGGAAAGGTGTATCCGCTATTTTTGATGGCCGTGCGGACTCGCTCTCTAGCCTCCTTGATGGCCGAATCCGGAAGTCCCGCCAGATCAATGGCCGGAATCCCCGTCCCAATGTCCACCTGCACTTCCACCAACACGCCGTCCACACCCAATATGCCACTGCTTAGCACCGTCGAAAGCATACGCAACGCCCCTTCTTTTGTCACAAATCGTTACCTTTATTTTATCAGCTTTTCTCCTCCTCTGCAACGGTTTGGCCCCACTCTCCCACAGAAGAAGTGGGGTAATAATAAGCCAACATCTCCTCAAACGTGGCGCCTGTTTTGGCTTTTTGGTTGGCGCCTGCTTGACTCATGCCAACTCCATGGCCATATCCGCCGCCAAGGATGCAAAGACCGCCTTCCGTCTCTTCCAGCACAAAAAAGGGACTGGGCAAATTTCCTTGCCAGTGGACTTCCCCGTCCATGGTCACCACATCCCCGGCTCCAAAGGCCTGGCAAATCACATCAGCCCCCCGCAGTAGCACAATTTCCTCCGTGCCATACACAATCACTTCCATCACATTGCCGCCCATACCCCGTCGGCTTACCACAAGGTTGGTCACATCCCCCACCTGTTCCACCGGCACCGAAAGGAACTGTCCGTTTTCCTGCCGCACCTTCACCAAAAGCGGCGCCTGGGCAGAAAGCTGTGCCAAGCGGCCGTTGATGCCTTCTGTCAATGCGCCCCAGCTGCGTTCGCTTTCCCACCGATACCAGCTGGATTGGCTGTCTGCACTTTCAGGCGCACTCTTTAAAAAGGCCGTCATCTCTTCCGTCAAAGAAAGATTGGCCCCTGCATCGTTGTGGGCGAACAACACTTCCTTCTCCTCGCCCAAAAAGACGCCATTGACCGGCCAGGTTTCTTCCTTGGCTGCAAAAGAGCCGCAGGAAACAGAAAAAAAGGTGCCGCTCCAAACTTCGTCTCCATTCCATAAGAGAAGCCCTTTCGTCTCCTCCACGGCCCTTCGGCTCATCTCCGTCTCTTCCTGCCAACTGCTGCTATCCACCTGCGCCCCATAGGCTAAATACGTATCTCCCCTTTTCTGAGTCCAAAGCTGACTCCTGGCCACCACCGCCTGGGCCTTGGCCGCTTCTTCCTCCGTCTCCTCCAAAATCTGCCCCGCTAATACACCGGATAGATAGTCCTCCTCCGAAAGCGAAGCCACAATCACATATCCTTCTGCTTCCTTCCAAACCGTTACTTTTGGCACCTGCCAGGTATCTTCCCCGACGGTTACCTCTAATTTTTCTCCTTCTTTTGGTTCTATGGTCGTCTTTTCTTCCTCCGTCGGTGTCTGCCATTGGTCCGTTTCTCCTCCGTTTACCCGCAGACCTCCTTCGGCTTTCACCGTCACCTCCGGCCAAACAAGTCCGTTTTCTCCCCGAAGCACCATTTCCACCCGGTCCTCTCCTTCGCCCGAAAGCAAAAACGCCGCCACCTGCTCCCCGCGCCAGTATACCGTTGCCTTTGCTCCGCAAAAAAGCTGTCCTTTCTTCGTGCCACCCTTTTCCCAAATACGCGCCTTGGGCGCCAGTGTCGCCTTCGTGCCGTCGGTAAAGAATACCGTATCCCCTTGCAAACGCTGTACCGTCTTTTCTTCTCCTTCCAAGGCCTCTAACTGCACCACGCTCCCTTTTTCCACCACCACATCATAAATGCCGTCCTCTGCCCCCTTGGCCCAATCCAACGCTTGTCCGCCATTTCCGCTGCAGATCTCCACTTTTCCTTCCGAAAACCGGCAGTATACTCCCTCTGCCTGGTATCCGTCTTCCACTTCTTTTTTAATCGCCACCATCTGGTCGTCTTTTACCACCACTTTCATCGTTTTTCCCACATAGGCATCCAAACTGTACCCCGCATGGCAAAACGTCCCGTCTGTGGTAGCCGCATACCAGGGCGAAAGCCCTCCTTGCTCTGCCGTTTGCAAAATACCAACGGAAATCGTGGAAAACCCTTCGCTTTCTTCCATGCCTCCCAAGGCCTCTTGCCAGAAAGAAATCCAAAGGGCCAAACTGATGGGGTCCTCCTCTCCTTTTAAGCCGGACTTTTTAAAATCGCCCATGTAGCTTAACAAAACGGCGGCTTGTCCCCCCGTCAAAGGGGCCTCGGGCAAAAACCCTTCCTCCGTCCCCTGTAAGTACCCCTTGGCACAAACATAATTGACATAGGGATAAAACCAATCGTCTTTTCCCACGTCAACAAAGGAGATTTGATGATCCATGGCCCGGATCTCCTCCTCGTCGGCCAAGCTCAGGGCCAACATCCTGGCCGCCAGGGCCCGGCTGACCGGTAACGTCTCCCCATAGGCCGCCGTCACCTGCGTTTCTTCTGCCACAGGCTCCTCTTTTTGGCATCCACAACACAACAGTACCAAAAGCCATAGCCCAATCCAAAGATACCGCTTCATTTCCATTCGCCTCCTTTTTTCGCCCCGTTTCCCGAAAAAAAGACGCAAAAAAAGGGTGAGAAATCACTTCTCACCCATTCTCTTCTTAGAAGGCCCAGAATGCCGTTCCTGTCTTTTGACACCTAGCCTTCGCTAGGTGGGTACCCGCAGCCGTTGTATCAGCCATCCTCTGCCCAAAGGGAATTATCTTGAGGCCCGACATCACAACAGCATATGGGGTTCCCTTTTCTGTCATGTAGGTTCAAAACAACAGGTTGTCGCACACCCCAGGCTGTGCTTCTAATATTCTTTTTTTGTCCATAGATTGGCCAGCAACACCAAAAGAGCGCCAACCCAGATCAAACCATCTGCTATATTGAAAACGGGTGCGTGCTTACCCTTTATGTATATAAAGTCGGTCACCCGTTTATGCCGCAATCGCTCCAGCCAGTTGCCCATGGCACCGCCCAGTAGCAATGATAGTCCCGCCTGCTCCAAATGGCTTCCTTCTTTGGCCGCATGCCTAAGCCAAAAGACACACCCACCTAAAACCAATCCGCTGATTGCCACAATCGCAGACATTTTCTGCTGAAAAAAACCATAGGAAATCCCCCGATTTTTTCTGTGCCAAAGATACACTTTTTCTTTGTAAAGCGGTATTTTTTTCTCTTCCGGAAGCTTGCGGCAAACCATCTGTTTGGAAATAAAGTCTACCAAAAAGCCGCCCAGCACCATCTGCCAACTGCTCACCATTTGCGCCTCGCTTTTGTCGCTTTTTTGTTTCTGGTGCTATTATAACACACTTCGATGAAAAATAAAACACCTAATAAAAATTTTATTTGCTTGTATTCCAATGAAAAAGGTATTATAATAAATAGAGATTGGACATTTTTATCATACGTCATCAACGACTATATGAAAGGTGGTTATTCCCATGGCTCTTGTTACGACCAAAAAAATGTTTGAAAAAGCCTTTGCCGGCAACTATTCCATCGGCGCCTTCAACATCAACAACATGGAAATCATTCAGGCAGTGGTAGATGCTTGCAAAAAACAAAACTCCGCTGTAATTTTGCAGGTTTCTAAAAGCGCATTCAACTATATGCGCCCACAGTATCTGAAACACATGGTGGATGCTGCAGTAGAAGAAAGCGGTTTGGACATCGCACTGCATCTGGACCATGGCGCTGATTTTGAAATTTGTAAAACTTGTATCGAAGCTGGCTTTACTTCCGTTATGTTCGACGGTTCCCACTTCGACTATGAAGAAAACGTAGCAAAAACAAAAGAAATCGTAGATTATGCCCATGCTAGAGGCGTTGTAGTAGAAGCAGAGCTTGGGAAACTGGCTGGCGTGGAAGATGAAGTAAAAGTGGCCGCCGAAGGCGCTACCTACACCGATCCTGACCAGGCGTTGGATTTCGTAAAACGCACCGGCGTTGACTCTCTGGCCATTGCCATTGGTACCAGCCATGGCGCTTATAAATTCAAAGGCGAAGCCAAATTGGACTTTGACCGTCTGGCTACCATCACCGAAAAATTGGAAGCAGCCGGCTTCCATAACTACCCTATCGTCCTTCACGGCGCTTCTTCCGTAGACCAAAACGCCGTGGCTACCTGCAACGAATTTGGCGGCCAGATCAAAGGCGCTAAGGGTATCCCTGTGGAAATGCTGCGCAAAGCTTCTTCCATGGCCGTTTGCAAAATCAACATGGATACCGATATCCGTCTGGCCATGACTGCAGCCGTACGGAAATCTCTGGCTGAAAAACCAGAAGCTTTCGATCCTCGTGGCTACCTGGGCGAAGCGAGAAAAGACATCGAAGCCATGGTGGAAAAGAAAATCACCGAAGTCCTTGGCTCTGCCAACTCCATGAACGACTAATTTTCGTTTTTCTCACACACAAAAAGCCCCTCCTCCCCTTTTTGGGAGGAAGGGCTTTTTTTCAATCATCATACCGGTGATCCAATTCTTCTTTTCTCTTTTTCTCGTACCGTAAATAGACCAGTCGCGCCGCCACAAAGGATGCCACAAATGCCACAAAAAACACGATGCTTTCCTTCGGGTCTGCCGCACTTCCCACTTGCTGAAACCTCCAGTAGGCCGCCAAGGCCACAACGCCTGCCACCACCACACAAACCAAAAGCCGTTTTGCTGTGCTCTGTTTTTTCAACAATTCATATCCCGAAAGATCCAACTGCCGCTGCCGCACCAACTGATAAATGGGCGTAAACACCAACACGGCCATCTCCGGAAAACATTCCTTGCCGCTCATCCCAAATACAAATACCTTCACACAAAGGCTGAACGCCAAAAACAAATAAATGATGCTGCATAACTCTGCCCTGATTTTCAAAAATCCAAGTTCCATTCTTTCGTCTTTCATACTTCTCCCTCCCAAAACAATTCATCCAATGTTTTATGTAATGCCTTACATATGGCAATACATAAGTTCAACGTGGGGTTATATTTCCCTGCTTCAATCATGCCAATGGTCTGTCTTGTCACGCCAACCAGCTGCGCCAAATCTTCTTGGGAATAATCCAGCGCCGCTCGGGCCGCTTTCATTTTCAAGTTCTTCAAGGTACCCCTCCTTTCTTATCTTTAGTGTATCTTATTTCTTTCAAAATGTAAATTATATTTTACATTTTCATAAAAATAAATTGCAAAATGGAATTTGCCAGAAAAAACAAAAAATCCTCTTGACTATCGGGTTACCCGATACCTTATACTGAACGGACAGGGCCTAGCCCTTGATTTTATCTTTAGGAGGTTTTATTATGAGTCAAAGTTTGGCCCGCACCTTTACGCCAAAACAACTCTTGCTCTTTGCCTTGCCATCCATCATCATGATGATGTTCCTTTCTCTTTACACCATCGTCGATGGCTTTTTTGTGGCCCGCTTTGTGGGGGCCGACGCCCTTTCTGCTGTCAATATCACCTACCCCATCATCAGTCTGTTTTTTGCCGTTGGCGTTATGTTTTCCACCGGCGGCAGTGCTGTGGTCAGCAAACTCATGGGCGAAGGGAACATCGAAGAGGCCAGAAGCAGTTTTTCCTTCCTCACCATCAGTGCCTTGGTATTGTCTTTGGTCATCCAAATCAGCTCTCTAGTCTTTTTGGATGAAATTGTTTCCTTTTTGGGTGCAGACGAAGCCCTCTTTTCCATGTGCGTCGATTATATCCGTATTCTATTACTGTTCGCTCCATTTTCTGTGCTGCAAACGGTGTTTCAAAGCTTTTTTGTGGCCGCCGGAAAACCGCGCCTTGGCCTTATTCTCACCATCAGTGCAGGCCTAATCAACATGATCTTGGACTATGTCTTCATCGTTCCCCTGCAAATGGGCATCACCGGCGCCGCCTGGGCCACCATCTGTGGCTATTTCCTGCCTTCCATCGGTGGACTCTTCTTCTTTTTCTCCAAAAAAGAAACCCTCCATTTTGGTCGCCCCGTCTTCCGCCTGCGCCAGCTGCTGCAGGCCATGAGTAACGGCTCCTCCGAAATGGTCACAAACCTCTCCACCAGTGTCACCACATTGCTCTTTAATCTTTTGATGATGTACCTGGTAGGCTCCCACGGTGTCGCCGCCATCACCGCCGTGCTTTATAGCCAATTTCTGTTAACGGCACTCTTCCTCGGCTTTTCCATCGGCGTGGCTCCCATCATCAGCTTTCATTTTGGCGCCAAACATTGGGGCTATTTATTAAAACTGCAACGCACCTGTTTCCTCTTCGTTGCCGCCACTTCTCTTTTGATGTTCGCGGCGGCCTTCTTCGGCGCAGAACTGTTGGCCGTGGCCTTCGCCAAAGACGAACCAGAGGTCTATGCTTTCATCGTCCGCGGGATGCGGCTCTTTTCCCTCTCCTTCCTCTTGGTCGGCATCAATATTTTTTCTTCCGCCCTCTTTACGGCCCTATCCGATGGGAAAACCTCTGCCGCCATCTCCTTTGGCCGCACCTTTTTGTTCATCCTCTTGGGCATGGCCCTTCTGGTGCCACCCCTGCAGGTGGACGGTGTCTGGCTTTCCATCCCCTTTGCGGAACTGGCCACACTGTTTGTTTCCTTCCTCTTTGTCAGAAAAAATACCCGCTTCCTGCACCAGAGGGAAGTTGAATAATCGCATCTCACATTTACACCCGCCCCAAAAGGTGCTACACTAAGGATAAGGAAACAAAAGGAGGTTATCAATCATGAAATTAGCAGTCTTATATTTTTCTCTTTCCGGCCACACCAAACAAATGGCCGAAGAAATTGTCTCCGGTATGACAGAAGTGCCAGGCGTGGAAGCAAAAGCCTTTTCCATCACCGATTTTGACGCTTCTTTTGTCCAAGAAAGTGCCGCCGTTGTCCTGGGCACCCCCGTTTATATGGCGTCCATGGCCCATCCAATGCACTCTTTCTTGCAAACGACGGCCCGCCAAAGCGGTATCCCCGGCAAACTTTGCGGCGCCTTTGCCACCGAAGATTATGTCCATGGCGGCGGCGAAGCGGCCATCGAAGAAATCTTGAAATATTGCCTGGTGATGGGCTGCCTCACCTATTCCGGCGGCGGCGCCTTTGGCGTACCCATCATCCATTTGGGCCCCGTGGCCGTCAGCGACGATTTGAGTAAATACGCCCCTACCTTCCGCACCTACGGAACCCGTATGGCCCAAACCGCCAAAAAATTATTTGAACAATAAGTACATCAAAAAAGGGTGTCAATCTTATGATTGACACCCTTTCGTCAAAAGCTCATTTCATTCAAGCTTTTGACGAGTAGACAGAAGTAGCAACAATGCGTTCCATCGGCATAAATGCCATGAAACGCACTGTTTTCCTCGTCGGAAATGAATTCCGACTGCGGATTGAACTTGGGGAACTCTTTGTTCCCCAAACCCTTCCGCACTCTTGCAATTATATCAAACTACTTTGTCTACAATATTTAAGGGTGTCAATCTTTTGATTGACACCCTTTTTGTTTTTCTGTCGTTTTCTGCCTGATTACAGTTTGGCCAATTCTTCTGCAATCACGGCATTGACCGTTCCTGGGTCGGCTTTTCCTTTCAGTTGTTTCATGCACTGGCCCATCAAGAAACGGGTTACTTTTTCGTTTCCTTCTTTCCATTCTGCAATGCTCTTTGGATTGTCTGCCAGCACTTTCACCACAATTTCCCGTACCAAATTGTCGTCTTGTACCATTTCCAGGCCGTTTTCTTTGATATACTGTTCCGGTTCCACGTTTTCCTTGAACATTTTTTCAAAGACTTCCTTGGCCGTTGGGCGGTTCACCACGTTTTTCTTCACCAGCAAAATCAGTTTGCCCAGGTTTGCAAAATCAAAGGAGATGTCTTCCACATCAGTGCTTGTTTCTGTCGCCAAACGCAATACTTCGCCCATGATCCAGTTGGATACTTCTTTTGGCTCATTGCAAGCGGCCAACGCCTGTTCAAAAATTTCCACCAGATATTTGCTTCCCGTGATGATGTCCACGTCATATTCCGGCAAGCCATAATCGGCCAAATATCTTGCTTTCTTTGCATCGGGCAGTTCTGGCATTTCGCTTTTCACCCGAGCAATCCATTCGTCGCTGATTTCAATGGGCACCAGGTCTGGTTCTGGGAAATAACGATAATCCTGGGCGTTTTCTTTAGAACGCATCGCAAAGCTTGCGCCCTTGTTGTCGTCCCATCTTCTCGTTTCCTGTACCACCCGGCCGCCTTCTTCGATGACTTCAATCTGGCGTTTCCGCTCCCCTTCAATGGCTCTTGCAATGGCTTTAAAGGAGTTGATGTTTTTCATTTCCGTTCTGGTCCCCAGTTCGTCTGTGGTCACAGGACGCACCGAAAGGTTCACGTCGGCACGCAGGGAACCTTGTTCCATCTTACAATCGGAAACCCCGGTGTATTGCAAAATGGCTTTCAGCTTCGTCAAATACGCAATGACTTCTTCGCCTGTTTCAAAATCCGGTTCCGATACGATTTCCAACAGTGGCACACCACAACGGTTGTAGTCCACCAGCGTGCAGTCATCCCAAGGATCGTGAATCAGTTTCCCGGCGTCTTCTTCCATGTGGATTTCATGAATCCGAATGGCCTTTTTCTTGCCGTTTACTTCAATATCAATATGGCCATTGCGGCAGATGGGCAGATATAACTGGCTCACCTGGTAGGCCTTTGGCAAGTCGGGATAGAAATAGTTCTTCCGGTCAAATTTGTTATATTGGGTAATTTCGCAGTTGGTAGCAATGCCCACCCGGATGGCATATTCCACCACCTGGCGGTTTAATACCGGCAGCGTCCCCGGCATACCGGAGCACACTTCGCACACATGGGTGTTTGGTTCCCCGCCAAATTCCGTGGAACAGTTGCAAAAGATTTTTGTTTTGGTGGAAAGCTCGGTATGCACTTCCAACCCCATCGTTGTAATATAGTCCATGCCTTACGCCTCCTTCTTTGTTTCTGGCAAATGCAAATGATAATCGGTGGCCTGCTGGAAGGCATAACCAATGTTCAGCAGCTGGCTTTCCGTAAAGGCCTGGCCCGTCAGCTGTAACCCCACCGGAAGCCCTTCTTTGTCAAAGCCACAAGGTACCACCAAAGAAGGAAGCCCTGCCAAGTTCACCGATACGGTATAAATATCGCCCAAGTACATTTTCAGTGGGTCGCTCAAGCTTTCGCCCAGTTTCAATGCCGTGGTTGGCGCCGTTGGGCTCAAGATGCAATCAAATTTTCCAAAGGCGCGGTCAAAGCTCTGTTTGATGACGGCTTTCACCTGTAATGCTTTTTTATAGTAAGCATCATAATAGCCGCTGGAAAGTACGAAAGCGCCAATCATAATCCGGCGTTTGACTTCCATGCCAAAGCCTTGGCTTCTGGATTTATAATACAAGTCCGTCAAATCCTTGTATTCCGGCGCTGCATAGCCATATTTCACCCCGTCAAACCGGGACAAGTTGCTGCTGGCTTCGGCGCAGGCAATGATATAGTAAGCGGGAATCGCATAATCCGTTTCCGGCATAGAAAATTCTTCCACAATGGCGCCCATTTCTTCCAGCTTTTTGGCTGCCGCCAGTACCCGTTCCTTCACATCGGCCTGCAACCCATCGCCAAAGTATTCCTTTGGAATCCCAATGCGTTTGCCTTTGATGTCGCCGGTCAGCTGGGTCTGGATGGCGCCTGCTGCCACAGAAGTACTGTCTTTTGGGTCATGGCCGCTGATGATGGAAAGTACTTCGGCCACGTCTTCCACGTTTTTGCCCAAAGGTCCAATCTGGTCCAAAGAAGAAGCATAGGCAATGAGGCCATACCGAGAAACCGAACCATAGGTCGGTTTCAAACCGGTCACGCCGCAAAAAGAAGCCGGCTGACGGATGGAGCCGCCGGTGTCAGAACCCAAAGTATAGAAGGCTTCGCCTGCGGCCACGGCTGCCGCCGAACCGCCGCTGGAGCCGCCAGGGCTTCTTTGGGTACCCCAAGGGTTTACCACAGGGCCATAAAAAGAAGTTTCGCTGGTGGAACCCATGGCAAATTCGTCCATGTTCAATTTGCCCAAAATCACGGCCCCTGCTTCTTCCAAACGGTTCACTGCCGTGGAAGAATAAAACGGTTTAAACCCAGTCAAAATCTTCGATGCACAAGTGGTCAAAATCCCCTTCGTGCACATGTTGTCTTTCACGGCCATCGGCACGCCGGCCAAAGGCGAAGTCAATGTTCCTTCGTCAATGCCCTTTTGCACCTTTTTGGCCTGGGCCATGGCTTCGTCAGCGCAAACGGTGATAAAGGCGTTGACATCCTTGTCCTTTTCAGCAATGCGGTCCAAGGCGGCCTTGGTCACTTCTTCTACGCCAATCTCTTTCGCCTTTATTTTCTTGCCCACTTCCAGGGCACTCATGTTCATCCAATCCATCGGTACTCCTCCTCTTATTCCACCGTCTTAGGCACCTGGAAGCAGCCGTCTTTCTTCTTTGGTGCATTGAGGGTAATCAGTTCGCGATCCACCGAAGGCCGCACTTCGTCTTCCCGGAACACGTTTTTCACCGGAAAGGCATGGCTCATGGCTTCGATGCCGGTGGTATCCACTTCGTTGAGCACGTCCATATAGTTGATGATTTTTTCCATTTCGTTTTTGGCGCTTTCCTTCTCGCTCTCGTCCAGCTGAAGTCTGGCCAAAATACCGATGTAATCAATCATTTCGTCTGTGATTTTCATACAATCTTCCTTTCTATCCCCGTTTTTCGCATCAAAAGACGAGCCTTTTTTGCAAAAGAACTCGCCTTTTTGTTCTCTTTGTGTTTCATCAGGGTGTCAGTCTGGACAAGTCTCTTGGGAAGAGAGATGCCACACGGACATTGCTTTCATCCATCAACTTCATGCAGAAGCGTTCCAGCCCCATGCCCAATCCACCGTGAGGAGGCATGCCGTGTTTGTGGATCATCAAAAAGTCGGTGAAATCTTCTGGATTCAAGCCTTTGGCAATCATTTTTTCCACCTGCATGTCATAATCATGGATTCTCTGACCGCCGGTGGTCACTTCCATGCCGCGGAAGAGCAGGTCAAAGCTTAAGGTATATTTTGGATCTTCCGGATCGTCCATGGCATAGAACGGACGTTTTTTCACCGGATAGTGGGTGACAAATACAAATTCGCTGTTGTATTTTTCTTTGAAGAGCTTACTAATCAGCTGCTCTTCTTCTGGTTCCAGATCATAAGGATCTTTGATTTTGCGGCCATATTCGGCGGCCACCATTTCTTTTGCGTCTTTAAAGCGCACACATGGAATTTCGTCCACTTCTGGCAGCGTCACATTCAAAATCTTTAATTCTCTGGCATATTCTTCATTCAAAGTTTTGATGATGTTTTTGATGGCGCCCGTTTCTGCTTCCATCACATCCGTAAAACTATCAATAAAGCCCATTTCCAGGTCCAAACCCATATATTCGTTCAAATGGCGGGTGGTGTTGTGTTTTTCTGCCCGGAATACGGGAGCCACTTCAAACACTTTTTCAAATACGCCAACCATGGTTTGTTTGTAGAACTGTGGGCTTTGGGCCAAATATGCTTTGCGGCCAAAATAGTCCATTTTGAAAATGTTGGCGCCGCCTTCTGCACCGCTGGCCACGATCTTTGGTGTGTGAATTTCCGTAAAGCCTTGGCTCATCAAGTAATCACGGAAGCCTTTTACCACACCTTCTTGCAGTTTAAAGATGGCTCTCTCCCGCACATTACGCAGCGTAATGGGCCGCAGTTCCATATTCTTTTCCAGCGTCACACCCAATTTCCGTTTGGAAAGATTGATGCCCGGCGCTTCCTTCGGTGTCGTCAGCACTTCCACTTCCGTCAGATGAATTTCCAATCCGTTGGGGGCCCGGTCGTCTTTTTTCAGACTGCCTTTCACCCGCACCGAATATTCTACGCCCAAAGACTTGATATCACAGTTGCAAGTGTCCTTGTTCCAAACACACTGCACAATGCCGTTGCGTTTGCGCAGCGTCACAAACCCAAAATCGCCCATGTCCTTGATGGAATAAATCATGCCATGGGTTTGCACCATGTCGCCGTCTTGCTGACTGAGCATTTCGGCAATTTCCAAATCGGAACTTGTTCTTTTTCCGGAAACGGTTTCCATTTGTAATCTCTCCTTTATCGCTGCGGCAAAGCCTTTGCCGCCCAATTTACCTATTATAATACAATATCATACCTTCCACCTAAAATCAATGTTTCTTCCAAGAAACTTCATAGTTTCTTTTCATTTTGTTTCCAAAACAGTCCTTTTTTTTGTCGAAAACCGTGTTATAATGAAAAAGAAGAAACCCAAATCATCAAATGCTGCCTCTGGCAGAAAAAAGGAGTGATTTCTTTGCCGGATACACTATCCATCAAAGAGAAAGTAGAAAAAAATTTTGCAAAACCCGCCGGTCTTTCCAAAGAGGCCGCCGCTTTTATTGAAGAAACTTGGCAGTTTCAAGAAATTATGATGATGTATAACTCGGCCATTCGCGAAGTGCGCACCAAACTGGAAATCCTCAACGATGACCTGGCCATGCGCAATAGCCGCAACCCCATCGAGTTTATCACCCAACGGGTCAAAAAACCGGTCAGCATCATCCAAAAGCTCCAGCGCAACGGTTGGGAAGTTTCCGCCCCTTCCATTGTGGAACACTTAAACGACGTGGCCGGTATTCGCGTCATCTGTTCTTTCATTGACGATATCTATGAAGTAGCCGAAATGCTGGGCTCCCAAGACGACGTCACCGTCATCAAAGTAAAAGATTACATCAAAAATCCCAAACCCAATGGCTACCGTAGCTATCATATGATCATCGAAATTCCTGTCTTTTTCTCCGACCGTACCCAATCCATGCGGGTGGAAATCCAAATCCGCACCATTGCCATGGACTTTTGGGCCAGCCTGGAGCATCAGCTGAAGTATAAAAAGATGGTGGCCAACGAAGAAGAGATTTATAATCAACTGGCCGAATGTGCCACCACCATCGCCCAAGTGGATCAAAAAATGCAAGACATTCGAAAACAAATTGAAAATAGCTCCGATTCCTCTGCCCTTTCCGCCAAAGATAAACTGGAGCGGCTCGGTAACGGCCTCATGCGCCCCGGTACCCTCTAAAGGCGCAGCAGCACCATATAAAGAATCGTCGAAACCCCGATGCTAAGTAACGGGCTGTTTTTCCACCAGTGTAACGCCATGGCCACCGCCACCGCCAAAAGCTGAAACGCACTTTCCCTTGGCGCCGAAAGCGATACACTTTTGATGCAATAAATCACCAAAACGGCCATCACCGCCATCGGTAACGTGTTCCCCAGATAGGTCACTGTCCGGGGAACTTCTTTTTTTCCATTAAAACAAAGAAAGGGCAGCACCCGCGGGATAAACGAACAAATGGCACAAACCAAAATGCTCAAAAACATCGTCGTCTCACTCATGCCCAATCACCCCTTCCAATTTTTTCCGCTGTAACAATAAGAAAAACACCGTCACCAAAAGTGTCGGCAACAAAAATTGCTCCGGCCCTAACACAATCAAAAATACCACCGCAATCACAAGCCCCGTGATGGCCGGTCTGTGGCTTTTGGCGCTTTTCCATTGCTCCACAAAAATCACTGCAAACAGCGCCGTCATGGCAAAATCCACACCCGTCATATCAAAGGGCAGCGCCGTACCGGCAAAGGCCCCGATGGCCGTGCCCAAAATCCAATAACATTGGTCCAATAAACTAATCCAAAAAAACACACGCCCCTGCCGCATCGGTGGCTGTACCGCCGTACCACAAAGCAGCGAATACGTCTCGTCTGTCAGCGCAAAAATCAAATACGGCCGCGCCTTCCCCGCCTTCTGAAACGATTCCACAAAAGAAAGCCCATAAAAAATATGTCTGGCGTTTAATAATAGCGTCGTGGCCCCAATCATCCCAAGGGACGCATGCTGTGCCAAAAGCGGCACAAAGGCATATTGCACCGATCCAGCATAAATCAATAAACTGCAAGCAAGCGCCGCATACCAAGGAAACCCGGCACTGACAAATAATAGCCCAAAGGCCGCCCCCATAAATAAGTACCCACAAAGCACCGGCACCGTCTTTTTCGCCGCAAAGCGAAATTCATCCATTTTTCCTTCCCCTCTTTCCCTGAAAACAAAAAACAGGCGAAAAGCCCTGCCTTTCGCCTGAAAAAACATTAGCATCATTCTACCATTTTTCACTCACAATGTCTATATAATTGTGCAAAAAATCGTATATTTCTGCAAATTATTTTATTTTCTTTCTTTCTCAATGGTGTCATAGGCCACCGGCTCTGGTTTTTCTCCCCGTTCGATGGCTGGAATAAACCGATTCCAGAAATCGTTATAGAGCCGGAAAATTTCCTTCCGCTTGCCATAAATAAATACCAGTGTAATCACCACATACATGGCGCTTAATAAGTCCGTAAAGGCCCAAAGCAGGTCTGCTTCCAAATCATAGAACACCAAAGCCGGAATAATGAAATAAATCATATAAACTGGTGTCATTTTTTTGTTTAATGGCGTATCCCCAAAGGCATAGTTTACCGATTTGGAACAGCTGTAATACATCCCGATGATCGTCGTCCAGGCAAATACCGTAATGGCTAACCCCATGAACATGCTGCCTGCATTGCCATAGGCCACCCGGAATGCCACCGTCGTCAGCTGAGAGCTGGTTACATCGGCATAGTCAATGTAAGAATTGGTCAAAATCAAAGAAAAGGCCGTCACCGAGCAAACCACAATGGTGTCCAAAAATACTTCGCCCCAGCCCCAAGCAGACTGACGCACCGGGTGGTCCGTAATGGCCGAAGCATGGGCCACAATGCCATAGCCGGTACCGGCGTCGTTGGAATAAAGCCCACGGGCAATGCCGTAACGAATGGCATCTCTGGCCGTGGCCCCGGCAAACCCGCCAACGCCTGCCATGGGTGTAAAGGCGCTTTTAAAAATCAATGCAATCACCGATGGCAATGTATCAATATTCATAATCACAATGCCAATGCCGCCCAAGATATAGGCCAAGGCCATAAAAGGCACCACCCGCTCCATGATGTTGGCAATTCTTCGCAACCCGCCGCCAACGGTGATAAAATATGTCACAGCCACAAATACCACCGATGCAATGGGCGGAATCTGAAATGCTTCATATAGAGAACTGGTCACCGACTCTGTCTGTACTGCGTTGGTCCATGGCCCAAAAATGAATACGAAAAAGGCCAGTACCACCGAGCCTTTTTTCCATCCAAAGGCGTTTTTCATCACGAAAGAACGGTCGCAAAGGTACTCGTCCATGGATTTTTCATACCGTACCCGATATCTTTGCCCCAAAATGATTTCACAAGCCTTGGTGCTCATGCCCAAAAGCCCGGAAAACCACATCCAAAACACGGCCCCAGGACCGCCCATGGTGATGGCCGTCGCCACGCCGCCAATGTTGCCGACGCCGATGGTGTTGGCCATGGCCGTACAGGCCGCCCCAAAACCGGAAACCGTTCCTTCTCCGTCCCCGTTTCCTTTGAACATTTTGCCAAAGGTGTTTTGGAAATTGAATTTCACATGACGAAAGTTGTATCCAAATCCTAATTTGATGGATAAATAAAGCCCGGTGCCCACCAGCGCTACTGTCATTGGTGTGCCCCATAAAAAGTCCGAAATGGTTTGAATAATTGTTAATATAAATTCCAATGCATAACCCCCTTTTGTTCTCTCCTTTTCTTCCAAAAACCACAATCCTCCCTTCTTTTCCACCATTGGAGTGCTTTCAAAAGCCCCTATTCTTTTCAAAGCCTCCCGCTCTCTTTGGAAGAAAAAAGGCGAAAAGCTCTGCTTTCCGCCCAAAACTTTATGGTTATTCTATCAGTTTTTTCTTTCTTTGTCTATAATAAAAGTCAATTTTCCTGGATCATCTGCAAATGATTCTACTTTTCGACGCACGTTTCCAGAACAATTTGAAACATTTCTTCTGCCACTTGATGAATTTCTTTCACCGGTACATATTCCGTCGGCGTATGGGCTTCCTCCATTAACCCGGGTCCCAGATAAAATGTAGGAATCCCAAAGTTTTGAATAAAACCGCCTTCGCCCCATCCGGGCAGAAAACCTACTTCTACTTCCGTTTCCCGCACCCGATTGATTGCCTGCATCACCCTTTGACATAAGGGCGAATTGACATCAAATTTCAATGGCGTACAATCAACAATCCCCGAAACTTTCCCTTCAAATGCTGCGTCTTCTTCCTTGCATTGGGCCAAAATCTGTTCCATTTCTCCGATGAAGGTGTCCACCGTATCTCCCGGTAAATACCGCTTGTCGATTTTCACCGTACACTTTGGCGGCACCACATTGGGCGCAGAACCTCCACAAATGACCCCCACATTCATCACCGGTTTTCCACAAATGGGGTCTTCCTGTTGGTCATAGGCGTGCTCTAAATAAGCTTCCAGCTTGGTCAAAAATCGATTGGCCATGGAAATGGCGTTCTTCCCTTTGGAAGGGTCGCTGGCATGGGCACTTTTTCCAAAAAAATCCACCTGTAACCATGCATTGCCTTTATGGGCCACGGACATTTTTCCGGAAGTACATTCGGGAATCACGGCTAAATCCATCACCGGTAACTGTTGGCTGGAAAATGCCTTTCCCATTTCTGCCGCACTGTATTCCTCATCGCTACTAAAAACCAGCCAAATTTCCCCCGTTCGCTCCAACTTGGCCGCCTCCAAAAAGGCCACAATATTGCACGCACAACCGCTTTTCATATCCGAAGCGCCACGTCCATAAATGTTGCCTCCTTCTTCCCGGCCCGAATAAGGTTCTTCCATTCCCTCGGGAGAAACTACATCAATATGCCCTTGTAGCATCAAGCGAAACTTAGCTTCTTCACACCGAAGCACCGCCGCAAAATACGGCTCCGTCGTATCCATATCATAAGTATAAACCGTCGCTTGTGGCACTTCTTTCTTGATATAATCCTCTAACCAACGCAATAAGGCCCGTTTGCCTTCTGCTTCATAGCTGGGAAAACGAATCATCTCTTTGGTCAGCCACGCCGCCTGCTCCAATGCCTCTGTCGATAATCGCATGATTCCACCTCTCTCGTTATCCTTTTTCACAAAGGGCATCTGTCCCATTCCCATTTTCCCCTTTCCTCCTTAGCGTTTGAGATTGCCCCATTTATACTGCTTGTTTTGCGGAATTGCATCCAATAATTCACCCGATTGAATGTCTTTGCGAATTTGTTTTACAAAGGCGTAAAATAGCCAGAATAAACCAAATAAAACCGGCAGCGCAGAAACAGTAATCATCGATTGAATGGTCTGTAATACGTTCAGCCCTTCCACGTTGTGTTCCAATAACAAAATACCCACCGGCAACACCAAAAACAGGAAACACCAAAACGTTTTAAACATCGGGCTTGGTTCCTCGTCCCCCTGCAAGTTTTTAGAGGTATACATACTCAACGAAGTTCCGTTTGCTGTACAAGTGGTTGCCAAGTTGAAAAAGATTAAAACGAAAAAGACTACGATACAAAGTTTTGCAAAGGGCATCTCTTTTAACACCATCAGTGTTACCCCGTTGTTGCCCACTTCGCCAATGACGCCCGACAGGTTTACGCCATGGAATAACTCCAGCGCCATACCGTAATTGCCTAAAATACCAAAAGTAATCCAGCAGGCCAACGGCGCCAAAACCGTATTGGCAATGGTAATTTCCCGTAATGTTCTGCCATAGGACGTTCTGGCCACCCAGGTACCGCATAAAGCCGCCAACGCCACATACCAGGCCCAATAAAAAATCGTCCAGTTTTGTACAAACCCGGTCTGCATAATGGCGTCGCTGTTAAAGCTCATTCGCACAAATTCTCGGATATTGGTGCCAACGGCCATGGTGATATTATTTAAAATAAAACTGGTGTCTCCCACAACCAATACATAGGCGAAAAACAAAATCGCTAACCAAATATTAAAATCGCTGATTTTCCCCATCCCCTTGGCAATGCTTTTGGATGTGGACAGCGTAAAGAACACACAGAAAATAATGATAACACCAATTTTTAAAGCAAACGAATTGGGAATCCCCGTTAAATCACTTAACAATTCCCCTAACACCGGAGTCCCAATCCCAACCGTGGTCATAACAGCCACAAAGTAGCAAAGCACAAATAATAAGTCAATAATCCATCTCACCGGCTTGTGCCATCCTTTTGCGCCTGTCAGCACGTCTTCGCAAAGCACCGAAATACGTACCGTGTTTTTACAAATACCCAATGGCGACTCCTGGCAGCAAATAAAAGGCCCATGCAGAAAACCCCCAGTGGAACATCCCATAGGCCGAAGCGTATTCATAAGCCTGCGCTGACCCTGGCTCCACGCCAAAGGGCGTTCCCGTTACATAATACATCCATTCGCACATCCCAAAAATCAAAATCCCAGCTGCCAACGAAGAACAAAGCATCATGGAAATCCAAGTAAATGTTTTATAATGGGGTACGGCATCTTTCCCCCCCAGACGAATATCGCCCCATTTGCTGACAATCAATAAAACGGCACCTACAAAACAAATCACACCAATCCACAAAAATAACCACGCTAAATCCGACGTCATAAACGCATACAGCGCCCCTACGCCATTGACCACAGAAGTCGGAATCACAATAATCGGAATAATAATAGCAGCCAGTGCAATCATCGATAAAATCACCAGCTTCTTATCTGCTTTTTGAAACATAAATGTCCTCCTTTTTCTCCAAACATCCCCAGATGTTTCTGTCAAAACTTCCATTCCATCCGCCTGCTCCCCCAAGACTTCGGACAAAAGGAAATTTTCCTTCTAAAAAAAGATACCACCTTTTCTTTTTCGTCAAAGGTGGTATCTTCTCTCCTGTTTTTTCTAATCAGTACGGCTTTTTCGGCGGATCATGGTATTTCACCCTCTCCTCCTACCTTTGCCCAATACACCTACTGGTGTTTTTGATACAAAACCCTTCTTTTCGTTTATTTATCTCTCAAAATGGCGCCCAATTCTTTTTCCAATGCATCCAGCACCCGTTTCATGGCCCCGGTCACATCTTCATCCACCAGCGTCCGGTCTTCTGCCCGGAATTTGATGGAATAAGAAACAGACTTAAATCCATTTTCAATCTGCGCCCCGGTGTAAACGTCAAAAAGCGTAATGCTTTCCAAATGCTTTCCGGCATTTGCTGCAATCACTTTTTCAATTTCCCGTACCGGCACTTCTTCTTTGATGACCATGGAAATGTCGCGGGTCACAGCCGGGAATTTTGGCAGCGGACGATAAGCTTTCACCAAATCGCTTTCTTCCACCAAAGCATCTACGTCCACCACACCGATATAGGCCCGGGTACCAATGCCATAATTTTCTGCCACCAATGGATGCAGTTCGCCCACAAACCCAATGTCGCAGCCGTCAATTTCCATCACAGCCGTGCGGCCTGGATGCATAAAAGGCAGTTCTTTTTCTGCCCGATATTCCACCTTGTCTTCCATGCCCAACACTTTATACAAATAACCAAAAATGCCCTTGGCCGTAAAGAAATCCATATCCTTGCCATAAAGACCAATGGTCAAGCGGTGTGGTTCGTCGGGAAGTTCCGTCAAAGGCAGGCTCTTTGGCAAATAAATTTTGCCCACTTCAAAAAGTGCTGCCGTTTCGTTTCTCCGGTTATAGTTGGTGGAAAGAGAGTTAAGCATACCGTTTAACGTGGTGGTACGCATCACCGAGAAATCTTCGCCCAGTGGGTTTGCAATCTTCACCACATCCCGCAGCTTGGAGTCTTGCGCAATGCGCAATTTATCAAACACTTTCGGGCTTTCAAAGGTAAAATGCATCGCTTCCGAAAGACCGTTTGCAATCATGGCCTGTTTTACCATGGCCGTGATTTTCTGCGCATAAGTCATTTTGCCCACCGTTGGGGTGCCCGCAGCCAAGGTTGGCTCAATTTTGTCATAGCCATAGAATCTGGCCACTTCTTCTGCCAAGTCGGCCTGGGCTTCCAGGTCTGGACGGAACGTAGGTACCGTCACCACATGGTTTTCTCTATCTACTTTCAGTTCAATCCGTTCAAAAATCTGGGCCATTTCTTCTTCCGATACCTTGGTGCCCAAAAGAGCGTTGATCCACTCTGGGTCATAAGAAAGGGTCCATGGTTTCAAAGGTGCTGGATAGCAATCTACGCTGCCTTTGACCACTTCCCCGATGCCCAGTAGTTCCACCAACTGTACGGCCCGGTCGGCGCAAGTTTGGCAAATGTTGGGGTCCAATCCTTTTTCATATTTGGAAGAAGCATCGGTACGCATCCCCAGTTTTTTGGCCGTGATCCGGACAGAAGGCCCGTTGAAGTTGGCCGATTCAAATAATACCGCTGCCGTATCTCCCGTAATCATGGAGTTTTCGCCGCCCATCACACCGGCTACGGCCACAGCCTTTTCTGGATCAGAAATCACCAGCATCGATGGATCCAGCTTTCTTTCCACGCCGTCCAACGTCGTAAAGGTTTCCCCTTCTTTGGCATTGCGGACAATGATTTTGTGGTCTTTGATGGTGTCAATGCTAAAAGCATGCATGGGCTGACCCAATTCCTGCATCACATAGTTGGTGATGTCTACAATATTATTGATAGGACGAATCCCCACAGAACGCAGCCGTTTTCTCATCCAGCGGGGAGAAGGCCCAATTTTTACGTTTTTCACCACTCTGGCCACATACCGAGGGCACAGTTGGGGGTTTTGGATTTCCACCGAAACCATGTCGTTGATGTCGCCTTCGGCTTCTTCTTTCACCGAAATTTCTGGGAAACGGAATTCTTTTTTGTAGGTGGCTGCCGTTTCTCTGGCCAGACCTACCATGCTGAAACAGTCGGGACGGTTGGATGTAATTTCAAATTCCACCGCCGTATCTTCCAAATCCATGCAAGCTTTGGCATCGGCGCCCAATTCCTGTGGTTCTGGGAAAATATAAATCCCGTTTTCCGGTGCCTCTGGGAAATCGTGTCTGTCGCAGCCCAGTTCTTCTACAGAACAAAGCATCCCGTTACTTTCCACGCCTCTCAGTTTGCCTTTTTTGATCTTCACGCCATTGGCCAACGTGGAGCCATGGGTGGCCACTGGCACATAGGCCCCCACATATAAGTTCTTGGCGCCGGTGACAATCTGCAATGGTTCTGCCGCGCCCACATCAATTTTCGTTACCACCAATTTATCTGCATCGGGATGTTTTTCAATGGAAAGCACCTTGCCCACCACAACGCCTGCGATGTCTTTGGCAATTTCCGTATATCCTTCCACTTTGGAACCGCTTAAGGTGATGTCTTCCACAAAGGTTTTCACATCCACGTCCACATCCACATAATCCTTCAACCAGGACATTGAAATATCCATCTGTGTTTTCTCCCCTTTCTTAGAACTGTTTTAAGAACTTCATGTCGTTTTCAAACAAAAGACGTAAGTCAGTGATGCCATAACGCTGCATCGCCACACGTTCCAAGCCCATACCAAAGGCAAAGCCGCTGTATACGTCCGGATCAATGCCGCTCATGCGCAATACTTTTGGATGCACCATGCCGCAGCCCAGAAGTTCAATATATCCTTCGCCCTTGCATACCCGGCAGCCTTCCCCGCCGCAGGCAAAGCAAGTCACGTCCATTTCTGCACTTGGTTCCGTAAAAGGGAAGTGATGTGGACGGAAACGTGCCTTCGTGTCTTCCCCAAACAATTCTTTAGCAAATACAGCCAAAGCGCCTTTCAAGTCGCCCATGGTGATGCCTTTGTCCACCACCAGGCCTTCCAACTGATGGAAGATGGGGGAATGGGTGGCATCCACTTCGTCAGAACGGTATACGGCCCCAGGACAAACCACACGGATAGGCAGTTCCCCTTTTTCCATCACGCGCACCTGTACCGGAGAAGTCTGGGTACGCAGCAAGATGTCGCCGTTGATATAAAAAGTATCCTGTTCATCCTTGGCCGGATGGTTGGCCGGAATGTTCAGCGCTTCAAAGTTATAGTAATCTTTTTCCACTTCTGGGCCTTCGGCAATGGAATAGCCCATGCCGCGGAAAATATCGGTGATTTCGTCAATGACAATGCTCATGGGGTGTTTGTGGCCGCAGGCACATTCTTTGCCCGGCATGGTCACATCCAGCGTTTCTGTTTCCAACCGGCGTTCCAATTCTGCAGCAGCCAATTCTTTTTTCATTTCGTCAATTTTTGCTTCAATATCGGCCCGCACTTTGTTGGCCATCTCCCCAATGATGGGGCGTTCTTCTGCCGTCAAATCTTTCATGCCTTTTAAAATGGCCGTCAATTCGCCTTTTTTGCCCAAAAGACTCACTTTCATTTCGTCCAAAGCCTTTGCTTCGGTTACTTCCGAAAGGGCTTTGAGCGCCGTTTCGTGAATGTTGCGCAATTTGTCTTTCATTGTTGTTAGACTCCTTCCTGAAAAATCCATGGTGTTTCCTTTTTTCGCATCAAAAAAGCCTTCCTCCCTCAAAAAAGGGACGAAGGCCATTAAGACTGATTCCGTGGTACCACCCTGCTTCCTGCCAATTTCCTTTGACAGGCACTCCTGCTTTCCATCAAAAGCATTTCCGCCTAACGCGCGGCCAAACGGGTTTTCCTACTTGCAAAATGGTTCAGAAAACCAGCTCCGGTGGGAACTTCCCCTCTTTCGCACCCAAAAACCCTTGCAGCCCATGAGGTTTTCTCTCTGCCGGCGCTAAAAAAAGGCTACTTTTCACCTTCACAGCTTTTTTATCTGATTTCTTTACTATCTTATCACAAAAACAAAAAATGTCAACTTCTTTTTCCTCTGCTACCCTTTTCCTCTTTGCGGCGCTGGCCGGGTTTTGTGATTTTCCCTTTTTTGGCCCGCTCCACATTGACTTTGCGGCCTTTGATTTTGTTGCCTTCCATCTGTCGCACAATGTCTTTGGCATAGGAATATGGCACGTCCACATAGGTAAAGTCGTCATAAATTTCAATGGAACCAATGAGCTTTCCGGGCATCCCCGTTTCTCCTGCAAAGGCGCCCACAATATCCTTGGCCCTTATTTGGCTGTTGCGCCCGGCATTGATAAAAAGGCGCACCATTTCGCCCTTTTCTTCCGTGTCCTTTTTGGCTCCCACAAATTTGTTTGGTGTATTCAAATCATTTTCTGCTTCATTAAAATCGGCAAAACTGTCGCCCAGCTGCATCTTCACCAACGCCGCCGCCACATCCATCGCCGAACAATCTTCTCCGGCGCCTTCCATAATCTGTTCCACAATCTCTGCAAACCGGTTCAGACTGCCTTCTTCCATGACGGCTTTCACCTTGTCCATAAAGATGCCGGTCTTGGTGGCTTCCATATCGGTCAGTGTGGGCAGTTTTTGCTGGATAATCTTCGTTTTGGTGTAGCGCATGATGTCCCGCAGTTTATAAATTTCTTTTCCGGTGCAGAAGGTAAAGGCCTTGCCGCTGCGCCCGGCCCGGCCGGTTCTGCCAATGCGGTGCACATAATATTCCTCGTCCTGGGGCAAGTCATAGTTAAACACCATGTCCACATCGTCCACATCAATGCCCCGGGCCGCCACGTCCGTGGCCACCAAAATTTCAATGGAGCCATTGCGGAATTTTTGCATCACCCGGTCCCGCTGGGTCTGTTTCAAGTCGCCATGGAGCCCGTCGGCAAAATACCCCCGCCCCAACAGTTGTTCCACCACGTCATCTACCCGCCGCTTGGTGTTACAAAACACAATGGCAAGCTTTGGCTCATAACTATCAATCAACCGGCAAAGGGCTTCCAGCTTATATTTTTCTTTCACATCAAAATACACCTGTTCAATCTGGGGAACCGTCAATGTTTTTCTAGAAATTTTTACCAGTTCCGGCTCTTTCATATAAAGTTTGCTCAGTTCCAAAATCTCTGGACTCATGGTGGCCGAAAACATCACCGTCTGCCGCTCTTCGGGCACCTGGGAAAGAATGGTCTCCATGTCCTCCCGAAAGCCCATGTCTAACATCTCGTCCGCTTCATCCAACACCACATACTTCACATGGTCCATCTTTAACGTCCGCCGTCTCATGTGGTCCATGACGCGTCCCGGCGTCCCGATGACCACCTGCACCCCTTTTTTCAACGACAAAATCTGCCGGTCAATGGGCTGACCGCCATAAATAGGCAGCACCATGATATTAGAGCGAAATTTCAAAAGCTTCCGAAATTCTTCGCTCACCTGGATCGCCAATTCTCTGGTGGGGCAAAGGATCAGTGCCTGTAATTTCCGGCTTTGGGGGTCAATGTGTTCCAAACAAGGGATACCAAAGGAAGCGGTTTTCCCTGTCCCTGTCTGGCTTTGGCCAATGACGTCCGACCCATTTAAAATCAGTGGAATGGCTTCCGATTGAATGGGCGTTGCTTCTTCAAAACCCATCTCCAACACCGCCCGTAAGGTGGCTTTTGAAATGGGTAACTCTTCAAATTTCAAATGTTCCATAAACAATCCTTTCTGTTTTCAGACAAATAAAAAGCGGCTTCAAATGCCGCCAAAAACACCATTGCAAGGATTTTACTATATCATTTTTCACCAAAAAAATCAATTCTATTTTGTAAAAAAAGCAAACACCCCATTCTTTTTTCCACTGCAAAAGGCGAAGAAGAAATCCTTCTTCGCCTTTCTCTTTTTTCAGTCCTTGTTATAACAAAATGCAAATCAGTCCGCCGTTTCCTTCGTTGATGATTTTTTCCAGTGTTTCTTGCAATTTCATCTGGGCATCCTGGGGCATCCGATACAGTTTTCCGTTTAACCCCTCCGTCACCAGCGACTCCAACGAGCGGCCAAACAGATTCAGCTGCCAAATCTTTTCCGGATTGGTGCCATAATCGGCCATCACATCGGCCAAGTACGCCTTCGTCTGCTCCTCGCTGCCAATCATGGGGCTCACTTCCGTTTCAATGTCCGCCTGAATCAAATGCATGCTCTTTCCTTTGGCCTTCAACCGAATGCCATAACGGCTACCCTGGTGGTACAGTTCCGGCTCTTCCAACGTGATGTCTTCAAAGTGGGGCATCACAATGCCATAACCGGTCTGCTCCGCTTCTTTGATGGCCGATTCCATCTTTTCATACCGGGCCTTCATCCGGTTCATCTCCTGCATCATGCCAATGAGCTGGCAATCGTCTTTCACCGGTACCCCCATGGTTTCGCTCAACACATCATAGAATAACCCGTCGGCCAGGGCGCCTTCTGCTTCCACCACGCCACGCCCCAGGTCAATCTGGTCCAAATACAGTTTTCTCAGCCAGCTTTCCCCGTCCAACTGTTCCAATACTTCTTTGACCTGGCCAATTTTATCCACCTGCTCCATGATGCCCTTGGCCGCTTCCACCATCTGCTGTTTCAGCGGATGGTCCAAAGCAAGGGTATCCACCCACCGCGGCAACGTAATATGTACCTCTGCCACCGGAAATTCCAGCAATACCTGTTCCAGCACCTCATAAATATCCTCTTCTTTCAACTGCGCACAGTTGACCGGCAGCACTTTGACGCCATAATTTTCGCTACATGTCTCGGCCAGTTCCACCGTCTTTTGGTCGTAAGGGTGGGTGGAATTGAGCAGCACCACAAAGGGTTTGCCCAGTTCTTTTAATTCCGAAATCACCCGCTCTTCCGCCTGCACATAGTTCTCCCTTGGAATGTCCGTAATACTGCCGTCGGTGGTCACCACAATGCCAATGGTGGAATGGTCGTTGATCACTTTTTTGGTGCCCATTTCCGCCGCCATCTCAAAAGGCATCGGGTCGCTGCTCCATGGCGTATGTACCATTCTTGGCATTTCTCCGTCCATGTGCCCTTCGGCCCCCGGCACCAGATACCCCACACAATCAATCATCCGCACCCGAAACTGAATGTTGTCGCCCACCGTCAGCTCCACTGGCTCATTGGGGATGAATTTTGGCTCTGTGGTCATAATGGTGCGCCCCGAGGCACTTTGGGGCAGTTCGTCCTGGGTACGCGCCTTTTGCCGCTCA
This sequence comes from uncultured Clostridia bacterium, assembly GCA_944378105.1. Taxonomy (GTDB): domain Bacteria; phylum Bacillota; class Clostridia; order Lachnospirales; family Anaerotignaceae; genus Neoanaerotignum. The sequence continues at coordinate 33,013 of CALWGC010000025.1, forward strand.
TCTTCCATCCGGTTTAACACCACCTCATCCATAAACCGCTTGATGAATGTGGATTTTCCTGTCCGCACCCCGCCAATGACACCAATATAAATGTCGCCGCCAGTACGGTTTGCCATATCTTGATATAAGTCGTAACGCTGCATGTTTTTCCCGCCTTTCTCAAATTTGTACCCATACAATCCTATGGCAAATTCCCGTTCCTAGAGCGAAAAAAAAGCGCCATTCTTCCCCAAAAATAGACATCCCCTTGAACGCACTTTCCCAAAAATCAAAACCACTAGTAAACTAGTGGTTTGAACAACCCCTAGAAGGGGTATTGCGTGCGTATTCCCTAAAAGGGAATATCGAAGATTTGGCAACGCATTACAATCACAGGCAGCCACTTAAAG
>CALWGC010000026.1 GCA_944378105.1 uncultured Clostridia bacterium
CTTTAAGTGGCTGCCTGTGATTGTAATGCGTTGCCAAATCTTCGATATTCCCTTTTAGGGAATACGCACGCAATACCCCTTCTAGGGGTTGTTCAAACCACTAGTTTACTAGTGGTTTTGATTTTTGCTGAGGTAGTTTTCTTCGAAAGACTGCAATCGCAATTTCAAAGAAGCACAGAAGAAAAACAAAAACCATGTTTTCTTCTTGGAAAACCGCTTTTATGGTGCAGGCTTTTTTTGCAAAAAAATCGGGTAAGAGACAAGGTCTCTTACCCGATGGGTTTGTCCGCGAAAAGAGTACGGATTAGTCATCCAGCATCCAGTCGTCGTTGTTATATTTTGGAGCTTCTTCGGTAGTAGCGGTTTCTTCCGTAGTGGTTTCTTCGGTAGTAGCTTCTTCCGTAGTGGTTTCTTCGGTAGTGGTTTCTTCCGTAGCTTCCGTTTCTTCGGTAGGAACTTCTACTACTGCATCTTCGGTGGTGATTGCTACAGTTTTGGTTGTGTCATCCCAAGCAACGGTAGCGCCCAAAGCTTCAGCTACGAAACGTACAGGAACCATGGTTACGCCATCTACTACAGATGGAGCGATTTCTGCTTCTTTGGTTTCGCCAGCAACTTCTTCTACAGGAGCAGCTTCTTCAGTAGCAGCGGTTTCTTCGGTAGCTTCTTCAGCAGGAGCAGCTTCTTCGGTAGCAGCGGTTTCTTCGGTAGCTTCTTCAGCAGGAGCAGCTTCTTCGGTGGTAGCGGTTTCTTCGGTAGCTTCTTCAGCAGGAGCAACTTCGGTAGCGGCTACTTCTTCAGCAGGAGCAACTTCTTCAGCAGGAGCAACTTCAGTAGCAGCTACTTCTTCAGCAGGAGCAGCTTCTTCAGCAGGAGCAACTTCAGTAGCAGCAACTTCTTCAGCAGCTTCAGTTACGGTTGCAGCGGTAGAACCAACGGTCAAAACGATGGTGGTGTCTTCGTCTGCGATGGTAACGGTTTCGCCTTCTACGGTAGCAGTTGCACCAAGAGCAGCTGCAAATGCTTCTGCAGGAGCAATGGTTCTGCTATCTACGATGGTGCCTTCCACACCTGCAGCACCGTTTACGGTGATGCCAACGCCAGCAAAAGCGGTGGTGGTGATGGTGGTTGCTGCAACGGCAGTCAACGCAATTGTTCTGAACTTCATGATACAATTCCCCCTAGATTAAATTTTCTTCCTTCACTGTTTGACCGGTACGTGATATGGTACGAGCAGTTACAAAGAAGGAATGCTATTCTTAAATATTATAATACTTTTTACGGATAACGCAAGAGATATGAAGAAAGAATTTGAAAATAATTTGTGAACATTTGCATTTTTTTGAAGAAGGAGCGCTTTTTTTCTTTTTTGTTTCATAGGATTTGGAAAAAAAGGAGGGGAAAAGAGGTGGATTTTTGAACAAAGTGGAGAGGGTTGTTTTTTGATGGGGAAACGGGTATAATCAGATTGACGAAAAAGAAAGTGAGGGATGAAAATGGAGCAGCGGCAAGGGGTTGGACACGGCCTAGCGTTGATGACCATTTTAATTTGGGGAACGACATTTATTGCAACGAAGGTATTATTACGGCAGTTTACACCGGTGGAAATCTTATTTTTCCGCTTTACGTTAGGGCTTTTGGCGCTGTTTTTGGCAAAGCGGGCAAGGCTTTGTCACACCACAAAAAAGCAGGAGCTTACCTTTGCGGCGGCCGGCTTATGCGGCGTTTGTTTATATTATTTGATGGAAAATATTGCATTGACCTACACCACGGCCTCCAATGTGGGTATCATATTGGCGACGGTGCCTTTTTTTACGGACATTGTACGGCGGCTCTTTTTTGAAAGGACCAAAGAACCGTTGCGGCCTCTTTTTTTGCTGGGGTTTGTGGTGGCCATGGGCGGCATCACCATCATTCATTTGCAGGGAGCGGCCCTCCATTTGAACCCAAAGGGAGACTTTTTGGCGTTGGCGGCAGGGCTGGTTTGGGCTTTTTATTCTAATTTGACAAAGAAAATCAGCTCTTTTGGGTATGATTTGATTTTGACCACCAGACGTGTCTTTTGTTATGGAATGTTATTTATGATACCGGCCATCTGCTTGATGGACTTCCATTTGGGGTTGGAGCGGTTTATGGACGGGGTGATTGTGGCCAACTTCTTATTTTTGGGGTTTGGGGCCTGTGCCCTTTGTTTCGTGACATGGAGTTATGCGGTGGCCATTTTGGGGTCGGTGAAAACTTGTGTCTATCTTTACTTATCGCCGGTGATTACGATGATTACTTCGGCGCTGGTTTTACAGGAGCCCATGACAAAGGGCATGATTTTTGGGGCGGCCTTAACGCTATTTGGTCTGATTTTATCGGAATGGAGAGGGCAAAAAAAGCAAGTGACAGTGCAACAGAAACGATAGGGAAGGCACGTTTTAGAGCAGATATATGCGAAACAAAAAGCTGGAATCCTGAAAAACAGAGGATTCCAGCTTTTTATTATTAGGGAAGTACTTCTTTTCGGAAAATCGCTTTTAAAGCAGTCTTAAAAAAGGAAAAATAGAAAAACAAAGACTTTTTTTAGAAATCTGCTTTTGCCTTAATCTTTTTGTTCCTGACAGCAGCGATAAATGGTCTGTAGCGGCACGCCGTTGGTCTGGGCCAGGCGTTTGGCAGACTCATATTCTGGGTAGTTTCGGATTTTTCCATCCACATGCACTTGTTTGACTTCCAGGGGACCGTATGGGGTTTCGATGGAAGAAAAGGAGCGGGTGAGGATGGTACGCACTTCCTGGCGGCGACGAATGCCGATGGAAGTGGTTTCGGTGAAAATGATATCTTCCAGGGTGGAGATGGCTTCTTCTTTACAAAGCACCGTCAGCTGGTAAGCGGGGCGGTTTTTTTTCATAAAGATGGGGCGATAGAAGGCGTCTCTGGCGCCGGCGGCCAAAAGCCGTTCCAGGGTATAGCCCAAAATTTCGCCGGAGCAGTCATCGATGTTGGTTTCCAGCACCCAGATGGTATCTTGTGTTTTTTCGATCATGCTTCCACCACTTCGCCCAGCACAACGCGGAGCACATTGGGGATTTTGTTATCCCGTTTCCCTGCGCCATAGCCGGTTTTGAGAATCTTCATGGCAGGCATGGTGCCAAAAGAAGAAGCAAGTTCGGCCACGATGGCGGCGCCGGTTGGGGTTACCAATTCTTTTTCCACATCGATTTGGCGATAGAGCACATCGCTTGCGGCAAAGATTTCGGCAGTGGCCGGGGCCGGGATTGGCATATAGCCATGCTGGCACCAAACGAAGCCATGGCCGTCATTGACAATGGAAGAATAGATGGCATCGACCTTTAACATATCCATCAAAACGGCAGTGCCGATGATATCCACGATGGAGTCCAGGGCGCCCACTTCATGGAAGTGGACTTCTTCCAATGGTTTTCCGTGCACTTTGCTTTCCGCCTGGGCAACGCGAAGGAAGATGGCCTTGGCCAATGCTTTGGCGTGGTCGGAGATACCGCTTTCTTCGATGACATGGTTGACATCGAAGAGGTTTCGATGAACGTGGCTATGGGTGTGACCATGGTCATGGGTATGAGGATGGGCATGGGTATGCATAGCAGCATGGTCATGGTCGTGGGTATGAGGATGTTCGTGGTCATGATCATGGTCGTGGGTATGAGGATGTTCGTGGTCGTGATCATGATCGTGGGTGTGAGGATGTTCGTGATCGTGATCATGGTCATGATGGTGATGATGTTCTTCTTCTGCCAAAATCACATCGACATCCATGGCATCGATGCCATTTTTATTGACACGGCCGATTTTGATTTCAAATCCGTCTACGTGTACTTTTGCCATTTCTGCCAGGAACGCTTCCTGGTCCAAACCCAAATCCAACAAGGCACCCAAGGTCATATCGCCGCTGATGCCGGAAAAACAATCAAAATATAATGCTTTCATCTATTTTCTTCCTCTCGTTTCTCATTTTTTGTTATTTTGCGCTTAATTTGTTGATGCTATTGGCGGTGTAGCCGGCGCCAAAGCCATTATCGATATTGACGGTGACAACGCCATTGGCACAGCTATTGAGCATGCAAAGCAGGGCACTGAGGCCATGGAAATTGGCGCCATAGCCGACGGATGTGGGGACGGCGATGACCGGTTTATCGGTGAGACCGCCAATGACGCTGGCCAAAGCACCTTCCATGCCGGCCACGGCAATGACCACATTGGCCTCTGCCACCAAGTCCAGATGGCTTAAGAGACGATGGAGCCCAGCAACGCCCACATCGTACATCCGGATGACTTCGTTGCCCAAATATTCAGCCGTCAAAGCGGCTTCTTCGGCCACGGGGATATCACTGGTACCGCCGGTGGCCACGAGGATTTTACCGCCGGTTTTTTCCAGCGGTTCCCGTTCGATGAGTATGACTTTCGCCAAAGGGTGATATACTGCATCGGGGCAAACTTTTTTGACCCCTTCATACATGGCTTCGTTGGCGCGGGTACCCAAAATGTTTTTGGTACCGGCGGCCAGCATGTGTTCTGTGATGCCAACAATTTGTTCGACGGTTTTGCCGGCGCAGTAGATCACTTCTGGACAGCCGTTTCTCAGTGCCCTTTGGTGGTCGATGACCGCATAGCCCACATCTTCGATGGGGGCGAATTTCAGGTGCTGAGAGGCTTCTTCCAGGGAAATGGTGCCGTTTTTAAAATCAGTCAGCAGTTTTTCCAAATTCACGATCGTTGTTTCCTCCTTCTAGATCCATACTGCCGCTGCGGAATCCTTCCAGGTCCAGCGTGACGTATGGAAATCCGATTGCCTTGATCGTTCGGATCAACTCATCGTTTTTCGTAAACGAGAGAAAATAGTCTTTGGGAATTTCAATGCGGGCGATGGCACCATGCAGGCGCACCCGTCCGCTGGGAATGCCGGCTTCTGCCAGCAGCAGCTCTGCCTCTTCCACAAGACGAAACTTTTCTTTGCTTAAAAGCGTATCATAAGGAAAGCGGGTGGCAAGGCAACTATTGGATGGCTTATTCCAGGTGGAAAGGCCCCAATCCTTTGCTGTTTGCCGGATTTCGTCTTTGGTGAAATGGGCGGCTGCAAGGGGGCTTACGATGCCCAATTCGGCCGCTGCTTGTGCGCCGGGGCGATAGACTTTTTGGTCATCGGCATTCTTGCCGTCGGCCACAACGGAAAAACCCAGTTGTGCCGCTTTGTCCAAAATGGCGCCCATGATGGCTTTTTTACAATGATAACAGCGGTCCTTGCGGTTCATGCGGAAGGCTTCTTCTTGAAAAGCATCCACTTCTACGGTGTAACAGGCTGCTCCGGCTTGCTTGGCCAGCGCAAGGGCGGCTTGATAGTCCTTTCCGGCTAACATTTCGCCTTTTGCAATGATGGCTGTGACATGGTCTTTGCCCAGGGCGCGGATGGCGGCATGGAGCAAAAAGTCAGAGTCGGTGCCGCCGGAGTAAGCCACACACAAAGAGGGATACTGCTGCAGAAGCTGAATCAAAGAATCACTTTTTTTCATGTGGATACCTCCTGGCCTTGCCTGTTTGGATAGAAAGAAAAAAGCGCTGCCACACTTTTTTATGCTGTTCGCTGACACAAAAAAGTGCAGCAGAACTTTTTCCCTTCCCTATTATAGCGCCTTTTTTGCCGATTCACAATACTTTATTGAAACGGAAAGTAGCCTTGGGGGACATCGCCTTCCAAAACGGCATCGATGAGCATGATTTTTCGTTCGGTGGTGACCATTTGCTTTTGGAGGGGATTGACGAGGCAAAGCTGGAGGCGGACATGGAGATAGACCTGGTAATAGGTTTGATTGATGCCGCCGGAAGTAAAGGAGGTTTCATAGTCCACCTGGGTTTGCCCCAATTCCATGAGGCGAAAGGTGACGGAGGGGCCATGATTGGCCAAAAGATCAAAGCCGGAAAGAATGCCCAAGGGGACGGAGACGGTGGGCTGGGGGAGGGAGTTTAGTTTTTGATTGATTTTTTGGCTGATGGTGGTGGTGAGGGCGTTGATGGCCACGGTATCAGCGGTGGTGATATGGTCTTTGGTGGTGAACAAGTCTTCGGGAGACAGCTGCCATTGGTCCATGGTTTCTTCCACGGCCTCGTCGATGATTTGATTGGAGATGGCCTGGGCCTCCAAATGGGAAATGGCCAAAATGGTGGGCAACCACTTTTCTTCGGCTATGCGTCCACCTACCAAAAACAAGAACAACAGACAAAGCACAAAAAAAAGACGTCGAAGCGAACGAAGAGAAAACAAGAAATCGACCTCCTAAAAAATGTTATTTTTGTTATTTGCTGAGAAAGTTAAGAAAGTTGTATGACTTTTCTTGAAAAAAAGAAACAAAAATGCTTTTCTCGATGGGCGAATTCTGGTATAATTTTACTCTGAAAGGAGGCACTTATGGACTACTCACAAAAGGCCAACGCAAAAAAAACCAACCATCGCCGTAAAAAACGGCGCAGGAGAAAAAATACCATTGGGATGTTTTTTGTACGGCTGATCCTTATTTTGGGCATTGTCGGCTGTTTCGCTTTGGGCGGCGCCGTGCTTGGCGCTTACTTTGGCATCATCGAAAATGCACCGAAGCTAAACACAGAAGATATTGTGCCGGAAGAATATACTTCCATCCTTTATGACCAGGATGGCAACGAAGTGGACAGACTGCATTACGAAGAAAACAGGGAATATGTGAAGCTCAGCCAGATTCCGTTGGATTTGCAGCATGCAGTGATTGCCATTGAAGATGAGCGTTTTTACGAACATAATGGCATTGACATTCGCGGGATGTTCCGTGCGCTCGTTGTGAACATCAAAAACATGGACTTAAGCCAAGGCGCCAGCACCATCACCCAGCAGTTGATGAAAAACGAGGCGTTGACGGCTGATAAAACGTTTACCCGTAAAATCCAAGAACAGTACTTGGCGGTGACGTTTGAAAAAGAATTGACGAAGTCATTGGGCAGCAAGAAGGCGGCCAAGGACTATATTTTGGAGCTGTATTTAAACACCATTGCATTAAACCACGGGTTAAACGGGGTGCAGTCGGCTTCGTTGTTCTATTTTGGAAAGGACGTTTCGGAGCTGACGCTGGCAGAATGTGCCTGTATTGCGGGGATTACGAAAAATCCTTCTGCTTATAGCCCCATCTCCAACCCAGAAAACAACAAGCAACGGCAAACTCTCGTATTAAATAATATGCTGGAGCAGGGATATATTACCCAGGCAGAATACGACGAGGCCATCGCGGAAGACATCTATTCAAAATTGGTTGGAAAGAGCACAAGCGAAGACGATATGGGCGGAGCCACACACAATTATTTTGTGGACAGCGCCATTTCGGCTTTGGCAGAGCAGTTGCAAGATGAAGAAGTGATGGGCAGCAAAAAAATGAGCAAGCAGCAAGCCTATGACTTAATTTACAGCGGCGGTTTACAGATTTATCTGACCATGGATTCCTCCATGCAAGACATTATGGAAGAATCGTTTAAGAAAGACGAGCTGTTCCCGCCTTCTGGCACGGGCTACACGGCGACGTATGTGATTTCCATTTTGACCAATGGGACGGATGAGCAAACCCATTACACCAGGACAAAAGAAGTGAGCACTTACGAAGAAGCAGAAGCCTTTGCACAGGAAGTGCAAGATGAATTATTAAACGACACCAACACATTGGTGGCCGACCGGCTTTCTATGGCACGTTCATTACAGGCGGCCATGGTGATTATGGATTACCACAACGGCGAAGTGAAAGCCATTGTGGGTGGCCGGGAAAAAACCGGGGACATGGTCTTTAACCGGGCCACCCAGGCTTTGCGGCAACCAGGGTCTTGTTTCAAAGTGCTGGCAGCTTATGCGCCGGCGGTGGACTTAGGGTTGGTAATGCCAGGGACGCTGATTAAAGACGAGCCTTACACCTACAAGGGTTGGTCGCCAAAGAACTGGTACAGCGGTTATCGCGGATGGTGCACCGTACGCGAAGGGATTGAAGACTCCATGAACATTTTGGCTGCAAAGACCATTGCCATGGTGGGCGAAGAGACAGCTTATGATTATTTGCTCAACTTTGACTTTACGTCTTTGGTGGACAGCAGAGAAGTGGACGGAAAGGTATATTCCGATATTACGCCGGCCATCTCTTTGGGCGGTTTGACCGACGGGGTTAGTGTGTTGGAATTGACGGCGGCCTATGGCGCCATTGCTAATGGCGGTGTTTACCGCAAGCCAATTTTCTATACCAAGGTATTGGATCATAACGGCAATGTGCTGATTGACAATACACAAAACGCCGAAAGCCATCGCGTGATCAAAGAAACGACGGCTTATCTGTTGACAGATATGATGGAAGGTGTTATTACCCAAGGAACGGGTACCCTTGCAAGACTGTCTTCCATGCCTGTGGCAGGGAAAACGGGTACCACCACCGACGACAAAGACTTGAGCTTTGCCGGATACACGCCATACTATGTGGGCGGTATTTGGATGGGTTACGACAATCCAAAGCAGATGAGTTATGACAAGAGTTACCATTTGCTTTTATGGAAAGACGTGATGGAACAAGTGCACGAAGGGCTGGAAGTGAAACAATTTGAACAGCCAGAAGGCATTGTAACCCGAAGCCTGTGTTCCGTTTCTGGTGCGCAGCCAAGCAGTCTTTGCTCGCAGGATTATTTTGGCAGCACGGTATCGACCGATATTTGTGCGGCAGATGCACCAAACACCAGCGGTGTTTGCTCGGTGCATCAAAAGGTAACCATTTGCAAAGATGGGTTATGCAAGCCTGGCGACAATTGCCCAGCAGACAGCGTCATCGAAGTGGTTTTGGCCATTGATCCAGACACAGGAGAAGTGATGAACAATCCTTCGGATGCGTCGGAAGGAGCCATTGATTTGACGAAGACTTGTACCTTTGACCACAAAGTAGAAGCGACGGACAATCCAGATGCTTCTTTGCCGGGGCTTGGCGGTAACAATGGGGAAAGCATCATTGGCGGAAACGCAACGGATGTGATTCCTGAAACACCGTCTACGCAGACGCCAGCGGAAGAAGAAACGCCTGCGACAGAACCGGAAAGCACACAAGAAGAAAGCGGCGGCCTGCCCGGGCTGACAGGATTACCGGGATTAAGCGGCCAATAGAAACAAATGAGAAAAAAAGAAAACCCTCTCCCATGAAAAAGTGGGGGAGGGTTTTTTATTTTGGTCTGATTGGAAAAAGACAGGAAAAAGGCTGCCGGAAATCCGGCAGCCTGGGAGGAAGATCCTCCAATTTTTGTTACGGAGAAGAAAGCTTATAAGAAACGAAGGATGTTTATTCTGCTTCTTCTGTTGTTTCTGTTGTTTCTTCTGCATCTTCTGCTACTGTTTCTTCGGTTTCAACATCAGCAGCAGGGGTAAAGTCGGTTTGCAGATACAAAGCCATCATGGTTGCGATTTCTGCACGGGTTGCAGTGCCAGTTGGGTTCAACTGACCATTGCCCATACCGCTCATCACACCTGCACCAACGGCCCATTGTACATAAGGCAGTGCCCAAGAGGATACGCTGGAAGCGTCGGTGAAAGCAGAGAGGTTATTGGAAGCCGATACGTCATAGCCTTTGTATACAGCGTACTGATACAAGATGACAGCCATCTGTTCTTTGGTGATTGGATCGTTTGGTTCAAAGGTGCCATCGCCATAGCCAGATACCAGATTTTGTTCGGCAGCCCAGTTGATGGCATTGGTGTACCACTGATCGGCAGCAACGTCGGTGAAGGCATTGGTTGCAGAAGCAGTGCCGTCTTCAATGTTGCAAAGGATTTGAGCGATCATGGCACGGGTCAAGTTGGTGTTTGGTTCGAAGGTGGTATCGGAAGTGCCGGTCATATAACCGTTTTCAACCATATATACCACATAGTCATAGTACCAAGCATCTTCTTCTACGTCGGTATAGTCCGGCATAGTGATTTTTTCTTCGACCACTTCGGTAAAGGTAGCAGTTACTAAAACGTCACGGCCTGGCATGGTGAAGGTATAAGTACCATCGGAAGCAGTTTCCACATCTACGATTTCATTGTTGGAGGTGGTAACCGATACGCTTTCCACTTCAAAGCCCTGATCTGGGGTGACGGTGATGGTGACTTCTTCGCCTTTCTTTGCTTCATCATCGGAAAGGGTGATGGTGCCGTTTTCTACATCGTCGATGGAGATGTTATAGGTGTTGTAGCTGCTGCTACCACCGCCGCCGGAGGAAGAGGAAGAATCGTCATCATCGGTGGATTTTTTCTTCCACTGTGCAGTGAAGGTGGTGTTATCGGAAACAGAAACAGATGCATCTGCTTGATACAAGGTGTCTTCATCAGCATTTTTTTGCCAGCCCAAGAAGCGATAGTTGGAGCGAGAAGCTTCTGGCATGGTGACAGAGGTGCTTACACCATTTGTGTTGATTTTGATTTCTTTTTTCAAAGAAGAAGTGAACACAAAGGTAATGGTTTTTTGATTGCCTTCGGCGATTTTTTCGCCGCCCACTGTGGTGACTGTACCGGAGTTGCCGGCTGCATTGAGGGCCTTGGTTGCATCATCGTAATAGGTGTATACGTCGTCTTTTTCTACTTCATAAAGGAAGCTATATGGATCGGCATAGTCTTTCATGGAGCTGATGAAGGAGCCACCTTTGACGGTCAAGGAAGCGTTGGTTTCGCCTACGGCCGATACGTTGCCTTCAAAGGTGCCGCCGTTGATGGTGGTAGAAGAAGTATCGTCGGTATCAGTGTTTTCTACATACAGTGCTTTGGCATCAGACAAGGTACCGCTATTCATGGTGAAGGAAGCGTTACCGTTTGTAGTGGTACGGGTATCTACGTTGACACCGCCCCAGCCGTTGCCGCTGGTGTAAAGTTCATCGGCGGTTACTTTGGAGGTATTTACGACAACGCCGTAACCACGGTTGTTGATGGAGGTGACGTTGGTTAATTGGATACCAGTTACAGTATTGGCATGAACGCCATGCTGTGCTTTGTTGTTACCGTCGATGGTAATGTTTTGCAAAATTACATTATTGCTTAAAATATTGATTACATGAACGCTTGGATTTGGAAGCTGTTCTGTAATCAGATTATCAGAGAACGTATCTGTAACAGAAATTTTATGATTTTGACCATTAATAGTCATTGGCCGATTAATATTTAATGCACCGTTATTATGAGTTGCACCGTCGCTATCTACAACAACGTCTGCCAACAGTTTGACGGTTACGTCTGTCTCTGTACTAATGGCGTTGGCAGCGGTAATGGCTTCTTTCAGATCGGTATACAAGGTGCCATTGACATCGGCCACGGCCGTATCCTGTTTGGTACCAGTGATGCCATAGGTGGAGAAGTGGTTCAAGGTAACGGTGACTTTGCCGCCGGAAACGGTGCCTACATATTCTTCCAGAGGCACATCATTTGCACCAAGATAGTACACATAGGCAGGACCGTCGGACAATTTGCCTGCAGAGAGGGTAGCCGTTACATTGCCGCTGGTGAAAGCAGGCCGATCTTGGCTATCCACCAAAGTCAGTTCATAAGCAGTTTCAAAACTGCCGGCCGAAGTTTCTTCCACTTTCAAGGTCAAGGTGTCATTGGCGCTGGCCATTGCGGACAATGCTTCTTGATCG
>CALWGC010000027.1 GCA_944378105.1 uncultured Clostridia bacterium
GCTACCGAATGGAGCACGCCCTCATGCGCAGGGATGCATAATGCCCGCTGAAGGCAGGGAAAATCCCTTGCTGAAAAAAGGGAATTCCGACGCTTTTTTCAGGGAAAAGTACTTGACAAAAAACAAAAAGGGATGGATGTGGATTGGTCCAAGACAAAAGCAGGTAGAGAAACCTATAGCGAAAAGATAGTGACAGATTTTTTGGAGGCCGGGATTTCTCATGTGAGAATTCGAATTGCAGATGATGCCACGGAAGAACTGCTCTTGGCTTTGGACCAACAAATAGAAGACTGTATTGCAAACGGCCTCATCCCCATCATTGCCTATCAGGCAGACGATTTTAAAAATAAGCCCAATGAGAAGAATTTGGAAAAAACGGTTGCATGGTGGAAAACAGTGGCAGAGCGGTACCAAGACGTTTCCTACTTGTTAAGTTTTGATTTATTGATCGAAGCCACAGACCAGTTGAATCAACAGCCGGATCGATTGAACGAACTGTATGAAGCAGTGACAACAGAAATCAGGAAAACAAACCCGGAACGAATTCTTTTTATTTCTCCTAGAATGAGATCGGATGCGGCCTATTTGGCGGAATTGGAAATCCCGACGGATCATAATCAGTATTTAATGGCAGAATGGCATTTTTATGCCGCCGGACCAAGCAAGGAAAATGAACGAAAGAAATGGACGACGGGAACAGAAGAAGAAAAGCAGTTGATTCGGGATAAAATAGAAGCTGCTGTCCTTTGGCAAAATCAAACGGGAATTCGGACCTGGGTTGGCGCATGGATGCCAGGAAATTATAATGATGGGAATGATTATAGCATCGAAGAACAAATGGTCTTTGCCCAGTTTGTGACGGAAAGTTTAGAGGAAAGCGGGATTCCTTTTGCAGTCAATTCAGATACGAAATTTTATGATAGAGAAAGCCAGCAATGGGTTGAGGAAATGATTCCGTTGCGGGATGTAATTTTTGGCGAGAAATAGTTTTGTTATAAAAAGCGACTGAAAGACGTGTGGTTTGTGAAAGAGAAAAGAAAGCACTTCGCTCATAAGGCGAGGTGCTTTCTTAAAATGTTTCAGAACAAATAAGATCAACTAATCTCCAAAAAAATTCACGTATGCAACCAAAATGGTCAATAGAAAACAGAGGCAAAAGAACACAAGATCAAAAGTTTTGTGTTCTTTTTTGTAATCATAAAACACGGCACCGGTAAGAAGGCAGCAAGCCAGGAGAATGCTTCCGTATTTTCCAATGGATTGAACGGGAGAGAGATATGGACCAAAGTACAGGATTACAACAGAAAGGATAGCAATGAGTTTGAAATTCATAAAATTCCTCCTTCCATTGTCATAGTGCACGGAATCAGGACGATTCCATCCAAAGCATAGGAGACAGAAACAGAGAAACTTCATCTTCCAAATGGAATTTTTTCTCATGATAGGTATTTTTGAAAGAACCCATGTAAGGCAATCTTGATAGATTCAGTATACTGGAATGCGGCAAGTACTGCAAGCGTTTTGGCTGTTTTGGCACGTTAAGATCATCTATGTTTCGTTATGATGCCAAGACAGAGCAAAAAAGCTTGATTGAGACGGAACTTTTCTTTCTGCCCCCAAAGGCAACGAAAAGAAAGATTGCAAATGAATTTAAATGCCCTTATGATTGTTTTGACAACATCAAAACGGAGGGGATTGGAATTGAAAATCGAGGTATTTCATCAAGTGACGATTGCTTATATGCGACAAGTTGGGCCTTATGGAGCAGAAAATAAGAATCTCATGGAGAAAATGAAAGCCTACCTAAAAGAAAAAGGACGATTGGAAAACAGTGTGATCTTGGGCATCCCGTTGGATGATCCTTTCTTGATGGAGCCAAAACGGCAACGGTATGAGGTGGGGCTTGTGATAAAAGAAAACGAAGAAACGGGCTTGCCAAGCAGAGCCATTGCCGATGGCCCGTATGCCATTTTTGAAGTACCACACACGGTGTTTGGGGTTACGACCTTTTGGAACCAGTTTGAAACACTGACCGCTTCGTTGCCGGTGGCCCCGACCAAGCCGGTGATAGAGCGGTACGATGCGAAAAAAGTGGCAAACCATCGTTGTGAATTTTGTATTCCGCTTCAAGAGGTGGGCATAGAGGGACCAAAGAAGAATTAAAATTTTTCTATTTTGTATCACAAAACAAGACAGCTGGTTGTCCAGTTTCTTTTGGTAGGATGAAAGTGGAGAAAAACAAGAGACCGTTTTTTAAAAAGGGGTGAAGACCATGGCAACCACAAAAGAGTTTCATGACTATGTGATAGAAAACTTACGACGCGCGGGCGCTGTTTCCAGCAGAAGAATGATGGGGGAATATTTGGTTTATTTTCAAAACAAACTGGTGGGGATGATTTGTGATAATTGCTTTTTTCTGAAACCAACGGCATCTGTCCTGCGCCATCTGCCGCAGGCCGAGATGGCCTATCCCTATGAAGGGTGTAAATCTTTGATGGTTGTGGTGGAAGAGGTGGAGGAGGCCAGAAAGATGGAACTGATTTTACAGGATATGTATAACGAATTGCCTGCGCCAAAGCCGAAAAAAGAAAAAAGGAAATCTGGAGAAGGGAAGAAGGAAAAATGAAGCTAAAAAATCCCATGTTTGTCGTTTCTGATATGGAACAATCGGTTGCTTTTTATAAAAACGTGCTGGGGTTACACGTGGTTTTGGATTTTGGCGCCAACAAAACATTGACCGGTGGGCTGGCTTTACAGACAATGGAAAGCTGGAACACATGGATGGGAGAAAGAGAAGTGACCTTTGGGGGCAACGATGCCGAACTATATTTTGAAGAAGACCATTTTGATGCCTTCCTAAGCCGTTTGGAGCAGATGGAGCTTTCCTATGTTCATCCCGTCCTGGAACAGCCTTGGGGACAGCGGGCCGTCCGGTTTTATGACCCGGACGGGCATATCATTGAAGTGGGAGAAAATTTGAAGGCCGTATGCAGGCGGTTTTTGGATGGCGGTATGACAGAAGAGCAAGTGGCAAAGCGCATGGATGTACCCCTTAAGTTTGTTCGTGGATGCATCAGAGCAGAGAAAAACGGGGAAAGATAATGGAAAAACACAGGCAGAAGGAGGAGGATTCCTTCTGCTTTTTTTATTCCTTTTTTTCAAAAAGAGGAAAAGAATTTAGAAGAATATCCACCCTAAAGCTTTTGTGCTTGGCGTTCTCTTTCATGGAAAAAGACAAAACGGCTATGGTTTGGGGTGGAAATAGGAGCCGGATCCATGGATGGATGAAGTTTTTCTTGAGCCTTTGCAAAAAATATGGTACAGTAGATACTGGTATGATATGCGATTTTGGCCAATGGCCATGGAGATAGATTTTGTAAGGAGGAAACACCATGTCGTTATCCAGACAAGAAAGAATCAGAAACTTTTGCATTGTGGCCCACATTGACCATGGCAAAAGTACATTAGCCGACCGTTTGATCCAAATGACTGGCCTGTTGACCCAGCGGGAAATGCAAGAGCAAGTGTTGGACAACATGGATTTGGAACGGGAAAGAGGCATCACCATCAAGGCTCAGGCCGTGCGGCTGGTTTATAAAGCCAAAGATGGAGAAGAATATGTTTTTAATTTAATTGATACACCGGGCCATGTGGACTTTAATTATGAAGTTTCCCGGTCTTTGGCTGCTTGCGAAGGGGCTATTTTGGTGGTGGACGCGGCCCAAGGCATTGAAGCCCAGACTTTGGCCAATGTCTATTTGGCCATCGACAATAACTTGGAAATTATGCCGGTCATCAATAAAATCGACCTGCCCAGCGCCAATCCAGAATATGTGCGAAAAGAGATTGAAGACATCATTGGTATCCCTGCCGATGAAGCACCTTTGATTTCGGCCAAAAACGGCATCAATGTGGAAGAAGTGCTGGAACAGATTGTCACCCATATCCCAGCACCAAACGGCGATGAAAATGCACCGTTAAAAGCCTTGATTTTCGACTCCGTTTATGATCCGTATAAAGGCGTCATTGTTATCATGCGTGTGGTGGATGGGTGCATCAAAAAAGGAACCAAAGTGCGGATGATGGCCACAGAAAAAGAGTTTGAGACGGTGGAAGTAGGCGTCTTTGGCCCCGGCCGGTTCATTCCTTGCGAAGAATTGAAAGCTGGCGATGTAGGGTATATGACCGCCAGCATCAAAAACGTGGCCGATACCCGGGTGGGTGATACCGTGACCGAAAGCCAAAACCCAACGGCAGAGCCATTTCCTGGCTATAAAAAAGTAAACCCTATGGTGTTTTGCGGTGTGTTCCCTGCCGATGGGGCCAAATATCCCGATTTGCGGGACGCTTTGGAAAAATTGCAGCTAAACGACGCCTCCCTCTTTTTTGAACCAGAAACGTCGGTGGCTTTGGGCTTTGGGTTTCGCTGTGGCTTTTTGGGTCTGCTCCATTTGGAAATCATTCAAGAAAGACTGGAGCGGGAATTTAATCTGGACTTGGTGACCACGGCCCCCAGCGTTATTTATAAAGTGTATTTGACCGATGGCACCCATTTTGATATCAGCAATCCTTCCAATATGCCGGACCCGGCCCGGATTGAAAAAATGGAAGAGCCCATTGTCAAAGCAGAAATTTTGTTGCCAAAGGATTATATTGGCGCCATTATGGAGCTTTGCCAACAACGCCGCGGCGAATATATCAGCATGGAATACCTGGACGAAACACGGGCCCAGTTGATTTACCACCTGCCCTTGAACGAAATCATCTATGACTTTTTTGATGTATTGAAAAGCCGCAGCCGGGGCTATGCGTCCTTTGATTATACCCTCATCGGCTATCAGGAAAGTGAACTGGTGAAGCTGGATATTCTGGTCAATCGGGAAGTGGTGGACGCACTGTCCTTCATTGTCCACAAAGACTCCGCCATTGAACGAGGCAGAAAGATTTGTGAAAAGCTGAAAAAAGAAATCCCCAGACATTTGTTTGAAATCCCCATCCAGGCAGCCATTGGCAGCAAGATCGTGGCCAGAAGCACCATCAGCGCCATGCGAAAAGACGTGCTGGCCAAATGCTATGGCGGCGATATCAGCCGAAAGAGAAAACTGTTGGAAAAACAGAAGGAAGGCAAAAAGAGAATGCGCCAGGTGGGCAATGTAGAAGTGCCACAGGCCGCCTTTATGAGCGTGCTGCGGCTTGAGGAGTCATAAAGTATGAAAGAGCCTGAAACCCAGTAAAATCAAGGATTTCATCGGCTTTTGAGGACGATTTTCAAAGCTCAAAAAAATTAGATTTAATAGATGACATAGCTTTTTTGGA
>CALWGC010000028.1 GCA_944378105.1 uncultured Clostridia bacterium
CACTTTAAGTGGCTGCCTGTGATTGTAATGCGTTGCCAAATCTTCGATATTCCCTTTTAGGGAATACGCACGCAATACCCCTTCTAGGGGTTGTTCAAACCACTAGTTTACTAGTGGTTTTGATTGCGCAAAGGGAAACGCGGTGTTTCCCTTTTCAGACTCCAAGGGGCATTGCCATACCCGTCAGACGACCAAAGTCGGCCAAAGCGTTGGTGGATTGGGGAAACAAAGCCAAGCGCTGGGGAATGAGGATATTTTCTGCTGTATGTAAGAGGGAGCCAAAGACTCTGGTGGCGCTTAAGGGCACGGCCATGGAAAGAATCAGCCACAGACTTTGATGCCAGGAAAAGCGGGGGCTTCGTTTGGCCACCGGCTGCATCTTTAGGCAAAAAAGCGTCAACAAAAACGAGGCCGTTTCGCCCAAGACGATCCCCACGGCGGCGGCGCACACAGCTTTTTCTGGCAGAGCCAAAGAAAAGGCCGCCGAAAGGGAAAAAATGGCCCCCAACCGCACCAATTGCTCCAATAATTGGGAGGCCGCCGGTACGGCGTGTTTTTGCAGGCCATAGAAATACCCGCGCATACAGCTGCCCAAGGCCATCATGGGAATACAGCAGCTGACAATTTGTAATGGCCGTATGGCCCGCTCATCTTGCAGCACATGCACCGAGAGAACGGGCGCAAGAACAAATAACCCAATGGCCACCAATGTACTTAAACAGAGGGAGAGCAAAAGCGAAAGACGCAAAATCCGTTTGGCATTGCCCGTTTGACCCAAGGCCATTTCCCTTGCCGTCAGATGGGACAAGGTGGTGGTCAGTCCTGCGGAAGTGAGGCTCCAACTGAGGGCATAGATGGGCATCATCAGTTGATAAAGCCCCATGCCTTCGGCGCCGATGGCTTTGGTCATGGTGATGCGGTAAAAAAAACCAAGCAAACGGGAAAGCAGGTTGGAAGCGCTCAATAGCAGCGCACCCTGCATGATTTGTTTTTTTTCCATAAGAAAACGTCCTTTCTTTTCACCGGTATTTCTACCAATATATGAAGCAAAAGGACGGTTTCATGAAGAAGAATAAAACAGTTGGTCAAAGGTGAAGAAATTGAACAAAGAAAAATATTCCCGCAGGTATTGGGCCGGCGCCAAATAGGAAACGGTTTTGGCCCCCAGGCCGTGGGCCTCATAGCCGGTTTGGCTTGCAATACAGCCGGCACGAAAGACATGAAAGCCGTTGGTGACATAAACGACTTTTGCTTCCCTTTCGGGGAAGGCGGCTTCGATGATGGGCTTGGAAAAGAGAAAGTTTTCCATGGTGCGGGAAGATTGTTCTTCCACCCAGAGGTCGCTTTTGGGGACGCCTTTTTCTAAGAGATATTGTTTCATGGCGCTGCCTTCGGTGACCCATTCGTTGGGGCCTTGGCCGCCGGAAACCAGGATTTTACAGCCAGGGTTTTGCAGATAATAGTCGAAGGCAGCATCCAGCCGGTAGGCCAAAGAAAGGCTCACCTGGTCTTTGTTGAGTCCCGCCCCCAGCACCAACACCACATCGGCCCCTTGGGGTGGTTGCTCTTTTCCTGTGACCAATAACAGCCCAGTGCAAAAGCAAAGGCTACTTAAAAAAATCACTAAGGCCACTTGGAAGAGGCGATGGAACCTTTTTTTCCATCCCTCTTGGCAATGGGCACAAACAGCAGGATACCAAAGGCCATAGCAAAAGAATACGGCCCCCACAAAAAAAGAAAGGGCATTGCCCAAGCTGAAGGTGGTTCCAATACAAACCATGGCACCATAGCACATGGAGATGACGCCCAAACAACAGGCCACTTTTCGCCAAAGGCTCATGCAGTTTCACATCCTTTCTTCTTTAGTATATCAAAAAACCATTTGTTCCGAAAGCAGAAGATGGTATAATAAGAAAAAATTCAGAATTTCATCAGATTAGAAAAAAAGAGGACCCAAAATCATGTTTGATATCAAAGAAGAACTGAAAAAACTGCCCTTAAAACCGGGCGTTTATATTATGAAAGACGTCAACGACCAGGTGATTTATGTGGGCAAGGCCGTAAAGCTGAAAAACCGGGTGAGTCAATATTTTCAAAACAGCAAAAATCACTCGCCTAAGGTGCAAAGCATGGTCAGCCATATTGCCGAGTTTGAATACATTGTCACCGATACAGAAATGGAAGCGTTGATTTTGGAATGTAATCTCATCAAAGAATACAGTCCCAAATACAACATTGCCTTAAAAGACGATAAAACCTATCCTTATATTAAAGTGACGCTGCAAGAACATTTTCCGCGGGTGTTTTCCACCCGCCGGTATGAAAAAGACGGCGCTCGCTACTTTGGCCCCATCACTGACGCCACGGCCGTCAAAGAAGCCGTGGAGATGGTCCATAAGCTTTGGCCCATTCGCAAATGCAAGAAAGTGTTTCCCAGGGATTTGAAAAAAGAAAGGCCCTGTCTGAACTATCATATTGGCCAGTGCGCGGCTCCTTGTGACGGCTTGGTAGACGAAGAGACCTATCGCAAATGGGTGCAGGAAGCCATTTTGTTTTTGGAAGGCAAGCACCAGGATATTTTGGCGCAGATGCGCAAGGAAATGGACGAGGCGGCAGAGGCGTTGGATTTTGAAAAAGCGGCGCTGTTGCGGGACAAGATTCTTTCGGTGGAGCGGGTGGCACAAAAACAGAAGATCACCAATGTGGGCTATCAAGATAGCGACGTCATTGGTTTGGCCAGGGCTTTTGATGAAGCATTGGTGCAGGTTTTTTTCATCCGCGGTGGAAAAATCACAGGCCGGGAACATTTTTTGATGAAAAACACAGAAGGCAGCAGCCGCTCCCAGGTGATGACCGAGTTTATCAAGTTGTTTTATAGCGGCACGGCCTTTATTCCCAAAGAGCTATTGCTGGAAGATGCGCCGGAAGAAGGGGAAAAGGAAATGTTGGAAGGGTGGCTTTCGGCCATGAAAGGCAGCAAAGTCAGCCTGGTGGTGCCGCAAAAAGGAGAAAAGCACAAGCTGACCGAGTTGGCCGGGCAAAACGCCCAGGTGACTTTAAGCCAATTTGGCGAAAAGATCAAGCGAGAGCAACAACGAACCATTGGCGCCATGGAGCAGTTGGCCCAGGCCTTGGGGCTTCGGGACAAAGTGGAGCGGGTGGAAAGCTATGACATTTCCCATATCCAGGGGTATCACTCGGTGGGCAGCATGGTGGTTTTCGAAAACGGAAAAGCCAAAAAAAGCGACTATCGAAAGTTTAAAATCAAGACCGTAGTGGGAGCCAACGACATAGCCTCCATGGAAGAAGTGTTAACAAGGCGGGTGCGCCATGCCGTGGAGGAGCAGGACGAGCGGTTTGGGCGGCTGCCGGATTTGATTTTGATGGATGGCGGCAAGGCCCAGATTGCGGCGGCCCAAGGGGTGCTGGCCTCCTTTGGGGTGACGGTTCCCGTTTGTGGCATGGTCAAAGACGAGCATCACCGCACCCGGGGGCTGTTATACGAAGGAAAGGAAATTGCACTGCCAACCAATAGCGAAGCCTTTCAACTGATTACCCGGATTCAAGACGAAGTACACCGCTTTGCCATCACCTATCACCGTCAACTGCGGCAAAAAAGCCAGGTGGAATCGGTGTTAGACCAAATTGAGGGTATCGGTCCCAAGCGGAGAAAGGCGTTATTGCGTCACTTTGGCGATACGGAGCAAATTGCCCAAGCAGAAGTGGCCGATTTGCTGGAGGTGCCGGAGATGACCATCAAAGCCGCCGAAGCGGTGTATCGCTTTTTCCGAACAGACGTACCAAGTCAGGAAGCGGATTAACGAGACAAAACAGAAAAAATGTTTCTTTTTTGTTTCAAAATGACTGCCTAACTTGTATCAAAGAACGAAATATGGTAAAATCTAACGATGCGGAAGTAATTTGAATGAAGGAGGCGGGCGGAACATGTATTCCGTACCAATGGAAAAATTTGTGGCGGAGTTTCATTTGGAAAACTTGGTGCCGGATATTTCTCTGGAAGGAAAAGTCCTCACCAGCAATGAAGTCAACCGCCCGGCGTTACAGTTAGCTGGTTTTTTTGACTATTTTGAAAATTACATGGTGCAGATTATGGGGCAGGTGGAATATGCCTATTTGGAGCGGTTGGAGCCCATGTTTCGGGAGGATGTGCTGCGAAAACTCTTTAGTTTTGGGTTCCCTTGTCTCATTATCTGTAATAACATTCCCATGTTTCCAGAGATTGCTGTGTTTGCCAGAGAGTTTCAAGTGCCGGTTTTTCGTACCAATTACCGGGAGTCGGACTTTATGGGTGAAATCAGCCGCTGGCTCAAATGTGAAGTGGCTGACCGAATTACCATCCACGGGGTGTTGGTGGAAATTTACGGCGAAGGCATTTTAATCATTGGCGATAGTGGCGTGGGCAAAAGCGAAGCGGCGCTGGAACTGATCAAAAGAGGGCACCGGCTGGTGGCCGACGATGCGGTGGAGATCAAAAAGATTTCCCACGAAACCCTCATCGGCAGCTGTCCGGAACTGATCCGTTATTTTTTGGAACTGCGCGGCATCGGTATCATCGATGTGCGGGAACTGTTTGGCGTAGGTGCCATCAAGCAAGAACAGACCATTGATATGGTCATTCGTCTGGAACTATGGGACGAACAAAAAGTGTATGATCGCATGGGGCTGGAGGATGAGTATTATGAAATCATGGGTAATAAAGTGGTTTGTAACTCCATTCCGGTGCGCCCAGGACGAAATATTGCCATCATTTGCGAATCGGCTGCCATGAATTGTCGCCAAAAGAAACTGGGGTATAATGCAGCCAAGGTGTTAAGCGAACGAATGAGCAGACGTTAAACTTTTAGGAGGTGTATCCATGTATGCAATCGGCGTAAACTTGGATTTGACCAACATCATAGCCGGTGTTGTGGACGAGTCCGGAACGATCTTATCGAAGGAATCGATTCCGACGCTTAGGTATCGTCCCGTTTCGGAAATCATGTCCGACTTGGCGGTGTTGGTAAAGCGAGTGGCTTTTGCAGCCGGAGTGGATTTTGATACAGAAATTGATCATGTGGGCATTGGAACTTATGGTACCATTGACCGCAGAAGCGGAACATTGATTTATTCCAGCCATTTTGGATTTCGGGATGTGCCTTTGTTGGCAGAAATCAAAAAGCATATTTCCATTCCTGTTTATATTGAAAACGATGCCAACTGCTATGCGTTGGCAGAAAGCCGTTGGGGTTCCACCAAAGGATATAAAAATTCGGTGATCGTTACGCTGGGGACGGCCATCAGCGGCGGGATTATGGTGAACAAAGAAGTGTATCATGGGGCGTTTTTTGGCGCCGGGGAACTGGGCCATCATGTGATTGTGATGGACGGGGAAAAATGCGACTGTGGCCGCTGTGGCTGCTGGGCGGCTTATGCTTCCTCCACGGCCTTGGTGCGCGACGCCCGCATTGCGGCCATCCGCCATCCAGAAAGCGAAATGTTTCGGATGGTCAATGGCGACTTGCGCTTGATGAGCTATCGCATTCCCTTTGAGGCGGCCAAAAAAGGCGACGTCTATGCGGCAGAAATTGTGCATATGTTTAAGAGATATGTGGCTTTGGGCCTGATTAACATTGTCAATATTTTGCAGCCAGATGCCATTGCCATCGGCGGAAAGCTGCGCAAAATTGGCCATGAATTTATTGATGACGTGGCGGCGTTGGTGTATGAAAAGGCCTTTGGGCAGCAGGAAAACGCCAATACTAAGGTGATGCTTGCGTCCATGGATTATGATGCGGTCATCATTGGGGCAGCCATGTTGCAGGCCTGGAAAGAGGAATAAGCGAAGGAGGATGCGCAGGTGACGCTGTTAGAGCGGTTGAAAGAAGCGGCGGGAGAGACGCAGGTGAAGGTGCAAGAACCCATGAAGCACCATTGCACCTTTCAAACCGGCGGCCCGGCGGATTATTTTGTGGAAGTCTCGTCTTGGCGCGTGCTGTTTACGGTACTGGCTTTACTGAAAGAAGAAGGCGTGCCGGTGACGGTGTTGGGCAAAGGCTCCAATGTGCTGGTCAAAGAAGGGGGCATCCGCGGCGCAGTGGTAACGCTAGGAGAAGGCTTTCGCCAGGTGAGACGGGACGGCAACTGTCTGGTGGTGGGGGCCGGTGCTGCCTTAAGCCAGATGGCCTTAGCGGCCATGGAAGCCTCTCTTTTGGGCGTGGCCTTTGCCGGCGGGATTCCCGGCACCTTTGGCGGGGCCGTGGTGATGAATGCCGGGGCCTATGGCGGAGAGCTGAAAGATGTGCTGAAGGAAGTGACGGTGCTGGACCAAAAGTTACAGGTACAAACTCTGCCGGCTTCGGCACTGGACTTGGGCTACCGCCACAGCAATATCATAGAGAAAGGATATTTGGTTCTGGAAGGCGTTTTGGAACTGGAAGAAGGGGACAAAGAAGCCATCCGGGCCCAAATGAAAGACTATGCCGCCCGGCGCAGGGAAAAACAACCCCTGGAATATGCCAGCGCCGGCAGCACCTTCAAGCGGCCCGAGGGCCACTTTGCAGGCGCGCTCATCGAGCAATGCGGCCTGAAGGGATACCAGGTGGGCGGTGGCGCCGTTTCCACAAAACATGCCGGTTTTGTGGTCAACTTGGGCCAGGCCAAAAGCGACGATTTGTTGGCCGTCATTGCCCATGTGCAATCGGTGGTGCTGGAACAAACGGGCGTGGCATTGGAGTGTGAAGTAAAAATCATCGGAGAAGACTAGGCAAGGCAAAAGGGTGTGATGCAAATGAAATTTGTCATTGTAACAGGTATGTCCGGCGCCGGAAAGACGACGGTGTTGAAGTTTTTGGAGGACATCAATTATTTTTGTGCCGATAATTTGCCCCCGGCGTTATTGTTGAAATTTGCGGAATTGTTTGAACAGGGGCGGGAGATTGACAAAGTGGCACTGGGCATCGACATCCGCGGCGGAAAGTTGTTTGAAGACTTGTTTCATGGCCTGGATTGTCTCAACGAAAACGGCTATGATTATGAAATTTTGTTCTTGGACGCTTCTGATGAAAGCCTGATTAAACGGTTCAAAGAAACCAGACGCAGCCATCCCCTTTCCCGGGGTGGCTCCATTGCCGATGGCATCCAAAAAGAGCGTAAAATTTTGGAAAAAGTGAAAAAGCGGGCCAACTATATCATCGACACCAGTAATATTTTGACCCGGGAACTGAAAGAAAAGATCAACGATATTTTTGTGCTCAATGAAAACTTTGAAAGTTTGATGATTACGGTGGATTCCTTTGGGTTCAAGTATGGCATTCCCATCGATTCGGATTTGGTGTTTGATGTGCGGTTTTTGCCAAACCCCTATTATATTCCGGAACTGAAGGAGCAAACGGGAAACGACCGGCCAGTCAGCGACTATGTGATGAGTTTTGAAGAGAGCCAGATCTTTTTGGATAAGTTGTTGGACTTGCTGGAATTTCTCATTCCGCAGTATATCAAAGAGGGGAAAAACAGCCTGGTGATCAGCATTGGATGCACGGGAGGCAAGCATCGTTCGGTGACGTTAGCCAATGCGCTTTCCAAGGGGCTGACGGAGAAAGGTCACTCCGTACGGCTGCGGCATAACGACATCGAAAAGGATGCGAAACAAAAGAAATGAGAAGTCTATAGTAAAAAGAGAATAATCGTAGGGTTTCAACAGAATTTGCAAAAGTGTCTAAGAAAAGGAACCGTTTGGTGCCGGAGGTGAAAAATTTGTCGTTTTCTTCTAATGTCAAAAGCGAACTGGCACATCATTTTGGAGAAGCGCGCCATTGCCAAATTGCCGAAATTGCTGCACTGTTGAATATGTGTGGAGATTATGTGCCTTTGGCGCAAAACTTTTGTGTAAAAATACATACGGAAAATGTTACCGTGGCCAGAAAGTGCTTTACATTATTGAAAAAAACTTTTAATATAGAATGTGAAATACAAGTCAAACGGAATCAGCAACTGAACAAAAAACGGGCGTATACGCTGCTTTTGGACGGTGCAGAAGACGCGGTGCAAAAGGCATTGTTTGCCACAGGGCTGATGACGAAAGACAAAAATGTGGCGCTGGGGACACAGATTGATCCGTTGGTGGTTTCTTCTGTTTGTTGTAAACGGGCGTATATCCGGGGCGCGTTTTTGGCCGCAGGTTCGGTCAGCGATCCGGAAAAGACGTATCATTTGGAATTTGTAACCAATGACGAAGGATATGCACACCAACTGATTGCTTTGATCAATTCCTTTGAAATGGATGCCAAACTGGTCAAGCGAAAGGAACAATTTGTGGTCTATTTGAAAGAGGGCGAACAGATTGTGGATTTGCTGAATATCATGGGCGCCCATGTGGCTTTGATGGAAATGGAGAATGTGCGTATTTTAAAAGATATGCGCAACAATGTCAACCGCAAGGTCAACTGCGAAACGGCAAACTTGAATAAGACCATTGCGGCCTCGGTCAAGCAACTGGAAGACATTCAGTTGTTGCGGCAAACAGTTGGGTTTGATACATTGCCAAAGGCGCTGGAGGAAATTGCGCAGGCCAGAATTGCCTATCCAGAAGCCAGCTTGAAAGAGTTGGGAGAAATGATGGACCCGCCGGTGGGTAAATCCGGCGTCAATCATCGGCTGCGAAAGATCAGTGAAATGGCAGAAAACTTAAGAGAGGGAATGGTAAGAAGCGATGATCAGTAAAACAGTTACAGTAAAAAATGCGTTGGATACCAGAGAAGCAGCTTTTTTTGTACAGACTGCCAGCAAATTTAAAAGCAATGTCAAAATTGCATTGGACGACAAGCTGGTAAATGCCAAAAGCTTGATGTGCCTGATCTCCCTTGGGCTGTCGGACGGCATGCATGTGACCATCCAGGCCGAAGGCGAAGACGAAGCCCTTGCAGCAGAAGAAGTAGCTGCCGTGTTGGGATAAAGAAAAAAGAAATTTGAATGACACAGTTATTATATTTTTTATCATCTAAGGTCTGGGAATTTCCCAGACTTTTTTTTGCGCAAAAAACAGGATTGATCCATAAAAAAAGCCGGTACCAAAGGTACCGGCAAGAAAAAGCAGTTTAGTCGTCTGTGCCCAATATGATATAGATATCAATGCCTTCTTGTAACATGGAAGGATCGGTGGTTAAATCGGCGGTGGGGTAGTAGCTGAGCAAATCTAGGCCCATGCCGTCTTCCCGCACATAAATACGGGTTTGCGGTGTTTTTTCTCCGTTAAAGGTGGAAATTTCTGGCACCAGATAGCCTTCGGCCTCCAGCATTTCTTGGTTGGCTTGGGCATAGCCATTGATATAGCCGCCGTTGGCAATTTCGATGGGGTTAGATTTACTGTCCACCGGTGTACCGTCTTCGTTGGTGGGCAAGTTATCGCTGTAGAAAAATTCGCGAACCAAAACACGGGTTTCGGCCTCATCGTGGAGGTAGTAGGATACGCCATCCACATACTGGCCTACGCCTGGAATGGTTGCCGTCTGCATATTGTTGACATTGACGTCCTCCACGTACTGGGCGTATTTCAATGCGTCAGTCAAGGTGATGTCCGTTTCCACATATTCGTAGCCGGTTTTGATTAAACCAGGGAGATTGCCCAAAAGCGTTTCGGTGGAAAGGATCTTTTCGGCCAAAGCTCGCATGAAATCTTGCTGTACCTGTACCCGTTGTACGTCCCCTTGCGGGTATCCGCGAAAGCGCACCAGCTGTTCTGCCTTATCGCCATCCAAGTGCTGCATCCCCTCTTTTAAGTTAATCAAAGGATCCCCTGTATCTCGCATATCTTTATACATATCTTGGGGCACATAAAAATCCACACCGCCAACCAAATCCACCAGGTCACGGAAGCCTTCAAAATTGACCTTCACATAGTGGTCAATTTCAATGCCCAACAAGTCTTCCAACTGTTTGACGGAAAAATAATCGGCTTTTTCCGTACCGGCATAGGCATGGACTTCGTTGATTTTACAGGTGGCATTGTAGGGGATATACATATCGTTGGTGTTCAGATAGGAAACCAACTCATCGGTCATGGTGACTCTGGTATCACGGGGAACGGAAAGCAGATTGAGGTTACCGCTTTTGCTGTCAAAGTGGACCACAAACATGACGTCGGTTCTGGTTTCGTTACCGTCAACGCCAAAGAAAGCCACATTCAAAGAAATATCTTTTTTTACTAAGGCATCGATGAAGTTCATTTGGCTGCCTTGCTTTACTTCGGTGGATTCAAAGCCAACAATGCGCGAGTAGGCGAACAGGGCGCCGCTGGCGCATACGACAAAGGCAAAGACCATACAAAAAACAATTTTGATAAAATGGGCAATGGGTCGAAATGGTTTTTGCTTTTTTTGTTTCTTTGGTTTCGGTTGTTTTTGCTGCATGGTGAAAAATCTCCCTTATTTTTGACACAGTAAGATGGAAAACAAAACGGTTACTCCGAAACGGAATGGCTATCGGCGGCCCCTTCGGTTGAGGTTTCGTCGCTGGATTCCGTGGTGGAGGGTTCTGTTTGTGTGGAGGGGCGAAATACGCTATCGACGATTTCTTTGGTCACTTCTTCGTCCAAAATGACGTAATTGCCGATTTCTCCAGTGAGGGTATGCATTTCAATTTTGCTGGTATCGATGCGATCCAGGTATTTTAGATAGCTTAAGGCATCCATGATGGTGATATTGGTTTCCAGATAGGAAAGCATCGTCTTTGTTAAAGACGGCAGATTGTTCAAAATAGTTTCAGTGGAAAGCACTTTTTCGGCCACAGCCATCATAAAGTCATGTTGTACTTCGATACGCTGAATATCTTGGGTGGCATAATCGTGGCGGAACCGCACCAGCTGTTCGGCCTTTTCGCCGTCCAAATGTTGCATCCCTTCTTTTAAGTTAATCAATGGGCCGTTGTGATCCCGCATATCCCAATACATATCCATGGGTACATAAAAATCCACGCCGCCAATGGCATCCACCACATAGCGGAAGGTTTTTGGGGTGAATTTTACATAATAGTCAATGTCAATGCCCAAAATTTCTTCCAGCATAGCCACCGTATATTGGCACCGGGCGCCATCACCGGCATAGGAATGGATTTCTGTCAGTTTGCAAAGCCCTTCCACGCCTTTTTTATAGGGGATATAGTTTTCCCGGCCGCGGGCGCGCATATCGGCAAGCATTTCATCGGTCATGACCACTTGGCTATCGCGGGGAACAGAAATGATGTCAATTTCGCAGGTCTCATGATTGAAGCAGGCCACAAAGTTGACGTCGCATAGATTGCCACTATCGTCACAGCCTAGCACTGCGACGTTGGTAAAGGCGCGGTCTTCCTCCTCTTGTTCCGGCGTTACTTCTGCCACAGGCCGCAGGCCTTCCGATGGCTTGGGCGTGGTGCTTTGGGATGGATCGCGATTGATTCCATAAAAGAGAACGCCGGCAAAAGCAGCAATACTATAACAGAAAACGGCGGCAAAAACAATACAAAAAAAGCGCCTTCGCAGTCGTTTTTTTGCTGCACGGGCGACAGGTTTTCTTCGCCGGCGGTGAGAAGACGTTGGCATGGTGATCGTTCCTTTCTCAAAAAAACTTCCGTTTTTTACGTTTCCGACAAATTATATCATAAAACATAGGAACCGAACAATCTTTTTTTCCCTCCAATTCTTAATTTTCTCGTAATCTTTTAGAAAGAAAAACAAAAAGAAAAGGCGGACTGTCAAGAATTGGGAAAAAGAAGGGCCAGGCAAGGCTTTTCTAACAAAAAGGAAAACAAAAAGAGAGTAAAATTTATTTGTTTTTTAGGTTTGGTCAGGGGAGAACAACAAATCGCACAAAATCGGCTGGAGTGTTTTGTTTTTTCTTGAAAAAGTTACGAATCCGGAGAAAAAAACTTTACATCTTTCTGACAAAAAGGTAACATAAAACAAGGCAGGAAAGGAGGCAAGAAAAAATGAAAGAAACCCTTGCGCGATTTTTGCACCGAAAAAAACAACTTTCTGCCCGTTGGCAATGGATTTGTTTGCTGATTGGGGTGTTGGTGATATTGGGTGGAGTGATGTTTGTCAGTCTTTGGACCTCTCCATCCTTTGTTTATTTTGGGTTGCGAGATCCGCTCTTGTTGTTATTGAATGGATTGCCGATTCTATTGTTGGTATTGTTGCTGTTTTTTATCACAGATCGAGCGATTTTATCGGTGATGCTGGGAGGAACGGTGTTTGCCCTCTTATCGGTGGTGAATGCGGAAAAAATCCGTTTGTTGCAAGATCCACTGGTGCCGGGGGATTTGGTGTTGGCCAAGGAACTGGTGGGGATTTCGGAGCACTTTACACCGCAGATTTTGGCGATGTATTTTGCCATTTTGTTTGGCCTTTTTTTGTTGATTGTCATTGCAGCCATTTTCTTTGGGCCCTGTGGGATGAACAAAAAATGGCGACTTTTGGGCATTTTTGTAACGGTAGCCTTGGGGGCTGTGTTGGGAAGCACGGTGTATGCCAATCAGGCGCTCTATGACCGGTTTCAGGTGGAAGGCAATATTTATTTCCAGGTGAACCAATTTGACTCCAAAGGGGCGGTCTATAGCTTCTGTCACAGCTTTTATTCCATGCAGGTGCAGCAGCCAGAAGGATATAACAAAACCGAAGTGGCTTCTTGGGAAGAAGCAGAAACGACGGTGGAAGCCCAGCAGACACCGCATATCATTATGATTATGGGCGAGGCCTTTTCGGATTTATCGGAAAACGAGCATCTGGATTTTTCTGCTTACCGCGACCCGCTGGAAAACTGGAAAGCGTTACAGCAATCCGGCCAGGCCGTCAGCGGCCATATTGTGGTGCCCAACTTTGGTGGCGGTACCAGCGATACAGAGTTTGATGTTTTGACCGGCCTTTCCACCCGGTTTATTGAAGGCTCCTCCAATTCTTATAGCCTGATTCGAAGCAACAAAGACGCCCTTGGATGGCGGTTAAAAGAGTTGGGCTATGATACGCTGGCGGTGCATCCCGGCTATTCCTGGTTTTATAACCGGGCCAATGTCTATCCGGCGCTGGGCTTTGATTCTTTTATCCATTTGGAAAGTTTCCAAGGAGAAGAAAAGTACCGAGGCGGTTACATTGCCGACAAATATGCCGTGGACTGCATTTTGGATGAATGGCAAACACAAGTGGAAACGGAAGAAAATCCGCTTTTTACGTTTTGTGTCACCATCCAAAACCATGGCCCTTATGATGAAAAGTACAACGAAGTGGAACAGACCTTTGACACCGATGTAGCGTTGACAGAAAAAGAAGAGACGCTGTTAAACAGCTATTTTATGGGCATCATCGATGCCGACGAAGAACTGGGGAGACTGACCGAAACGTTGAACGAAAGCGACGAGCCGGTGGTGGTGGTTTATTTTGGCGACCACTTGCCTGGTTTTTCCAATGGGACTGAGTTTTTCGATTTGTTGGACTACGACATCGACCCCAACGGCACCATGGAAGAGATGATGGGCGTTTATGAAACGCCATATTTGATTTGGCAAAACGATGCGGCCCAGGCCCAGATGGACCTTTGTAGCCGTGCAGAAGAAATTGGGCTTTCTGACGGCAGTATTATCAGCAGCAACTTCTTAGGCGCTGCGGTGATGGATTTGATGGGCTTTGGTGAGATTTCGCCGCTGATTGCCTATGACAATGAAGTGCGGCAGGTGTTGCCGGTGGTGACAACGGGTCTTTGTATGCGGGCCGATGGCACTTATGCTGAAGAACTGACCGAAGAGGAGCAGGAAATGGTCAACCGGTTAGGCCAGTGGACGTATTACAAAATGTTTGATGAGGATTTTTAAAGGATTTTATCCGGAAAAACGGTTAGATTGAGGACAGGATAGAAAAGGAGGACGAAGATGAAAGCAGTTTGGAAATGGATCCTCATTGGCGTTTTTGTGATGCTGCTTTATGGGGTATGGATTTCTGTGTTCCCAAGTCTTTGTAATGGCCTACCCATGGAAGCGGCCGTCACGGTGGGAACGGGATGTTTTTTATCCTTTGAACTGGTGATTTTGGCTGGTATGATTTTGCACCAAAGAAAGCAAAAATAAAAACGAAACCAGGCGGTAAGGCAGCCTGGAACAAAAAAACCACTTTTCCAAAGAAGGGAAAAGTGGTTTTTTTTGTTAAAAAAGACGGTCTAGTAACGAGACACAGCCTTCCAGCACATCGTCATAGGTTTCATCAAAATTTCCCGTATACCAAGGATCGGCAATATCCCTGGGGTGGGCAGTGTCATCCAGTAGGCGGTGGATTTTTCCGTCGGGATCGCCGCCGCACAGGCGAAGCATGTTTCGGATGTTGGCGCTATCCATGCCAAAAAGGAAGTCGTAATGGGCATAGTCGGCCTTGGTCAGCTGGCGTGCTTTCCGTTTGGTATAGGGGATGTGCATTTCATCCAGTTTGCGTTTGGTGCCGGGGTGGGTGTCGTTGCCGATTTCTTCCCGGCTGGTGGCCGCAGAGGCGATTTCCAGTTGATGGGTGAGGCCGGCTTTTGCGGCCAGGTCTTTCAGTAGAAATTCTGCCATAGTGCTGCGGCAAATATTGCCGTGGCACACGAAAAGTATTTTGGTCATAGGTTCTCCTTTTCTTGGTTTGTAAAAGCAATGTTAGTGCCCCGCCGGTTTTTGTTCCACCAGAGCTTTTTCTGTGGTTAAGTCCGCATGGAGCAAAGCGATAAATAGGAGGCCAAGGGGCAGCAGTGTCACCCAGATGGCTTTTCCCAGCCAAAGATGGCAAATTACGGTTCCCATGATGGCCCCGGCGGAAAAAAAGAGCAGCATTTCAAAATGACGCAGCAGTTTTTTTCGATGAGCTTTTTCTTTGTGGTGCCGGTGGTGCAGTTCTTTGGCGAGACCAATGCCAATTTGGCGGATATGGTTGGTGGCAAAGGTGGTGGCCATGGGGATGCCCTCCGCTTGCCGGAAGGTATTATATTGCATGGAGGCCACAAAGTTGATGATGACTTGAGAAATTTGCACCGGGGCTGTTTCTGGCACGAACCCCAGGATCAGCGCCGCCAGGCATTCGATGGCAATTAGCATCGTATCCCAACGGACGGAAAAACGACGTTTGAGGGGATTTGGCACCAATTCCGAGACAAAGGCACCCAGAATATAAGCCGAAATAGGCACCAGATAATAACAACCGTTTCGCCAATTTCCAGAGCCAAAGGCCATGCCCATCAAAACCACATTGCCCGTTTGGGCATTGCAAAAGACATTGCCCCGCAGAAGATAGGTAAAGGCGCCCCAAAACCCTGCAACGGTAATCAGTAAAAAATACACCCAATTCCGCTCGCAAAGGAGATAGGGATGGTTGTTTTTGGTTGCATCTTTCAAAGTAACCCCTTCTTTCTTTTTGTTCGCTCCCTATCTATTGATGATACACCTTGGGAGGAAAAAAAGATAGAAAAATTTTGAAGCAGAGGGGGGTTAGCAAGAAGGAGAGGGGCCGTCTTGCTGTGTCAAGTCCAGCTTCATGTAGATGGCATCGGCCATGGGGCTTTCATTATAACGGGGAATTTCCACGAAGCCCCATGCTTGGTAAAGATGGATGGCGCTTTGCAAAAAAGGCAGGGTATCCAGCAATACAGCGGCATAGCCAATGGATTTGGCTTCTGCAAGAATGGCTTGCAATAATTGTTTGGCAATGGCGCGGCCGCGGTATTCCGGTTTGACGTAAAGCCGTTTCAGTTCCCCGTTTTGCGCATCCAGCCGTTGCAAAGCAATGCAGCCGGCCGGCACACCGTCCCAAAGGGCCAGGATCAGCCGGCCGTCCGGCGGACCGTACTTTTTCTCCAGATGGCGGCATTCTTCCGAAAAATGCTGCTGCTCCAGATACGCGGCAAAGGAAGGATCGTTTTGAACCAACAACTTTGTATAGGCCTCAAAGAGCGGAAGCACTTGGTCGGGGAGTAAAAGGCCGGAAATCAGTTCCAGAGACATAAAGGCAAACCTCCTTTTATGGTTCTTCTATTGGCGTTAATGGTTCGATCTGGTTGGCTCGAATCCGCTTCATAAATACAAGGCAGGTGAGGATGGAGACCACTTCTGCAATGGGGAAAGCAAACCAGATGATGTTCAACTGCCCGCTTTGGGACAACAGCCAAGCCACCGGCAGCAACACCAAAATTTGCCGGAACAAAGAAACCAGCAAGCTGTAGCCGCCGCGGCCAAAGGCCTGAAATACGCCGGAGAAGACAATGGAAAAACCGGCCAGCAAAAAATAAATGGAAATGATGCGCAGCGCCGGTACGCCAATGGAAAGCATCCGTTGGGCACTTTCCGGCGAAGAGGCAAAGAGCGACAAAATTTGGCTTGGGAATAGCTGTAACAGTCCAAAGCCCACCAGTGAAATCACAAAGGCCGTCACCAAGCTAAGCCGAATGGCATGGAGCAGACGGTCTTTTTTTCGTGCGCCATAGTTATAGGCCAAAATGGGCACCAGACCGTTATTGAGACCAAAGATGGGCATGACCACAAAGCTTTCCAATTTGTAATAGATCCCCAATACGGCCGTCGCCGTAGAAGAGAAGGTCATCATAATGGCGTTCATGCCAAAAACGGTCACCGAAGAAAGGGAGCGCATCAAAATGGAAGGCACCCCAACGGCATAGATCCGGCGGATGATGGAGCCATCGGGCCGAAAAGAACGGAAAGAAAGCCGCACTTCGTGATTATAGCGGTGATGCAGGGTAAAGCCTACGATGCTTGCCGTGATTTGTCCAATGACTGTGGCCAAAGCGGCCCCGGCCACACCCATGGCCGGCAGGCCAAAGAGGCCAAAAATGAAAATGGGGTCCAAGATGACGTTGATGATGGCGCCGCTACCTTGGCAGATCATGGAATAGATGGTTTTGCCGGTGGATTGCAGCAGTCGCTCGGCCAGAATTTGCAGATAGACACCGATGGAACACATGGTGCAGATTTTGGTGTAAAGGGTGCCCTGGGCGAGGATGGCGGGCAGGTCGGTTTGCACTTGAAAATAAGCTTCGGAACCAAAAAATCCCAACACAAAGGTCACAAGAAAACTGAGCAGATACAAAAAAACGGCTTGTGTGGCCGTTTTATTGGCCAAGGTGTATCGTTTTTCCCCCAGGGACTTACTGAGCAGTGCATTGACCCCAACGCCTGTACCCACTGCCACAGAGACCATCAAGTTTTGGACCGGAAAGGCCAAGGAGACGGCCGTCAAAGCTTCTTCGCTGACTTTTGCCACAAAGAAACTATCCACAATGTTATAAAGGGCCTGGATCAACATGCTGACGGCAATGGGGGCGGAAACTTGAAACAACAGTGGCCCTACGGGCATCACGCCCATTTTGTTTTCAGTATTTGCTTGCAAGAAAAAACACTCCTTCCTTTTGCCACGGGCGCAAAAAAAGCCCGTCTGGCTTTCTATCTCAATGAAAAATCAATGAAAAAAAGCTGTACATGACGGGCGAAGATTCGCGAGATTCATATCCTGAGAGCTTTTTAGGTGGGGAGTAATCCGCCTTTTTTGCAGGCTTCCAAAATGCAGTCGCGCAACACCAAATAGCCGCTTTCGCTTAAATGGCAGCCATCTTCTTGGACATAAATTTCCAACTGTTTGAGTCCTGTTCCGGCCAAGTGGCACAAAGCCGTATGAAAATCGGCCAACAAGGTGTGATAGTCCTTGGAAAGGGTCCGGCAGGCTTCGGCATAGGGCACAATCCGGTCGTTATAGTTCCAAGGCATAAACACCGTTTCATCCACTGGCGGCGGTGTAATCAGAAGAATTTGACATTGGGGATACTCCTGTTTTAGTGTATCAAACATTTCTTGATAATGCAATACAAATTCCGTTAGGGTGCGATAGGGGCCTTCTCCCATGGCGGAGTCGTTACTGCCAAACAAAAAGGTCACAAGGTCTGGCTGATGGGCCAAGACGTCGGTGGCAAAGCGCTCGACGGCTTCCCGAGTGGTGTCGCCGTTTACGCCGCTATTGATGATGTCCCAGGAGGGGCAGGCGGCTTTGAGCAAACTTTCCAGATTATCTTTGGGCCAAACGCCATAGCCAAAGGTGAGGCTATCGCCAAACAGTACCACTTTCATTGGTTACATCCTTTCTAATAGGTCAAAAAAACCGGGAAACGAAATATCGACGCACTGGGCATCTTGCACCGTCGTTTCGCCTTCGGCCTGCAAGGCGGCCACGGCCAAACTCATGGCAATGCGGTGGTCCAGATGGCTTTTTACCTTTGCGCCATGGAGCGGGCGGGCGCCATGGATCACCATGCCGTCGGCCGTTTCTTCGATGTCGACACCCATTTTTTGCAGTTCTTCTACCACGGTTTGAATGCGGTTGGTTTCTTTTACTTTCAGTTCCGTGGCATCTTGGATGATGGTATCGCCTTGGGCAAAGGCAGCCACCACGGCGAGAACTGGAATTTCATCGATCAGGGTTGGAATTTGGGCTCCGCCGATGGTGATGCCGTGAAGTGTGGGCGCATAGGTACAGGTGATGTCTGCCACCGGTTCCCCGCAAAGGTCGGTTTCGTTTTCCAATGTGATTTGGGCACCCATGGCTTTTAGGGCATCCAACAGACCGGTACGGGTGGGGTTGACGCCCACCTGTTTTACGGTGATGGTACTACCGGGGCAAATGGCTGCGGCACAGAGGAAATAGGCGGCAGAAGAAATATCGCCTGGCACCGAAATATCTTTGGCTATCAAAGGGTTTTTGCCGCTGACGGTGATGGCGTTGCCTTCGGTTTTGAGATCGGCTCCCAAAAAGCGCAGCATCCGCTCCGTATGGTCCCGGGTGGGTTCTGGCTCGATGACGGTGGTTTGGCCTTCGGCATAGAGTCCGGCTAAGAGGACGGCACTTTTTACTTGGGCGCTGGAAACGGGCAGGGAATAAGTGATGCCCTGTAAAGCGCCACCGGTGATGGTAAAGGGGGCATAAAGCTTCCCATTTTTTTCTGTCCCCGAAAAGGTTGCCCCCATGGAAGAAAGGGGGGTGGCAATGCGGTTCATGGGGCGGCTATTTAAGGAGTCGTCGCCGATGAGGGTGGACGAAAAGGGTTGGCCGCTTAAGATGCCGCTGATCAGCCGGGTGGTGGTGCCGCTATTACCCACTTGCAGGGGCGAGGCAGGGGCCGTCAGGCCGTGGAGTCCTTTGCCGTGGACGGTAACCGAGGTACCTTCCACGGTAATGTCGATGCCCATGGCTTGAAAACAGCCGATGGTGGACAGACAGTCTTCTCCGTTTAAAAAGCCACTGATGCGGCAGGTGCCCTCGCAGAGAGCACCCAGCATCACGGCCCGATGGCTAATGGATTTATCCCCCGGCACGGTGAGGACGTGGCGGAGGGCTTGTTTTGGATGGATCGTTTGATTCATAAGCTACCTTCTTAATTTTTGATATGGACTTCATAGTTCATGGAACGGAGCAAGTCGACGCTTTTTTGCCGTTCCTCCTTGCTTTCAAAGGAAAATTGGATGACGCCGCATTCATGCTCCCGGCTGTTGACGATGCTCATGTTTTTGATGTTGATGTTGTTGCTGGAAAAGAGCACGGCAATGATGGCAATGGAGCCAGGCTTATCTTCCACATCCACACTGATGTCATAGCGTTTAACAAAGGCGCCGGGGGTGGTGGTGGAGAAGGTGGAGCGATAGTCGCGGGCGTTAGAAAAATAGTCGAAAACGGCCTGCCGGTCTTCGGCGGCAATGGCTTCTTTGGCCTGGTGGATTACGGTTTCCAGATGGGTCAATGAATCCAAAATGGGCGCTTTGTTCTCCATACAAATGCTGCTCCACATTTCGGGACTGGAAGAAGCAATGCGGGTGATGTCCTTAAATCCGCCGGCGGCCAGAAGCTGCATCAAGTGTTCTGGCGTATCTTGTTCTTGCACGCTTTGGCAAAGGGCCGAAGCGATGATATGGGGCACATGGCTGATGGAAGCCACCACATAGTCATGCTTTTGGGGCGAAACCACAATGGGGATGGCCCCAAGGGCGGCGATGCCTGCCTGGAAGGCCTGCACTTTTTCCGCTGGCACCGTTTCATCGGGCGTCAGGATATAATATGCGTTTTCAAATAAATGGGCCTTGGAGGCGTTATAGCGAAATTTTTCCGAGCCGGTCATGGGATGGCCGCCAATGTATTGAAATTGGTGGGAAAAGGATTTCAGCTGTTGATAAATATGGTCTTTGGTGCTGCCCACATCGGAAACGATGCAGTTTTTATCCACAAAGCGGGTCAATTTTTTGGCATAGCCTGCAATTTTATCCACCGGGGTACAAAGAAACACCACATCACAGCCCAAAAACTGTTCTGTGACATCGGTGGAATAATGGTCGATGACGCCTTCGCCATAGGCGGCCATGAGGGTATCGATGCTGCGGTTTACGGCGACGATGGTTTTGGTGTGCAGCCGTTGTTTCAATGCCTTGGCCAAAGAGCCGCCAATGAGCCCCAGGCCGATGATGCCTACTTTTTCAAACATGATACAAACTTCCTTCCGGCAAGAGAAATGTATGGTTTTAATTCCTCACAAAGCGTTTCAAACGCAGGAGGGTCCAAAGATTGTGGGCCATCGGAGAGGGCCTTGGCCGGGTTTGGATGCACTTCAATCATCAACCCGTCTGCCCCGCAGGCCACGGCGGCCTTGGCCAATGGGCCTACAAAATTACGCACACCCGTGGCATGGCTTGGGTCCACAATCACAGGCAGATGTGTTTTTGATTTTAAAACACAAACGGCACTGAGGTCAAGGGTGTTTCGGGTGCTGGTTTCATAAGTCCGGATGCCGCGTTCGCACAAAATGACATTTTCATTGCCTTCGGCCATGATATACTCAGCAGCGTTGAGCCATTCATCGATGGTGGCGCTCATGCCCCGCTTCAAAAGAACCGGGATGCCACTTTTACCGGCGGCTTTCAGAAGTTCAAAGTTTTGCATATTGCGGGCGCCAATTTGGATGATGTCGATGACGCCTTTGGCGGCCTGGATGGCGGCGATGCTGGTGACTTCGCTGATGGTGCAAAGGCCGGTGCGTTTTTTGGCTTCGGCCAGGTAGTGAAGCCCTTCTTCTTCCAGGCCCTGGAAAGAGTAGGGCGAAGTTCTTGGTTTATAGGCGCCGCCGCGGAGAATTTGGGCCCCGCTTTGTTTGACCACATCGGCCATCTCCAACATCAGCGCTTCATTTTCAATGGCACAGGGGCCAGCCATGATGACAAAATTGTCTCCGCCGATTTTCACCCCGTCCACATCGATGACGCTGGGGGTGGGGTGGAACTGGATATTGGCCAATTTATAACTTTCGCTGACGTGAACAATCTTTTCTACGCCGTCCATCAATTCTGGGTTTTGTTCCAGAAAGATTTGTTTGTTGCCCACAACGCCAATGATGGTGATGTCTTGGCCGCGGGAAAGATGAGCGTCAAGGCCGCATTGTTTCACGTTTTGGATGACGGATTGTATATTTTCTTCAGTTGCCGTTGGCTTCATTACTAAAATCATAGAACTGACCTCCTCTGTTACACTTTAAAGTGCTAAACTTTGAAATAGATTGTATACCCTTTTTCCCTTCTTGTCAATGAATTTGGCATATTTTTTCCCAAAAGGCATAGGCTAAAACAAGAAAGGAGGCGCAAAAGAAACGTGAGCAAAAAAACAGAAGTGACGGCAGTGCTGGGCGGCAAGATCAAAGAAGTGTGCGAAAAGATGGATGAAAAGACGTTCCTTTCCTTACAGGAAATCCGGATTCGCCAAGGAAGGCCGCTTTGCCTGAAAAAAGACGGACAAACGTATTTTGTCACCAAAAGCGGTGTATTAAAAGAAGTAAAAACCAATGTGTTTATTCCGGACCGGCGCGATATTTTATCGACGGTGGAGGTATTGGCCGGGTACAGCCGGTTTGCCTTTCAAGAAGAAATGCGGCGGGGCTATTTCACCATTGCCGGGGGGCACCGGGTGGGGCTATGCGGACATGCGCTGGTGCAAGACGGGGCCGTGGTGGAGTTGCGGCAGATTACGGGGTTAAACATTCGCTGTGCCAAGGAAGTGAAAGGCTGTGCGGAAGTGATTTTTCCCTATGTGGTGGAAAAGGGCCGGGTGCAAAACACGTTGATTCTTTCGCCGCCGGGGTGTGGAAAGACGACACTGTTGCGGGACTTGGTGCGCCTGGTCAGCAACGCCGGCTTTTGCGTGGGGTTGGTGGATGAACGAAGCGAAATTGCCGCTTGTTTTGGTGGAGAGACAGGCAACGATTGTGGAGAAAACACGGATGTGCTGGACGGGTGCCCCAAAACGGAAGGGATTTTGATGTTGCTGCGGAGCATGGCGCCGGAGGTGATTGCCGTGGACGAGCTGGGCGGAGAAAACGACTTGGCGGCCGTCTTTGAAGCATCCCTTTGCGGCGTCAGCGTCATTGCCACTTGCCATGGGGCCTGCTATGCCGATTTGGAGCGACGCAAAGGCTGGAAAGAGGTGTTGGACAAACGGGTCTTTGATCGGTTGATTTTTCTAGAAAAAGACGCCGTAGGCAAGCTGCGCACCGTCACCGACGGGACGGGCAAAGGGGTCAAAAAGAAGGAGGCGCTGGTGCATTGATGCGTTTTCTGGGAGCAATCTTAGTGGTGCTAAGCGGTTACTATCTGGGACAGACGTTGGCCGAGGAAGGCATCAAGCGGGCAGAGGCATTGGAGGAGCTCAAAAAAGGATTTCTCTTGCTGCAAGGGCAGATGGAAATTGGCGGCATGGATTATGAGACGATGTTTTTGGAAGCCGCGTTTTGTTTGCAGGGCGGTGCCTCCTGTTTGTTTGAAATGGCCGGCAGGCTTTGTGCCAAGCGTCAGGCCGAGACGGTGCAAGAAATTTGGGAAGAAGCGCTGCACAAAGCCGAAGGATTGCTGTACCTGGACGGAGACGATTGGGGCGCTTTGCTTTCCTTTGGCCGAAGCCTTGGCTTTTCCAACCACGAGCAACAGGCCAAGCAAGCCTCTTTGGTGGTGGCCCATTTGGAGGAAGCCATTGGGCGGCAGAAAGAGAAAAACCGGCGGGAACAAAAGCTCTATCGAACCATGGGCACCATTGGGGCCTTGATGGTGTTGGTGGTGCTGTTTTAAGGGGGGAGCGGGATGGAAATTGATATTGTATTTCAAATTGCAGCAGCCGGCATCCTGATTGCGGTGCTCAATCAGGTGCTGGTGCGGGCCGGACGGGAAGAACAGGCCATGATGACCACGCTGGCAGGGCTTGTGGTGGTGCTCTACTGGGTGGTCCAGTACATCAGCCGTTTGTTTGAAACGGTGCAGACGTTATTTCATTTATAAACGGAAATGGCAGGTGCGGCACCATGAACTTTATGCAGCTTGCGATATTGGCTTTGGTGGGAACGTTTTTGGCGGTGGCGGTGAAAAAGGAAAATCCGTCCATCGGCCTATGCGTCAGTCTCATCACCGGGCTGCTGTTGCTTTTTATTGCGGCGCAGTCGGCGGCAAAGATTTTTTATTCCCTGGAGACGTTGGCGGCAAAGGCATCCATTTCCGGCAAGTACATCGAAGTGATTGTGCGGGTGATGGCCATTACTTATTTGGCAAGGTTTGCCATGGATGTCTGTGAGGAGGCGGGAGAAAAGGGCATTGCTTCTCAGGTGGACTTGGCGGCCAGGCTTTTGATTGCGGCCTCTTCTGTGCCGGTGCTATTGGCGGTGTTACAGATGGTGGAAGAGTTGTTATAAGAAGGGATGTGAGAACATGCGGCTTTTTTTTGTGATGGCGCTGCTTTGCACCATGGCATTACTTTTTCCGCCGAAAGTGTATGCCGCCGACAAAATAGATGCCAGGGCCCTGGTGGAGCAGATGCCCACAGAAGGGGTGGACCGTGTTTTAGAAGAAAACGACGTCTCCTTTGGGCAATGGATGGAGGAATTGGCCACCAGTTCCTTTTCTTTGGGACAGGCAGCCAAGGAAGTGATGGTCCAAGGCGGGGTAGGAGGACAGATCACCGGGCTAAAGGAAGTGATTTTGCTGGCGCTTTTTGGGGGGCTTTTATGGCAAATGGCCGATGAGAATACGCTGAAAACCGGCGGCTTTCTTTGCACCATGGCCATGACGGCTTTGGTGATGACGGTGTTTTATTCGGCGGTACATATGGTGATGGATACCATCAATCGGCTTTCGGAGCTGTTAACGCAAATGCTTCCTGTTTATGTGACACTGATGACCATGAGCGGACAGGCCGTGGCCACGGCCACCATGGCGCCCTTTGTGATGGGCGGGGCTTTTTTGGTGACAAAGGCCATGATTTATGTGCTGTTGCCGCTAATTTCCTTCGGGGCCTCTGTGACGATGATCAACCACCTTTCGCCAAGAAAAGTGTTTACCAGCCTTTCTTCTTTGTTAAAAGAGATAGCCGGGTGGGGGCTTAAGGGGTTGGCTCTCTTTTTTATGGGTATTTTATCGTTTCAAAAACTCACCACAGGCGGCGCCACCACATTGGCTGGAAAATCGGCCAAGATTGCGGTGGAGGCTGTGCCGGTGGTGGGGGATATTTTATCGTCTTCGGTGGAAGCGGCCAAGACGTTGACGGATTTATTGCGGGGCTGGACGGCTGCGGCTGCCATATTGGCGGTGGGGGTTGTGGTGGTGATGCCCATGTTGCAGGTATTGTTTTACTGTCTTTTTTTTAAGGGAGCGGCGGCGCTTTTGGAGCCGGTGGCAGAACCAAAGCTGATTGGCGCGCTCAATGGCGCCGGGGAGTTTACGGCGCTGCTTTTGGGGGCGCTTTTTGTATGCTGTATTTGTTTTTTGTTTGGTTCGATGCTGCTTTTGACGGTGTTTTCTTAGGAGGGCAAAGGCATGATGGAGTGGCTTGGCGCATATAGTAAAACCGTAATATCGTTTCTGCTGTTACAGACATTAGCGCAATGGGTGCTGCCAAAAGGGTTTGAAAAACAGTTACAGCTATTGTTTGGGCTGGGGATGGTATTTACCATTGCATCGCCTTTGATGGCTGTGCTGGGGGCCGATGGGCAGCGTGTGGCAGAGGCACTGGATACTTTTTTGGAAGAAACGACATGGGAAGGGGAGGTGACGGTCCAAGAGGACGCCTTGTGGGAGACGATTTATGAATCCAATCTTTCCGCATGGGTGCAAGAAGAAACGGGTGCAAAACAGGTGGACATTATTT
The DNA here is from genome assembly GCA_944378105.1 of uncultured Clostridia bacterium. Classification (GTDB taxonomy): domain Bacteria; phylum Bacillota; class Clostridia; order Lachnospirales; family Anaerotignaceae; genus Neoanaerotignum. The sequence goes on from CALWGC010000028.1 coordinate 25,199, forward strand.
GGCAGGAAGGGACAGAAAAAACGGTGGAGGAGGTTTGGCTAAGCGGCGAAGGGCTATCGGATGCGTCAAAAAAACAGGTGGCCGATGGACTTGGGATTTTGCCACAACAAGTGACCATCCAAAACGAAGGAGGTGAAAAGCCGTGAAAGAAAGTCCCTGGAACGCCTTGTTTGCCAAGGATACCAAAAGCAAGCAGGCCAAGATTTTTTTGGTGTTTTGTGTGGGCCTGTTCTTGTTTATGGCCAACCAGTTGTTTTCTTCCTCAACCCAAACCGTGTCCCAAGAAGAACTTCCGTTAACGCAAAGCACCCAACAGATGCAGACAGAAGCAGCCTTGGAAGAACGGCTGGAAGCAGTTTTTAGCCAAGTGGCCGGGGCAGGAAAAGTGGAAGTGATGGTTTATTTTCAAACAGACGGTGAGTTGGTGGTGGCAGAAGAAGAAAGCAGCCAAACAAGAGGCGAGGACACCGAAAGATCAACCCAAACCGTTTTGATGGAAACCGGCAGCGGCCGCCAGGAGCCTTTGGTGGTGCAGCAAAAAGCGCCCCAGGTGGAAGGGGTGCTGATTGTGGCCCAAGGCGGTAACGACGCCAGAGTACAACAGGCATTGATTGCAGGCGCCCAGGCACTTTTGGGCGTACCAGCACATAAAATTGCTGTTTTCCCCATGGAAACGGCACAATAACCATGTTCAAGGAGGTACATCTATGTTTGCCATGAGAAAAAATCAGATTATTGTGACCACGTTGGTGGCGTTGATTGCAGCGGCCGGGTATTTGAATTTTTCGGCCCAATCGACGGAGACGGCCGCTTTGACCGATACCAATTTATTGGAAGAAGACTTGGCTTTGGTGCCGGAAGAAGATGGCACCTATGCCACACTGCCAGAAGAAGCCACAGGCACGACGGTGGCCATGGACCCACTGACGGCAGAAGTATATACCGATGAAAGCGACGACACGGGAGCAGCCGTTTTGGTCAGCGCCGAAGCCGACCCCAGCACCTATTTCGTACAGGCAAAACTGGACCGGGAACAGTCTCGCGCCAAACAAAAAGATATGTTATCGGAAATGATGAATAACCAAAACTTAAGTGATTCTCAAAAAGAAGAAGCCGCCAAAAACATGCTCAGCATCCAAGAACGCATTGAAAAAGAAACGGCCGCCGAAGCCATGATCGAAGCCAAAGGCTTTGCCGAAGCTTATGTGCGGATGGACGAGGAAACGGTGGATGTGGTGGTTTCTGCCACAGAATTGACGGAACAGCAGTTGGCACAAATTGAAGACATCGTCAAACGCAAAACCGGCGCCACCGCCGAACAAATCCGCATCAGCACCTTAAAACAAGGAACCCAAACAAAATGAACCGAAACCATCCAAAAACGCTCTTCGAACAGAATGAGCGTTTTTTTCTTTTGTTTTTTGTTAGATTTTTGAAAAAGAAAGTTCGATTTTGGTTGTTATACTAAAGAAAAAAGGAGGAATTGGGATGCGGATCCAAATGGGGCTTTGGTTGATTTTATTGTTTGTGGCGTTTGTACAAGTTTGGATTCTCTGTTCAAGGGGGAAACATCCAAAAGATACGCGGGGGTACCGGCGATGGCTGCTGCGGCGCAAAGGGAAGGCACTGTTCCGGCTGGTTTGCTGTGTGGGGCTTTGTGCCTTGGTGGCGGTGGGGCCAGAAGTGGCCAAAGGGGTGGGGGAGCGCATCCCCTTTGTGGAAAAAGCGGAGGCCTTTGTGGCCGAAAAAGTGGAGCCAAAGGCCAAGCAGCCGGACTGGCTTTGCTATTATAATCAAACGGAAGAGCCTTGGGGCAGCCAAACCTATGGCCCGGTGGATTTGATTGCCGATACCGGCTGTGGGCCAACGGTGCTGGCCATGGTGGTTTCTACACTGTCCGAAGAAGCGGTGACGCCAAAGGAGATGGCCGATTGGGCCTATGAAAACGGCTATTGCAGTATCGGTAGCGGCAGTTTCCATACCTTGATTGGAGAGGGGCTTTCTTCTTTTGGGTTTTCCAATCATGCTGCCCAGACGGAGGAGGAAGTGAAAGAAGCCCTCCAAAACCATCAACTGGTCATTGCCCTCATGGGCGAAGGCCACTTCACCGGCAGCGGCCACTTTATTTTGCTTTGCGATATCGACGAAAAAGACACCGTTTTTGTGGCCGACTCCAACCACAAAGAAAATATGGAACAACGTTGGCCCTTGGAAATGATATTGGAAGAAGCAAAACCAAGCCCTGTTACCGGCAGCGCTTTTTGGATTGTAGAAACGCCGGTGGAACAAACGGAAAACGAACCCTAATGGGTCAAGAGTAAAAAGACAAAACTGGTTTTTTGTGCAAAAACATGCCAAAAAGCCAGTTTTTTTGTCAGTTTGGGCACTTTTTTCTGCCGAGGGAATAGAAATTTTGAACAAAAATCCGTCTTGCAGAATGGGCGGTTTTTCGGTACACTACTTAAATAGTTGAGTAGTCAACTAATTGGGGGGGGTGAAAGAACTGTTACAATACTTTTTGGAGACATCCATCTTATACCGCATGATTCGGCGTTATTATGACGATGCCTTGGCCGGGGAGCCGGTGGGGACGGGACAGCTGGTTTTTTTGATGTATATTGCAAAACTGCCGGGGATTTGTCCCCAGGAGTTGGCAAAGATTGGCTGTTTTGACCGGGCCACCGTGACAAAGGCCCTGAAGAAATTGATTCAAGAAGGGTATTTGCGCTGTGAAGTAGACGAAAAAGACAGGCGCAGTTACCATTTATATTTGACGCCAAAGGCAGAGCCTTTGGTGGAAAAATGTACCCAGGTGCGGGATGGACTGTGCGAAAGACTGAAACAGCTTTGCAAGGAGGAAGAATTGGAAACGGCAAAACAGGTCAGCCATACCTTTGCGGCGGCCCTGGAACAATATCTTTCGGTGCAAAAAAAGCAACCACAGGAGAGGAGAGGAAAACAACATGAATGAAACAAAGCGTTTGGAGCAGGAAAATCCTTTGGGGACCAAACCGGTGGGGAGTTTATTGTTGGAGTTTTCGGTGCCGGCCATTTTGGCGGTGCTGGTCAATGCCATTTATAATGTGGTGGACCAAATTTTCATTGGCCAAGGGGTGGGCTATTTAGGAAATGCCGCCACCACCATCACTTTTCCCATCATTACTATTTTGATGGCCTTTGGTACCATGCTTGGCTCCGGTGGCAGTGCCTATGCCGCCATCCGCTTGGGAGAAGGAAAAAAAGAAGAGGCAGAGCGGGCGTTAAACGCCACGTTTGTGCTGGCGGTATTTTTTGGTATTTTGTTGGCCGTGCTGGCCTTGCTCTTTTTGGAGCCTTTGCTTTGGTTTTTTGGCGCAACAGAACGATCCATCGGTTATGCCAGAGATTATGCTTCGATCATTTTGATTGGTACTCCCTTTAGTTTGATTGGCCCGGCCCTTTCCAGTTTGGCCAGAACCGACGGCAAACCACGGCTTTCCATGTATGGCGTATTGATTGGGGCGGTGTTAAATACCATTTTGGACCCTATTTATATTTTCGTATTCCATTGGGGTGTCAAAGGTGCAGCCTTGGCCACCATCACCTCCCAGTTGATTTCGGCGGTGGTTTTGGCCGGTTATTTCTTTCGTTATGGGAAAAACATGCGTTTAAAGGCGTCTTGCATGAAGCCAGACGGAAAAGTTTATCGCTTTATTTTCACGCTGGGCCTTTCTTCTGGTATCACCCAGGGGGTTTCTTGCGTGATGCAAATTGTCATGAACAATTCTTTGGTGTATTATGGCGATCAGTCGACGGTGGGCGGCGATGTGGCGTTAAGTGCCATGGGGATTGTCATGAAGATGGCCTTAATCCTTGTTTCGGTTTGCATTGGGATTTCCATTGGGTCCCAGGCGCTGGTGGGCTTTAACTATGGGGCCAGAAAGTTTGAACGAATCCAGCAGATTTATCGGATGTCGGTGATTGCAAGTACGTTGTCGGTGATTGTAGGGTGGCTGGTTTGTCAGTTGGCGCCAGAATATGTGTTGCAGCTGTTTGGTGGCGGCGATGCCCAATTTATGGCCTTTGGCGTCAAATCCATGCGGATCTTTTTGGGCGGTGTCTTTTGTGCCGGGTTCCAGATCATTTCCACCCAATATTTCCAGGCCACAGGGCAGCCATTGAAGGCATCTATTTTGTCCATGCTGCGGCAGCTGTTGTTGTTGGTGCCTATGATTTTGATTTTGCCTTTGTTCTTTGGGCTGGACGGCGTGCTGATTGCCGGGCCGGTGGCCGATGTGGGATCGGCTGTGATTGTGGCGCTGTTTATGGTGCCGGAATGGAAAAAATTGAAAGAGGCCGTGGAAGCACAAAAGGCCGGAAAAGAAGTGGCCCTGCGGATTTAAGGGTCGTTTTCCAAGCATTTGCTTGTCTGGTTTTCTCCCAAAAAAGGCGCATTTTTTTGGGAGAAAACCAAAAGAAAAAAAGATTGAAAAAATTTGAAAAAAGTGTTGACATTTTGATAGGGGCACGGTATAATAATTTTCGTTGGTGAGCAAAACCAACAAAAACAAAACAAAAAACTTGTTCATGCTGTTGTAGCTCAGTAGGTAGAGCACCGCATTGGTAGTGCGGAGGTCACGGGTCCGAATCCCGTCAACAGCTTCTTTTTTTTGCCAAAAAGCAGTCCAAAAGGGCTGCTTTTTTCATGCTAGGAAAAAGCAGTGGGTTTTGGGCGAAAAATATGGTATACTTTTGAACAGAAGGAGATGGGGGTGGAAATGTAAGATTTTTGTAAGAGAACCATCGGTTTTTTTGTAATGCCCCTTTGATATGATACCATCAGAAAGGTGGAGGAAGAGATGACGTATACCATTTTAGTCTGCGATGACGACAAAGCCATTGTGGACGCCATTGAGATTTATTTGCGGCAGGAACAATACCAAGTGTTGAAAGCCTATGATGGGATGGAAGCGCTGAAATTGTTGGAGGAGAACGAAGTACATCTGATTTTGATGGACGTGATGATGCCAAAGCTGGACGGGCTGAAGGCCACCATCAAAATCCGGGAAAAGCGCAATATCCCCATCATCATGCTATCGGCCAAAAGCGAAGACATGGACAAAATTTTGGGCCTTAACTTTGGCGCCGACGATTATATCACAAAGCCCTTTAATCCGTTGGAATTGATGGCCAGGGTGAAGTCCCAGCTGCGCCGTTTTACCAGCCTTGGCAGCATGGCCGAGCAGGCCAATGTCATCAAGATTGGGGATTTGGAGCTGGACAAGGATGCCAAAGTGGTGCGTGTCAGTGGAGAGGCGGTGAAGCTGACGGCAACAGAATATGGTATTTTGCAGTTATTGATGGAAAATGCCGGCAAAGTATTTTCCATTGACGAGATTTATGAAAAGGTGTGGAACGAACTGTCCTTTGCACCAGAAAATACCGTTTCTGTCCATATCAGAAGAATTCGGGAAAAAATTGAAATCAATCCAAAAGAGCCCAGATATTTAAAGGTGGTGTGGGGCATTGGATACAAAATTGAAAAAAACTAGGGCTTTTTCCAAAACCAGCAAGTTGGTGATGATTGGCCTTTGTTTGTTTGCGGCCATTTTGTTTTATATCAGCCTGGCAGGCATTTTTTGGAGCACAGACGGGCTGCAAAACAGCTATGTGTTCATCGGCGGTTCCTCGGCCAAATATACCAATACCATTGGCTTTGCCGACGAGTTTGAACAGCTGTTGGAAGACGCCATTCGGGTGGATTTGCAGTATAAAAGCGAAGGCAACATCCGAGAAGGCGGGGCCGTGGACGAAGAAGAACTTCTGGAGGAGTTTAAAGCCTATTATAATGTAAGAGATGGTGTCATTACCTCCAATACCGTCATTGAAGAGGATGACACGGTCAGCATCATTTCTCCCGATGCCATACCGGAAGATATGATGGAAAATTATTACGAATATGCAGATTTGGTCAGCACCAAATTAAAAAGCTATCGGAATCTTTATATCCAAGACCAGTTGGATGATTTTAACCGGGCCAAAAAAGAATTGGAAAGCTATACCAACTTTTTATACTGCATTGAAAACCAAAACGGTATGGTGGTGGCCGGTAACAGCTCCATGGACGATATTTTGCAATTAAAGCAATATATCATTTTAAATGGAGACTTTCTTTCCAACAAAATGGATGTGTATATCGATTATACCAACCAGATTGTTTCAGAAGGCGGCTATACGGTGTATGCCGGTGTGCCCAATGTGTTGCGCCCCGGGGACCATATTTATGAAATGCAGGAAGAAGCAGGAAGAAAACAAGATGCCTTTGCAGTGTTTCTTGTCAGCAGTTGCGTGACATTTTTGCTGTTGGTGGCTTCCAATTTATATTTGATGCGGGTGGCCGGACAGGAATATAGCGGAAGTGCGGTGGAGCTGCGCTTTACGGACCGGTTTTACAATGATGTGCGATTGATTGGCCTTGCCATTTGGTTTTTCCTATCGGTGATTTTGGCCAATTTTATGGTGAAAAACATTTTGTACGATGATTTTGGCCAGCTATGGCTTTATGGCTGGACGGTGACGTTGGGCATTTTGTTTTTGATCAATGTGGTGGTGGTGATGGATGCCCTTTGCTCCTTCTCGCGCCAGATGAAAAATCATTCGGTGCTTTATAACACATTGATTGCTACCATTTTACGGAAACTGGTGGAAATTTTAAATGGCCGCAGTTTTTCTGGCATGGCGATGGTGTTGTTTTTCATGTATACGGTCATGTGTGTGCTGTCGGCCTATACGGTGGTGCTGCTGGTTCCGGTGGTACTGATTTCTGCTGTGGTTTTAAAGCGAAATTTGGATTCGCTGACCAAGATTATGAAAACAGCAAAACAGGCCTCCAAGGGCAATTATATCAACATGGACGTCAAAAACATCACTGGCACCTTTGCCACCTTTGCCATGGATGTTAATAACATTCAAAACGGGCTGAAAACGGCCGTAGATGAAGCAGTGCGCGGGGAAAAAATGAAAACAGAGCTGATTACAAACGTCAGCCATGATTTAAAAACGCCACTGACTTCCATCATTTCCTATGTGGGACTGTTACAGCGGGAAGAATTGCATAATCCCCAGGCGGAGCAATATGTAAACGTCATTCAGGAAAAAAGCCAACGGTTGAAGCAGTTGATTGAAGACTTGATTGAAGCCAGCAAAGTATCCAGCGGCAATTTGGCCGTGGAAAAAACGAAGATCAATTTAAAAGAGCTGGCTATCCAAGCCTGTGCCGAGTTTGAAGAGCGGGCCAGAGAGGCCCAGTTGGAGTTTCGGGTGGTCACCCGCGGCGAAGTGATGATTGATGCCGATGGACGGCACATGTGGCGGATTTTTGATAATCTGTTGTCCAATGTCATGAAATACGCCATGCCCCATTCCAGGGTTTATTTGAACATTTATAAGGAAAAAGGGCAAGGGGTATTGGTGATGCGAAACATCAGCCAGGATGAAATTACGGTCAATGTGGAAAACTTGGCAGAGCGGTTTGTCCGTAACGACAGCGCCAGAACCACAGAAGGCAGCGGCCTTGGGCTTTCCATTGCCAAAAGCTTGGCGGTGCTACAAGGCGGACAGCTGGAGCTGGCGGTGGAAGGCGATCTGTTTAAAGTGACCGTCCGCATGCCTCTTTACCGAGAAGGAGATGCACCCCAGGAGATTGTGGCAGATCCACCGGTGGAGACGAAAGAAGAAAAGCGGAATCATCGGTTTTTGAAGCAAAAGGAATGGCTGCAAGAGCGGGCTATGGAGCGAAAAGAAAAGAAAGTCGTCAAAGATATGCTGAAAAAACAAAAAAAGCGCCACGCCCTCTATCAGGCCCAACAAAAAGGGGCCCAAAGTGAGCTAGAGGATGCGCCAAAAACAGAGACGAAAGAATAAAACATAAAGAAAGCCGTGTTCTTTTTGAAGCAAAAGAGCACGGCTTTTTTTGTGGCTAGAAAGGGGATAAAAGGAGAAAAAAAGGAGCTTTTTAGACCGGTCAGAGGCAAAAAAAGCCCCTTTCTTTTGCTCCATAGGCAGTCTTTCATAACAGAAGAGAAAAAAAGCGATTCTTCTTTGTATTTTCAGCGAAAGAGGGTAGGTATTTTAGGAAAAGTCTCCAGCAAACAGACGAGAAAAACGGCCAAAAATCGGCACTTTCTGGCAGAGTGACAGACTATAGGAATTTATTGTTTCCCATATTGTTTTTGCCTAACCAACGTGATATAATCCAGAATATTCTGGCAAATGAGATAAGAATTTCAGGAGGGATTGCGTTATGTCGGAGCGTACAATGCAAGAAAATGGCATCATTCAAGGCGTAATTTGGAAACAGCTTTTGATTTTCTTTTTTCCGATTTTATTTGGTACTTTTTTTCAACAGCTATATAACACGGCCGACACCGTGATTGTGGGGCGGTTTGTAGGCGCCAATGCTTTGGCGGCCGTTGGGGGCAGTGCGGCGGTACTGATTACGCTGCTGATTAGTTTATTTACAGGCATTGCATCTGGTTCTACGGTGATGGTGTCCCAATATTACGGGGCCGGAAAATTCCAGGATGTGGGCAAGGCCGTGCATACGTCGGTGTTGTTGGCCATTGTGGCTGGCGGCGGGATGATGATCCTTGGTCTGATTTTTGCCCCTTGGGCCCTGCGGGCCACGGGAACACCGGAAGAAATTTTTGGTGATACGTTGTTGTATTTGCGGATTTACTTGCTGGGGTCCATCCCATCGTTTTTATACAATGTGGGTTCTGCCGTTTTGCGTGCGGTGGGGGACAACAAGCGGCCCTTATTGTTTTTGATTATTGCTTGTATGGTTAATATTGTGCTGGACTTGGTTTTGGTGGTTTGGCTTCATCTGGCGGTGCTGGGGGTGGCCATTGCCACGGTGCTTTCCCAGGTGGTCAGTGCGGTGCTTGTGATTGTGGCGCTACAAAACACAGACTTTTTCCCAAGTTTAAGCGTTAGCCAGTTGCGCTTTACACCGAATATTTTGCAGGGAATTTTGCTCATTGGGGTGCCGGCTGGGCTGCAATCGGATATGTATTCCATTGCTAATATCATCATGCAGGCCACCATCAACACCTTTGGCACCAGTACCATTGCGGCCTGGAGCGCTTATATCAAAGTGGAAAACTTCTTTTTCATGGTCATGAGTGCCTTTGGCATTGCCATTACCACCTTTGTGGGTCAAAACTTTGGGGCCGGGAAGGTGGACCGGGTGAAAAAAAGTGTTTGGATTTGTTTGGCCATGTCCATGGCGACGACGGCCATCATCAGTTTGCTGTTCCATTTCTTTGGCCGCGGGCTTTTGAGTATGTTCACCACGGAAAGTGATGTGTTGGAAATTGGCTTACACATGCTGTCCTTGATTTCGCCGTTTTACTTTTGCTATGTGTGTATCGAGATTATGTCGGGGGCCATTCGTGGTACCGGTGAGGCCTTTCCGCCGATGATGATTACTTGCTGTGGTATTTGTGTACTGCGGATTGTGTGGATTTTTGCGGTGATTCCGTTTTATCATTCCATGGACATGGTGGCCATCAGTTATCCCATCAGCTGGGGGATTACGTCGCTGATTTTTATTGTGTATTATCTGCGCGGAAAGTGGTTGAAAAAGCAAATGCATATCATGGGAATAGAGACAAAAAATGCAAATTAGGTTTATATAATTGTTAGCGGCAGAGATGAGGTAGGGGTTCCTACTTTTTGCGAGATAACAATTCGCTGGGGATTTTTGAAGGAAGTCATTACGGTTTGGAATGACTTACTGGACAAAATCCCCTTAATTTGGTAAAAAAAGGGGGGAAAATACCTCCTTTTTTGCATTTCAGACATGTTTTTTTGTATCTATCCGACAATACCGAAATAGCCCCCTTATTTGTGGTTATTTTTTTACTCCTTTTCATGGGATTTTTTTTATTTTTTCACATAGAATTTCATCAGAAAGAAAACAGGACGAAAGAAGAAAAGCTGCGGAATGTAAGGAAATTGGCGTAGTTAGTTTACTTTGCCTAATTTGCAGGCGAATGATTTTTAAAATACGTTCATGAGGGAGGGATGTTCGTAAAGTGGAACAGGATAAAATTGTCAAACAATAAACAATCTAAAATAAAATTTTAATATTAAAATTTGAATAAAAGTTCATTTTCTGTTGCATGCAGCAAACAGTTAGTGTATCCGAAGTGAACTATAAAAAGCAATGATAATTTTAATTTTTTTGTGCAAGATTTTTACATAAACTTAAGTAAATAGCTAATTGTTGTCAAATCAAATAAAAAACAGCGTTTTTTCTTTTTTTTTTGGAAGAATGCACAAAATAGGATGAAAGTGGCTGTTGACTCTATAGCTACTGTAGACTTTATAATGAACCGCATAAGAGGCAAAAAATTTTAGACAAGAGGGAGTGATTGCGTAACCATCGGATGCAACGAAAAAGTTGTGAGCAATGAAGACAAGGAGGAAAGTGTATGAAAAGAAAATGGGCAATTGGTTTGAGTATTGTAATGAGCAGCTTGCTTCTTTTCAGCGGCTGCGGTGGTAATTCCACCGAAACCTCGACGGAAGGTACCACTGAAACCACAACCGAAGGTACCACTGAAACAACAACCGAAGGAGAAACTACTTCTGAGGGAGAAGGCGAAGTAACCAATATCGTTATGCAAAACGCATTGGAAAAAATGGGTCAAGTAACTGTGGCCAATGGAGAAGGGGCCGGCAGAGATACACTGACTTTCGTTAGTGTGATAGAGCCTACGACTTTGGAACCAGGCGGTGTTGCTTCTTCTGATGCAAACTTCCGTGTGGTTGCAACTCAGATTTATGAAACATTAGTAAGAGAATCTCAAACCGACCGTACTGTATTGGAACCAATGCTGGCAGAAAGCTGGGAGTTCAACGAAGATGGGACACAGGTTACCTTCCAGATTAAACAAGGCGTTAAATTCCATGACGGTTCGGATATGACGGTTGAGGATGTTGCTTACTCTTTGAATAGAGCAATTGGTCTTGCAACCAACGCCGACTTGGCAGAAATGATGGACTCGGCAGAAGTTGTGGATGATACCCATGTGGTACTGAAACTGAAATATGCTTATGGTCCTGTGGTAAACATCCTGACCAACCCGAACTTTGCAATCGTAAGCCAAGCTTATGTTGAAAAATGTGAAGCAGAAGGCATTAACTTTGGTCGTACCCCAATGGGTACCGGTGCTTATCAATTTGTAGAATGGGTAAACGGTGCAAACATTACCCTGAAAGCATTTGATCAGTGGAACGGCGGCGAAGTGAACATTCCAAACTTGATCTTCAACTTCATTACAGATACCACCACCGCAGCCATTGCTTTGGAATCTGGCGACTGTGACCTGCTGTATGGTACTGACTCCGCTGACTTGCCTCGTTTGATCGAAAACCCAGACGTTAACGTAATGGGTGTACAGAGCTCCGGTTTCTACTTCTTAACTTTGAATACCCAAAGCGAACTGCTTAGCGATGTAAACATTCGTAAAGCAATCCAGCTTTGCATCGACCGTCAAGAAGTAATCGACGGTGGCCAGGACGGCTTGGGATGGGTAACTCCTTGCCCAATCACACCAGGTATCTTTGGTTATCCAGAAGACTTTGTTGGTACACAGACCAATGTGGAAGAAGCAAAAGCATTGCTTGCTGAAGCAGGTTATCCAGATGGCATCACCATCCAGTTTATCACTCCAGAATCCAGCTACTATTCCAGACCTGCTCAGGTTGTTCAGGAACAGTTGAGAAGAGCTGGCATCAATGCAGAACTGACCATGATGGAACGTGGCGCATTTGACACAGACCTGTCTAACAGAAACTTTGAAATGTCCTATTCCTGGATTGGATGCTCTTATCCAGATGCAGATAACATCGTATACAGACTGTTCCACAGCCAGTATGCAAACTCTACCGGCCAGACCAACATGGCAAACATTGTCAATGAAGAAGCAGACCGTCTGGTGGAAGAAGCAAGAAAATCGACAGATAGTGCAGAAAGAGAAGCTTTGTATTTAGAACTGTGCGAACTGAATGATGAAAACGCTTGGTACATTCCTATTTTGACCAGTACAAACACCGTTACTGCTTCTGCACAAGTTGGCGGCGTAGCTGGTAACTCTGGTTCCTTCTACTATGTATCTGACTATACATTTGAAGCTGAATAATGATTTTGGAACGCAGACCAGAAAATAGAGACGCACAAATGGTTGAAAGCTGGGTTTTGGTTGGACTTGGCTTAAGACAATAAGGAAGAAAAAAGATGGGGGCTGCGGTGAGAATGGGTTTTACCGCAGCCCTTTTACTATCGGAAGGGGAGTGAATGTGTTTATGCACAAGTATATCATCAAACGTTTGTTAATGTTGATTCCGGTTATGCTGGGGATTTCCTTTATCTTGTATTCCATTATGACGTTGACACCGGGGGATCCGGCACAGCTGATTCTGGGGCCTGGGGCAACAGAAGAAGCCATTGAACTGAAACGTCAGGAACTGGGGACAGATAAAGGATTTTGGGAAGGTTATGTTGACTGGTTGACCAATGCAGTTCAGGGTGACTTTGGTACCAGCTATCGTTCCAAAGAACCAGTATTTAATGAAGTATTTGCTCGTTTCCCCAATACATTAAAATTGGCAAGCTCTGCCATCATCCTTTCTGTTATCTTTGGTATTGGGATTGGTATTTTCCAGGCCGTAAGGCAATATTCCATGTCAGATAATATCATATCGGGTATTACTCTTGTCTTAACTTCCATGCCCGACTTTTGGATTGGTTTGATCTTGATTATCGTTTTTGCTGTTTGGTTGAAAGTGCTGCCGGCCTCGGGGGCAAACCATTGGTATAACTTTATTATGCCTGCCCTTACGGCTTCGGTTGGGTATACGGCTGGTACCATTCGTTTGACCCGTTCTTCTATGCTGGAAGTCATCCGCAGCGATTATATTCGTACGGCACGGGCCAAAGGTGCAGCAGAAAAAACCATCATTTTTAAACATGCTTTGAAAAATGCCCTCCTTCCTGTTGTTACCTTGATTGGTATTAACTTGGGCTGGCAGTTGGGCGGTACCATCATTGTAGAACAGATCTTTGCAATTCCTGGCATTGGTACGTTGATGATTGGTGCTGTTCGGTCGAAAGACACGCCGCTGTTGATGGCATCGGTATTGTTTGTTGCATTTCTTTCTGCCTTGATCAACTTGATCACAGACATTTTGTATGCTTATATTGATCCACGTATCAAAGCAGAGTACAGCAAATAAGAAGATTGAAGGGGGTATTGAAGTATGAGTGTAGGAACAGGAACACAGGCAGCGGCAGCGCCTATGCAGAAATATAAAAAGAGAAGCCAGATTGCACAAATTTGGGGCCGTTTTAAGAAAAACAAAATGGCTATGGGTGGCTTGATTTTGTTTGGCATCATGTTAATTGTTGCCATCACAGCCCCTTTGTTTATTGATTATGAAGTGGATGTGATCCAGCAAACCATTTCCGAACGGTTCCAATCTCCCAGTGCAGCACATTGGTTTGGTACAGACCAGTTTGGCCGTGACATTTTCTCCCGTGTATTCTGGGGCGCCCGTATTTCTATGTTTGTGGGCGTTGTAGTGGTTGTTATTTCTTTGATCATTGGTTCCATTTTGGGTGCAGCTTCCGGTTTCTTTGGTGGTTGGCTGGATAACGTGATCATGCGTTTTATGGACATTTTGTTGGCAATCCCTGGTACCATGCTTGCCATCACCATCGTGGCAGCTTTGGGCGGCGGTATTCAAAACTTGCTGTTGGCATTGAGTATTGAACAGATTCCAAAAATGACCCGTATCGTTCGTTCTTCCGTATTGACCTTGAAAACCCAAGACTATATCGAAGCGGCAAGAGCTTGCGGTACCACCAATGCCCGTATTATCTATCGTCACATCCTGCCTAACGCCATCGGTCCAATCCTGGTGCAGGCCAGCTTGACCGTTGCAAGAACCATCATCTCTGTTGCAAGTATGAGTTTCATTGGTTTGGGTATCAATCCACCAGAACCAGAATGGGGCGCTATGCTTTCGGAAGCAAAGGCACAGCTGATGAACTATCCATACCTGGTTGTGGCTCCTGGTTTGGCCATCATTTTGACGGTAACTTCTTTGACCCTCATTGGCGATGGTTTGCGAGATGCCTTGGACCCAAAAATGAAAAACTAACGGAAACAGGGAGGTTTGGACAATGGAAGAAAAATTGCTTGAAATTAAAGACCTCTGTGTGGAATATCACACAGACGAGGACAATGTATATGCGGTTAACCACGTCGATTTGACCATCAATAAAGGGGAAACCCTTGGTCTGGTAGGGGAAACCGGCGCCGGCAAAACCACCACGGCATTGAGCATTATGAAATTGCTGCCCATCAAAATTGGGGAAATTACCAGTGGGGAAATCAAACTGAATGGATCATCCATCATTTCAAAATCGGAAGAAGAAATGAGAAAAATCCGCGGCAAAGATATCTCCATGATTTTCCAGGACCCAATGACCAGCTTGAACCCAGTATATACCGTTGGGGATCAGGTGGCAGAAGTTATTAAACTGCACTATCCAGACTATAACAGTAGTCAGGTGGAAGCGCGTGTGGATGAACTGTTTTTAATGGTAGGCTTGCCACCAGAAAGAAAAACAGAATTTCCCCATCAGTTTTCTGGCGGTATGAAACAAAGAATCGTCATCGCCATGGCCTTGGCTTGTGAACCACAGTTGTTGTTGGCCGACGAACCGACCACGGCCTTGGACGTAACCATTCAGGCACAGGTACTTCAAATGATGAAAGACCTGAAAGAAAAACTGAATACCGCTATGATTTTGATCACCCATGACTTGGGCGTTGTGGCACAAACGTGTGACCAAGTAGCCATCATGTATGCCGGTGAAATTATCGAAAATGGTACGGTAGAAGATATTTTTGAAGGAAAAGATCACCATCCTTATACCATCGGTCTGTTTGGCTCTATTCCTGATATGGAAACCAAATCCAAACGTCTGCATCCTATCGACGGTCTGATGCCAGACCCATCCAATTTGCCAAAGGGCTGCAAATTTAATCCAAGATGCCCACATTGCAAAGACATCTGCAGAGAGCAAGAGCCTCCTGTATATGTAAACGGAACGCAGACAATCAGATGTCACCTGTTCAAATAAACAAGGACACCGGAAGAGAGGAGTGGTTTCGAGATGGAAATGCCATTGATTGAAACAAAAAACTTAAAAAAATATTTTAAAACAGGCCGCGGTACCTTACATGCGGTAGATAATGTAAACTTTCAGATTTTTAAAGGTCAGACGTTGGGTGTGGTAGGGGAATCCGGTTGTGGAAAATCCACTTTGGGCCGTGTGATGATTCGTTTGTTGGATGCCACCGAAGGCCAAGTGCTCTTTGAAGGCAAAAACATCATGGATTACAACAAATACCAGATGAATGAACTGCGCAAAGAAATGCAGATCATCTTCCAGGACCCTTACGCATCGTTGAACCCTCGTATGTCGGTCAGCGAAATCATTGCAGAACCTTTGAAAGTTTGTAAAGTAATTACCAATAAAAAAGAATTGGAAGAACGGGTTTTTGATTTGATGAAAACCGTAGGTTTGGCCGAAAGATTGGTCAATGCTTATCCTCACGAATTGGACGGCGGCCGCCGGCAAAGAATTGGGGTAGCCCGTGCGTTGGCTTTAAATCCAAAATTCATCGTTTGTGACGAACCTGTTTCTGCATTGGACGTATCCATCCAGGCCCAGATTTTGAACTTGATGATGGATCTGCAAGAACAATTCGGCTTAACTTATATGTTCATCACCCACGACTTGAGCGTAGTAAAACATATCAGTACGGAAATTGCCGTTATGTACTTAGGACAATGTGTGGAAAAAGCACCAGCAGACGAATTGTTTGCAAATCCGGTACATCCATACACGAAAGCATTGCTTAGCGCGATTCCAATTCCAAGCTTGAAATACAGAAATATGCAAAACATTCTTTCTGGCGAAGTTACCAGCCCCATCGATCCAAAACCAGGCTGTCGCTTTGCAGCCAGATGCCCCAATGCAAAACCAGAATGTACGGGTTGCAATTTGGAATTGAAAGAAATCAGTCCAAATCATTTTGTTTCTTGCGTGAAATACATGTAAGGGGCAAAGTGAAAAAACTGTAAGGCCGAACAGGGGACAAAGAATCGAAAACTTTGCAGGACATGACTTTTTGGATTATAATAGAAATGAAAATCCAAAAAGGAGGTGTCTGGAAAGAATCATAGAAAATAATTGTATTTGGCCAAATTTACAGGGACAGAGAAAGAAGGGGTTGCCATGCGCATTGCAGAGCATCCAATTATTGATTCCTATCAAAAGGGACGGAAGGTGAAGTTCACTTTTGATGGTCAGGAAATGGAAGGCTTTGAAGGAGAACCCATTGCGGCCGCATTGCGGGCCGCAGGGGTGATGATACACCGTTATACCCAAAAACGCCATGAACCACGGGGCATCTTTTGTGCCATTGGGCGATGCACCGACTGTGTGATGGTGGTGGATGGAAGACCAAACATTCGCACTTGTATGACACCGTTAAAGGAAGGCATGCGAGTGGAGACGCAATATGGCGTTCAAAGCGAAAGGGGTGAGGGTCAGTGAAGCGATATGATTTGATTGTCATTGGTGCTGGCCCAGCCGGCCTCTCTGCTGCCATTGAAGCAGCCAAATGTGGGATGCAGGTGGGGGTATTTGATGAAAATGCCAGACCTGGTGGTCAGTTATTCAAACAAATCCATAAGTTTTTTGGGTCCAAGGAGCACAAAGCGAAGATTCGCGGCTTTCAGATTGGATATGAACTGTTGGAAGAAGCAAAAAAATGGCAGGTAGATGTTCACTTGAATGCGGTGGTGATGGGGATTTATGAACCATTACGGATTACCGTCACCGAAGAAGATTACATCACCAGCTATGCCGGAGACAACATCGTTATTGCTACCGGTGCTTCGGAGAACATGGTACCCTATGATGGGTGGACCCTACCCGGCGTCATTGGCGCCGGGGCCGCCCAGACGTTGATGAATTTACATGGTGTTTTGCCAGGGAAACGCGTGTTGATGGTCGGTAGCGGCAATGTAGGGCTGGTGGTTAGCTTCCAGTTGCTGCAGGCCGGGTGCGAAGTGGCGGCTGTCATTGATGCAGCACCACGGATTGGCGGTTATGGTGTTCATGCAGCCAAAGTAGCCCGTACCGGTGTTCCATTTTATCTTTCCCATACCATCGTCAAAGCCGAAGGCAACGGCAAGGTGGAAAAGGTAACCATCGCCCAGGTGGATGACCACTGGCAAGTGGTGAAGGGAACAGAAAAGGAACTGGAAGTCGATACCATTTGTATGGCAGTGGGCTTATCGCCCATGAGCCAGTTGGCCCGCTTGGCCGGCTGCCAGATGAAAGAAAATGGCGGACTGGTGCCTGTGTGCGATGCCTATGGCCAGACTTCTTTAGAAGGGGTCTTTGCAGCCGGTGACGTGGCAGGCATTGAAGAAGCAAGCTCTGCCATGATTGGCGGGAAAATTGCAGCCTTGGGTGCGGCAAAGCGCAGCGGTTTTTTGACAGAAGCAGAAGCGGAAGAAAAATACAAAGCCTACCAGGCTTCCCTGATGCAACTGCGCCGCGGTATGTTTAGCCACGAAAATAAAGGCAGGACCGACTTGGTGAAAACCGACGAAGGTTATCCATTGTCCATGAGCCTGTTGCAAAAAGGCTATTTGGACGATGCAGAAGTAGAACAATTTCCTGGCGTTGGAACAAAGAAATATATTGGGATTCATCCAGTGATTGAATGTACCCAAAACATTCCTTGTAACCCCTGCCAAGATGCTTGCCACTTTGGTTGCATCCAAGTAGGAAATGAAATTACGGCATTGCCACAAGTGGTACAGGGAAGCCATTGCACCAATTGTGGGTTGTGCGTGGCCAGCTGTTCTGGGCAGGCCATCTTCCTGGTGGATGAAAGTAGCGAACCTGGTTTTGCCACCATCACCATCCCCTATGAATTTTTACCTCTGCCCCAAAGCGGAGACAAAGGAATGGCCTTGGACCGCGGCGGTGCACCGCTTTGTGAAGCAGAAGTGGTGCGGGTAAGAACCAGCCCGGCCTTTGACCACACAGCGCTTTTGACCATGCGGGTACCGCAGGAAATGAGTCAAAAGGCAAGATTCTTTCGCAGAAGGGAAGTGGTGCAGTGATGGCAGAATATTTGGATCGCAGTAAAGACATTGGCCCTTATGTACCCCAGGAAGATGACGACCGGATCGTTTGCCGCTGTGAAGAAATTACAAAAGGGGAAATTCGACAGGCCGTACATATGGGATTATGGACCATGACAGAAGTCAAACGGATGTTGCGCTGTGGCATGGGACTTTGCCAAGGCCAAACTTGTACAAAAAACATCAAGCGGATTATTGCAGCAGAACTGCAAGTTTCTCCAGCTCAGTTAGAAGAACCGACCGTTCGTCCGCCGGTACGTCCAGTGGAAATGGGCGTTTTTGGAAATGAGGTGGAGTCGTTATGAAAACAGAACATGCAGATGTCATTATTGTTGGGGCAGGCATTGTGGGAAATGCTGCCGCCTACTACTTAACCAAAGCAGGCATGAAATGTATTGTGCTGGAAGAGGAAATGATTGGGCATGGCGGCTCCAGTCGAAACGGCGGCGGGGTGCGGCAATCGGGACGTGATCCCAGAGAGTTTGCACTGGCTGCTTATGCGGCAAAACATATTTGGCCTACTTTGTCCGAAGAATTGGGCGTGGATGTAGAATATCGCCAAACAGGTTATCTTGTGTTTGGCTATAACGAAGAACATGATAAAAGCATCGCTTCGCGCATTGAAACGGCCGCTAGTTTTGGGGTTTATATGGAGATGAAACACGGGGATGAAATCAAAGAAATTTGTCCCTATGTTTCGGAACATGTAACGTGTGCCGGCTGGACGCCTTCTGATGGGGTAGCAAACCCCATGCGGGCCACGTTGGGCTATTATATCCGGGCCAGAGAATTGGGTGCTCGATTTATCACCGGGGAAAAGGCCATCAAGATCAATAAGATCAAAGGTGCGGCCAGACAGGTGGTCACGGCCCGGGGCAATGTCTACGAAGGAGATAAAATCATTGTGGCAGCAGGGTACCACGGCAAGTTTTTGCTGGAAACAGTGGGCATTGTGGTGCCGATGCAAAAGAAGCTCAATGAAATGCTGGTAACTGAGCCGGCCCCAAGGCTGTTTGACTATATGATTGGCGGTATGAGCGGTTTTTATGGCCAGCAGACGAAACATGGGTCTTTGGTATTTGGCTGCCCAAGCGGCCGGGAATACACCTTCCATGAGTTGCAAACCCCTATTTCTACTTCGGTAACGGCTTCGTTTATCTGTGAATCGTTGGGCATTGATTTGCCAATTTTAAAACAGTTAAAAGTGGTGCGTGCTTGGAGTGGCTGGGTAGATATTTCTTTGGATGGTGTGCCGGTGATTGGTGCAGTGGAAGAAGTGCCGGGGCTTTTGGTGGCCATTGCGTCGACAGGACATGGTTTTGGACCAGGACCAGCAGTGGGTTATACATTGGCTCAGTTGGCTATGGATCAGCCGTCTCCAGTGGATATCACAAAGCTGCACTTTGACCGGTTTGACTATGGCAAAAAACAACCAAGATATTTTTCTGCTTCCGGTGGCGGGGCTTTAACAAGATAAAAACTGTTTTCATTAACAGAGACGATATATAATAAGGTAGTTTATCCTGATAAAAGGAAAGAAAATGGTAGTGAAAGAAGTAAAAACATTTCTTTTCGATTGACCTATGGATGGGATCATCCAAATACTGTTTCATCCGTCTAAGAGGGAGACGGATGAAACAATCAATACTCTTCTATCATGGGAAACAGTGGCTTTTTTGCAAACAGTTCTTTTTCTTATGGAAAAACGAGCCGTTTTTCCACCCTCTCTTGTCGCGAAAAAAAACTCTCTCTTGCTGTAGGTAAAAAAGCTGTTCTGTTTCTGCCGCGGCTGCAAGCTCCCATTGCATCTAGCCGCGGCAGGTTTTTCAAAAAGGGGTGGATGGTATGGATATACTGGCTTTGGCAAAAAAAGAGCAGGAACGAATTGTATCCTATCGACGGTATCTGCATGAAAATCCAGAACTTTCTCAACAAGAAACTAATACGGTTTCGTATATTTGTAACAGGTTAGAAGAGTTTGGTATTTCTTATGTGGAAGTGCCAAAGGGTGGTGTGCTGGGGTTTCTTGGTGGTGACAACGAATCAAAGACCGTATTATTGCGGGCAGATATGGATGCGTTGCCGGTACCAGAAAGCCCCTGCAATTTAAAGCAGCCGAAGACTTGTGTCTCTAAAGTGGAAGGAGTATCCCATGTTTGTGGACATGACGCCCATGTGGCTATGTTGTTGGTGGCTGGAAAAATATTGCAAGAACAGATAGACCAAGTGCCTGGACGTGTGGTTCTTTTTTTCGAGCGCGCAGAAGAAGCTGGCGGTAATATCTTGTATTTATTGCGATATTTATATGAACAAAAGATCAGAATTGACGGGTGTTTTGGGATGCATGTCAAAGGTAATTTGGATGCCGGACAATTCAGTTTGGAGCCAGGCGGCGTGAACGCCGGCGGTTTTGGGTTTGAAGTAAAACTCACAGGCCGTGGCGGTCATGGTTCGGCGCCAGAAAAAGCCAATAGCCCCATCGACTGTTTTGTGGCGCTCTATCAATCTTTCATCAACATCCCTGTAAAATATATTTCGGCCAAAGACGCTTGCTCATTCTCCCTGGGCAAAGTGGTTTCTGGCACAAAACGGAACATCATTCCCGAAACACTGGAGTTTGCGGGTTCTATGCGGTTTTTTGACCATGCTGTTGGAGAAAAGGCCAAACAAGAATTTCTGCGGCTATTGGATTCCATTTGCCAGGTGTACCAATGCCAATATGAAGTGACCAAATCGGTTGGCCCTACCCTCCCGTTAGTGAACCATCCGCAGTGTGTACAAATTGGCCGCAGAGCCATTCAAAAGCAACTTGGCGCCGAACGTTTGTCTTCGATGGAACGCGAGATGGGCTCAGAAAGCTTTTCTGCAGCCCAGCGTCTCTATCCCGGCGCCTATGCCTTTTTGGGTGTGAGAAATGAGACTTTGGGCAGCGGAGCGGCAAATCATAGCCCTGCCTTTGATATAGACGAGTCGGTTTTATATCTAGGAACGGCTTTACACGTTGCCTATGCATTGGAATTTCTTCAAGCAAACGAACCAATTTCCTTTGAACCTTATCCTGGTTCCCCAGATGATTTATATCGAGAGATTTGTTATCCCGTAGATGGAAAATGAAAAGGAGGCAGAAACAGTGATGGACATTCTTGCTTTAGCAAAACAAGAGGAAGAAGCAATCATCCGTGATCGTCGTTATTTACACGAGCATCCGGAAGTTTCCAGACAGGAAGAAAACACAGTTGCGTTTATCAAACAGAGACTGGAAACTTTGGGTATTTCCTATGTGGAAGTACCAAAGGGCGGCATTTTGGCCTTTCTTGGTGCGGAAGATGCCAAAAAGACAGTGTTGCTGCGGGCCGACATCGATGCATTGCCCATCGAAGAAAACCCTTGCAATTTGAAACAGAAAAAAACTTGTGTTTCCAAAGTGCCTGGCGTGGGGCATTTATGTGGTCATGACGGGCATACGGCCATGCTGCTGGCGGCCGGAAAAATTTTGCAAGAACACAAAGAAGAATTGCCGGGCCGGGTTATTTTGCTCTTTGAACGGGCAGAAGAATCGGGCGGGAACTTATTATATCTGTTGCGGTATCTCTACGAAAACAAAATCAAAATCGACGGCGGATTTGGTTTTCATGTCAATCCCAATGTACCAGCAGGAAAAATGAGTTTGGATTTTGGTTCCATCACCAGCGGCGGGTACGGCTTTGAAATGCTGCTCCATGGCCGTGGTGGCCATGGCTCTGCGCCGGATAAAGCCAATAGCCCCATTGATTGTTTTGTGGCCATTTACCAAGCTATGACCCAAATTCCGGTGAAATATGTTTCGGCCAAAGAGGTTTGCGCCTTTAACATTGGGCGGGTGATTTCTGGCTCCAAGCGGAACATCATTCCAGAAACGCTGGACTTTGCCGGTGGGTTCCGCTTTTATAAAAAGTCAGTGGGGGATACTGTCATAAAACGGTTTTTGCGGCAAGTGGAAGAAATTTGCCATGTTTATGATTGTACCCACGAAGTAACTTATGCCATTGGGCCAACGCTGCCCATTGAAAACAACAAGCAGTGTGTGGAAATCGGCAGACGAGCCATAGAGCAACACTTGGGCGCCGAACGTCGCGTGGACTATGGGATGGAATCGTTTTCGGAAACCTTTTCCAATGCCATGCAGTTTTTCCCCGGGGCCTATGGCATGTTGGGCATTGGCAATGAAGCGTTGGGTAGCGGCGCCATGAACCACGACCCACAGTTTGATTTGGACGAATCGGTACTGTATTTGGGCACGGCCTGGCATGTGGCTTTTGCGATGGAATTTTTGAAGAACGAAACAGCCATCGACTTTACGCCGTATGCAGGTAGTCCCGACCAGTTATATGACGATATGAATTACAAAGTAGAGTAATCCCCCTTTCTTTTTCTTGGGGTGTCATTCTTTCCACAAAAACATCCTCACATCGTATGGTGTGAGGATGTTTTTGGTTTGGGATTCAGACCGTAAGAAAAAAGGGCTAACCTTCTTCCTTGCGGTCTAACAGAAACTGTGTTACCATGAGAAAAAAGGAGGCAAACGAGTATGGATCCACGTTTTGATTTGGTGGTAGATCGCCGCCATACCATGAGTTTAAAATATGACACAGCCAAGGCCCACCAAAAGCCAGAGGATTGTTTACCCCTTTGGGTAGCGGACATGGACTTTCAAACGGCACCGGAAATTTTGGAGGCATTACAAAAACGGGTGGCCCATGGCATTTTTGGCTATTCGGAAACGACGGGGGAATATGAACAGGCCGTCATCCAGTGGTGGAAAAAACACTATCAATTTTCCATCGATCCCGCTTGGATCAAACAAACGCCAAGCATTGTTTTTTCCATTGCAACGGCCATCCGCGCCTTTACGTTACCGGGGGATTATGTGTTGGTCCAGCAGCCGGTGTATCACCCTTTTCGGAAGATGATTGAGGCCAACGGCCGCGTGCTGCTTTCCAATGATTTAATCTTAAAAAACGGCAGTTGTGCCATGGATTTGGAGGACTTGGAGGCGAAAATAAGGATTCACCATGTGAAGCTATTTTTGCTTTGCAATCCTCACAACCCCATGGGTCGGGTCTGGACGAAAGAGGAATTGCGACAGGTGGGAGAAATTTGCAAACGCTATGGCGTGATTGTGCTCAGTGATGAAATCCATTGCGATTTTGTCTGGCCGGGGCATACGCACACCATGCTCCTACAGGCCATGCCAGAGCTGGCCAACCAAGTCATCACTTGCGTTTCGCCTTCCAAGACCTTTAACTTGGCCGGATTGCAGGCGGCCAACAACATCATTGTCGATCCCTTCTTGCGGGAACGGTTTTGGACAGAGCGGCTGAGAAGTGGCTATGACGAACAAAACGTCATGGGGCTGGTGGCAGCCCAAGCGGCCTATGAACAAGGGGAAGAATGGTTTCAGGATATGAAGGCGTATGTATATGAAAATCTTTGCTTTTTCCAGCGGGAGTTGGAGCGGCGGATGCCGGTGGTGAAACTGGCGATGCCGGAGGCCACGTATTTATTGTGGCTGGATTTTCGGGATACGTCTCTTTCGGCCCATCAGATCAATCGAAAACTATTGACAGAAGCCAAGCTTTGGCTGAACGACGGCAGAATGTTTGGTCCTGGCGGCGAGGGATTTTTCCGGCTCAATGCAGCTTGTCCGCGGAGCATTTTGGAAGAGGCCTTGCGCCGTCTGGAAAGCGTTTTTGGAACAAAATAAGAAAAACCGTCTGGTGAATCAAAGGACCAGCCGGTTTTTTGTTTGCGTTTTGATAGAAACGAGAAAGGGGCAGAAGGTTCTCATCCTGATTTCGTGAAATTTGCTGTTTTTTCGTTGAAAAAGAGAGGGGACTATGGTAAAATCGGCATAGTGTTGGAAAAATGGGAAGGAGTTTTTGGGGTGAAACGGGATTTTATTGCTTTTTTTAAATGGATTGCCATTGCCATTGTGGTGGGGCTTGTGGTAGGACTTGCCGGGGCGGTTTTTCACATTGCCATCGACGAGGCAGTCAATTTTCGGTTGGCCCATGGCTGGCCCTTATATCTTCTGCCGGTGGGCGGGCTTTTGATTGCTTTTCTCTACCGCCGATTTGGCAAAAATGACAAAGGGACCAACTATGTATTGATTTCCATTCGGTCCACCGAGCGATTGCCTTGGGTGACGGCGCCATTGATTTTTATCAGCACCGTCATCAGCCATTTTGTAGGGGCCTCCTGTGGCCGGGAAGGGGCTGCATTACAGCTTGGCGGCAGCATGGCAACAAAAATGGGCGAGTGGATGGGGCTGGATGAAAAAGATATGCATACCATCACCATGTGCGGCATGAGTGCCGGGTTTTCGGCGCTTTTTGGAACGCCCATTACGGCGGCGATTTTTTCGATGGAAGTAACCAGTATTGGGATTATGCATTATTCGGCCTTGGTGCCCTGTGTGCTTTCGGCCATTGCGGCCCAGATGGTGACCCAGCAATTTGGCATTGCGGGGGAAAGTTTTGTGCTGCGGGGGATTCCTCAGTTAACCACACTGAGCCTGGCCCGCATCATTGTCTTGGCGGCCCTTTGCGCGTTGGTGAGTATGTTGTTTTGTATCATCATGCATAAAGTGTTTTATTTATACAAGCGCTATACACCAAACCCTTATGTAAAAATATGCTTGGGCGGCTGTTTGATGTTGGCCATTACGCTGCTGATGGGAACGAGTGACTATACCAGCGGCGGGATGGAAGTGGTGGAACGGGCCATCGGCGGAGAAGCTTTTGCCGGGGCATTTTTGATTAAGATTCTCTTGACGGCCATTTGTTTGGGAGCCGGATTTAAAGGCGGGGAGATTGTGCCCTCCTTTTTTGCCGGGGCCACCTTTGGCAATGTGGCGTCGAAGGTATTGGGGTTATCGCCTTCCTTCGGGGCCGGGGTGGGGATGGTTGCCGTTTTTTGCGGCGTGACCAACTGTCCCATTTCGTCCATCTTGCTCAGTTTAGAATTGTTTGGCGCCGGAGGGTTGCTGTTTTTTGCCATGGCCTGTGCCGTCAGCTATATGCTGAGCGGCTATATCGGTTTATATAGCGAACAGAAAATCATTTACTCCAAAACCAGGACAGAGTTTATCGACACAAAGCTTTCGGATGAATAATTATAAGATATTTTAATCAAAAATACAAAATAAATCCAAGAAAATCCGAAAAAATACTTGCATTTGTTTGAATAATCATGTATAATCCTGTCCAGGATGATTGTTCAACAACCAGAAAAAAAGACAAAAGAAAAGGAGACGACGAACATGAAGTTACATACGAAAATGATGGCCCTTTTGGTGGCAGGCGCAATGGTATTTGCAACCGGCTGCTCCTCTAGCAGCACCGAAAGCACCACAGAAGAAACCACCACAACCGAAGAAAGCACCGAAAGCACAGAAGGTACCGAAGCAACCGAAGAAGGCACCGAAACTTCTGCTGCTACTTTGGAAGAAGGCAAACTTTTGATGAGCACCAACGCCACCTTCCCTCCTTATGAATACTATGATGGCGATACCATCGTTGGGATCGATGCAGAAATTGCAGCTGCTTTGGCAGAAAAAATGGGTGTAGAATTGGAAATTGCCGATATGGAATTTGAAAGCGCCCTGGCTGCTGTACAGACAGGCCAAAGCGACATGGTTATGGCTGGCGTAACGGTGACAGAAGACCGTCTGGAAAACATGGACTTTACCGAAAGCTATGCCACCGGCGTACAGGTAGTCATTGTGCCAGAAGATTCTGACATTACTACCATCGACGATTTGGAAGGCAAACTGATTGGTGTACAGCAAGGCACCACCGGCGACATCTATTGCTCTGACACTCCAGAAAACGGCGGTTATGGCGAAGAAAACGTGCAGAAATTTGGCAGCGGCCCTCTGGCTGTGGAAGCATTGAAAAACGGCCAGGTGGACTGTGTGGTTATCGACAATGAACCAGCAAAATCCTATGTGGAAGCCAACGAAGGATTGAAAATTTTGGATACAGAATTTGCAGTGGAAGATTATGCCATTGGTGTAGCCAAAGGCAACACCGCTTTGCTGGATGAATTGAATGCTGCTTTGGATGAATTGGAAGCAGACGGCACATTGCAGGCCATTGTTGATAAATACATCCACGAATAAGGAAAACGAACATAGCATAGGCAAAAGGGCGTCCAACAAATGACACGCCCTTTTGTCCGTTTCTCAAACAGTAAGGAGGTAGCAGCTTGTCCAGCGTGATTTTGGCGGTTTCGGAAAAAATGGGCCAATGGCTTGAGACCACACCAGCTTGGATGCAATCGGCACCAGAAAGCATCCAAAACATTGGCTATCAGTTTTATCAAACCTGGGTGCTCAACGATAACTGGAAATATTTCACCAATGGGTTAAAGGTGACGGCTTTGGCCACCATTGGGGCCTTAATCATTGGTGTGATTTTGGGTGTGTTGGTGGCTGTGATTCGCTCGGCCCATGATTCTTCCAGAAAAAAACCATCGGTGTTGTTGCGGATACTCAATACCATCAGCAAGCTTTATATTACCATCATCCGCGGTACGCCTATGATTGTACAGCTTTTGATTATGAGTTATGTGATTTTGGTGCCGCGGGGACAAGACGAACTGCTGCGCTGTGCCATTCTCACCTTCGGGATTAACTCCGGCGCTTATGTGGCCGAAATCATTCGTTCCGGTATCCAATCGGTGGATGTGGGACAGATGGAAGCCGGGCGTTCTTTGGGCTTTAACTATGGACAGACCATGCGTTATATCATCATTCCCCAGGCCATCAAAAACATTTTGCCGGCCTTGGGCAACGAATTGATTACGTTGGTAAAAGAAACTTCTGTGGCCACCGTTGTGGGGTTAAACGACTTGACCAAGGGGGCACAGATCATTGTTTCCAAACACTATACCACCATGGTTTCCTATATCAGCTTGGCAGCCATTTATTTGGTGATTGTGTTGGTGCTGACAAAATTGTTGGGTATGTTTGAACGGAGGCTGAAAAACAGTGACCGATAATATCATAGAAGTCAAAGGACTGCAAAAACACTATAACGGCGGAAAAATCAAAGCCTTAAACGGCATCACCACCTCCATCAAAAAAGGCGAAGTGGTGGTGGTCATCGGTCCTTCCGGTTCCGGAAAATCCACCTTCTTGCGCTGCCTCAATTTGTTGGAAGAGCCCACCGGCGGCCAGGTGATTTTTGAAGGGGTGGATATCACCGATACCAAAGTGGATATCAATGTCCACCGCCAAAAAATGGGGATGGTGTTTCAGCACTTTAATCTGTTTCCCCATATGACCATTTTAAAAAATATGATCATTGCGCCTATGAAGCTGCAAAAAAAATCGGAGGAAGAGGCCACAAAGCTGGCCATGGACCTTTTGGCGCGGGTGGGGTTGGAAGACCGGGCCAATGCCTATCCGGCCCAGCTTTCCGGCGGACAAAAACAACGGATTGCCATTGTCCGCGCCCTGTGCATGCAGCCAGAAGTGATGCTTTTTGACGAACCGACTTCTGCCTTGGACCCAGAAATGGTGGGCGAGGTACTGGAAGTGATGAAGCAACTGGCCAAAGAAAACATGACCATGGTGGTGGTGACCCACGAGATGGGCTTTGCCAAAGAAGTGGCCAGCCGGGTACTGTTTTTGGCCGATGGACAACTGGTGGAAGATGCACCGCCAAAAGAATTGTTTGGAAACCCCAAAAGCGAACGGTTGCAGTCGTTTTTGGCCAAGGTGCTTTAAAATCGCAAAAAAACGAGAAACAAAAAAAGGAAAGCCGAGCCAGACAGGGGAAAGTGTCCGGTTCGGCTTTTGGCATATGGCGTGGCAAATCGCCTGCCGGCGGATTGGGGAAAATTCGCCGGTCATAAAGGTAGACGATGGGGCAAGGAAAAAAGTTCCGGCTTGGGCAGATTCTTTTGGAACTTTTGCTTGCAGGAGAGGGGCAATCGTATTAAGATACAAATAAGGGGGGATAGGTATGATGTTATATCGCAAAAGATTTATTCCAGAAGAAGTGGTGCCGTTAAAGGACGATGAAATTTTGTTTGCTGATGAAACAAAGATCATCACGAAATGGAAGACGTTAAAGCCGCGTCCCGATTTTGCTTGGGGTATTTCTTGTTATGATTTACAAAATTCTTACAAAATCAGCCGGTTTCTGGACCACAATAACCATCTGGTGTATTATTATTGTGATATCATCGAATGGGAAAAGACAGAGGACGGCTATTTGTTCTCCGATTTATTGGCCGATGTCATCATTTATCCAAATGGCGTTGTGCGGGTGGTGGACCTGGCCGAGATTGCCGATGCCTTGGATGAGAAAAAAATTACGGAGGCCCAGGCCAAAAAGGCGCTGCGGATTTTGGATGGATTGTTGCGGCGCATTGAATCGGAAGGGGCCGAAATGTTATTTGGGAGTTTGGTGAAAGAACAATGACAGAAAAGAAGCATCTGCATGCAGGACACAGGGAAAGAATGAGACAACGTCTGCTGCAAGCGGGCGCAGATACCTTTGAAACCCATGAACTGTTGGAAATGCTGCTCTATTATACCGATCCCAGAAAGAATACCAACGAACAAGCCCATCGGCTGCTCAATGAATATGGTTCTTTGGCGGTGTTGATGGAAGCAGATCCGGCGGATTTGATGTATCGGATGAAGTTGAACGAACAGACGGCCGTGTTCTTTCCGTTGGTACGGGAATTGTTGCGCCGTTATGATGCGGAAAAGTGGAAGAAACGGACACTGATTGATAGTTCCGATTTGGCTGGCGCTTACGCCATCTATCTGTTGGGACAAGAAAAACGGGAGTGCTTTTATTTGTTGGCGCTGGATGCCCAAAGCCGGCTCATTGGTTCGGTGCGTGTCAGCGAAGGCTCGTTAAACGAAGCCCACGTCTATACCAGAACATTGGTGGAATCTGCCTTAAAATATAATGCCAAGTCCATCATCTTGACCCATAATCATCCCGGTGGTTCTTTGATTCCCACGGCCAGTGATATCGAAACGACGGTGCAAGTCATTAAAATCATGAATATGCTGGACATTTTTGTGGCAGACCATATTATTGTGGCCGGCAATCAATATTTGAGTATGGCTGATAAAGGCTTTATTTCCAATCGGGAAGATTTGGAATGAGGGGCAAGAAGGAGGAGACGGCAATGGAGAAAAAATTATATCGTATTGAAGAAGGAAAAAAGATGAGCGGTGTATGCACCGGCTTGGCCGCTTATTTTGGGATTGATGTGACGTTGATTCGCCTGCTTTGGGTGGTTGCAACGTTATTTACTTCTATTTTTCCGGGCTTGATTTTGTATATTGTTTGTGTGTTTATCATTCCCTTGGCACCGGACTATATTGAAGGAGAATACCGGGAAAAACAATAAAACGAATCAAAAAGCAAGACAAAAGAAAACCTGTTGGGTCAAAAAAGCCCACAGGTTTTTTTGTTTGCAGTTTGGATAGATGCATGTTTTTTCGCTTTTTTTCCATACTAAACAGAGATGGAAGTCAAACCATGGGAAAGAAGGGATTTTTGTTGAAAAAGATTGGTGCACAGACTTGTGAATTTTTGCATCCGCCGGTGATTACGGCCACGGCGGCTGTGGCCGGGAAGAAAGAAGGCGAAGGGCCTTTGGGCCGATGGATGGATGTGATTGATCCGACGGATAAAATGAATGAGGAAAGTTGGGAAAAGGCAGAAAGCGCCATGGCCCAAAAGGCCATTTCGGTCTTACTGGAAAAAGCAGGGAGAAAGGCAGAGGATGTGGATTATTTATTGGGCGGCGATTTGCTGAACCAATGTTCTGCCACTGTGTTTGGTACGGCTTCGTTTTCCATTCCGTTTTTTGGATTGTTTAGCGCCTGCTCCACCTTTGGCGAGGCACTGTCTTTGGGAGCCATGCTTTTGGATGGCGGATTTGGCAAACGGGTGATTTGTTGTGCCGGAAGCCATTTTTGTGCGGCGGAAAAACAATTTCGTTTTCCCCTTGGCATGGGGACCCAGCGGCCGCCCAGCGCCACCTGGACCGTGACGGGTAACGGGGCTGCTTTCTTGGAAGCGGAAGGAGAAGGCCCAAAGATTACCCATGTGACCACGGGGAAAATTGTGGATTATGGCATTACCGATTCGGCCAATATGGGTGCGGCCATGGCACCTGCAGCGGCCGATGTGATTTTGGCCCATTTTCGGGAGACGGGGCGCACCTTTGATGATTATACTTGGGTGGCCACCGGGGATTTGGGCATAGTGGGCAAACAACTGCTTTGTAAGCTGCTGGAAGAAGGCGGCATGAAGCCGGGAGAACATCTGACGGACTGTGGGTTGGAGCTTTTTGATAACGCAACGCAAGACACCCACGCCGGGGGCAGTGGTTGTGCCTGTGCCGCCATCACCTACTGTGGCTATTTTCATCAAAAATTGGCCAAGGGAAGGGGCCGGCTGCTTTTGGTGCCCACAGGGGCTTTGATGAATACCACCACCAGCCAGCAGGGGCTTACCATTCCTGGCATTGCCCATGCCATTTGTATTGAGGGGGTGAAACCATGGAGTATGTAAAAGCGTTTTTGGTGGGCGGCGCCTTTTGTTTGATTGGTCAGATTTTAATTGACAAAACAAAATGGACCTCTGCCCGGATTTTGGTGCTGTATGTGGTGACGGGGACCATTTTGGGGGCTTTGGGAATTTATGCGCCCATCAAAGAGTTTGCCGGTTGCGGCGCCACGGTGCCCATCATTGGCTTTGGGGCCAATTTAAGCAAGGGGATTGCCGAGGCCGTGGCCGAAGAGGGGCTTTTTGGGTTACTCACCGGGCCCATGAAGGCGGCGGCCGGCGGCATCGGGTTTGTGGTGTTGGCGGCGTTTTTTGCCGCATTGGTGTTTCAGCCCAAGGGAAAAAGTTAATTTTTTGTTTTTCCAGTAAAAATGATTTCCTTTCTTTTTTTTCTGTGCTATACTAAAACTGTAACTGAAGGTACCCAACAGAAGGAAGGGGATAGCCCATTGAATCGTGCACTTGGATCGAAGGTGGATCTGCGCAATTTTAACATCGACATTGCCCGTTTATATTGGGAATGTGTTGGTGATATTATGGATAATGAAAAAATTCAAAAGCTGGACCAGTGGGAACAACATAACCACACCAGCCGGCTACAGCATAGCCTCAATGTTTCGTATTATAGTTTTCTCATTTGTCTGAAACTGGGTTGGGATTACCGTTCTGCCGCCCGGGCCGGGTTGCTCCATGATCTGTATTTTTACGATTGGAGAACCAAAAAAGGCCTGCGGAAAAATCATGCCCTGTGGCATCCGCTGGTGGCTGCCGATAATGCCAAAAAAATCTGTGATTTAAACCCAGTGGAAGAAGATTGTATCATCAAACACATGTGGCCTTGCACCTTTGTGCCGCCCAGATATAAAGAAGGGTTTGTCATCACCTTTGTAGATAAAATTTGTGCCACCTGCGAAGTATTTGCAAAGGACGAACCGAAGGTGGCTCGTGCCCAGTAAATACAAAAAAAGAAACCCCGGCTTTTTTGTGGACGAAAAGCCGAGGTTTTTTTGCGGAAAGGAGACAAGGTAGATGAGAGTGGGTCAAGGATATGACGTTCATCGTTTGGTGGAAGGACGAAAACTGATCTTAGGCGGGGTGGAGATCCCGTATGAAAAAGGGCTGCTTGGCCATTCCGATGCCGATGTATTGTTACATGCGGTGATGGATGCCCTGTTGGGGGCTGCGGCCCTGGGCGATATTGGCCGCCATTTTCCCGATACGGCAGAAGAATTTCGCGGCGCCAACAGTTTATTGTTATTAAATCACGTTTTTTCCTTGCTAGATGAGCAAGGATATAGTATAATAAACATTGATGCGACCATTGTGGCGCAAAAACCAAAGCTGGCGCCTTTTTTGGGGCAAATGGCAGCGAATATTGCTTCTGCCTGCCGCATAGAGTTAGATCAGGTCAATGTGAAAGCCACCACAGAAGAAGGGCTTGGTTTTACAGGGACCGGAGAGGGCATGTCAGCCATTGCCGTTTGTCTGATTGAGAAAAAGAATAAGTGAAAGACTGTGACCAGAAAGAGTAGCAACCGGTCAAACCTTCTCCAGAGAAAGCCGTCGGCGGGTGGAAGCGGCTGAAGAAAGGCTGTTGTGAAGTGCGTTTTGGTAGTTGCGAATGTGAGGCGTCCTTTGGCGCTTAGCTTTCGACGTATGGCTGCGTGAAAGCCTGGGCTGTGTTTGGCCCGCCGAGGGGGGAGTATATCCCAAAAAGAGTGGAACCGCGGAGTATTATTTGCTTCGTCTCTGAGTATTTCTCAAAGACGAGGCTTTTTTTATTTCCCGTTTTGTATTACAATCAGTAAAGGAGTTCGATTCTCGTGTCATTCATCAGCGAACAAATCAAAGTCATCAAAGAAAAGGACCCGGCCATCAAAAGCAGTGTGGAAGTATTGCTCTACCCCAGCTTTTGGGCCAACATCAACCACTTCATTGCCCACGGCCTCTACAAACGAAAGATGTTTTTCTTGGCCCGCTTTGTGAGCCAATTGTCCCGGTTTTTGACGGGCATTGAAATTCACCCCGGGGCCACCATTGGCAAAGGCTTTTTCATTGACCACGGCATGGGCGTTGTCATTGGTGAAACCTGCGAAATTGGCGATAACGTATTGCTGTACCAAGGGGTGACATTGGGCGGTACCGGGAAAGATAGCGGCAAGCGCCACCCAACCATCGGCAACAATGTCCTGGTGGGCAGCGGCGCCAAAGTCCTGGGGCCCATTCATGTGGGCGATAATGTCCGCATCGGCAGCGGCTCGGTGGTATTAAAAGATGTGCCGGACGATGTGACGGTGGTGGGCATTCCTGCCAAGTGGAAAGACAAAAACACCGTGGAAGACCATCCGTCTGATAACTTGGATCAGTTGAAAGTGCCAGACATTGTGGAAGAAGAAATTGCCCAGCTGCAAAGACGTCTGGAAGAACTGGAAACCATCCTCAAAAGACAGGAAAGCGATAAACAAGAAAACAACCAACAAGAAAGTGCGTAACAAGAAAAGATCGAAATCAGGAAAACAGAAAAGGAGAGATTTTCATGCGCGTTTATAACACACTGACCAGAAAAAAAGAAGAATTTGTGCCTTTGGAAGAAGGCAAAGTGAAAATGTATGTCTGCGGCCCAACGGTGTATAACTATATCCACATCGGTAACGCCCGCCCTTATGTAACCTTCGATACGGTGCGTCGGTATATGGAATACAAAGGCTATGAAGTGACCTATATCCAAAACTTCACCGACGTGGACGATAAAATCATCAACAAAGCCAACGAAGAACACACCACCATGGATGTCATCAGCAATCGTTATATCAAAGAATGCTTCACCGACGCCGACGGCCTCCATGTCAAACGCGCCACCCATCACCCACGGGTGACCGAAGAAATGGACCATATCATCGAAATGATTGACGAATTGGTCAAAGGCGGCCACGCCTATGAACACGAAGGCACGGTATATTTTGATACGAAATCCTTCCCGGAATATGGGAAACTTTCCAAAAAGAATTTGGACGATTTGATTGCCGGGGCCAGCGAACGGGTGGACATTGACGAAGCCAAGAAAAATCCCACCGACTTTGTCCTTTGGAAACCATATAAACCAGGCGAACCAAAGTGGCCCTCTCCTTGGGGCGAAGGCCGTCCCGGCTGGCACATCGAATGCTCTGTGATGGCCAAACGGTATCTGGGCGACACCATCGATATCCATGCCGGTGGCGAAGACTTGATTTTCCCTCACCATGAAAACGAAATTGCCCAAAGCGAAGCTTGCAATGGTGTGCCTTTTGCCCGGTATTGGCTGCACAATGGCTTTATTACAGTGGATAACGAAAAGATGAGTAAATCGGCCGGAAACTTCTTTACAGTGCGGGATATTGCGGCTCTCTTCCCTTATGAAGTGATTCGTTTCTTCTTGTTAAACGGCCAATACAGAAGCCCCATCAACTTCAGCAAAGAATTGATGGAAAGCTGCCAAAACGGTCTGGAACGCATCAAAAACTGCGCCAAAGATTTGGATTACTATATCAAAAATGCCCAAGGCGATACCCTCAAAGAAGGCGAAAACGAAGCCGATATCGAAGCCTTCCGTACCCAGTTTGAAGAGGCCATGGATGACGACTTTAACACCGCCGATGCCATCACCGCCGTGTATGAATTGGTGAAATTTATTAACATCAATAACAAAGCAGGCGTTTCCAAAGCCTTTGCCGAAAAAGAACTGGCCCTGCTTTTGACCCTGACCGACGTATTGGGGTTAACGGTGTTGGAAGAAGCCGAAGAAGGGGAAGACACTGCCCTCATTGAAGAACTGATTGCCAAACGGACCGAAGCCAAAAAGGCCAAAGACTTTGCCACCGCCGATGCCATCCGCGACCAACTGGCCGGTATGGGCATTACCATCAAAGACACCAGACAAGGGGTGCAATGGTTCCGTAATTAAGAGAAAGAGGACGCCTATGTTGGAAGAAATTTTGGCCCAGTATCAGGGGGAAAAGGCCCAAAGCCTTTCCCCTTTGGTGCTGGCGTATGTGGGGGATGCGGTGTATGAGCTTTTTGTGCGTGGCTATGTGCTGCGCACCGGCAACGCCCCCGTCAATAAACTCCATCGGCGCAGCCGGGACCTGGTGAAAGCCGCCGGACAGACGGCTTTTTATCACCGGGTGGAAGGAATGCTGACCGAGGAGGAAGCGGCCGTGTTCAAGCGGGGCCGCAACGCCAAAAGCCACACCATGGCAAAAAATGCCGATATGATGGATTATCGCATTGCCACGGGGGTGGAGGCGTTATTTGGTTATTTATATCTCGATGGACAGTTGAAGCGGCTGGGAGAACTGTTTGAAGCAGGCTTACCGCCCGAAAAGGAGTAACCCATGGAACCGAAAAAAGAATGGAAACGTCGCAAAAGCGACGAAGAAAAACTGCGGCCCAGAGAAGACCGGCCCATCAATGAAAATCAAGTGGAAGGCCGTAATGCCATTTTAGAAGTACTCAAAAGCGGCCGGGATGTGGAAAAAATTGTGGTGGCCAAGGGCAATGTGGAAGGCACCATCCGCCGCATCATCGCCATGGCCAAAGAACGGGGCATTGTGGTGCAGCAGACGGACCGCAACCGGCTGGATGAAATGAGCCAGACAAAAAATCATCAAGGGATCATCGGCTTTGTTTCGGCCCACCAATATGTGGAAGTGGAAGAGATTTTAGAGCGGGCAAGACAAAAGGGCGAAGATCCCTTTGTGCTGCTTTTGGACGGCTTGACCGATCCCCACAATTTGGGCGCCATTTTGAGAACGGCCGATGCGGCTGGGGTCCACGGCGTCATTATCCCCAAACGCAATGCGGTGGGTTTGACGGCGACGGTGGCCAAAACGTCAGCCGGGGCCATTGAGTATGTGCCGGTGGCCAAGGTGGTCAATTTGGTCAGCACCATGGAACAGCTGAAAAAAGAAGGGCTGTGGATTGCCTGCGCCGACATGGACGGAAAAGAACATTTTGATTCCGACATGAAGGGCCCTCTGGCGCTGGTCATTGGCAGCGAAGGGGAAGGCGTTGGCCGTTTGGTGAAAGAAAACTGTGATTTTACGGTATCCATCCCCATGAAGGGCGAAATTTCTTCTCTCAATGCTTCTGTGGCGGCAGCACTTTTGATGTATGAAGTGGTGCGTCAGAGAAGAAACGGTGAATAGAAGGGAATGAGCCATGAAGCGTGATTTTTTGCTGGTGGATGGGTATAACATCATCCATGCCTGGCCCAAGCTTTTGGAGATGACAGAGGTAAGTTTGGAAAGCGCCAGGCAAAAATTGATGGATACCATGAGCAATTATCAAGGGTATCACAGCCATTTGGAAGTGATTGTGGTCTTTGACGGCTATCTGGTCAAAGGCAACAGCGGCACGGCCTTTCGGTACCATAACATCCATGTGGTTTTTACAAAAGAAGCGGAAACGGCCGATCATTATATTGAAAAAGTGGTCCATGGCTTGCCCCGGGAGTGTCGGGTGCGGGTGGCCACCTCCGACGGGTTGGAGCAGCTGATTATTTTGGGCCGAGGAGCCGTGCGTATGAGTGCCACGGAGTTAAAACGAGAAGTGCAGCAAACCGAAGCACAGCTGCGCCAGCAATATATCGAGCCCAGGCGGCAGTCGAAAAACGTCTTGATGGACCACTTGGATGAGGAAACGAGAATCATTTTGGAAAAAATGCGGCGCAATGAGCTGTAACAGAAAGGAACGTCTATGCAAGAAAAGTACGACCAAATGAAAGATGAAGACGTCATCACGCTGGTGCACCAGGGCGACTTGGCGGCCCAGGATTATTTGATGATGAAACACAAAACGCTGGTGAAAAGCAAAGCCAGGGCTTATTTTCTCATTGGCGCCGATAAAGAAGATATCATGCAAGAAGGGATGATTGGGCTATATAAAGCGGTGCGGGATTTTCGGCCGGACAAAAATGTCTCGTTCCGCTCTTTTGCGGAGCTTTGCATCAATCGCCAAATGATTACAGCCATCAAAACCGCCGGGCGGCAAAAACATATCCCCCTCAACTCTTCTTTGTCCCTCAATCGCCCTGTATATGAAGAGCAAGAAGAACAGACGTATATTGATTTGTTGGAAAGCATGGAAGAAACCAGTCCCGAAGCGCTTTTGATTGGCCAAGAGGACAAGCATTGGATGGAAGAAAAGATTGCCTCCGCCCTCAGTAAGTTTGAAAACAAAGTGCTTTCTTATTATTTGCAGGGCAAAACCTATGCCGAAATTGCAGAAATGACAAAAAAACCGGAAAAAAGCATCGATAATGCGTTGCAGAGAGTGAAGCGGAAGATTGAGAAATTGGTGGGCAAGGAAAAATAGACAGAAGACGCCTTTTGTTTGCATTTTTTCTCGTTTTGTGGTACATATAAAAAGAACAAAAAAAGAAATGGAGTAGAATGATGCTGACGAGCAAACAACGAGCTTTTTTAAGAAGTATGGCCAATGGATTGGACACGATTTTTCATGTGGGCAAGGGCGGTGTGACGCCGGAACTGACAGAAAGCGTGTTACAGGCGCTGGAAGCAAGAGAATTGATCAAATGTAATGTATTGGACAACTGTATGCTGGGGGCAAGAGAGGCTGCGCAGATGTTGGCCGAGCGGACTCGTGCCGATGTGGTACAGGTGATTGGTAACCGTTTTGTGCTCTACAAACCGGCCAAAAAGCCTGTCATTGAACTGCCCAAAGCCGGAAAGTGACAAAAGGCAGGAGAGAATATGAAACAACAAATGGTGCTGTTTGGCTGTATGGCCAGTTTATGTTTGGCGGGGTGTACGGCCATAGAGATCAAAAAGGAGCAGCTGTTTCCTCCTGTTGTGGTGGAGGAAGACAGCAGAAAAGTGACACCAAAGGGAAGTTGGCAAGAGGCAACGTATTTGCCGGAGGACCTACAGACCATGGTGGAGCCGGCCGATGCCATTTTGATGGCCATGGTGGAGTCGGGGGAGGCGTATGCGCCCAAAGATCCGGACTTTTTTTGGCATGCCTTATATCTCTTTTTGGGAATGTACAGTGAAAACCATTTGCTGGTGGAGGTAAGCGATGCTTCCCTCCGTGTGCCAAGGAAAGTGGCACAGGAATATGCCACGGCGCTTTTTTATGAGTATGACGATTTGTTGCCGCTTCCAGAGAGCATGGCAGATTTTGTGACGTATTCGGAAGCAGAAGATGCCTATTACTTGGGCCGCGGTGACCGAGGGTTATCGGAAAGCGTGATCACGCGATGGGCCGAGGAAGGCGACGAGGCGTACTATCTGGAAGTGGAGATGCGAAGCACCATGGACGACCAGGTGATCCAATCGGCGATCTTTTTGGTGCAAAAAAGCGAGTACACCGATGGCATGACAAACCCCACCTATCATTATCAGATTGCCAATGTCTTTGAGCAGGACGAAGAACCGTAAAGAAGGGATAGCATGGACAGATTTGAAGCGTTGCGGGGGCTGAAGCGGTTTGCCATTTTAGGCGGCACCTTTGACCCCATTCATAACGGCCATCTGGAAACGGCGCGGCAGATTTTGAAAAAAACAGATGTGGAAAAAGTGATTTTTGTGCCGGCGGGAGTGCCGCCGCACAAAGAGATTTTGGGCGTCACAGACGGAGAAAGCCGGCTGAAGATGGTTTCTTTGGCGTTACAAGAGGAGCCGTTGATGGCGGTCAGCGACCTGGAAGTGCACCGGGCCGGCACGACGTATACGGTGGATACGGTGGAAGAATTGCGGAGAGAATTGGGAGAAGATGTTTCCTTTTCGTTTGTAATGGGGGCCGATGCACTGTTTTATCTTTCCAGCTGGAAAAACTATCGCCGGTTATTGGAGATTTGCAAATTTCTGGTGGTGACAAGGCCGGGTTACGACACCAGCCGTTTGAAAGCCTTGGTGCAACAGCTGGAAGAAGAATACCATGGGGAACTTTCGTTTTTGGAAATTCCGCCGGTGGAAGTCAGCTCTTCTCAAATTCGCCAGGCAGTTAAAGAAGGCCGGTCCATCCAAGGGCTGTTGCCGGAGGCGGTGGAGCAATTTATCCGGATTCAAAAATTATATCGAAACTAGGTGAAAGATAGATGTTATCCTTTGAAACGATGGAGCGAAAACTGCAATCGGCCCTTTCTCTGCCCCGGTATATCCATACCATGGGTGTGGTGAAAACGGCAGTGAAGATGGCGAAAAAATGGGGCGTGGATGTGGATGAGGCCCGGGTGGCTGCGTTATTACACGACTGTGCCAAGGATTATCCAGAAGAAATGAAGCGTCGTTTTTGTAAAGAATTTCATGTGCCGTTGGATGAGACGATGCAAGCGTGTATTGACCTTTGCCATGGCCCTTTGGGGGCGGAGGTGGCCAAACGGGAGTACGGCGTAACAGACGAAGCGGTCTGCGATGCCATCCGTTACCATACCACAGGGCGGCCGGGCATGAGCGATTTGGAAAAAATCATATTCATTGCCGATTATATTGAGCCCAATCGCAAACCCTTTGCAGGCTTAGAAGAAGGCCGGGCCCTGGCCTATGAGGATTTGGATTTGGCCATGGAACAAATTTTGAAAGATACCATCGACTATGTGAAAGAGCGCAAACGTCCGCTGCACCATTTGTCGGTGGAGGCATATACGTATTATCATCAAAAGGGAAAAGAAATCAGAAAACAGAACCAAGAAACGTAAGGAAGAAAGGAGACGAATATGGAGTTGAATTTCAGAGAAGCGGCAAAAATTGCCCAAGATGCATTGGAAGATAAAAAAGCAGAGGATATCAAGGTGCTGGATTTGCAGGGCCTTTCCAATATCACCGACTATTTTGTTATCGCCAGCGGCAGCAACATCAACCAGCTGCGGGCCATGGCAGACCATGTGGAAGAAAAATTGTTCCAGGCCGGCTTTAAGCTGCACCATTCGGAAGGCTATCAAGGCGGCAGCTGGATTTTGCTGGATTTTGGCAATATCATCATCCACCTCTTTAACCGGGAAACGAGAGATTTTTACAGTTTGGACCGGGTATGGGGCGACGCAAAAGAACTGTAACAATCAAAAAAGCGGGGGAGGCAGGCATCACCTGCACTCCTCCGCTTTTTGTGCATCAGCGTTTGTTGGCTCGTTTATTTAAAGTTGCCATTTTGTCGTTGGATTGTTTCAAAAACTCTTTCATCTTTTCTTCAAAATCGTTCAACGGCGCCTGAGGGGCATCGCCTCTGTCGTGGTTGTTTCGATTTTCCCGCGGTTTAAAGCCTTCTTTTTTTGGCCGGTCGGTCCGTTCTGGGCGTTCCGGTTTCGGCAGGGCCGCGCGGATAGAAAGAGAAATACGATGGGTTTCGGGATCGATGGAAAGGACTTTTACCTTTACAACATCATCCACTTTTAAGTGGTCATTGATGTCTTGCACAAAGGTGTTGGCCACTTGGGAAATGTGCACCAACCCTTGTTTGCCGCCTTCCAGGGCGACGATGGCGCCAAAAGGTGCAATTTTAATGACTTTGCCTTCCACGATGCTTCCTACGACTAGTTCTGACATTCGATACGCTCCTATTTTCTATAAATTTCAAAAAATGATTACAACACATCAATTATAACACAATATTTTACGAATTACAATGAGATTTCGGAGGAAAACATGGTAAAAAAGAAAGATCAAGTGACGGTGACCATAGAAAGTTTGTCTTTTCCCAAAAAGGGGAAGGGGATGGTAGAAGGGATGCCGTTGACGGTAAAGGGTGTGCTGCCGGGGCAAACGGTGCGCTGCGCCATTACGAAAAAAAGAGAAGGACGGCTGGAAGGGCGGCTGTTGGAAATTTTGGAACGGGCGCCTTATGAAAGAGCGCCTTTGTGCAGCCAGTTTGACTTGTGCGGTGGATGTACTTATCAAACCATTTCCATGGAACAGGAAAATGCGTTCAAAGAGCAGCAGGTGCTGGAATTGTTAAAGCAGGCCGGCGTGACTGGGTTTCAATATGAAGGCATCACCGCTTCCCAGGTGCAAAAGGGGTATCGCAATAAATGCGAGTTTTCCTTTGGCGACAATGGGGCAGAGGGCCGGCTTTCGCTGGGGATGCGGCGACGCAACAGTTTTTATGAAGTGGTGACGTTAGAAAAGGACTGCACGTTGGTGGACGACGATTTTGTGGACATCATCCATGCCAATTTGGACTTTTTTGCATCCCGCCAGATTCCCTTTTATCATAAAGGCCGCCACGACGGGGTACTGCGGCATTTGGTGGTGAGAAAAGGCCATTACACCGGGGAAATTTTGTTGAACTTGGTGACTGCTTCCCAGTGGGGTTTTTCGTTGGAAGAATGGAAAGAGAAAATGCTTTCGCTGCCGCTACAGGGAAAAATTGTCAGCTTATTTCATACGGTCAACGACAGTGTGGCCGACGTGGTGAAAAGCGACGAATCTACGCTGCTTTATGGACAGGAGTATTTTACGGACCGTTTGTTTGATTTGTCATTTCGGATTACGCCGTTTTCCTTCTTCCAGACCAACACCCGGGGCGCCGAGCAGTTATACCAGATGGTGAAAGATTATGTGGGCGAGGGAAACCACACGGTATTGTTTGATTTGTACTGCGGCACCGGTACCATCAGCCAGGTGATGGCCAGACAATGTAAAAAAGTGTATGGCATTGAACTGGTGGCAGAGGCGGTGGAAGCGGCCAAGGAAAACGCGGCCCAAAACGGCATTGACAACTGTACCTTTTTGGCCGGGGACGTGTTGGAATTGGTGGACCAGTTGGAAGAAAAGCCGGATGTCATCATCGTTGACCCACCCCGGGATGGGATTCATCCAAAGGCCATTGGAAAAATCATTGCCTTTGGGGCGCCCAAGATTGTGTATGTATCCTGTAAGCCATCGTCGCTGGCCCGGGACTTGGCCGTGTTCCAGGAAAATGGGTATGTGGTAAAGCGGCTCCAGTTGATGAACCAGTTTGGCCATACGGAACATATTGAGACGGTGGTGGAATTGGTTCGGGCGGAAGAAAGATGAGAGCGTGAAAAACTAGCGTTTTTACACAGCAGACGTACCCGATTCAGCGGATTGACAGTGATTACTTTACAGAAGAACAAGAAAAAATTTTTTGCTTATGACATGAGGCCGCTTCTTATGAAAAAAGAAGCGGCCTCATCTGTTGATTGACATTTTTTTCTTGTTTGTTACAATAAACAAAAAGACTGGATGCAGAAAGAGGTGTTTTGGATGACAGAAGTGGTGGCGGCCCTGGTTTGGCAGGAGGGAAAGCTTTTGATTTGTCAGCGCCCGGCCCACAAAGCGCGGGGCCTATTGTGGGAGTTTCCCGGCGGAAAAGTGGAAGTAGGAGAGACAAAGGAAGCGGCGTTGGTGCGGGAATGCCAAGAAGAGCTGGCGGTGACGGTGGCAGTGGAAAAAGTGTTTGCCGAAGTGACCCATGCCTATCCCGACTTGACGGTGCATTTGACCCTGTTTTTGGCCCATATCGACGCAGGAACCATAGAAAAACGGGAGCATCACGACATTCGCTTTGTGGAAGTGGAGGAACTGAGCCAATATCCTTTTTGTCCAGCCGATGTAGATATTTTGGCACAAATCCAGATGCAATTTGGAACAAAGGGGGAAGCGATGTGAAACTGATTCATCTTTCAGACTTACATTTGGGAAAGAGGGTCAATGGCTTTTCCATGTTGGAAGATCAAGCCTATGTATTGGAGCAGATCATTGCCATTGTCAAAGAGGAGGCGCCAGAGGGGATACTCATTGCCGGCGATGTCTATGATAAGCCGGTGCCGCCGGCAGAAGCAGTGCGGCTGTTTGACGACTTTTTATACCGTCTTTCGAAAGAAAAAATACAAGTGTTTTTGATTAGCGGAAACCACGATTCGCCAGAGCGGCTTTCCTTTGGCGGGCGCATGATGGAGCCAGGCGGGATTCACATTGCGCCGGTTTTTGACGGGACGGTGACGCCCATTTCGTTTCAGGATGAGTATGGCCTGGTGCAAATCTATCTCTTGCCTTTTGTAAAACCGGCCCAGGTGCGGGCCTTTTACCAACCGGCCGAAAGTTATCAGCAGGCCCTGGAGCGGGTCATGGAGCAGATACCGGTGGATAAGACGGTCCGTAACGTGTTGGTGACCCATCAGTTTGTGACCGGGGCCCTGTGTTCCGATTCGGAGGAGCGGGCCGTGGGCGGTACGGACCAAGTGGATGGGAATTTATTTGCAGACTTTGACTATGTAGCGCTGGGGCATTTGCACCGGCCGCAGAAAGTGGGCCGGGAAAGCATGCGCTATTGCGGGACACCGTTAAAATATTCGTTTTCCGAAGTGCGGGATCGAAAATCGGTGACGGTGGTGGAACTGAAGGAAAAAGGGAAGGTGGAACTGAGGACGGTGCCCCTTTCGCCTTTGAGAGACTTGCGGGAGTTAAAGGGGACGTATTTGGAACTGATGGACTTGCCTTTGACGGAAGCATCCAATGATTATCTGCACATCACCCTCACCGACGAAGAGGACGTTTGGGATGCCCTGGCTAGACTGCGCACCCATTTTCCCAATTTGATGAAGCTGGACTATGAAAACACACGCACCAAAATCCAAGGAAAGCTGGAAGAGATGGAGCTAGGCAAACAGGAAAAACCGGAAGAATTGTTTGCCGACTTTTTTGAAACCCAGAACAACCGGCCCCTGCGGGAGGAAGAAGCAGACTTTTTGCGTCAGTGCGTAGAACAGATTTGGAGGGATCGGCCATGAAACCAGTCAAATTGTGCTTATCTGCCTTTGGCCCTTATGCCAAGGAAACGGAAGTGGATTTTCGGCAGTTGGGCGAAAGCGGCTTATATTTGATTACCGGCGATACCGGGTCTGGAAAGACGACGCTTTTTGATGCCATCACCTTTGCCCTCTATGGCGAGGCCAGCGGGCAAAACCGCAGTGCCGCCATGTTTCGCTCCCAATATGCCGATGAAAAAACGCTGACCTTTGTGGAGCTGACCTTTTCTTATGGCGACCAAAGTTACACGGTGCGGCGGGTACCGGAACAAGAACGGCTTTCGATGAAGGGCGACAAGAGGATTCGACAGCGGCCAGAGGTGGAGCTGCATTTGCCAGACGGGCGGGTGTTGACAAAAATCAAAGAAGCAGACGCAGCCATTGTGGAGCTGATGGGGGTGGACTATGCCCAGTTTACCCAGATTGCCATGCTGGCCCAGGGGGATTTTTGGAAGTTATTGTTGGCGGAGACCAAAGAGCGGCAGCAAATTTTTCGCGAAATTTTCCAGACCACGCCTTTTTTGCAACTGCAAGAACTGCTGAAAGCCGAAGCGGCCCAGCGAAAAGACGCTTGCAGCAAGGCCCAAGAAAGCGTGAAACAATATGTAAAGGGGATTGCCGTCTTGCCCGAAAGCCCCTATTTTGCCCCATTGGAGGAGGCCAAGGAAAAAGGCTTTGGCGCCAATGACGTATTGAACTATTTGGAAGGGCAAATGCAGCTGGACCGAAAGGAAATGGAAGAGGCAGAAGCGGTTCTTCGCCAGTTGGACCAATCCATGGCCGAAGTCAACACCATGCTGGGCAAGGCAGAAGAACAGGCCAAAACCAAGGCATCGCTTCAGGATGCACAGCAAAAATATGCTGCCCAGCAAACCAAAGTGGAAGAAGCAAAAAAAGCATTGGAAGAAGCTAAGGAACAGGCCCAGGCGGT
Source organism: uncultured Clostridia bacterium (assembly GCA_944378105.1). Classification (GTDB taxonomy): domain Bacteria; phylum Bacillota; class Clostridia; order Lachnospirales; family Anaerotignaceae; genus Neoanaerotignum. The sequence goes on from CALWGC010000028.1 coordinate 69,765, forward strand.
GGAAGGCTTGACTAAAACCCAGGCGGCCATTGAAGCCGAATTGCCCCAGTATGAACAGCTGGATGCTTTGCAGCAAAGTTTGCACCAAACGCAACAAGAAACCAAAACGGCAAAGGAAGCCCAAGACAAAATCCAACAACAATGGGCCGATCAAAAAGAGGCCTTGGAACAAATGCGCGCCAAACGCCAGAAATTGGGGGCAGAAGGCAAGCCTTTGGATGCATTGCAGCAGCAAAAAGACCAGATGACCCAAAAACAACAGGAACTGGTTTTGTTGCAACAGGTCAAAAAAGAGCTGGAAGAAAAAGAAGCCAAACGCTTGGCAGCGGAAAAGGCCTTGGAGCAGAAAAAGGCGAAGCTGCAAAAACAAAAGGCCGCCTTGGAAGAAGCACAAAAAATTTTGGAGCAAGAAAAAGAGGAAAGCCGGAAACTGGACCAAGCTGCGGCCCAAGCAGAGCGGTTTTCTCACCAGATGACGGTTTGGAGCGAGCGGAAAAAAGCGTTAGCTCAACTGGAAAACGACGAAAAAGAACTGGCCGATTTGGCCAAAAAACTGCAAGAAGCCCAATCGGCCTATCAACAGGCCCAACAACAGGCTGCCCGTTTGACCAGCTTTCATCAAGACTTGCAAAAAGCATTTTTGGATGCCCAGGCAGGGCTTTTGGCCCAAAGCCTTTCTCCGGGAGAACCTTGTCCCGTTTGCGGCGCCTTGGATCATCCTTTCCCGGCAAAAGCCGCCACCGATGCACCGACGGAAGCGGCATTAAAACAGGCCGCCAAAGAAGCAGACGAAGCCCAACAAGCGGCAGCCAAAGCCAGTGCCGACGCCGGAAAAGAAAAAGGGGCCTGGGAAGCGAAGGCAAAACAAAAAGAAGAGAGGGAAAAAGAATTGCTCTTTGTCCCATCTACCCAGTCCCTCCAAACCTTGGCCGAGGCCAAAGAGGAGGCCATCCGCCAATCCAAAGCCATGGAAGAGGCTTGGAAAACGGCTTCGGCCCAATGGGAACAGAAACAAACGCTGGATGAAACCATTGCACAGCACGAAGCGTTGATTGCCAAAAAGACCACCGCGTATCAACAAGACAGCGAGGCCCTGACGGAAGTGGAGGCCAAATGGATTCATTTTGCGGCGGCGTTGTCAGCCAAGTGGACGGCCATGGAGGAACAGGGGGCAAGGCTGCTTCGTGCGGGGCAAACGGTGGAAGATTTGCCAGAAGCACTTTCTTGGGTGAAAGAAACCTTGGAAAAACTGGAAGCTGATTGCCTGGCAGAAGAAAAGCGGCAAAAAGCCTTCCAAGAACTGGAAGAAGCGATTCCAAAGGCAGAACAAGCCCAGGCCAAGGCAGAAGAAGCGTTGCGCGAGGCAATGCAAAAAACGGCCCAACTGACGGCCAAGGCAGAAGCCCAACTGGCCCAGTGCCAGTCGTTACAAGAAACGCTGCGCTTTGAGACAAAGGCAAAAGCCTTGGAAGAACAAGAACGGATCAAAGAAGCCATTTCGGCATACCAAAAATCCCTCCTTTTGGCGCAAGAAATGCTGCAAGGGGAAGAAAAGACGTTGGCTGCCTGCCTGGGGACGAAAACAAAACTGGAAGAGATGATAGCCCAGGCCGTACCGGTGGAAGCAGAGGTATGGAAAGAAAAAGGACAGGCGCTTTTACGCCAAAAACAAGAAAAGACGGCGCAAAAAGAAGCCAGCTATGCAAGACTGACCACCAACGAGACGGCAAAAGAAAACATCCAAAAAACAGCCAGCCGTCTTTTGGCTTTGGAAGAAGAATATGCCTGGGTGCGCAATCTTTCCAACACCGCCAACGGCACCTTGACCGGAAAAGAAAAAATTGCCCTGGAAACCTATGTCCAGACCACTTATTTTGACCGCATCCTGCGCCGGGCCAATGTCCGCTTTTTGATGATGAGCGGCGGGCAGTATGAACTGATGCGGCGGGAAGAGGCAGAAAATAACCGCAGCCAAACGGGGCTGGAGTTGGACGTATTGGACCACTATAACGGTACCCGCCGCTCGGTGAAATCCCTTTCTGGCGGCGAAACCTTCCAGGCCTCTTTGTCCTTGGCCCTGGGGCTTTCCGATGAGGTGCAGGCCTTGGCCGGGGGCATCCGATTGGAGAGTATGTTTGTGGATGAAGGGTTTGGCTCGTTGGATGAAGATGCGTTGCAGCAGGCCATCGGGGCCCTGTCCTCTTTGACAGAAGGCAACCGCCTGGTGGGGATCATTTCCCATGTGGCAGAACTGAAAGAAAAAATCGAAACGCAAATTGTGGTGAAAAAAGAAAAAACAGGCGGAAGCCGTCTGTTCATTCAAAGATAGGATTGCATTTTTGGTCTCTGGTTTGGACTATGGGTTCCAATGGGTAGAAAAAAACGCCAACAATGCTGCAAAAAACGCCTGGTTTTGGGCCTCCGTTCGCTTTTTTTGGTGGCCCTTGACCGGCGTTTTTTGCCGTCGGAGTTCTTTTTTGATGTGGCGTTCAAACAGTAAGCGGTCGATGTTTTCGGCGGTGTAAAAAAAGCCATTGGGGTGCATGGCATAACCACCCTTGCCAAGGACCATGGCCGCCAGGCCGTAGTCTTGGGTGACGCAAAGATCGCCAGGCTGTAAGTGGTTGAGCAATGCAAAATCCACGGCATCGCTTCCTTTGGATACGGTAACCCAGCGGCAATGTTCCTCCTTTGGCATATGGCTGGTGTCAGAAAAAACGGTGACCAAAACGCCATGGGTTTTTGCGGCAGCAAGGCATTGGGCAATGACCGGACAGCCGTCTCCGTCGATGAATAGTTCCATTTGTTCCACCTCCTTTTTTGTTATGGTAGCAGAAAAAGGGAAAAAAAGAAATGGCTTTTTTTTCTGCAATATGATATGATAAGGAGCAAATCGACAACAAAGGGGATGAAAGAATTGCCAATTAAATTGCCAAAAAATTTACCAGCACAAGACATCTTAAGCCAAGAAGGGATTTTCGTCATGGACGAAGACCGTGCTTTTCACCAAGACATTCGTCCGTTGCGCATTGCCATATTGAATTTGATGCCGCTCAAAGAAGTGACGGAAGTGCAGCTGCTGCGCCTTCTGGGGAATACCCCTTTGCAGGTGGAAATTACGCTTCTGGCACCCAAAAACCACGATCCCAAAAACACATCGCCAGAGCATATGAAAAGTTTTTACCATACCTTTGATGAAGTGAAAAACGAAAAATTTGATGGTATGATTATCACCGGCGCGCCCATTGAATTATTGGAGTTTGAGGAGATTGATTTTTGGGACGAACTGGTGGAAATCATGGAGTGGACGAAGAAAAACGTACACAGCACCATGCACATTTGTTGGGGGGCACAGGCGGGGCTGTACTATCATTACGGCATTCCAAAACACACCTTGGACCAGAAAGTGTTTGGCGTCTTTCCCCATTATACCAATGACTATGGCGATAAACTGCTGAAGGGTTTTGACGATGAGTTTTTTGTGCCCCATTCCCGCCGCACCGAAGTGCGCTCGGAAGACATTGCCAAAAACCCAAAGGTGGTTATTTTGTCGGAAAGCGAAGAATCGGGGGTTTATATTGCCATTGCCAAACATGGCAAGCAAATTTTTGTGATGGGTCATTCGGAATATGACTTGATGACGCTCAAGCAAGAGTATGACCGGGACGTGGCCAAGGGCATTCCCATCCATGTGCCGTTACATTATTTCCAAGACGACAACCCCACAAAGCGCCCCATCATGCGCTGGAGATCCCACTCCAATTTGCTCTTTAGTAACTGGCTCAACTATTATGTTTACCAAGAAACACCATACGATGTTAGCCAGATCACAGGGGAAGAAGCGTGAGAGCGCAAAAGGTCTTGTGGCCCGGAGAGGAGTATGGTATAATCTAGACAAATGCGCCAGAATTGGGGGCAATTTTTTAGCCTCTCATTTTGGTTTGCAAATACAATCGACAGTATTGCAAGACAGATGGTTTTTGTAACTTTCGTTGGCAAAAACCGTTGGCATGATCCACTGCCGATGAAAACAGACTTTTGGAAGAAAAGTCGCGTATAAAAGGAGAGGATTGCAGATGAAAAAGAGAAAATGGTTAGCTTTTTTGATGGCCCTTTGTATGGCTGTAACGGTGTTGGCCGGCTGCTCCAGTAGCACCACCACCGAAGAAAGCAGTACCACCGAAGAAACCACCGAAACAGAGAAAACCACAGACGAAACAACCCAAGAAACCACCGAAGAAACGGCCGAAGGGACTGAAGACGAAGAAGCTTCCCAGTATCCAAACGTGAAAAAAGATCCGGCCTTGGCCATGCATGTTGGCTTTATCAACGGCCCAACCGGTATGGGTGCTGCCATGCTGATGGACGAAAACGAAAATGGTTTCTTGTTTGGCAATTATGATTTCCAGATTTATTCCGATCCAACGGAAGTGACCGGCAAGATCATCAACGGCGAATTGGACGTGGCCGCTGTGCCGGTAAACCTGGCTGCCACCCTCTACAATAAAACCGAAGGCGGCGTACAAATTGCAGCCATCAACACCTTGGGTACTACCTATTTGGTGGAAAACGGCCAGAACATTTCTTCCATGGAAGATTTGGAAGGGAAAACCGTTTATTTGTCTGGACAAGGTTCTGTACCGGATTATGTGTTTACCTATCTGTTGGCCAAAAGCGGCATCACCGACTGCACCGTAGAATATGCCACAAGCCATGTGGAACTGGCAACGAAAATTGCTGCCGGTGAAGTGGATTTGGCCGTGATGCCAGAGCCTTATGTATCCATTGCCATGAGCCAAAACGATGCCCTGCGGGTAGCCATCGACTTGGCCGAAGTATGGGATACCTTCTCTTATGAAGAACCAAACGTGGATAACACCCTGCCCATGGGCTGTATCGTTGTGCGGACGGCTTATTTAGAAGAACATGAAAAAGAATTCAAAAAATTCTTGGATGAATACGATAACTTTATCGATGTGGTAAAAGAAGATTATGCCGCCGCCGCCGAAAAGGCAGCAGAGTTTGGCATTGTAGAAGATGCCGCCGTGGCCGAAAAAGCTTATCCAAATTGCCACATCACCTATATCAAAGGAGAACCGATGGTGCGCTTGGTAGATCACTTCTTAAATGTGATGTATGAAACCAATGCAAAATCCATTGGTGGCGCTTTGCCAGAAGATGATTTTTATTACATTCGATGAGCATATCAGGTCTGCTTCTCCCCGCTTGGCGGGGAGAGGCTCACACAAGAAAAGAAAGAGGCTCTTCCGTAAGGTGGAAAGAAAAAACCGACGGATCGTTTTGAAAGAAACGGCAGTCGGCTTTTTTCAAAATCGTTCTTTTTTTCTGTGAGCCTGTGGAGGTTTTTTCCCACAAGGGGCCGGAAAGATGGGAAGGAAAATGAAACACAAACACACCATTGCATTTTTTGCCGCAGCGTTGTTTTGGCTTTTGGTTTGGCAGGGGCTTTCCTGCCTGGTGCAAAGCCAACTGCTTTTGCCAAGCCCCATAGAGGTGTGCGTGGCGCTGGGCGGGTTGGTACAACAGGGCGATTTTTGGAAAAGCGCTTTGCATTCCATCCTGCGGGTGATGGGCGGTGTTGGCTGTGGAGTTGTGTGCGGCGTGGTGCTGGCGGTGATTTGCGCCAAGTGGAGCACGGCCAAAGTGCTGCTTGCGCCGCTTTTGGCGGCAGTGAAGGCGGTACCGGTGGCTTCGTTTATCATTTTGGCTATTTTATGGCTCCATACCACCTTTGTGCCGGCGCTGATTGCCTTTTTGATTGTGGCGCCTTTGGTGCTGTCCAACGTTTTAACGGGCATCCAAAACACCCCGAAAGAATTGTTGGAGATGGCAGAAGTGTATCGCTTTTCTTTTTGGAAAAAACTACGGGCCATTTATATCCCCCACTGTATTTCTTATTTTCATGCCGCCTGCAGAACGGGCATCGGCCTGGGATGGAAATCGGCAGTGGCGGCGGAAGTAATTACCAGACCGAAATTTGGTGTGGGCGATCGGCTGTTTGAAGCCAAGATGTACCTGGAGGTGCCGGAAATGTTTGCGTGGACGGTGGCGGTTGTGGTACTGAGTGTGGCGGTGGAATGGCTGTATCGTTTTGGGATGCAGCAAACGGTTTGGGCAAAGAGAGGACTGCTGAAGGATGTGCATTCGTTTGGAGAAGGTCGATAAGGCCTTTGGAAAAGAACAGGTGCTGCAACAATTTTCTTTGGCCCTGCAAAACAATCAAGTGACGGCGTTGCTTGGTCCAAGCGGCTGTGGAAAGACAACCATACTGCGACTACTATGCGGTTTGGAAAAACCGGATGGGGGGAAGGTGCAGCGTGGGGAGGATGGCCAATCTGTTTTGTTTCAGGAAAACCGCTTGTTGGAGTATGACACGGTCAGAGAAAACTGGGCTTTGGTGACAAACGACAAAAAACGCATGGAAGAGACGGCAAAGCAGCTGGCCTTAACCCACTTGATGGATACCTTAACCGGGGACCTCAGCGGCGGAGAAAAGCGGCGGGTGGCTTTGGGAAGAGCCCTTTGTGATGGGAGAGAGACGTTATTGTTGGACGAGCCGTTTACGGGGTTAGACACCGTGCGGCGGGAGCAGCTATTGCCGCTTTTACGCAAACAGTTTGCAGGAAAGACGGTTTTGCTGATCACCCACGAAGTCTCAGAAGCCGTGGCTTTGGCAGATCAGGTGATTTTGGTGGCCAAGCGCCCCCTGGAACAAGTGGCCTCTTTTTCCTTGACACAACCTCTTTTAGCAGAAGAACAAGAACAAATCAAACAACGGATAACAAGAAAAATGGAGTGTGATTTTTAGTGGAAGATGGCAGTTGGTATTTATGGTTTGTGTTGCTGTTTTTAATTGGGATGTCGGCGTTTTTTTCCTCTTCGGAAACGGCTTTGATGGCGCTAAATAAAATTCGTCTGAAAAGCTTGGTGGAAGAAGGCGTGAAAAATGCCTCGAAATTGCAAAAATTGGTGGAGCAACCGAAAAAATTGCTCAGCGCCATTTTGCTTGGCAACAACATCGTAAATATCTGTGCAACATCCATTGCCACCAGTATTGCCTTGGCCATTAGCCCGCAATACGGTGTCTCGGCGGCGACGATTATTATGACGGTGGTGGTTTTGATTTTTGGTGAAATTACGCCAAAGACCATTGCGGCCCAAAAGTCGGAACAAGTGTCGTTTCGGGTGGTAACGCCCTTGAATCTCATTGTCAAGGTGCTTTCTCCGGTGGTGAAAATTTTTGAAGTCATCACCGACGGCCTGGCTCATCTTTTGGGCATCCGGGAAGACGAAAACGCCCCGACGGTCACAGAAGCCGAGCTGAAAACGATGGTGGATGTAGGCCACGAAGAAGGCCTTTTTGAAACGGACGAAAGAGAAATGATCAACAATGTGTTTGACTTTGGCGATTCCAAGGCGAAGGATGTTATGACGCCGCGGACCGACATCATTTCTGTTTCCAAAGACGACACCTATCAGCAAGTGATGCAGGTGTTCCAAGAAGGCCAGTTCTCCAAATTACCGGTTTGCGGAGAAGATATAGATGATATCATCGGGATTTTGTATTTGAAAGACTTGATTTTGGTGAAAGAAGAAGGGTTTGCTGTGACCGACCACATGCGGGAGCCTTATTTCACCTATGAAACAAAAGAAATTTCCAAACTCCTGAAAGAAATGCGTACCAACCGCATTACGCTGGCCATTGTATTGGACGAATATGGCGGAACGGGCGGTTTGATTACGGTGGAAGATATGGTGGAAGAAATCGTAGGCGAAATTGCTGACGAGTTTGACGAGGAAGAAGAAAATTTCCACCAGGTCAAAGAAAACGAATATTTGGTAGACGGCATTATGCGTTTGGACGACGTCAACGAAATGCTGGGCACTGCCTTAGAAACCGATAGTGCCGAAACCATCGGCGGCTACATCACGTGGCTATTAGGCCGCTTTGCCAAAAAAGGCGAAGTGATCCGGGATCATGGGCTGATTTTTACGGTGGAAGAAATTGAGAAAAACCGCATTGAGCAGCTGCGTATTCAAGTACAGCCACAGGAACAACAAGCATAAGAAAAACAGCCGGTCGGAAAAAGCCTGTGTCTTTTACCGACCGGTTCTTTTTGGAATTTGAACAAAAGAGGGGACAGAACATGCTGCTATCGGCAGAACATTTATCGAAAAATTATGGCATGAAGCAACTGCTTTGTGACGAGTCGTTTTACCTTTCGGAAGGGGAAAAAATTGGGATCATTGGCATCAATGGCACCGGCAAAAGCACGCTGCTGCGGATTTTGGCCCAGGAGGAAGAACCGGATGCCGGCTCGGTTTGGATGCAACCCCAAAGCCGCATTGGCTTTTTGCCTCAAAACCCGCCTTATGACCCTGCCCTTTCGGTGTTGGAACAGGTGCAAAAAAGCATGGGCCTGCCGGAGGCCTTTGCGCCCTATGAAGCCAAAAGCATGCTGGGAAAGCTGGGCATCACCGACTGGGAACAGCCCATGGGCACCCTCTCCGGCGGGCAGCGCAAGCGGGTGGCTTTGGCGGCCGTATTGTTGCGCAACAATGACATTTTGATTTTGGACGAACCCACCAACCACCTGGATAGCTTCATGGCCGAGTGGTTGGAAGAATATTTGCGCCGGGCCAAATGCGGCGTGATTTTCATCACCCACGACCGGTATTTTTTGGAACGGGTGTCCAACCGGATTGTGGAACTGGACCGGGGGCATTTATATGGCTATGAAGGTAATTATGAAACGTATCTGGCCCTGAAAGCCGAGCGGGAAGAAATGGCCCAGGCCACGGAGCGAAAACGGCAAGCCATTTTGAAAAAAGAACTGGCCTGGATTAGCCGGGGCGCCAGAGCCCGCACCACCAAGGCCAAAGGCCGGATCGAGCGGTACGAAACCTTAAAGGCCCAGGAAGCGCCGCCGGAAAAAGAACAGTTGGAGCTGTTTACGGCTGCGTCCAGGCTGGGCAAAAAAACGGTGGAACTGGTGGATGTGTCAAAGCAATTTGGCAGCCAAAAAGTGCTGTCCCATTTTTCTTATATCATCAAGCGCACCGACCGCATTGGCATTGTGGGCCGAAACGGCATTGGAAAAAGCACCCTCTTAAACCTCATCAGCGGCCGGCTATCGCCGGACGAAGGGAAAGTGGTTTGCGGAAGCACCGTCAAAATTGGATACTTTTCTCAAGAATCCCAGGAACTGCCCTTGGAAGAGCGGGTCATCGACTTTATCCGAGACATCAATAACCGCATTGAAACGAAGGAAGGCACTTTTACTGCCACCCAAATGCTGGAACGTTTTTTGTTCTATCCCGAGTTACAGTATGCCAAAATTGGGGCGCTCAGCGGCGGGGAAAAGCGACGGTTATTTTTGCTTTCCATCCTGGTTTCGGCGCCCAATATCCTGCTGTTGGACGAACCGACCAATGATTTGGACATTGAAACGTTATCCATTTTGGAGGATTATTTGGAAGGATTTTCCGGGGCCGTGCTGGCGGTCAGCCATGACCGGTACTTTTTGGACAAAATGGCCGATTTCATTTTTGAGGTGGAAGAAGAAGGCATCCTTACCACCTATGTGGGGAACTACAGCGATTACCGCCTGAAAAAACCGGCGGAACTTCCGGCAGAAAAGGAAGAAAAGGCCGAGAAGAAGCAACCCCAAAAACGGGCCCGGGCTTTGAAGTTTTCCTATAACGAGCAGCGGGAGTATGAAACCATTGGGCAGGAAGTGGAAACGTTGGAAGCAAACATTGCAGAGGTTGAGGCCCAAATGGAGGCATCCTTTAGCGATTATGCCCATCTGGAAACCCTTTCGGCGGAGAAAGCAAAGTTGGAAGAGGCATTACAGGAAAAAATGGAGCGTTGGCTCTATTTAGAAGAACTGGCCGAAAGAATAGCGGCAAAAAACGAAAAAGAGTGAGGAGAAAGGATGGAGAAGCATGAGAACGACCTTTGATGAAGTATTGCGCCAAAGCGGCACGATGATTTTGGACGGGGCCATGGCGACGGAACTGGAGGCCATGGGATGTGACTTAAACGACAGCTTGTGGAGCGCCAAGGTATTGGCCGAAGCGCCGGAACTGATTATGCGGGTACACCGCAGCTATTTTGAAGCCGGGGCCGATTGCGGCATGACGGCCAGCTATCAGGCCACCATCGACGGCTACTGCAAAAAAGGTTATACGGTGGAAGAAGCAGAAGGGTTTATTTGCCGCTCGGTGGAACTGTTGTTACAGGCCCGCAAAGATTGGTGGGAACAGTCGGGTCGGATGGCCGGGCGTGTGTATCCCCTCGTTGCGGCAGCCGTGGGGCCTTATGGCGCTTATTTGGCCGATGGATCGGAATACCGGGGGAACTATGGTGTTTCGGCAGAGACGCTGGAGCAGTTCCACCGCCGCCGTATGGCCCTTTTGTGGGGTGCCGGCGCCGAAATTTTGGCCATTGAAACCATTCCTTCTTTGGAAGAGGCAGAAGTTTGTGCCCGGTTGGCAGAAGAGATGAACTTTGACTGCTGGATCAGTTTCAGCTGCAAAAGCGAAACGGAAATTTGCGATGGCACTCCCATCCGTCAGTGCGGCATGCGTCTAGAACAGTATGATGCTGTGAAAGCCATCAGCATCAACTGCACCGCGCCCCACTTGGTGGCAAACTTGGTGCAGGAACTGAAAAAAAGCACCACAAAACCCATTTTGGTTTATCCAAACAGCGGCGAAACGTATGACGCCGTGACCAAGACTTGGCATGGCAGCGCCGATGGATGCACCTATGGAGATTTTGCAAGACAATGGAAGGCAGCCGGGGCCGTGGGCATTGGCGGCTGCTGCCGTACAACGCCTGCCGATATTCGTCAGGTGGCAGATGTGGTGCGCAGCGTATAAGAGAGCATAAACTTTCATTGGGAACAAAAACAGACCGTTTCTTTTCTGGAAAACGGTCTGTTTTTCTTTTTTTCTTACGAATGTATAAAATGTTTGGCAATGTGTATAAAATCTGGTATAATAAATCGTAGTACGGGAGTCGTCCCAAACAAATCAGAGTAGATGGAGGAGGAAATGCCCATGTCGGAATATACGGAAAACAAGATTGGTCAAATTCAAATTGCAGATGAAGTCATTGCCATCATTGCAGCCACGGCGGCAACAGAGGTGGACGGCGTCATCACATCCAGCAACGCGGCCGAAACTTTGGTGGGCCGTTTTGGCAAGAAAAACTTGGCCAAAGGGGTGAAAGTGACCATTGAAGAAGGGGAAGCTGCCATTGAAATGGAAATTGGGGTAAAAATGGGCGGCAATCTGTTGCAGATGGCAAAGGATGTGCAGTCCAAGGTGAAAAATGCAGTGGAAACCATGACGGGGTTAGAAGTTTCTGCCGTGCATGTCAACATTGCAGGCGTGATGATGGAAAAAGCAAAACAAAAAGAAGAAGACGAATAATTTCTTGGGGCCCTCGCTAACGGCGGGGGTTTTCGTCCATTGTGTCGGCAAACAAGAAGAGAGGTTTTGGAGGAAACAGAGTATGAGCAGAAGCGATGCTAGAAAGAGCGCTTTTTATTTATTGTATCAGTATGACTTTATTGCACCGGAAGAAAAAGAAGCAAACATGGAACTGTATTTTGCAGAGCATCCACAGCTGCAAGAAGCGGACCGGGCCTTTGTGAAAGAACGGCTGGAAGGAACGCTTTCCCATCTGGAAGAAATCGACGCAGCCTTAAGCGCCCATGCCAAAGGATGGTCCTTGGGACGGATGAACAAGGTGGATTTGGCCATTTTGCGTTTGGCCGTTTACGAAATGCAATATGCCTCCGATGTGCCGGTGGGCGTTGCCATCAACGAAGCGGTGGAATTGGCCAAGGAGTTTAGTTCCGAAAAAGCGCCATCCTTCATCAACGGTGTGTTGGGTGCCATCACCCCAAGGAGTTGAGAAAACAATGACGCCAAAGGTATACTCGGTTACCCAGGTCAATTTCTACATCCGGGGACTTTTGGAAAAGGACTTTATTTTGCAAAGCCTTTGGATGCGGGGCGAAATTTCCAACTGGAAGCGTCATTCCTCCGGCCACTGTTACTTTACCCTCAAAGACAGCGAATCGGCCATGGCCTGTGTGATGTTTCGCGGGGACGCCATGGTGTTGCCTTTTACGCCGCAAAACGGGCAGGAAGTCATTGTCTGCGGCTATGTGGGGGTATACGAAAAGACGGGGCAATATCAGTTTTATGCCCAACTGATGGAGCCGGCCGGTGTGGGGGCGTTAAGCATTGCCTTTACCCAGTTGAAAGAAAAATTGGAGCAAGAAGGCCTGTTTGATGCCGATTTTAAGCGGGAAATCAACCCCTATCCCAAAACCGTGGCCGTCATTACATCGCCGACGGGAGCGGCCGTACGGGACATCATACAAATTGCAAAACGCAGGGACCCATCGGTGCAGTTGGTGGTGGTGCCAGCCCTGGTGCAGGGGCAGGAGGCGGCGCCGTCTCTCGTTTCGGCCATCAAACAGGTAAATGCCTGGGGGAAAGCCGATACCATTATACTGGGCCGTGGCGGCGGCAGCATGGAAGACTTGTGGGCCTTTAACGAAGAAGTGGTGGCGCGGGCCATCTTTGCTTCTTCTATCCCCATCATCAGTGCCGTGGGCCATGAAACCGATGTGACCATTGCCGATTTTGTGGCCGATTTGCGTGCCCCAACGCCTTCGGCGGCGGCAGAATTGGCGGTGCCAGACCGACAGGCCGAGCGGGATCGGCTCCACGCCCTGACGCTGCGCATCCAGTTTGCGGAGGATAAATTTTTGCAGCATGGGCGGCAAATGGTGCTTTCCTTTGAAAAAAGAGCCGGATTTCGCCGGCCCATGGAGCTGTTGGCCCAAGGCGCTTTGACCTTATCCCATTTGGAAGAGCGGATGGATCGCGCCTTGACGCGGCAGTTACAAGAGGAGCAAAACCGACTTTTGGGCCTTTGTGACAAACTGGAGCTGCTTTCGCCCATGAAAGTGTTAGGCAGAGGTTATGCCTTGGCGAAAAAAGAAAGCGGGCAACTGGTGCGGCAGGTGGACGATGTGGAAGAAGGAGAGAAGCTTTCTCTTTTGGTGACAGACGGCACCATTGGCGTAACGGTGACAAAAAAGGAGATAATCCATGGCAAAGAAAAAACGGACGTATGAAGAAAACATGGCGCGGATGGAAGAAATTGCATCTCAGTTAGAAAGTCAGAGCGTTTCGCTGGAAGCGTCCATTCAATTATATCAAGAAGGGATGGAACTGGCACTGGAATGCCGCAAGGCCTTAAGCGAAGCGGAAACAAAAGTGCAACAGCTGCGCCAAGACCATTTGGGCAGTTTTGAAACCGTACCTTTTACCGAAGAATAGGGAGAGAAACCATGAATATCAAAGCAGAAATCAAAGAACGGATGGAGGAAGTCGACCGGCATTTGGACCGGCTGCTTCCAAAGGAAACGGAATATCCCGATATTATTTTTAAGGCCATGCGCTATTCGGTCTTTGCCGGAGGCAAGCGTTTGCGGCCCATTTTGGTACTGGAAACGTGCAAGATGTTAGGGGGAGATGTGGAAGAGGCCATGGACTATGCCTGTGCCTTGGAAATGATTCATACCTATTCCCTGATCCATGACGATTTACCGGCGCTGGACAATGACAATTTCCGCCGGGGACGGCTGACCAATCACCGTGCCTTTGGTGAAAACATTGCCATTTTGGCCGGGGATGCCTTATTAAGCCATGCCTTTGAAGTGATGGCCAATGCGGCTGTAAAGAAAAACTCCTTGCGGGGCATGAAAGCCATGCAGGCCATTGCCCATGGGGCAGGGGTGTTTGGCATGGTAGCCGGGCAGGTGGTGGATGTCATCAACGACGGCAAGAAAGTGGATGAGGCCACACTGGATTTTATCCACAAGAAAAAAACGGCGGCCATGATTGAAGGTGCCTTTTTGGCCGGGGCCCATTTGGGCGGGGCCGACGAAGGGGCACTGGAAATTTTGCAAAGTGCAGCAGAAAAAATCGGGCTGGCCTTCCAGATTCAAGACGACATTTTGGATGTGACAGGCACCATGGAGGAACTGGGCAAACCCATCCACAGCGATGAGCGAAACGAAAAGAACACCTATGTTTCCTTGTACGGCATAGAAGCTTCCGAAGCCGCCGTACAACGTTTGTCGGATGAAGCGGTGGCGTTATTGGAACAGTTTGGAGCGCGCAGTGCGTTTTTGGTGGCCTTGACCAATACCCTCATCAAACGGCGCAAATAAAAAAGGTGATGAACAGGTATGATGATACTCGATCAAATTCTTCACAATACCACACTGTTGGCGGCGGTACTGGCCTGGTTTGTGGCACAGGCGTTGAAAGTGATTTTAACTCTGTTGTCGGAGCGAAGGCTGGATTTGGGACGCATGTATGGCTCCGGCGGCATGCCCAGTTCCCACAGCGCGCTGGTGACGGCCATGACCACCTGTATTGGCAAAATTTATGGGTTTGATGCACCCATTTTTGCCGTCAGCTGTGTTTTTAGCCTTGTGGTGATGTACGATGCGGCCGGTGTGCGGCGGGCCGCAGGCAAACAGGCCAAAGCCATCAAATATTTGTTTACCCATGTCAATGTACCATTGGAGGAAAACTTGAAAGAGCTGTTGGGCCATACGCCGGCGCAAGTGGTTTGCGGGGCAATTTTGGGCATTTTCATTGGCAGCTTTTTCTGATGGCAAAGTAAAAAGAGAGGACGCATGCAGTATGAACGAATGGTTAAAACGCATACAGGCAGCAAATGATATCAAAGAACTGAAGCCAAACCAATTACCGTATTTGGCAAAAGAAATTCGTCATTTTTTGGTGGAAAAGGTATCGAAAACAGGCGGGCATTTGGCTTCCAATCTGGGGGTTGTGGAGCTGACGCTGGCGCTGCACTATGTGTTTGATATCACAAAGGATAAAATCGTCTGGGATGTGGGACACCAGGCGTATGTACATAAAATTTTGACGGGGCGAAAGGAAGGCTTTGACCAACTGCGGCAGCTGGATGGCCTCAGTGGCTTTCCAAAACCAAAGGAAAGCCCCTATGATGCCTTTGCCACGGGGCATAGCTCCACGTCCATTTCGGCGGCGCTGGGGATGGCCACGGCCAGGGATTTGCAAAAGGGGAAGGAACATATCATTGCCGTCATTGGCGATGGCTCCATGACAGGGGGCCTGGCCTATGAGGCGCTCAATAATGCAGGGCAAAAAAATACCCAGTTGATGGTGATTTTAAATGACAACGATATGTCCATCTCCGGAAACGTCGGCGCCATGAACCGACACCTGCGGGATTTGCGGACGGCGCCCCTTTACTTAAATGCAAAAGCCGGCGTCCATGAATTATTGGCCAAAGTGCCTCTGGTGGGCGAGCCGATGGATAAGGGCATTGAGAAAGTGAAAAACAGCATCAAATATTTCCTGGTGCCCGGCGTGATGTTTGAAGAAATGGGCTTTCAATATTTGGGCCCGGTGGACGGACACAACATGGAAGAACTGTTGGAATTTTTGACCAAGGCCAAACAGATGGAAGGGCCGGTTTTGCTCCATGTGAAAACGAAAAAAGGAAAAGGCTATCCCTTTGCCGAGCAAAACCCCAGTAAGTTTCATGGCGTTTCGCCATTTCGGCCCAAAACGGGGGAAGTGCTGGGGAAAAAAGGCGTTTCCTACTCCCAGGTGTTTGGCGATACTTTGACCAAGATTGCGGCCGAAAACGAGAAAGTGGTGGCCATTACAGCGGCCATGTGCGGCGGGACAGGCTTAGACACATTTTCCAAAACCTATCCTACCCGCTTTTTCGATGTGGGCATTGCCGAGCAACACGCCGTCACCTTTGCGGCCGGTCTTGCTTCCAGCGGGTATCATCCCGTTTTTGCTGTCTACTCCACGTTTTTGCAGCGGGCCTATGACCAGATTGTGGAAGACGTTTGCTTCCAAAACCTGCCGGTGGTCTTTGCCATTGACCGGGCCGGTATTGTGGGGGCCGACGGGGAAACCCATCAGGGGATTTTTGACATTGGCTTTTTAAGCCATGTGCCTTCGTTGCAGTTGTTGGCGCCGCGCAGCGGGGCCGAGTGCAAGACGATGCTGGAAGAGGCCCTCAAACAGCCGGGACCGGTGGCCATTCGCTATCCAAGGGATCACGTGGAAGAGGACTGGGAAAAAGGCGTGTCACTTCCTTGGGGCAAGGCAGAATGGGTGGAAGAGGGAGAAGGCATTGCCATCCTTTCTTGCGGCACCATGTTTGAAACGGCCCGGGGCCTTTGGAAAAAGCTGAAAGAAGCGGGGAAAAATCCCATGTTGATTAACGCCAGATTTATCCAGCCACTGGATCAAGCCATGCTGGAAGAGGTGGCCCAAAAGGCCAAGACCATTGTGACCATCGAAGACCATGTACTGCGGGGCGGTTTTGGCGATTTGGTGCGCCATGCCTTGGGCACAAAGGAAGTTTTGGTACGCTCCTTTGGTTTTCCCAATCAATTTATTGAGCAGGGCAAGCGAGAGGAACTGTTTTTACACTATGGCTTAACGCCAGAAGCCATTGCGGCAGAAGTGTTAAAAGAAGAATAAGGGAAAGGGAAGGATTCGGACTATGGCCGAGAAAGAAAGATTGGATGTGCTGCTGGTGGAACAGGGGCTTTGTGATTCCAGAGAGAAGGGCAAGGCGCTGATTATGGCCGGCAAAGTCTATGTGGATGGACAAAAAGAGGATAAGGCCGGCACCAAAATTTCCCGCACGGCACAGATCACCGTCAAAGACGAAGGGCCAAAATATGTCAGCCGCGGCGGGCTGAAGCTGGAAAAGGCCATGGAAGTCTTTGGGGTGGAACTGAAAGACAAAATTTGTATGGATATTGGCGCTTCCACCGGCGGTTTTACGGACTGTATGCTGCAAA
Source organism: uncultured Clostridia bacterium (assembly GCA_944378105.1). Classification (GTDB taxonomy): domain Bacteria; phylum Bacillota; class Clostridia; order Lachnospirales; family Anaerotignaceae; genus Neoanaerotignum. The sequence continues at coordinate 86,711 of CALWGC010000028.1, forward strand.
ACGGGGCAAAGAAAGTCTACGCCATTGACGTGGGCTATGGCCAGTTGGCGTGGAAACTGCGTAACGACAGCCGAGTGGTCTGTCTGGAAAAAACCAACGTCCGTTATCTGACCGAAGAACAGGTGCCGGAATTGGCGGACTTTGCTTCGGTGGACGTTTCCTTTATTTCGCTGACGATGGTGATTCCTCCGGTGTTAACGAGGATGAAAGAAGACGCCTCTTTGGTATGCTTAATCAAGCCACAGTTTGAGGCCGGACGGGAAAAGGTGGGCAAAAAAGGCGTGGTGCGAGAAGCAAAAGTCCACGAAGAAGTCATCATCAAAATCATAGAGTTTGCCTGCTCCATTGGGTTACAGGTGAAAAATATCGATTTTTCGCCTATCAAAGGCCCAGAAGGAAACATTGAGTATCTGATTTTGTTGCAAAGGCAAGGGCAGGGGCTCACAAAAGAAGAAGCAATCGCCTTGGCCAAAGACATCACTGCTTCTTCCCACGAATTACTTTAAAGGAGAAGGCGGGAATTGGGGATATGAGAAAGATAGGGATTTTGCCAAACGCAAAAAAAGATAGCGGTTTGGCGGCGACAAAAACGCTGATTGCGGCACTGTTACAAGAAAACTGCCGTCCGATGCTCAACGAAAACTTGAACTTGCCGCAAAGCCTGCGGCAATATGCCATCCGGGAAGATTTGTTATATCGGGAGGCAGAGTTTTTGATTGTGCTGGGAGGCGACGGCACCATGTTAAGTTCGGCCAAGCGGGCGGCCAAGTACAACACGCCGCTGATGGGTGTCAATATGGGCCATTTGGGCTTTTTGACGGCGGCCGGGCCGGATACCATGGTGGAAAGTTTGCAAAGTGTACTGCGGGGTGAATATCAGACGGAAAAGCGGATGATGCTGCGGGCAGAGATTTTCTCTTCCAAAGAAGGCAAGCGAACGGTGACGGCCCTCAACGAAGTGAGCATCTCCCGGGGCAGCATGGTGGATGTGGAAGTGAAAGTCAATGGGGATTATATTGACGACTTCTTTGGCGACGGGATTTTGGTTGCCACCCCCACCGGTTCCACCGCTTATAATCTGGCCGCCGGCGGCCCTATTTTAAAAAGCGACAGCAATGTATTGGCCATTACCCCCATTTGCCCTCATATGCTCCATGCCAGAAGCATTGTCATTGGCGGCAATGACCGGGTGGAACTGATTGTAAAAAGATTTAGCCGGCAGAAAATTTTTGCCGTGGTGGATGGGCAAAACATTTGCACGTTGGAAGAGGGAGACTCCATTTCCATCTCCAAAGCCAAGTTTTTTGCCAATATCATCAAAACAGGCAATACCGGCTTTTACGATGTGTTACGCAACAAATTATTTGGAAAGGGTGACAGGTAGAGGATGAAAGTAGCCAGACAAGCAAAGATTTTGGAATTGATTGAACAAAATGCGGTGGAAACCCAGGAAGATTTGGCGCGGCTTTTACGAGAAAGCGGCTACAGCGTCACACAGGCCACCATTTCCAGAGATATTCGAGAATTGAAATTAACCAAAATTTCTTCCGATGGCGGCAGACAGCGTTATGCGGCCCTGGCCGCCACCGATGCGGAGATTTCCGAACGGATTATCCGCGTTTTTCGGGATGCGGTGGTGAAGCTGGACTATTCCCAAAACATCATCGTCATCAAAACCTTAAACGGCATGGGTATGGCCGTGGGGGTGGCCATTGACAGCATGGAAACCAATGACATTTTGGGCTCCATTGCCGGGGACGATACGGTCTTTTGTGTGGCCCGCACCCATAGCCAGGCCGTGGAATTTATGCAGAAATTAAACCGCATCATCAGTGCGTAAAAAGAAGGAGGTGGGCCCATGTTACAGCGGCTGCACATCAAAAATGTGGCACTGATCGAAGAAGCGGAGATTGTGTTTGGGCCGGGCCTAAACATTCTGACGGGGGAAACGGGTGCCGGGAAAAGTATGATTATCGATGCGGTCAGTTTTGTACTGGGCGAACGAAGCGGAAAGGATCTGGTGCGCCGGGGGCAGGCCAAGGCGGAAGTGGAGGCCGAGTTTGTGGCCAAGGTGGAAGCGGTGAAAGAAGTGCTGCGGGAACTGGAGCTGGAAGAGGAGGAGCAGTTGATCCTCTTTCGCACCATGACGGCAGAAGGAAAAAGCACTTGTCGCATCAACGGCACGGTGGTGACGGCGTCGGCCATGAAACGGCTGTCAGAAACGCTGATTGATATTCACGGCCAGCATGCCCATCAGTCGTTGCTGAACCCCGCCCGGCACATGGACCTTTTGGACCACTTTTGCGGCAGTGCCTTGGTGGAAGAAAAAGAAAAGCTGAAAGATGCCATGATCGCCTATAAATCGGTGGTGCGCCAGTTGGAAGAACTGGGCGGCGACCCCAAAAAGCGGGCCGAGCGGGTGGCCATGCTGAAAGAAGTGGTGGCCGAAATTGGACAAGCCAAGGTGGAAGTAGGGGAAGAAGAAACCCTGCTTTCCCGCCGGGACTATTGTCTGCATGTGGAAGAGATTGCCCACTGTGCGGCAGAAAGCTTGGCGTATTTATATTTGGGCAAAGAGGGCGAAGGCGGCGCGCTGGAGCTGGTGAGCCGGGCCAGGGCCCATATGGATGATTTATACCGCATGGATGAGCGGACGAAAGCGCTATGGGAACAGATGGCAGAGGTATCCGACGGATTGCAAGAATTATGCCGTCAGTTAAGCCATTACAGTGAATCGATCCAAAGAAAGCCGGAAGCGTTGCAAGAGATTGAAGAACGGCTGGATGTGCTGTATGGTCTCAAACGCAAATACGGCGGCAGTTTGGAGCGGGTGCTGCAAACCCAAGCCGAAGCGGAAGAGGAGTTAAAAGAGTTGGCCGAAGGTGCGGCCAAGCGGAAAGTGTTGGAAGGACAAAAGAAGGCGCTTTTGGAGGAAATTGGCACCTATTGCAGCCAGTTGACCCATCTGCGCACCCAAACGGCACAGGTGCTGACCAGCCGCATTGAAGCACAGCTGCACCAGTTGGAAATGCAACATGCCGTCTTCCAAGTCTCCATCACCCAGAAAAACACCTTTAACGCCAGAGGGCGGGATGTGGTGGAATTTCTCATTTCTCCCAATCTGGGAGAAGAGGTGAAGCCTTTGGCAAAGATTGCATCCGGAGGCGAAATGAGCCGGGTGATGTTGGCATTAAAAACGGTGTTGGCCGATGCCGATACCATTGACACCTTCATTTTTGATGAAATTGACACCGGGGTCAGCGGCACAACGGCGGCCCGGGTGGGGGAAAAGATGTCGGATATTGGTCGGAGCAATCAAGTGCTTTGTATCACCCATCTGCCTCAAATTGCTGCCATGGCAGACCGGCATTTTCTCATTGCCAAACGGGCAGAAGAAACAAAAACAGTCACCAGCGTGACGGCCTTGGAGGAAACAGGCCAAGTGGAAGAGCTTTCCCGCTTGATGGGCGGAGGAAAGGCCGGCGAGGCGGTGACGGCAGCGGCCCAAGAGTTAAAAGCATGGGCCAAATCATATAAACAGGAACAACAAACAGCGGCTGCCACAAATTGAACGCGCCGCTAGGCAGTAAGGAGGGAAAGAGATGAAAATATCAACCAAAGGGCGTTATGCCATCCGCATTATGTTGGACATTGCGCAAAACGGGGCTGACAAACGGGTTTCCCTGAAAGATATTGCCAGGCGACAGGAAATTTCGGTCAAGTATATGGAGCAAATCATCGGTCAGCTTTGTAAGGCGGGGATGTTAAAAAGCACCCGCGGCGCACAGGGCGGTTACACCTTAACCAAACAGCCGGCCCAGTATTCCATCGGCGAGATTTTACGGATTACCGAAGGCGAATTGGTTCCGGTGGCCTGCTTGGAAGGGGAGGAAAATGCCTGCCCCCGGCGGGAGTTTTGCGCCACATTGGGCTTTTGGGAAGGGTTGTATGAAACCATCAACCAATATGTGGATCGGTTTTCCTTGCAGGATTTATTGGAGGAAGAGAAAAAGGGCTGTTGCTGTGAAAAACGGCTGGATGAATTGGAATCATTGGAATAGACAGCACAAAAAGCCTCTTTCTGTCTGATTAGACAGAAAGAGGCTTTTTCTTTTGGGGTTGACAGAAAGAGAAAAATCGGATAATATCATACTATAAAGATATGAATAATATGAATTAAAAAGGGTAAGAAAAAAACCCGCAAGGGCTTTTTTCCCGTTTATTCTGTTTCGTTTGTTTCTTTTGCAGCTGTTTTGTAGGCCTCACGCTTTTGGGCTACTTTCAACTTACCAGGTTTTGCTTCTTTTTGTGCATTGCTTTCCGAAAGCCAGGTGGAAAGCTGTACCAATACATCCTGCTGCTCGGGCTCCAGTTTTGCCCAATGGGCCAAAAGCAAGGTGGCCTCCGGCGGCAAGGTGGATGGATGATAGGGGTTACGGATGTCACTGACGCATAACAAATAGTCCATGGATACCTGAAAACAATCGGCTATTTTCTTTAGGTCACTGATGGATGGTTCGTTACGGCCGGATTCATAGTTGGAAATGGCAGTATAACCGTAGTTGAGTCTTTTTGCCAATTCTTCTTGGGTGAAGCCAAACTCCTTTCTTAGCATGCGAAGCCGTTCTTTGAATTCCATGTATGCACCTCTCCTACCAATCAACATACGCTATTACATGATACTGGGGGTGCAAATATTGACCCGTTTTTTTACTCGAAAGCCAAAGAAAAATGGTCGTAAACACCCCATTACCTACCAGTTAACAATTATTATAGTAAAAATAGTAGCAATTGGAAACTACATACCATAGTTTAGAAACACATGTCACAAAATAGAAAGGAGAAAAAATACTATGAAAACCATCTATTTTGATTATGCAGCCACATCCCCGGTTCGCAATGAAGTATTCGAGGAAATAAAACCGTATTTTTCCAGTTTTTTCGGAAATCCATCCAGCATATACCAGCTGGGGCAGGAGGCGAAGCAGGCCATCGAGACGGCCAGACAAACGGTTGCCCGTGTTCTGGGTGGGAGGACAGATGAAATATTTTTCACATCTTGTGGAAGTGAAAGCGATAACTGGGCCCTGCGCGGTGTGGCCGAAGCGCTGCAACAAAAGGGCAATCATATTATTACCACAAAGATCGAGCATCATGCAGTGTTGCATACAGCCCAATATTTGGAACGCCATGGCTTTACGGTGACGTATCTGGATGTGGATCAAGACGGCTTGATTTCTTTGGAAGAATTGGAAAAAGCCATTACGCCAAAGACGATTTTGATTTCGGTGATGGCGGCCAATAACGAAATTGGCACCTTGCAGCCGCTCAAAGAAATTGGCGCCATTGCAAAACGCCATGGCGTACTGTTTCACACCGATGCCGTGCAGGCTGTGGGCCATGTACCATTGGATGTGGAAGAAATGCAAATTGATTTACTGTCCCTTTCTGGCCATAAACTTGGGGCGCCCAAAGGCATTGGCGCCTTGTATATCCGCAAAGGAACCCCCATTCATCCGTTTTTGTTGGGCGGCGGGCAGGAGAAAAAGCAGCGGGCCGGGACGGAGAACGTGGCCTCCATTGTGGGGCTAGCCAAGGCCATGGCTTTGGCGGCAGAGGAGATGGAAGAAGAAACGGCAAGGCTTACGGTGTTGCGGGAAAAACTCATCAACGGACTGTTGGAGAAAATTCCCCATAGTCAAGTCAATGGCCATCGAACCAAGCGACTGCCGGGTAACTGCAACCTTTCCTTTGCTTTTGTGGAAGGGGAGTCCATTTTGATGTTGCTAGATGCCGCCGGCATTGCGGCTTCCAGCGGTTCTGCCTGCACATCGGGAAGCCTGGACCCAAGCCATGTGCTACTGGCACTGGGCCTTTCCCATGAATTGGCCCACGGCTCGGTGCGTTTTACGCTGGGGCTTGGAACGACGGAAGAAGAAGTAGACTATGTATTAGAAGTTTTGCCGGACATTGTGGCAAGGCTAAGAGAAATGTCACCATTATACGAAGATTTTATGAAAAAAACGAAGGAGGAAACCGTTTGATGTATAGTCAAAAAGTGATGGATCATTTTATGAACCCGAGGAATATGGGCTCATTGGCCCAACCAGATGGCGTAGGCCGGGTGGGAAATGCCAAGTGCGGCGACATCATGCAGGTGGAGCTTTCCATCCAAGATGATGTTATTACAGATGCCAAATTTAAAACCTTTGGCTGTGGCGCCGCCATTGCCACCAGCTCCATGGCAACGGAATTGGTGAAGGGAAAAACCATTCAAGAGGCACTGCAAGTGACCAACCGGGCCGTGATGGAGGCGTTGGATGGGCTGCCGCCGGTGAAGGTCCACTGCTCCTTGCTGGCAGAAGAAGCGCTCCATGCCGCCCTTTGGGATTATGCCCAGAAAAATGGGTTGGAAATCGAAGGGTTAGAAGCACCGGTGGAAGACATTGGCGACCATCACTGAAAAAAGGACGTTTGTCCAAGGAAAGAGAGTATGCTATAATAAAGGGCAAGTGCAAGGCATTTGCCCTTTCTTTTTGGGCAGAAAAAAACAAGAAACGGTGGGATTGGATTGGAAAAAGAAAAAATCATTGTGGGCCTCAGCGGCGGCGTGGATAGCTCTGTGACGGCGTATTTATTACAGAAACAAGGGTATGAAGTCATTGGCGTGACGATGCAAACGCGAGGCGAAGAATCAGGCCAGGGCAACAATTTTCAGGCGGTGGAAGATGCGGCCAGAGTGGCCAAGCAGCTGGGTATTGCCCATTATGTGATGGATTTTACCGACGTGTTTCGGCGGCATGTGATGGACACATTTACAGAAGCATACTTTTGTGGCCGCACGCCAAACCCTTGTGTTTCCTGCAATCGCTATGTCAAATGGCAGGCACTTTTGGAGCAGGGAAAGGCACTGGGGGCGCACCTGGTGGCAACGGGGCATTATGCAAATATCGAAATGCACCCGCAAAGCGGCCGGCTGACGTTACGGATGTCTCAAGCGAAGGCCAAGGACCAGACCTATGTGCTCTATGACCTGACCCAGGAGCAGCTGGCGGCCACCAAAATGCCTTTGGGCCAATATACCAAAGACGAAGTACGCAAAATGGCCCAAGAATTGGGCATTGCTGTGGCCGAAAAGCCGGATAGTATGGAGATTTGTTTCATTCCGGATCATGACTATGGCGCTTTTTTGCAACGGTATGGCAAGAAAAAAGCCGTTTGTGGTTCTTTTGTGGACCAGGAGGGCCATGTGCTGGGCCAACATAAAGGCATCATCCACTATACCATTGGACAGCGCAAGGGCCTGGGCATTGCCTTGGGGCGCCCGATGTTTGTGGGAGAAATTCGGCCAGAAACAAACGAAGTGGTGCTTTGTGATAACGAAAGCTTGTTTCATCGGGTGGTTTACGCCAAAAACGTCAACTGGATGGGCTGGGCGCCGGTGTCGAAGCCTTCTCGGGCCGAAGCCAAAATTCGGTACAGCCATCCAAAAGCGGCTTGTACGGTGGAACTGGTGGGCGATTGGATCAAATGTACCTTTGATGAACCCCAGCGAGCCATGACGCCGGGCCAGGCCCTTGTGGTTTATGATGGAGACTATGTGGCCTGTGGGGGCACGATTGAAAAAACAGAGTGAAGGAATAGAGATTTTTTACCACTTTTTTTCAGTGAAAGACGCAAAAAAATTTTTTTGATTTTTTTGCAAAAAAACCTTTTCATTTGTACTTATTTATGATATACTGTTCCTACGTTTTTTTTAGAAAAACAAATGTATTTGATAAAGGGACAATGGAGGGGTAAACATGGATTTTTCGTGGAAAGATGTGCAGGCAGTAGATCCAGAATTGACGAAAGCCATTGATATGGAACTAAACCGGCAAAGAAAAAATATCGAATTGATTGCATCAGAAAACTTTGTCTCCAAAGCAGTGATGGCAGC
>CALWGC010000029.1 GCA_944378105.1 uncultured Clostridia bacterium
CACTTTAAGTGGCTGCCTGTGATTGTAATGCGTTGCCAAATCTTCGATATTCCCTTTTAGGGAATACGCACGCAATACCCCTTCTAGGGGTTGTTCAAACCACTAGTTTACTAGTGGTTTTGATTGCAACTTTCTTACAATGAGCCTGGCGACATTGAGAAACCAAGAGAGAATATGATAAGATGGAGGAAAAGAATGAAATAGAAAGAAGGAATGACGATGATTTGTCCTCATTGCGGCGATGACCATTGCCAGATGATTTCCGAAGTGGAGACGAAAGGCAAAGATTTTTCCGTTGGCAAAGGCTTTTGTGGCGCCATCTTGCTGGGGCCCATTGGCATTTTATGCGGGGCCTGCGGCGAAGGCAAGCAGGTGAAAACGAAGCATTACTGGGTGTGTGAACGATGCGGCAGAAAATTTCAGGTATAACAAGCGGGGAGCAGCTTTGGATGAGCCTGATGCAACTGGGGCGCTACCTTGGTTGTCACCAAAGGCCGGAGCGCAGCTTTTTTCTAAAAGGATACCAATTTCCCGTCTGTGCCCGCTGCACCGGGGTGCTGGTGAGCGTTTTGCCGGCAGCAATTTGTTTTTTTCGCTGTCCGCTGCGGCTTTGGCAGGCCATGGGGCTTTCTGGCGTGATGTTTGTGGATTGGGCGATTCAAAGGGTGGGCCTTTGCCCTTCCACCAACAGACGGCGGTTTTGGACAGGGTGCATCGGCGGTTTTGGTTTTTGCCAGATACACTGGATGGTCTATCGCTGGGTGTTACAAAACGGGAAAAAGGCCATGGGCCGCCTTTTCGAAATAAAATAGAATAGAAATCAAAAAAGACTGTCCAGCCAAAGGGAAGGACAGTCTTTTTTGATGCGGAAAAGAAAAACAAACAGGTCTGCCCTTTTTTCCTACTTATAAAGAAGTAAAATTTTCATGGCAAGAAAAGTCCAGTAGAACGGCCCAAAGGGCTTGCCTTTTGTTTTAGATCAGAAAAAGTGATTTTCTGCCTAAAAACTTTTTATCAAAAAACAGCTGTTTTTTTTGGCTTTTTCCTCACTTTGTGTTATGATGAAACAAAGAAGAAGGAAGGAGGAGAGGCAATGAAACTGACGGTTTTAGTGGAGAATCATGCGCCTTTAAACAGTCGTTGTTTGGCGGAGCATGGATTGGCTTTTTGGATAGAAGACGAAAATAGCCGGGTACTGCTGGATACAGGAGCCAGTGGGATTTTGTTGCAAAACGCGCAAAAGTTAGGCATTTGTCTTGCAGAAGCATCCGATATTGTGTTGTCCCATGGCCATTTTGACCATACCGGCGGACTGCCTCATTTGTTGGCAGAAGGGCTTTTGAAAAAGAAAACCATCACTTGCCACCCCGATGTTTGGCAGGAGAAGACGGAGGACGGCGATTATATTGGTGCGCCCGTGGGGCCAGAGGTGCTGGAGCGGGTGGCCACGTTGCGCATGAGCAAAAAACCAAGACGTGTTTCAAAAAATCTGATGTTTTTGGGAGAAATTCCGCGCAGTAACGGATTTGAAAACCAAAAACCCTTGGGGCTGTGTAAAAGAGAGGGAAAATTACAGCCGGACTTTTTGCTGGATGATAGCGCCTTGGTCTATCAGGCAAAAGGAGGGATTTTTGTCATCACAGGTTGCTCCCACAGCGGCATTTGTAACATCATCTCTTATGCCAAAACGCTGTTTGCCAATCAGCCGGTTCTAGGTGTGATTGGCGGATTTCATCTCTTCCAAGAAGGAGAAGCCTTAACACAAACGGCCTTATTTTTACAACAAGAGCAAATTGCAGCACTTTACCCTTGCCATTGCATTTCCTTTGCAGCCAAGGCAGTGCTTCATGCGGCAACGCCGATTCGAGAAATTTCGGTGGGGGAAAGCATCATCGTGGAATAAAGACGGATGGGGAAGGTGAATGGTATGGCAAGATCCTATGAAATGGATATGAGTGAAGGGCCACTGTTTGGAAAACTGTTGCGGTTTAGTATACCGTTGATGTTTTCTGGTATTTTGCAGCTGCTTTTTAATGCGGCAGATATTGTGGTGGTGGGACGGTTTGCCGGGCAGCAGTCTTTGGCGGCCGTGGGTTCCACTTCTTCTTTCATCAATTTGACAATCAACTTATTTGTAGGGATTTCATTGGGCGTCAATGCGGTGGTGGCCAGGCATTATGGCAACCGGGATATGAACGCGGTGACGGATACGGTGCATACGGCGATGTTGCTTAGTTTTATCAGCGGCATTTTCTTGGCGTTGTTGGGCCAGGTGATTACGCGGCCGCTTTTGGAACTGATGCAGTCGCCGGACGATGTCATTTCCCTTTCTACCTTATATTTAAAGATTTATTTTTTGGGCATGCCGGCCTTTATGGCTTATAACTTTGCAAGCTCGGTATTGCGGGCCATGGGGGATACCAAGCGGCCGCTTTACTTTTTGTTGGTGGCAGGGATTATGAACGTCTGTCTGAACTTGGTGTTTGTGATTGGATTTAATCTGGATGTGATGGGGGTTGCTTTGGCCACCATCATTTCCCAATATATTTCGGCTATTTTGGTGTTGTTGACCTTGATGCGGCTGGATGGGCCTTGCCGGTTTGTGTTCCAAAAAATGCGTCTGCACTGGGTGAGAGTAAAGGAAGTGCTGCTCATCGGGCTGCCTTCGGGGGTGCAGGGTATTTTGTTTTCCATCTCCAATGTGATGATCCAAAGCAATATCAACTCCTTTGGTTCGGTGGTAATGGCAGGAAATTCGGCTTCGGCCAATATTGAAGGCTTTGTCTACACGTCCATGTATGCCTTTTCCCAAACGGCCGTTAGCTTTGTTGGGCAAAACTTTGGCGCAGGGAAAAGGGAACGGATTCGCCGCTCCATTTGGATGTGCGTGGCAATGGTAACGGTGGTTGGGCTTGCGATGGGGATTTTCCTCCAATTTACATCCCACTTTTTCTTGGGCATTTATACCACAGAAGAAGACGTCATTGCCATTGGGATGGAACGGTTATCGGTGGTATGTACCACTTATTTCCTCTGTGGCATTATGGATACGCTGGTGGGCAGTTTGCGCGGGCTTGGTTATGCCATTGTGCCGATGTTTATTTCCATTTTGGGCATTTGCGGGCTGCGTATTTTGTGGATGGCCACGGTATGCGTTTGGTATCCGGAGCCTATGACACTGTATTTATCTTATCCGGTGACATGGATTATTACGCTTAGTGTGGATGTAATTTGCTTGTTGTATCTCTATCGTAAGATTTTTGGAAAAACAAAAAAAGAGGCATAAAAAGGAGAAAACGATGCAGACGATTTATTATGGAACGGGAAAAGGAAAGTCAAGTGCGGCCATAGGGCAGGCCTTGCTTGCGGCGGCAGAAGGAAAGACGGTGGCTGTGGTACAGTTTTTGAAAGACGGAAGAGAAGCCAAATCCTTTGCGCTGCCCACGCTGCACTGGTTTTCTCTGGGGCGTAAGTTTGATTTTTTCCGTATGTTACCCCAACAGGTGCAAGAAGAAGTGACCAGTACCCATCACCAGATTTTGCAAGAAGCAGCCCAGGTGGTGCAAGAAGGTGGATGTTTGGTGTTGGATGAAGTACTCCATGCATTAAGCTTTGGGTTACTGGAAGAAGAGGTATTGCAACAGGCTTTGGCGAAACTGCCGCCGGAGGTGGAAATTGTCTATACTGGAAAGACGCCTCCCCTGTGGTTATTGGATCAGGCAGACGCAGTTACCCGTTTTTTGCAAGAAAAACAGCCCAAACAGCCGGAAAATCTGGACGCAATCCCCATTGAATTATAGATTTTGGTCAATGGAAAAGAAAATCTGCAAACGAAAAAATATGCAAAAATTGTCCATATAAATACAAAAAAAGAAGGTCTTTCTGGAAAAAAATCTGTATTTATGGATAATTTAGAAAAAAATCCTCTTTTTTTGTATTTGCACATATTTCAAATAAAATGACCTTTTTTTGAATTTTCTTTCGCGTATCGGGAAAATACGCTTGAAAAGGACACTCTTTTGCGGTATAATCAAACTACGAGTGCCTGCAGCACTGGGACAAAGCAGGTGAAAGACAAATCGAAGGAGGAATAGTTATGGAAAAAAGAACCTTAGGCATTGCAGCTGCATTGCCGGCAGTGCCATTGCCCACAGTGACCCCTTTAAGACAGGGGTAACGGCAACGAGAATTGCCATCACGGCTTTTATCATTCCTTATGTCTTTGCCTTTAGTCCAGAACTGTTGTTGGTGGGCGGCTCCTTGGTGGATGCCCTTTGGATTATGGTGACGGCCTTCATTGGTATGTTGGGCGTTTCCACCGGTATGGAAGGGTATATGATAAGCCGACTTAATCCAGTACAGCGCGTTCTTTGCCTGGCAGGCGGGATTACGTTGATTATCCCTGGCGCCATCACCGACGTCATCGGTATTGCCCTGATTGGCTCTGTCTTTATCATGCAAAAATTTCTGCAACCAAAAGTAAGCGCTTAAGTGCGCCCTACAAAAACCGCCTTCTGTCTTGACCGGCCGAAGGCGGTTTTTTACATAAAAAGAAATCTTTTTGCGGAAGATAAGAAAAGGCGGGGAAAATAACCTGTCTGTCCTTACCTTGCAACCCTTTTGTTTATGGTGTATAATAAAAGGGATGGCATGATTTGGAAAAACAATCCACGGAAGGGAGTTTCAAAGATATGTTACAGAAAAAAACAGTCGATGATTTGAATGTCAAAGGAAAACGTGTGCTGGTGCGCTGTGACTTCAATGTGCCCATTCAAAACGGTGTCATTACCGATGAAAACAGAATCACGGCCGCATTGCCAACCATCCAAAAATTGATGAAAGAAGGCAGCCGCGTGATCTTGTGCTCTCACATGGGAAAACCAAAGGGAGAATATAAACCGGAGCTGTCTTTGGCGCCGGTGGCAAAACGGCTTTCCGAACGGTTGGGACAACCTGTTGTGTTTGCAGCCGATGAGACGGTGGTGGGCGAAAACGCCAAAAATGCCGTATCGGAAATGAAAGATGGGGATGTGGTGCTGTTGGAAAACACCCGCTTCCGCAAAGAAGAAACGAAAAACGAAGATGCCTTTAGCCAAGAATTGGCCAGCCTTTGCGATATTTATGTGGACGATGCCTTTGGTTCCAGCCATCGGGCCCACTGCTCCACGGTAGGGGTAACGAAATTTGTGCAGGAATCGGCGGTCGGGTATTTGATGGAAAAAGAAATTGCTTACCTGGGTAATGCGGTGAACCACCCGGTGCGCCCCTTTGCTGCTATTTTGGGCGGGGCCAAGGTGGCCGATAAGATTGCGGTCATCAATAACCTGCTGGAAAAAGTGGACATCCTCATCATTGGCGGCGGTATGGCTTATACGTTCTTGGCTGCCAAAGGATATGAAGTGGGTAACTCCCTCCTGGACAAGGACAGCATTGGCTATGCCAAAGAGATGATGGCAAAAGCTGCCGAAAAAGGCGTGGAATTCTTGTTGCCTGTGGATACCATTGTGGTCCAGGAATTTAAAAACGATACCCCTTACAAGGCCGTGGACTCCAACGCCATCCCAGAAGGTTGGGAAGGGGTGGACATTGGGCCAAAGACTTGCGCTTTGTTTGCCGATGCCCTGAAAAAAGCAAAAACCGTCGTTTGGAACGGGCCAATGGGTGTCTTTGAATTTGAAAACTTTGCCAAAGGCACCATTGCCGTGGCCAAGGCCATGGCAGAATTGAAAGACGCCACCACCATCATCGGCGGCGGCGACAGTGCAGCAGCCGTCAATATCCTGGGCTTTGGCGATAAAATGAGCCATATCTCCACCGGCGGCGGCGCATCCTTGGAATTTTTGGAAGGCAAAGAACTGCCTGGTGTTGCAGCAGTCAATGACAAATAAGAATAGAGGAAAAAGCGATGAGAAAAAAGATTGTAGCTGGCAACTGGAAAATGAACAAAACCCCAAAGGAAGCTTTGGAGTTGGTGGAACTGTTAAAAGAGAAAGTGGATACGGATACGGTGGACGTGGTCTTTTGTGTGCCCGCCATTGATATCATCCCTGTGGCAGAAGCTTTGAAAGGCACCAAGATTGCCTTGGGTGCCCAGAATATGCACTTTGAAGAAAGCGGCGCCTATACCGGCGAAATTTCTGCGGCGATGTTAAAAGAATGCGGTGTGCAGTATGTGGTGCTGGGCCATTCGGAACGGAGAGAATATTTTGGCGAAACCGATGAAACGGTAAACAAAAAAGTGAAAAAGGCCTTGGAACATGGCCTTACTCCCATCATGTGCTGTGGCGAAACGTTGCAGCAGCGGGAAGAAGGCGTCACCATGGAACACATCCGCACCCAAATCAAACGGGGCCTGCTGGGTGTGGCTGCCGACGATGTAGCCAAAATGGTCATTGCCTATGAACCCATTTGGGCCATTGGCACCGGTAAAACGGCCACCGACGAACAGGCAGAAGAAGTGTGTGCTGCCATCCGCCAGGTGGTGGGTGAAGTTTTTGGGGCAGAGACGGCAGAACAAGTGCGCATCCAGTATGGCGGCAGCGTCAACGGCAAAAATGCCGCATCCCTCTTTGCCAAAGCCGACATCGACGGCGGCTTGGTGGGCGGCGCCAGCTTGAAAACCGAATTTGAACAGATTGTAAAGTTTGGGTGAGAACATGAAGACAACAGTTTTAATGATATTAGACGGGTTTGGCATCAATGACCGCACCGAAGGCAACGCCATTGCCCAGGCCAAGACACCGGTGCTGGACATGCTGCGGGAAAAATATCCGTATGTCAAAGGCTATGCCAGCGGGCTGGACGTGGGATTACCGGCCGGACAGATGGGTAACTCCGAAGTGGGGCACTTGAACATGGGGGCCGGGCGCATTGTCTATCAGGAATTGACCCGCATCACCAAAAGCATTGCCGACGGGGACTTTTTTGAAAATCCGGCTTTGCTTCAAGCGGTGGAGCAGGTGAAACAAAACAACTCTGCCCTTCATTTTTGCGGCCTGCTTAGCGACGGCGGCGTCCATAGCCACATGGACCATTTGAAAGCATTGCTGCGTTTGGCCAAAGAGCAAGGCTTGACGAAAGTCTATGTCCACGGCTTTTTTGACGGACGGGATTGTCCCCCCACTTCCGGCGCCGGATTTTTGGCCCAGATGGAAGAAGAAATGCGTGAACTTGGCGTGGGGCGTATGGCCTCCGTCATGGGGCGCTATTATGCCATGGACCGGGACAACCGTTGGGAACGTGTGCAAAAGGCTTATGACTGCATGACGCTGGGCGAAGGAGAAGCAATCACCGATCCGGGCGCCTATGTGGCCCAAAGCTATGAAGCAGGCGTCACCGACGAGTTTTTGGTGCCGGCCCATGTGGTGGATGAAGAAGGAAAGCCCATTGGCGTGATTCATCCAGAAGACGCGGTGGTGTTCTTTAACTTCCGTCCCGACCGAGCCAGAGAATTGACCAGAGCCTTCTGTGATCCCGGTTTTACTGGCTTTGAACGGAAACAGCGGGAAGATGGCATTTGCTTTGTTTGCTTTACCAATTACGATAAAACCATTCCCAATAAGTTGGTGGCTTATGAAGCGCAGATGTTGAAAAATACCTTGGGCGAATACCTTTCTTCCCTGGGCTTAAAACAGTTGCGCTTGGCCGAAACGGAAAAATATGCCCATGTGACCTTTTTCTTTAACGGCGGCGTGGAAGTGCCATACGAAGGGGAAGAGCGGATTTTGGTGCCTTCACCCAAAGTGGCTACCTATGATTTGAAACCGGAAATGAGTGCTTATGAAGTGACCGACCACTTGGTGGAGGCCATTTTGGCACAAAAATATGATTTGATTATCATCAACTATGCAAACCCCGACATGGTGGGTCATACGGGCGTGATGGAAGCGGCCGTGGCGGCGGTGGAAGCCATCGATACTTGTGTGGGGCGTGTGTATGATGCATTGTTACAAACGGGAAGCCAGATGTTTTTATGCGCCGACCATGGCAACAGCGATCAGATGATCGATTATGAAAGCAATGCGCCTTTTACGGCCCATACCACAAATCCGGTGCCGTTTTTGCTCATCAATGGCCCTGACGGCCTTGGGTTAAAAGAAGGCGGTAAACTGGCAGACATTGCCCCAACGCTGTTGGCGCTGATGGGCTTGCCAATTCCAAAAGAAATGACGGGCACCTCGTTATTGGTGTCGTTATAAAAATAAGGGAGGAATGATTCCAATGAAAAGCTATCTTGAAATTTTGGATGTATATGCAAGAGAAATTCTCGACTCCAGAGGCAATCCAACCGTAGAGGTGGAAGTCACGGTGGATGGCGGTGTGATGGGCCGTGCGGCCGTACCCAGTGGCGCATCCACAGGCCAGTTTGAAGCCGTAGAGCTGCGGGACGGCGGCGAACGGTATAACGGCGCCGGCGTGCAAGAAGCCGTGGAAAATGTCAATACGGTCATTGCCGATGAAATCATTGGGATGAATGCGCTGGATCAGGTGGCTGTGGATAAAACCATGATCGCTTTGGACGGCACAGACAACAAAGCAAAATTGGGCGCCAACGCCATTTTGGGCGTGTCCATGGCCGTGGCCAAGGCCGCAGCCAATGCACTGGATATTCCTCTGTATGAATACTTGGGCGGCTGCAATGCCAAAACCATGCCGGTGCCTATGATGAATATTATGAACGGCGGCAAACATGCCGATAACACCGTGGATTTCCAGGAATTTATGATTATGCCTGTAGGCGCACCTTCCTTTAAAGAAGCACTGCGGATGTGTGCCGAAGTATATCACAATCTGAAAAAAGTATTGAAGGGCAAAGGCCTGTCCACTGCCGTAGGCGATGAAGGCGGTTTTGCACCAGACCTGGCGACGGCAGACGAAGTCATCGACCAGATCAAAGAAGCCGTAGAACAGGCCGGCTATGTCTTTGGCAAAGACATTGTCATTGCTTTGGACCCAGCTACCAGCGAGCTGTACAAAGAAGACGGCAAATATCACTTTGAAGGCGAAAGCAAAATGGCCGGCAAAGAAATCATTCGCACCAGCGAAGAAATGGTGGCACTGTGGAAGGCCCTTTGCGAAAAATACCCCATCGTTTCCATCGAAGACGGCTTGGCCGAAGAAGACTGGGAAGGCTGGCAGTTGTTGACCAAAGAATTGGGCGACAAAGTGCAGC
This sequence comes from uncultured Clostridia bacterium, assembly GCA_944378105.1. Lineage (GTDB taxonomy): Bacteria > Bacillota > Clostridia > Lachnospirales > Anaerotignaceae > Neoanaerotignum. Next base: position 9,173 of record CALWGC010000029.1, read on the forward strand.
TGGTGGGCGACGACCTGTTTGTAACCAACACCAAACGGTTGCAAAAAGGCATTGACCTGAAAGCAGGTAACGCTATTTTGATCAAAGTAAACCAGATTGGTACTTTGACCGAAACCTTCGACGCCATTGCTTTGGCACACCGTCATAACATGACCGCCATTGTCAGCCATCGTTCCGGCGAAACGGAAGATGCGACCATCGCCGACATTTCTGTGGCTGTGAACGCAGGCCAGATCAAAACCGGTGCACCGGCCAGAAGCGACCGGGTGGCCAAATACAACCAGTTGCTGCGCATCGAAGAAGAACTGGACGATGTAGCCATCTATCCTGGCATGGATGCTTTCTTTAACATCAAACGCTAAGGTACGGCTGTTCGGAAGAACGAAATGAGACAAAACACCGCCTTTTGGAGTTTCCAAAGGCGGTGTTTTTTTGTTTGAAACCAATGTTTGCTGTCAGGCATGGGGCAGCGTCTCAAACAATGCCTCCCATAGGGTGTCCCACAGCGTTTTTCCCTGGGGCGGTGTGGTCGGTGTGAAAGAGGAGAGTGCGCAAAATGCTTCATACCACACCAGTGCCTTTTGCCAGGCGGGTGGCAAATAGGGCAGCAACGTTTGATGCAGGAAAAAGGATGTGGTGCAGGCGGCGTTCATCCAAGAGGCTGGGCGCAAAGAAGAGGACTTGGCAGCATCGCCTTCCTTCGCCGCCGCAGTTGTTTCGTCGACAGAAGTTTTTTGTGATGCCAAAGCATTGCATTCTGCTTGCTCTACGGCATCGGTCGGTTCTATCTGGGGGGATGATGGCTGGGAAGAAAGCCATGGTTGCAACTGTTCATATAGGGCGCGTGCTTTTTCCCAATCCTCGACCGAAAAAGAAGCACCCATCAAAGGATTAGGCTTCGCACACATTGCAGCCGCCTGTGGCCGTTAAGCCGCCTTGGCCACAGCTCATCAACAGCAGCAACAACAGCAGCCAGGATGTATCTTCCCCTTCCGAAACACCAGAAAAACCACCGTTTAGCAGCATCATCAACAGCAACATCATTCCTTGGTTATTCATTTTTCCATTTCCCATGACAAATCGTCTCCTTTCGGTTCTCTTTTTTTACTACACTGCCATCTTATGAGAAAGTGGAGCGAAATAGTCTTTCTTTTTGCTTTTTTCTTCGCTTTGTGCGGGACAAGCCCTTTTTTTGCAGGATTTTTTTGGACAAGTGGCGAAATTTCACCGAATGCTTCTTTTGCCATACCATAACAAGAGAGAAGTGAAAGAAGGGAAGGCGTATGAAAGAGGCAATTTTGTCCATCCATGGCAAGGTGAGCCAAACGGGAAGAGACATCGGCGTGGCTCTTTTGGATACCGGCATTTGTCCCATGGCCGACTTTGTTCAGCCCCAAAACCGGATTTTTGTGTTCCAGGACTTTGTCAATGGAAAACAAACGCCCTATGACGATAATGGCCACGGCACCCATGTGGCAGGCATTGTGGGCGGCAACGGCGAATATCGCGGGGTGGCGCCAGGATGTCGGCTGATTTGTTTAAAGATTTTGGATGAATGCGGCCATGGAACGGCAGAAAGCATTTTTTTGGCGTTGCAATGGGTCAAACGCCATGCCCTCACCTATGGCATCCGTGTGGTAAACCTATCGGTGGGGACCAACGATCCGTCGCTGCGGTATCCGTTGATGCAGTTGGTGGAGGATTTATGGGATATGGGCGTGGTGGTGGTGGCCGCCGCGGGAAACGACGGCACCCAAGGTATCACGGCTCCTGGCCTTTGTCGCAAGATTGTGACGGTGGGCTGTGCAGAGGAGCGGATGGTGTTTCCGTTTCGAGAAAACGGGCAGCTGTATTACAAACCGGATTTATTTGCGCCGGGAGAAAACATCGTTTCCTGCAAAGCCGACAGTTTTTCTTTCACCGGCAAACGGCGGAAAAGAGAACGGGTGGTGGGCGACCATTATGTGAAGATGAGCGGTACCTCCATGGCCACACCCATGGTTAGCGGCGCCTGTGCGCTATTATTGGAAAAAGACCCTTATCTTTCTCCCGATGAGGTGAAGGAACGACTGGTCAAAAGCGCATTGGAGCGGCGGCTGTTGGATATCCAAGGGGCATTGTCTATTCAGTAACACCAAAAGACTGCATTACCGATCCAAGGGATGCAGTTTTTTGTTTTGTTTTCCGGCGGCAGATGTGCTTGACGAAGAGGAAAGGACAATGATAAGCTAAAGAAAAAGAGACGAAGGGACGGAAACACACGACGGACCAACGGAGGGAAAAGATGAAACAAATCAAGATCAACGAAATCCAGGGATTTTTTATCGGACATGCGCAAAACGAGCAGGCGGCCACCGGCTGCACGGCCATCCTTTGCCCCGCAGGGGCCACGGCCGGAGTGGATGTGCGGGGCGGAAGCCCTGCTTCCAGAGAAACGGAACTGTTGCGGCCGGTGAACACGGTGGAGCAGATTCATGCCGTGATGCTTTCTGGCGGCAGTGCCTTTGGCTTGGCGGCAGGAGATGGCGCCATGGCTTATTTGGAAGAAAAAGGCATCGGTTTTGATGTGGGCATTGGCAGGGTACCCATTGTTTGTGGGGCATCGCTGTTTGATTTACAAATTGGTGATTTTTCTACCCGGCCGGACAAAGCCATGGGCTATGCCGCCTGTCAACAGGCAGCCCAAAATTGTCCCAAAGAAGGAAATGTGGGGGCCGGAATGGGGGCCACGGTGGGTAAACTCCATGGAATGGCAGGGGCCATGAAAGCGGGCCTTGGCCTTTATGCAGCCCAGGTGGGGCCGGTGCAGGTGGGGGCCGTGGTGGCGGTCAATGCCTTGGGCGATGTCATTGATTTTGATACAAAACAGATTTTGGCGGGACTTCGCACAGAGGAAGGCTTTGGCGACACAGTGCAAACACTGTATCAAGAAATGGAAGACACCCGCAGCCTTTGGAGCGGCAACACCACCATCGGCTGTGTCATCACCAACGCCCGCCTGACCAAATCCCAATGCAACAAACTGGCTTCCATTGCCCAAAACGGTTTGGCGCAAACCATCCGCCCCGTCCATTCTACGGCAGATGGCGATACGGTTTTTGTGCTCTCCAAAGGAGAGGTGGAGGCCAATGTGGATGCTTTGGGGGCACTGATGACCGAGTGCATGGCCAGGGCCATCAACCGGGCCGTTACCCAGGCCGCGCCGGCCTATGGTCTGCCGGCGGCAGGAAGCGTGGAGGGGTAACGAGCAATCTGCCCCAACTTTCCGATGGAAACATGGCTTTTCTTCTTTTCTGAAAACGAGATAGCCGCTTTAAAAAAATGGCGTTAAAAAAAGAGCAGGAATCCTTTCTTTTGCAAGGAATCCTGCTCTTTTGTATTCCTCTGAAACGGAGCCCAAAGGGCAGGTTGGTTTTTGGCTTAAATGAGGGCCGGAGTCAGCACAAAAAGCACGTGGCAGGCTTTTTGGCTGGGGTTAAAAAAATGGTGTTTCATGTTGGGCGGAATCCGCACCACGTCTCCTTCTTCTAGTAGATATTCCTCCCCCTCCAACACCACCGCCGCTTCCCCTTTCATAATCACCGCCAGCTCCTCTTTGTCGCTGTGGCTATACTCGCTTTGGGTGGTGGAGCCATGGGCTTTCAGTTCCATCATCAATAAATCGATGTGGGCCTTCATGAAATCCGGCGTCAAAACGTCATAGACGATATGGTCTTTGTTTTCCCGATAGACCTGTTTACGGTCCTTTTTTCTGGAAATCAAAGTGGCGGGATCGATGTCGTTGATAAAAAGGGTGTAAAGGGGCACTTGCAAGGCCTTGGCCAAAAGCTCCAAAACTTGGAGGGAGGGATTGGCTTGGCCGCGCTCCATTTGGCTGATGAGGGAAGTGCTGATACCGGCATATTGGGAAAATTCCCGGATGGTCATGCCGCGTTTTTTTCGATAGTGCAGCAGGGTTTGCCCTAAGTGACGGGAATACATGGAAACCTCCTTTTGTTCCAAAACGATGTGCAGCATATTGTTTCTTTTTTTCCTTTTGTGCTAACTTGATAAACGGATGCGTTTTGGACTATCCTTTTTTCCAAAACTGCGATACAATACGACTGTATATCATATTGTACAAAATTTATTATATCTATCAACGGGGGAGATTGCAATGAGAAAACTGTTGTTTTATGGCGGGCTGTTGTTTGGGGTATTGGCCTTATCCACATCGGCCATTTTTGTGAAGTTGGCCCAGGCGCCTTCGGCCATCACGGCCTTTTACCGTCTGTTTTTTTCGCTTTTGGTCTTGGTGCCGATGGTTTTGTTTCACCCGGGACACCGGGCGGAATTGCGGAAATTGACCAAAAAGCAGTGGCTGCTTTCCATGGGATCGGGACTTTTTTTGGCGGTCCATTACATTTTATGGTTTGAGTCGCTGCGCTTTACGTCGGTGGCCAGTTCTACGGTGATTGTGACGCTGCAACCGGTTTTTGCCATGTTATTGGGCTATTGTTTTTTGAAAGAGCGGCAAAAAAGGAGCGCGGTGGTTGGATGTGTGATTGCTTTGGCAGGGTCGTTTCTCATTGGGTATGGCGATTTTCAAAGCGGCCTTTTGGCGCTGTGGGGTGATTGTCTGGCGTTGGTGGCGGCGGCCGTCATCAGCAGTTACTTCTTTGTGGGGCAGATGGCCAGAAAGGAAACGTCGGCAACGGTGTATTCTCTGCTTGGCTATTTGGGCAGTGTCCTTTTCTTGGGGCTTTATGCCTGGATCAGACAGGAACCATTTTTCGGCTTTTCGGGCAAGACGTGGCTTTGCTTTTTGGGGTTAGCCATTGTTTCGACGATCATGGGCCAGTTTATTTTTAATCTGCTCTTAAAATGGCTGTCGGCCACCACCATTTCCATGAGCATTTTGGGCGAACCCATTGGCACCTGTCTGTTGGCCTATTTCCTTTTGGGGGAACGGATTGCCCCAAAACAGGCCATCGGCATTGTCATCATTTTGGGTGGCCTTGGGCTTTATTTCTTCTCCTTGGTGCAAAAACCAAAAGAAGCGGCGCAAGAAAAAACAGAACAAACGGCTTAGTGCAGACTTTTCAGGCTCCCTTTTTTATGGTATTCTTTCAACAGAAAAAGGAGGGAGCCATTTTGTTTACCATCCAGGATTTTTTGGCGCTGCCCAGTGTCAAAGGCGGCCGCGTCATGACTTGTCAAACAGAAGCAAAGGAGAAAATCATCAGCCATATTTCGGTGCAGGAAATGCCGGTGGAGCATTTTTTGCAGCCAGAGGAGCTGATTTTGACGACGGCCATTGGTTGTTATGAATCGATGCCGGTGTTTTTGGAATTTTTGGAAGAGGCAAGGCGGGCGGAAGTGGCGGCGGTGGTGATTACGAGAAAAGAGGACGATTTTTATCTTCCGCCACAGGTGTTAGCCTTTGGAGAAACACACCATCTGCCGATTTTGATGGTGCTATGGGAAGCCCGGTTTGGCGATATGGTGGAGCAGACCATCACGGCCATCCACCGGTTGGAACAGGCAGAAGAGCAACGGTACGAAAAGCTGAAAGAGGCGTTGCTTTCGGCCTTTGTTGCTTCCCAATCGTTGGAGGATGCCGCCCAGATTTTGGCCTCGTTTTTAGAAACACCGGTGGCCATTTTGGACGCAGAAGGAAATTGCAAAGGGCAAAGCCATAATTTTTTGCCATCGCCGCAGCAAAAGCAACTGCCACTTTGGATGGAAGGGCGGCGGTATGGAACGGTGGTGTTAGAAAAGGGGCAAGACAGCTGGAACGAGATGTTGTTGGAGCAGGCTTGGACGTTACCGCTGGTGTTATTTTTTGGCCGGGAAGAAACCATACACACCACCATTTGGAAACTGAAAAACAATTTTTTGCTTTCTTTGGTGAAAGAAGGGCTGACGGAGGAAAAGAAGGGATTGGCCCGCCGGCTGGGCTTTTTTTTAGAGACCAGTTATGTCTGCATGGTGGGGCATTTTCAGATCCCCCAAGAGGTTTTTTGGAAGGAAGAAGAAGTGGAAGAACTGTTATTGGACAAGGCCAAGCAAAAAAAACGGCAGGTGCTGGGGACGGTCCATCAACAGCAAATCCTTTTGTTTTTGCATCAAAAGCCACTGCCGACGGAAGAACAGGTGGCATCTTTTTTGGACGAGATGGAAGAAGCGCTCCAAAGCCAATATCCCCAGTGCCGTTGTTGGTGGGGGATTGGAGAAATTGCAGAGCGGGCGGCCGATTTTCAAAAGGACTATGAAACGGCCTCCTTTGCCCTCACCCTTTGCCAGCATAGTCAACGGCGCAGGCTTGGCTATAAAGAAGGCGTGCTTTATCGCATGGTGCAGCAATTAAACCAAAATCCCCTTTTGGTGGCCCAGGCCAAAGAGGCTTTGGCTCCGTTGCGGCAAGAAGGCGCCATGGGAGAAACGTTATTGGAAACCATGCAAGTTTATCTGGAGCAAAACCAAAACGTCACCCAAACGGCCCGCGCCCTCCATATCCATCGCCAGTCGTTGTTATACCGTCTGGAAAAGGTGGAAGAGCGGTTGGGAATTTCGTTACATCGCCATACGGATTTGTTTTTGTTGGAATTATATTTGCGGATGGAAGGCAGAGGGTTGTTTTTTTAAGAAAAACGAATGTCTTTTATAGAAAACATGTTCCAAATAATAGAATGATGGTCCAACAAAGAAGTTATCCATGTGAAACTGTCTTTTTTCAGGGTACCTTTTCGTAATAAAGAACAATATTTCTATAAATTAAGAATAAAAATAAAAGAAAATTGATAAAAATTAAGGAAAATTGATTTTATGTCTTTGATAGAAAGAAAAATGTTGCTCTGTGAAAGATATTATGATATACTTTAGCCCAGTGATAGATGACACGTATGAAATAACAAGTCAAATTTCTGTGATATATTGGGGGTTATTGGTATGGAACAAAACAACATTTTTCAAGGTGCAGATCGTTTGGAACATTGCTATTTTTCTCCTGTTCGTGTGGTAAGCGAGCGGGTATTTGAATTGCAGGAACAGGGCAGAGAAATCATCAACTTTGGGGAAGGCGAACCAGATTTTGATACCCCAAAGGGCATTGTGGATGCCACCATCCGTGCGCTGAACGAAAAATATACCCATTACGCCAATAACCGTGGTTTGATTGAATTGAGACGGGAAATCAGCAAATTGGCGGAAGAAATGATGGGAATGTACTATAGCCCAGAAGAAGAAATCATCGTCACTTCCGCCGGGGCCGAAACCATCAACGATGCATTGATGGCCTTTTTAAACCCAGGGGATGAAGCCATCATCTTTACCCCAGCCTTTTTCAACTATGAAAACCTGATTTATATGGCCGGGGCCAAGGTGATTAACATTCGTCTCAAAAGCGAAAACGGCTTCCAGATCGATCCCGAAGAATTGAGAAGACGGATTACCCCAAGAACCAAAATGCTGATCATCAACAACCCTTGTAACCCAACGGGTGTGGTTTACAAAGAAGAAGTGTTGGCAGAAGTAGCCAAGATTTGTGTGGAACACAATTTGATTGTTTTTAGCGATGAAATCTACAGCAAAATCGTATATAACGGCCGTAAATTCCGCTCCATGGCTTCTTTCCCTGGCATGAGAGAAAGAACCATCATCGGTAACGGCTTTTCCAAACTGTACTCCATGACTGGCTGGCGCGTTGGTTTTTTGCTGTTTGATAAACGGATGATGAATAGCCTCCTGTTGGTACACCACTATTGTGTGACCTGTACCCCAACCTTCATCCAAAAAGGCCTGGCCGATGCCATGAATTTGCCAGAAGTGGTGGCAGAGGGCCAGAAGATGGTGGAAACCTATGCCAGACGGAGAGACATTGTATGTCGCTATCTGGATCAGGTGCCAGAATTTACCTATGCCCAGCCAGAAGGTGCCTTCTATGTATTTGTCAATGTTTCTGGCACTGGCATCGATGGCGACGAATTTTCCAGACGGCTGCGGGAAGAAAGAAACGTGGCCTCCATCCCTGGCAGCGGCCTGGGCGGCGAAGACTATAAAGACTTCATCCGTCTTTCCTTCGTAACAGACGAAGAAAATGTGAAAAAAGGTATGCAACAGATTGTGGAACTGGCAGCAGAAGTGGTGGCCGAAAACAAAAAGAAAGTGGCCTGCTAATCAAAAAAAGTGTGCATAGCAACAAATTTCCTCCTGTAAAAAAGACAAAAGACCGTGGAACCGAAGCCCTTTGGGCCGCTGGCACGGTCTTTTTTTCGTCTTTTTTGACGGAAAGAAAGAATCTATTGAAGAACAGACGGGAAGATGATATAATACATTAGTTAGTGAGGTAGCGGCACAAAAAAGAAACGTCGATGCCGCACTTCTTTTCGTATATGAATGGCTTTGAGCCATAGTTTTAGTAAGGAGGACTTTCCTGTGGGAAAATTATTTGGTACCGATGGCGTACGGGGCATTGCCAACGAAACGCTGACCGGTTCTCTGGCGTATCAGCTGGGGCGGGCCGGGGCCTATGTGCTGACAAAGGAGATGGATCATGCACCAAAGATTTTGGTGGGCATGGATACTCGTCTAAGCGGAGATATGCTGGAAAGCGCGTTGGTGGCCGGGATCTGCTCCATGGGGGCACATGCCGTTTTGGCGGGCATTGTGCCAACACCGGCGGTGGCTTATTTGGTACGAAAGTATAAATTGGATGCCGGTGTGGTGATTTCTGCCTCCCATAATCCAATGGAATATAATGGCATCAAATTTTTTAACAAAGACGGCTATAAACTGCGGGACGAACTGGAAAACGAAATTGAAGATATTATTTTCCATCATTTGGATGAACTGCCTTCGCCAACGGGCGGCGGCATTGGCACAAAACTGATCAGCGACGATGCGGTGGAAGATTATATCCAATTTTTGACCAAATCCACATCGGCCCGGTTTGACGGCATCAAGGTGGCGCTGGATTGCGCCAATGGCGCCGCGTATAAGGTGGCTCCCATCTCCATTTTAAACCTGGGCGCCAGCATGTGTATCATCCATAATGAACCAGACGGCACCAATATCAATGATGGCTGTGGTTCGACACACATGGAAGACTTGAAAAAATTTGTGGTGGAAAACGGCGCCGATATTGGTTTTGCCTTTGATGGCGATGCAGACCGCTGCTTGGCGGTGGACGAAAAGGGCAATCTCATCGATGGCGATAAGATTTTGGCCATTTGCGGTCTGGCAATGAAAGAAAAAGGAATGCTGAAAAAAGACACCATTGTGGGCACGGTCATGAGCAATTTGGGCCTGACCATGATGGGGCGCAAAGAAGGTATTGAGATTTTGCAGACCAATGTGGGCGACCGCTATGTGTTGGAAAAAATGATGGAAGGCGGTTATAACATCGGCGGCGAACAGTCGGGGCATATCATTTTCCTGGATCATAACACCACCGGAGACGGGGTTTTGACGGCCATCCAACTGTTGACGGTGATGAAAGAAACGGGCAAAAAAGCTTCGGAATTGGCTTCTGTGATGGAAACCATGCCCCAGGTTCTTATCAATGCCAAAGTCAACAACGATAGAAAAAATGACTATCTGGAAGTGGAAGAAATTCGCCAAGCCATCGACCGTCTTTCCGACGTGTTTGCAGAAGACGGCCGGGTGCTGATTCGTACCTCCGGCACAGAACCGCTGGTGCGGGTGATGATTGAAGGCAAGGACTTGGCAAAAATGGAAGAAGAAGCAAAGGCGCTGGCAGCGCTCATTGAAGCCCATTTGCAATAAAAGGAGTGTGAAACCCTTATGTGTGGCATCGTTGGTTATATTGGCAAAAAACAGGCAACACCGATTTTGATGGAAGGCTTAAGCAAGCTGGAATACCGCGGTTATGACTCGGCCGGTGTGGCAGTGCATCATGGTGATTCCATTAAAATGGTAAAGGCCCAGGGCAAACTGGTGAATTTGGCCAAACGGTTGGAAGAAACGCCGCTTTCTGGCACGCTGGGCATTGGGCATACCCGTTGGGCCACCCACGGCGCACCCAGCGACATCAATAGCCATCCTCACATGAGCGAGGATAAAATGATTGCCGTCGTGCATAATGGCATCATTGAAAACTATTTGGAAATCAAAGAAGAATTGGAAGCAAAAGGCTATCAGTTCCATTCGGAAACGGATACGGAAACGGTGGCACTGTTGTTGGATTATTATTATAAACGGGGAAACGATTTTTTGGAAAGCGTTTTTGCTGTGCTAGAACGGATTGAAGGGGCTTATGCCTTGGCCATTTTGTGCAAGGATGATCCCGACACCCTCATTGCAGCCAGAAAAAATTGTCCCCTGGTCATTGGTCAGGGAGAAGGGGAAAACTTCATTGCCTCCGACATCCCGGCCTTGCTGCATCATACCAGAGACGTGTATTTCCTCGATGACCACGAAGTGGCAGTGGTCAAAGCCGATTCCATTACCATCTATAACGAGCAAAAACAGACCGTTGAGCGGGATTTGTTCCATGTGGATTGGAGTGTGGATGCGGCAGAAAAAGGCGGCTATGACCACTTTATGATCAAAGAAATCAACGAGCAGCCAAAAATTGTGCAAGAACTCATTGCACAGCGGGTGGACCGTGAAAAAGGCGAAATCCGCATGGACGGCATTTCTTTGACCAAAGCAGACTTGGAAAAAATTGACCGCATTTATGTGGTGGCCTGCGGGACGGCATACCATGCCGGGTTATATGGCAAGTTTTTGATTGAAAAGATTTGCCGGATTCCGGTGGTGGCCGATGTGGCCAGCGAATTCCGCTATAAAGACCCCATTTTGGATGAAAAGACCTTGGTCATTGTGGTTTCCCAAAGTGGGGAGACGGCAGATACCCTGGAAGCACTGCGCATTTCCAAACGCCATGGCGCCCGGGTTTTGGCCATTGTCAATGCCGTAGGCAGCTCCATTGCCAGAGAGGCCGACGACGTATTTTATATTTTGGCTGGCCCAGAAATTTCTGTGGCATCCACCAAGGCCTTTACAGCCCAGGCGTTGTCCATGGCCCTCATTTGCAGTCACATTGCCCTGATGATGGGCCACATGACCAAAGAGGAATTTATGGCCTTGTGTGACGAATGGGAGGCATTGCCACAAAAGATTTCCCATGTACTGCAAAAATCGCTGGTGGAAGAAGGACTGGCGAAGAAATACAAACAGAGCAAAAATGTGTTTTATATCGGCCGGGGCGTGGATTACTTCGTCAGCATGGAAAGCTCGCTGAAGCTGAAAGAAATTGCTTATTTGCACAGCGAAGCCTATGCGGCCGGAGAACTGAAGCATGGTCCCATTGCCATGATTGAAGATAGCACATTGGTGATTGCATTGTTGACCCAAGAAGCGCTGTTTGAAAAGACGCTCAGCAACATCAAAGAAGTAAAGGCCAGAGGGGCCAAAGTCATCGCCATCACCCAAAAAGGCAATACCACAGCCGAAGGCGAAGTAGAGGATATCATCTATATCCCCCAAAGCAGTTGGATGACGGCGCCGCTGTTGGCCAATGTGACCACACAGCTGTTTGCGTACTATGTGGCAAAAGAATTGGGCACAGACATCGACCAGCCAAGAAACTTGGCAAAATCGGTGACGGTGGAATAAAGCACGCATAGAGAAAGAAAAAAAGAAAGAAACAGATAGAGAAAGCACCTGGCCACAAATGATGAGGCAGGTGCTTTTTTGTTCTTAAAAAATGTTCCGAAAAAAGTGGAGAGAGAAAGAAAAGGGGATAGAAAAAAGCCTCTGTACGCTGCTAGAAGCAGTGTACAGAGGCTTTTTTGATTTTGTGTGTCAATGACGATGCGCTTTGTTTTCTTTTATTCTAAGATGTAGATGGTCACGCTGCGGCGGCCCCAAGAAAATGCATCGCTTTTTGTTTCGTAGCAAAGGTCGATTTTGTTGCCTTTGATGGCTCCGCCGGTGTCTGCGGCTACGCCGTAGCCATAACCGGGGATATATAACTGGGTGCCAAAGGGAATGACACTTGGGTCAACGGCGATGGTACCATACCCTGCTTTTGTGCCGGTGGCCGTGATGCCGGTGCAGCCAGCGTCATAAGGCGTATAGCCGGTGGCCTGCACTTGCAGTGCCGCCGTGTAGGCAATGCCGTTGATTTCACCGGCCGTGCTGGTGGATGCAGCAGCCACTTCCGGTTCTTTGGTCCCAATTTCAATGATTTCTGTCACAGGTGCTTTTAACACCGTTTCTTCACTGGTTTCGCTGGAAACCAGCTTACCGCCTTCGTAAATGGTTGTTACGGTGATTTGGGACTGACCAACTTGACCGGCTTGCTTCACACGCCGGGTGCCTTTTTCCAGTTGGTCGTTTTCCACTTCTTCCGTTTCATAGGGAATTTCTTTCACTTGGGTGGAAACGGTTTCTTTTGCAGTTGTTACAGAAATGGTCATTTTTTCTTTCAGCTTATCGTTGGTGGAAGCTCCTTCCAAGGTATATTCCGCTGGAAGAGAATCCTTGTTTTCGTCTAAACATTCGCCAATGGTGTTGCTTGTGGTATAAATCATCCGGGGAGAACCGTCCACTTCCAAAACCACCGGAAAGGCTTCGGTGATAGTGATGGTGTTTTTTTCTTTCAATTCGGTTTCTCTGGATGGAGAAAGAATATCTTCCTCTTTGACATCAATGTCAACTTCTTCTAAAAAATCTTCTACTGTTTGTGCTGTTGTGGTGTAGGTGTCTGTGCTGTCCGCAGTGATTACGGTTACCTGTTTTTCATTTTCGTCTGCGCTGTATGCGGATACCGTGCCGCATAAGGTTGCCAGAGCTAAAATCACCAAACAAAGCACACGCAATTGTTTTGTCATTTTTACCTCCTCAGATCTTTGGGGCCAATCAAAAATTTGACGGTAAGCTGAAAAAGTACGCCCCAAATTTCTTCTTAGTTTATTATTGACCATTTTGTATGAAGCGGATTTGTATGGGAAGTAACCTTCCCGTTTCACTTACGGTGCTTATTTTAACACATTCGTAATAATTTTGCAATCAAATTGAGCCAAAATCGCGCCAATCCGTAATCTTTTGTAAAAGTTGAATGGAATTTTTCCAGTTTGTTCGCGAAAAAATCGAAGGATATGTGAACAATGAGCAAGCGTAATTTTTTACCTTTGGTAGATTTCACAATAAAAAATGGAAGCAAATAGAAAAAATGGAATAAATTTTACAGTTAAATTTGGCAAACAGGAGAACAGAAAAAAAGAGTTTTTCCTAGAAAAAACAAGGGTACAGGCCAAAAAGTCTTGATTTTTTGGGAAAAAGTGGGGGAAGGAAGAAAGAAAATACAATGTTTTTGCGCAAAAGGGGAGAAAGTTCTTGGTCTACTTTGAAAGAAAAAAATAGACAAAAAAAGGAAAAGAAAGGAAAGAAAAGAAGTGGTTTTAGCAAAACAAAGGAAAAATTGCTTGTGATATTTGCAAGGGAAGAAAAGGCTTTCCAAAGAGAATGAAAAAAACGGTTCTATTTTTCCATTTTGTTTAGAATAAAAAAGCGGCAAAAGCAGAATCTGCTTTGCCGCATCGTGAGATTAAAGTGGATTTTTTCCGCCAAAAAACAAATCCAGACCGTTTTGTTTGGTGATGCTTGCCACCTCTTCGACGGTGATGCCTTTGATTTGGGCCATTTTTTCGGCCACATGAATCAGTAAAGACGAGTCGTTTCGCTCGCCGCGATGGGGTACCGGCGCCAAATAAGGGCAGTCGGTTTCCAGCACCAAGCGGTGGATGTCGATGGCCTTGACCACTTCCACCAATTTTTTTGCATTATTATAGGTAAGAACACCGCCAATGCCCAAATAAAAGCCCATCTGAACATAGGCTTCGGCCATTTCCACGCTGCCGCTATAGCAGTGGATGACGCCTTTATGGATGTTGCTTTGGGCAATCATATCAAAGCATTCCTGGGCGGCGTCCCGGCTATGGATGATGATGGGTAAGTCCAACTCTTGGGCCAGGCCCAACTGCTCATCAAACCAATAACGTTGGGCCTTGCGAGGGGAATTGTCATAGTAATAATCCAGACCGATTTCGCCGATGGCCACCACCTTTTCTTCTTCCAAGGCGGCCCGTTTTAACGTGAATAAGTCTTCTTCGGTCATGTCCTTGGCGTTATGGGGATGAACGCCGACGGCGGTATAAAGAAAGGGGTATTGCTTGGCCAGGGCCAAACCGCTTTTGACCGCTTTCATGCTTTCGCCGGAATTAACAATCAAGTCTACGCCGTTTTGATGGATGCGTGGCAATAATTCGTCCCGGTCGGCTTTGAAGCGGGGATCGTCATAATGTGCATGGGTATCAAAAAACATAAAAACCTCCTGTTGCTTTCTGGAAAAATGGGCCAGAATGAAAACTCTGCTACCCCAAAGAGGGATAGCAGAGCAGAAAAAACAGTTATCTTACTTCGCTGCCGCTGGCAACACCTTTGTCGTCTGTTACCAAAGACAAGTTGCCGTCGGCATCTTCGGCACAAAGGATCATGCCGTGGGATACTTCGCCCATCATTTTTCTTGGCGCCAAGTTGGCAACGATGACCACTTTTTTGCCCACCATTTCTTCTGGGGTATAGTATTTGGCGATACCGGAGAGAATGATGCGGGTTTCATCGCCTACTTTGATGGTGTTTTTCAGCAGTTTTTTGGAGCCTTTGACTGCTTCGCTGGCGATGACTTCGCCGGTCAAAAGTTGCACTTTGGCAAAGTCGTCGATGGTGATTTGAGGTACGGCTTCGGCGGTTTCTTCTTCCGCTTTTTTGGCCATCTGGTTTGCAATGCTTTCGGCCTGGGCGGCTTTCAAGGCTGCATCCAGTTCTTCCAGTTCTTTTTTCATATCAATACGAGGGAAGAGAGATTCGCCTTTGGTGGCGGTGAAATCTCTGGCCAAAAGACCCCATTGTTTCGTGCTTTCCCAAGAAGTCAGACGGTCGTCTGTGATGTTCAGCTGCTGCCAGATGAGGCCAGGCGCTTTGGTCATGAAAGGCTGAAGCAAAATGGAAATGATACGAATGCTTTCGGCGATGTTATACAAAACGCCGGCCAGTTTTGCCTGGTTAGCTTCCTCTTTGCAAAGCACCCAAGGCTGGATTTCGTCGATATATTTATTGGTGCGGCGAATCAGTACCCACAGTTCGCTCAAAGCGTCGCTAAAGAGCATTTTGTCCATGTAGCCTTCAAATTTTTCCACAGTAGTAGAAGCCGTTTTGATCAAGTCCAGATCAAACTCGGTGCTTTCTTGGTCATAAGGCAGTGTGCCGCCGAAATATTTTTCGATCATGCCCACGGTACGGCTGACCAAGTTCCCCAGGTCGTTGGCCAGGTCGGAGTTGATGCGCTGGATCAACGATTCGTTGGTGAAGTTGCCGTCTTGACCGAAGGCCACTTCTCTTAACAGGAAATAACGGATGGCATCGAGGCCATAACGTTCCACCAGTACTTTTGGGTCCACCACGTTGCCCTTGGATTTACTCATTTTGCCGCCATCGATGATGAGCCAGCCATGGCCAAAGACTTGTTTTGGCAACGGCAGATCCAGCGCCATCAGCATGGCAGGCCAGATGATGGTATGGAAACGAACGATTTCTTTGCCCACCAGGTGGATATCAGCTGGCCAGTATTTTTGATACAGGCTGTCATCGTCGCTGCCATAGCCCAGGGCCGTGATATAGTTGGACAGGGCGTCTACCCATACATAAACAATGTGGCCGGGGTCGAATTCCACAGGAATCCCCCAGCTAAAAGAAGTACGGCTGACACAAAGGTCTTCCAGGCCGGGTTTTAAGAAGTTAGAAATCATTTCTGTTTGACGGCTTTGTGGAGAAATGAAGCCAGGATGTTCTTCAATGTGTTTGATCAAAGCGTCTTGATATTTGGAAAGACGGAAGAAATAGCTTTCTTCTTTTACTTTTTCCACTTCGCGGCCACAGTCTGGGCATTTGCCGTCTACCAGCTGATGTTCAGTGAAGAACGTTTCGCAAGGGGTGCAGTACCAGCCTTCGTATTCGGATTTATAGATATCGCCTTTGTCATACAGGGCTTTGAAGATTTTTTGAACGGCTTTGACATGATAGTCATCGGTGGTACGGATGAATTTATCATAGGAGATGTCCAGAGAGTGCCACAAGTCCTTGATACCGCTGACCACTTTGTCTACATATTCTTTGGGCGTAACGCCTTGACTGGTGGCAATGCGTTCAATTTTTTGACCGTGTTCGTCGGTACCGGTCAAAAACATGACGTCATATCCGCGCAGTCTTTTATACCGTGCCATGGCATCTGCCGCAACGGTGCAATAAGAATGACCGATGTGCAGTTTATCACTGGGATAATAAATCGGGGTGGTGATATAAAACTTTTCTTTTTCCAAAACAATCCCTCCATATTATAGGCTTTTTTGCGATTCTGTCACCATAGGGTTATTATAGCCGTTTTGGAACAAAAATGCAAAAAAAAAGTGAATGAATTTGAATTTTTGACCAGGTATTGAAAAAAATACAAAATATGGCCTAAAATTGTGGCTTTTGGTGGAAAAACCACTGGTTTTGAACCGTTTATTCTGCATTATTTTGGTTTGCAAATGCTGACTGGTTATGATAACATGAAATCAACGAAAAGTAACAGAAAAACATGGGGGGAAATGACTGTGGTTGAACAAAAAGTACGAATTTTGAACAAAGTCGGTATCCATGCAGCCGCTTCCGCACAGTTTGTTGCATTTACACACCAATTTCGTGATGAAATTTATCTAGTGAAAGATAATCAAACAGCAAATGCCAAAAGTTTGCTCAATTTGCTGATGTTGGGTTTGGATTGCGGCAGTGAAGTGCTGGTGCGGGTGGAAGGCCCGACGGAAGAAAAGACATTAAAACGGGTTTTATTCTATATTGAAAATATGGATGATTGAGACAAAAAAAGCTCCTTATGTAAAAAAAATGTAAAGCACCGCAAGGCGATGGGCCAAATTGCGGTGCTTTTTTCATGTTCTCTCCGGCAGAAATTTTACAAAAAAATGAAAAAAACAACAAAGTAGATTTTACATCTCTGTTTTACCATATCACCTGTAAATCAAAAAGAGATACAACAAAGGAGAGAAGAAAAAATGAAAAGAATGTTGAAATTTACCATGGCTTTGGTACTGGCTGCATCGGTATTTGCTGGTTGCTCTGCAAGCTCCACCGAAACCACCGAAACCACTGGAACTACGGAAACGACTGAAACAACAGAATCTACCGAAACGACAGAAGCAACCGAAGAAACCACGGGGGCTATGGAAGGCGCCATCACCGTTGTTTCCAGAGAAGATGGTTCCGGCACCAGAGGCGCTTTTGTGGAACTGTTTGGGGTAGAACAGGAAAATGAAGCTGGCGAAAAAGAAGATATGACCACTTTGGATGCCATCATCACCAACTCCACTTCTGTTATGATGACCACCGTGGCCGGCGATCCAGCTGCCATTGGGTACATTTCTTTGGGTTCTTTGAATGATACAGTAAAAGCAGTCAATGTAGACGGCGCTGAAGCTAGTGTAGAAACCATCAAATCTGGCGAATATAAAGTATCCCGTCCATTTAATGTAGTGAAAAAAGGCGAACTGAGCGAAGCTGCACAGGATTTCTTGAACTTTATCTTGAGCACCGAAGGCCAGGCCATTGCAGAAGAAAATGGTTATATTCCTAACGACGGCACCGAAGCATTTGCCGGCGGTAATGTAAGCGGCAAAGTGGTTGTGATGGGTTCTTCCTCTGTAACTCCAGTGATGGAAAAATGGAAAGAAGGTTACATTGCCATCAACCCAAATGTGGAAATTGAAGTACAACAAAGCGACTCTACCACTGGTGTAAACTCTGTACTGGAAGGCATTTGCGACTTGGGTATGGCTTCTCGTGCCCTCAAAGACAGTGAAGTAGAAGGCGGCGCAGAAGGCATTGTGGCAGCAACCGACGGGATTGCAGTCATTGTCAACAACGAAAACCCAATCAGCGATATCAGCAGCGAAACCGTGAAAAACATCTTCGTAGGCGATATCACCGACTGGTCTGAAGTTCAGTAAGACATGGAAAATCAAAAAAAGGGGAGCCGAACGTGCTCCCTTTTTTTGGGAGGTTACGAAGATGAATCAAGAAAAAGAAACGTTGGCAAAATGGATTTTTTGCTTGGCAGCCTGCACGTCGGTGGTCGCCGTTTTGGCCATCTGCTTCTTTTTGTTTGCCGAGGGGTTGCCGGCCATAGGCGAAATTGGGGTCAAAGAATTTTTGCTGGGGATGAAATGGAAACCAAGCAACAACTATTTTGGCATTTTCCCTATGATTATTGGCAGCTTGATGGTAACGGCGGGGGCATTGATTGTAGGGGTCCCCATTGGGATTTTGGCTGCCGTGTTTTTGGCTTTTTATTGTCCGAAGAAATGGTATACACCCATTAAGGCCATGACAGAATTGATGGCCGGGATTCCTTCGGTGGTGTATGGCTTTTTTGGCCTGGTGGTGATGGTGCCTTTGGTACGGGAATACATCGGCGGAAAGGGCTATAGTGTATTAACGGCCTCGTTGCTTTTGGGGATTATGATTTTACCTACCATCATTGGGGTAAGCCAAGCCGCCATGGAAGCGGTGCCAAAAAAATATGCCGAAGGCGCCTTAGCCTTGGGGGCCACGAAAGAGCGAAGCCTCTTTTTTGCCGCCCTTCCGGCCGCCAAAAGTGGGATTTTGGCCGGCGTTGTGCTTGGCATTGGCCGGGCCTTGGGGGAAACCATGGCTGTGGTCATGGTGGCCGGTAACCAGCCCCAGATTGCCAAGAGCATTTTGTCTGGGACCAGGACGTTAACCAGTAATATCATTTTGGAAATGGGTTATGCCGCCGATTTGCATCGGGAAGCGCTCATTGCCACCGGTGTTGTGCTGTTTATCTTTATTTTGATTATCAATGGTGTTTTTGCAGTGTTAAAGGAGCGTGGCGGACATGAAAAGTAAAAGAGATCCATTGAGCCTGTTTTTGTTGGCTGTGGTTCATGCTTCGGCCGCCATTGCCGTGTTTGTGGTGGTTGCCATTGTGATTTATGTGGTGGTCAATGGCGTGCCAAATTTGACACCAGATTTGTTTGCGTTTACCTATAACAGTGAAAACCAGTCGATGTTACCTTCTTTGATTAACACGCTGCTGATGGTTGCGCTGGCGCTGTTATTGGCCTGCCCGGTGGGGATTTTGGCCGCCATCTTTTTGGTGGAATATACGGTGACAGGCAGCAAGCTGGTGAAAGTATTGCGCTTGGCAACGGAAACCTTGTCCGGGATTCCTTCCATTATTTATGGTTTGTTTGGACGTATTTTCTTTGTGCTTGTGTTGGGATTTGATATCAGTTTGTTGTCCGGCTCTTGTACGGTGGCGCTGATGATTCTGCCTTTGGTGATTCGTACGACGGAAGAAGCACTCCTTTCGGTGCCCAAAAGCTACCGGGAAGGGAGCTTTGGTTTGGGGGCCGGGAAACTGCGCACCGTCTTTCGCATTGTGTTGCCGTCGGCTTTGCCGGGGATTTTTGCCGGCGTGATTTTGGCTGTGGGCCGTATTGTGGGCGAAACGGCGGCCATCATCTACACCGCAGGCACCGTGGCAGAACTACCTGGCAGTGTCTTCGACTCCACAAGAACGCTGGCCGTTCACATGTATACGCTTTCTTGTGAAGGTCTGTTTATGGATAAAACCTATGCAACGGCCTTTGTATTGTTGCTGCTGGTATTGGCCCTCAACGGGCTTTCGAGCCTTGTGGCAAAGAAATTGACGAAAGGAGCAGGGGAGAAATGATTTTTTCCATTCAACACCTGAATTTATATTATGGTTCGTTCCACGCCCTCAAAGAGGTGAACTTGGAACTGCCGGAGCGGGAAATTACGGCGTTTATCGGTCCTTCTGGCTGCGGCAAAAGTACATTATTGAAATCCTTAAACCGGATGAACGATTTGGTGGAAGGCTGCCGCATCGAGGGCAATATTTTGCTCAGCGGTCAAGACATTCGTACTTTGGATGTCAATGGCCTGCGCAAACGGGTGGGCATGGTATTCCAAAACCCAAACCCATTTCCCATGAGTGTGTATGACAATGTGGCCTTTGGTCCAAGAACCCATGGGATTAAGAAAAAAGCAGAGCTGGACGAGATTGTGGAGCGTTCGTTGCGTCAAGCTGCCATTTGGGATGAATTGAAAGACCGTTTGAAAAAAAGCGCTTTGGGCCTTTCCGGTGGCCAGCAGCAACGTCTTTGCATTGCCCGGGCCTTGGCGGTGGAACCGGAAGTGTTATTGATGGACGAACCAACCAGCGCCCTGGACCCTATTTCTACCTTAAAAATTGAGGACTTGGCCGCAGAATTGAAGCAAAAATATACCATTATCATGGTCACCCATAACATGCAGCAAGCCGCCCGTATTTCTGATAAAACGGCTTACTTCCATCTGGGCGAAGTGGTGGAATTTGGTGATACAGAGCAAATTTTCTCCAATCCAAAACAAAAAAGAACGGAAGACTATATCACAGGGAGGTTTGGTTGATGCGCGAGAAATTTATGGAACAGCTGATCAAGCTGCATAATGAATTGACCAGTATGGGTTATATGTGTCAAAAAGCCATTGCACTGGCCATGGAAGGGTTACTGGATGGCAAGAAAGATTCCTGCCACAAGGCCATTGTGTTGGCCAAGGAAACGGACGAGGCAGAAAAAAATGTGGAAAATCTCTGTTTGAAGATGATTTTGCAGCAGCAGCCTGTGGCCAGCGACTTAAGAAAAATTTCTGCTGGCTTAAAAATGGTCACCGATATGGAACGCATGGGCGACCAGGCAGAAGATATTGCAGAAATTGCCCTGGGGCACCGGGTGGGCGATTGGCCAAAGAAAGTGGATTTGGAAGCCATGTCCAAAGAAGCCATTTCCATGGTGCACAAGGCTGTCAAAGCCTATGTGGATAACGACTTGGATTTGGCCAAAGAAGTCATGGCCCAGGACGATGTGGTGGATCAGTATTTTGAAACCATTCAAAATCAGCTGATCGGCTTTTTGGCCGAGGACAAAACCGGCGCTTATATTGTGGATGTGCTGATGGTGGCAAAATATTTGGAACGCATTGGCGACCATGCCGTCAATGTGGCCGAATGGGTGGAATATGCCGTTACCGGTGTGCATAAAGGCCATCCGGACCAGTTGCCATTGTGCTGAGAAAAAGAAAAATGCCCTGTGATAAATCACAGGGCATTTTTTGATGGGAAAGCAGTTTATTTGAATTCGCGAATCATTTTTTCCCGCAGCGTATACAGTTCTTCGGATAAATCCACAGGCACGGTATGTGGGTTTTTCAGCCGGCGGTGTTCATCCCATAAGGTACCCAACTCTCCTTGGGCATAGGCACGGATGTCCATGGTCTTGGGAGAGGTATAGACACACTGGCCGTCCACAAAGATGGGCACCAACAGCTCCCGCACGGTATAGTGTCCGGCTTTGAGGTGCATTTTTTTCCAAGTGGCCGTTTGGTCAAACAAGGTCAAGTCTTTTGTTTCATCCAATGTTTCTGTTTCCAGACAGATGAGGTCGGCTTTGATTTTGCCTGTCTCTTTGTCATAAATTCGGTAGACTTTCTTTTTGCCAGGCAGTGTGATCTTTTCTGGATTGTTGGACAATTTGATTTTTGGTACCCAGTTACCGGCTTCGTCGGTTTCGGCGGCCAGTTTATAGACGCCGCCAAAGGCCGGGGTATCGTCGGAGGTAATCAGTTTGGTGCCAACGCCCCAAAGGGAGATTTTGGCCTTTTGGGTTTTGAGGCTACTGATGAGGTTTTCGTCCAAATCGCTGGAGGCGGAGATGATGGCGTCGGCAAAACCGGCTTCATCTAGCATTTTTCTGGCCTGTTTGGACATATAGGCCAAGTCTCCGCTATCGAGACGAATGCCATAGCCTTTCAATTCATAGCCGGCTTCTTTCATTTCTTTGAAACACTGGATGGCGTTGGGCACCCCTTGTTCCAAGGTGTTATAGGTATCCACCAGCAAAATGCAGGCATCGGGGAACTGTTTGGCATAGGAGCGGAAGGCTTCCAGTTCGGAAGGAAAGCTCATGACCCAGCTATGGGCGTGGGTGCCTTTGACGGGCACGTCAAAAAGTTTGCCAGTTAAGACATTGCTTGTCCCAACGCAGCCGCCGATGACAGCCGCTCTGGCCCCATAGGTACCGGCGTCCGGCCCTTGGGCCCGGCGCAGACCAAATTCCAGCACAGGGTCCCCTTCGGCCGCCCAAACGATCCGGGCCGCCTTGGTGGCAATGAGGCTTTGGTGATTGATGATGTTTAAGAGGGCCGTTTCCACCAACTGGGCTTCCATGATAGGTGCTTCCACCCGCATCAGGGGTTCCATGGGGAAAACGACGGTGCCTTCTGGGATGGCATAGATGGTGCCGGTAAAACGAAAGTCTTTTAAATAGGAAAGAAAACTGTCGGAAAAGATGCCCAGAGAGCGGAGATAGTCCAAATCACTTTGGGAAAAATGCAGTTGTTTGATATAGTCGATGGCCTGATCCAAGCCACAGGTGATGGCAAAGCTGGCATCGGAGGGGTTGGTGCGGTAAAACAGGTCAAACACCACTTTTTTCTGTTCTTGTGGCGTTTCAAAATAGCCTTGCATCATTGTCAGTTCGTAGAGGTCTGTCAATAACGACCAGTCCTGAATATCCATGTGTATATACCTCTTTTCGTATAAAAAATAAAATTACGGTCTTTGTCTCTTTTTCGTAGCTGTTAAACTCCATTATACTCCGGAATGTTTCAAATTTCAAACAAAATTTTCTGGACCGGCAAAAAAGCAAAAGAAAAAGCGGCAAAAGGCTTTACAAATGACTGTTCTTCTACTATAATATCTGATAGAAAAATGGAAAAGCATTGAGATGGACAGTATCTGTTTTGGAAGACTCCAAGCGATGCAGGGACGGTGGAAGCCTGCAACCAGTACAAAACAGGGAAGATCCCCATCTGGCTTCGGCGTTGAACGGTGGATGCACTTAGTAAGCGGCGGCGGTTTTCCCTCGTTATCGGGAAGGCACAGTGATGGCTGTGCCATAAGTGGGCAAAGTTTTTTGCCAAATCAGGTGGTACCGCGTATCCTCGTCCTGTTAGTTTGGGACGAGGTTTTTTATTTTATCAAAGGAGGATGTAGTTCCATGTACAACAAGGTTTCGACAAATCTTGATTTTGTATCCAGAGAAAAAGAAGTACTGAAATTCTGGAAGGAAAATGATATTTTCCACAAATCCAACAAAATTCGGGAAGGCTGCCCCAAATTCACTTGGTATGAAGGCCCTCCGACGGCCAACGGCAAACCCCATATCGGTCATGTCATCACCAGAAGTATCAAAGACGTGATTTTGCGTTACCGGGTGATGAAAGGCTATGATGTATACCGCATTGCCGGATGGGATACCCATGGTCTGCCGGTGGAGCTGGAAGTGGAAAAGATGCTGGGCCTCGATGGCAAGCCACAAATTGAAGCTTACGGCGTGGAACCGTTTATCAAAAAATGTAAAGAAAGCGTTTGGAAATATAAAAGCGAATGGGAAGACATGGGCGACCGGGTGGCTTTCTGGGCTGACTTGGACAAAGCGTATGTGACCTATGACAACAACTATATCGAAAGCGTTTGGTGGGCGTTAAGACAAATTTGGGACAAGGGCCTGCTTTACAAAGGCCATAAAATTGTGCCTTATTGCCCTCGTTGTGGCACCGCCCTTTCCAGCCACGAAGTGGCCCAGGGCTATAAAGATGTGAAAGAAATTTCTGCCATCGCAAAATTCCGTATCCGCGGTACCGAAGATGAATATGTCCTGGCCTGGACCACCACGCCTTGGACCTTGCCTTCCAACGTGGCCTTGGCCATGAACGCCAAAGAAACGTATGTGAAAGTGCTCTTTAA
Organism: uncultured Clostridia bacterium; assembly: GCA_944378105.1. GTDB lineage: Bacteria > Bacillota > Clostridia > Lachnospirales > Anaerotignaceae > Neoanaerotignum. The sequence goes on from CALWGC010000029.1 coordinate 33,126, forward strand.
AGGCGAAAAATTGATCTTGGCTCAGGCGCTCCTTTCTTCTGTTTTGGGGGAAGATGCCGAATACGAAGTGCTGGAAACCAAAACCGGCGCCGACTATGCAGGGCTGCGGTATGAACCGCTGTTTGACTTTGTGGCAGACGACGACAAAGGCTTCCGTGTGGTAAACGACGATTACGTTACACTGACCGATGGTACTGGTGTTGTACACATTGCGCCGGCCTTCGGTGAAGACGACGCCCGTTTGGGCAGAGAACATGGCCTGCCATTCCGTCAGTATGTGGATGTACAGGGCAAATTTACCGAAGAAGTAAAACCATGGGTTGGTGTCTTTGTCAAAGACGGCGACAAGATGGTTTTGGATTATTTGAAAGAAAGAGGCCAGCTCTTTGCTGCTTTGCCTTTTGAACACAGCTATCCATTCTGCTGGAGATGCGACACCCCATTGATCTACTATGCAAGAGATACCTGGTTTATCGCCATGACCAAAGTGCGCGATCGTTTGGTGGCCAATAACCGTACCATCAACTGGTATCCAGACAACATCAAAGAAGGCCGGTTCGGGAACTTCTTGGAAAATGTCATCGACTGGGGCTTAAGCCGCGAACGGTATTGGGGCACACCACTGCCTGTTTGGGAATGTGAATGTGGCCACCGTCATGTCATCGGCAGCATTGAAGAACTGAAAAGCATGAGCGATGACTGCCCAGACGAAATCGAACTGCACAAACCATATATCGATCAGGTACACATCAAGTGTGAAAAATGTGGCAAACAAATGACCCGTGTGCCAGAAGTGATCGACTGCTGGTTTGACTCTGGTTCTATGCCATTTGCCCAGTGGCACTATCCATTTGAACACAAAGAAGACTTTGAAGCGCGGTTCCCAGCCGACTTCATCACCGAAGCCATCGACCAGACCAGAGGTTGGTTCTATTCTCAGCTGGCCATCTCCACACTGCTCTTTGACCAAAGCGACTTCAAAAACTGTATCGTCATGGGCCATGTGTTGGATAAAAACGGCATCAAGATGAGTAAACACAAAGGCAACGTGGTGAACCCCTGGGATGTTATGAATAAACAGGGTGCCGACGCCATCCGTTGGTATTTCTATGTCAATAGCGCTCCATGGCTGCCTTGCCGCTTTGACGATGAAGCCGTAAGCGAACAGCAGAGAAAGTTCATGGGTACCCTTTGGAATACCTATGCGTTCTATGTGCTGTATGCAGAAATTGACCAGTTTGATCCAACCAAGTATACCTTGGATTATGACAAACTGCCTCCAATGGACAAATGGGTTCTGTCCAAACTGAACACACTGATCCAGACGGTGGATACTTGCCTGGACGGCTATAAGATCACAGAACCAGCCAGAGCGCTGCAGGCCTTTGTGGATGATTTGAGTAACTGGTATGTCAGAAGAAGCAGAGAACGGTTCTGGGCCAAAGGCATGGAACAAGATAAGATCAATGCCTATATGACGTTGTATACCTGTCTTGTCACCTTGTCGAAACTGGCTGCACCATTTACGCCATATATCACAGAAGATATGTATGCAAACTTGGTGAAAAACTTTGATGCTTCCGCACCAGAAAGCGTGCATATGGCAGATTTCCCAGTGGCCAACACCGCTTGGATTGATCCAGAATTGGAAAGCAACATGGATTTGGTATTGCAGATTGTGGCCAAAGGCCGTGCTGCAAGAAATACCGCCGCCATCAAAAACCGTCAGCCCATCGGCCATATGTATGTAAAGGCAGAAAAAGAACTGCCTGAACTGTATCAGGCCATCATCGCCGATGAATTGAATGTCAAAGAAGTGGTGTTCACCGACGATACCGATGCCTTCACTGGCTATCATTTGAAACCACAGCTGAAAACATTGGGACCAAAATATGGCAAACTGGTACCAAAAATCGGCAAATACTTGGCTGAATGCGACGGCAGTGCTGCTGTGAAAGGCTTTAAAAACGGGAAAAACCTGGTGTTTACCATCGATGACACCGAAATCTCCTTGGCCGAAAGCGATGTTTTGATTGAAACCACCGAAAAAGCTGGGTTCATCACCGAAGCAGATTTGCGCATGAGCGTGGTACTGGATACCAACTTGACACCAGAATTGGTGGAAGAAGGTTTTGTGCGTGAAATTGTCAGCAAGGTACAGACCATGAGAAAAGAAGCCGGCTTTGAAGTGACCGACCGCATTGTGCTTTCCATGAAAGGCAACGACGAAGTGGAAGCTGTAGCCAAACGCAACGAAGCAGGCATCTGTGCCGATGTCTTGGCCGATGGTATCATCTATGGCACCACGGCAGGATATGAAAAAGAATGGAATTTGAACGGCCATGCCGTAACCTTTGCCGTAGAAAGAAAGGCATAAGCGTTTTCGCATTGTGTGAAATGGAAACTCTCATTTCTCTGGGAAACTGGGGAAATGAGAGTTTTTTGTATGGTTGACGGGAAGAAAAAGTAAAATTGTTTTAAAATAAAACAGAAAATCGGTAAAAGCCTATTCCTTTTGGTATAAAAATCGGCTATAATACATTTAAACAAGAAAAACTGTTGTAAGAATTTACAAAAATGACGTGTAAACCAATGATGTGTTGTGTTTTTACTCAATTTTGAAGGGGGACTACAAAATGAAAAAGAAAATCACGGTACCAGAAATTATGGCAACCAAAAACAGCGACAAAAAATTGTCCATGGTAACCTGCTATGACTATACTTCTGCAGGGTTGGTAGATGCTTCCAACGTGGACATGATTTTGGTTGGCGACTCTTTGGGTATGGTGATGTTGGGCCTGCCTGGCACCGTTGGTGTAACGGTAGATGATATGGTTTATCACATCAAACATGTGGTAAAAGGCGCACCAAATACCTTTGTGGTTGGCGATATGCCTTTTGGTGCATACAATGGCAGCATTGAAAAAGCTGTGGAAAATGCCACCAGAATTTTTGCAGAAGGCGGCTGCGACTGTGTGAAGATGGAAGGCGGCATGAACGCTGTGCCTTACATTGAAGCAGTGGTAAAAGCTGGTATCCCTGTGATGGGCCACATTGGTTTGACTCCACAGGCTTCTGCTATGATGGGCGGTTTCAAAGTACAGGGCAAGAGCACCGAAGCCGCTGACCATCTGTTGGAAACGGCAAAAGCAGTAGAAAAAGCAGGCGCTTTCCTGATCAACTTGGAAGGTATGCCAAGCGGCGTTGCAAAGAAAATCACCGAAGAACTGCACATCCCAACCATGGGTATTGGCGCTGGCCCACACTGCGACTCTCAGGACTTGGTATGGCCAGACATCCTGGGCATCAGCGATTGGGTACCAAAATTCGTAAAGAAATATGCTGACTTGAGAACCACTGTGATCGATGCATTGAACACCTTTGCCGATGAAGTCAACAGCGGCGCATTCCCAACACCAGAATATTCCTACAACACCAAAGTAGAAGGTTACGAAGAATAAAAAGCAAAAGAAAGTTTGCTTCCCTCAAAAAAAGCAGGCAATGGAACGAAAGTTCCTTGCCTGCTTTTTGCTGTTAGAAAAACGGTGAAAGTGCTATGATTGCAACAAATGGATGAATAACCCGCTGCGCAGTTTTGGTTCAAACCAAGTGGATTTGGGTGGCATAATCAAATTGTGGTCTGCAACATCGATCAATTCTTCCATGGAAGTGGGGTAGAGGGCAAAGGCCACCTTGGCTTCTCCCAACAGCACTCTTTTTTCCAATTCCCCAAGGCCACGGATACCACCGACAAAGTCGATGCGGTCGTTGGTACGGGGATCGTCAATGCCCAAAATAGGTCCCAGCAAGTTCTTTTGCAAAATGGAAACATCCAAAGATCCCACAGGATCTTCCGGGATGATTTCCTCCTGGGCGGTTAATAAGTACCACTGATTTTCAAAGTACATCCCAAACTGGTGGGGCATCCGTGGATGGCAAGGGCTGGACTGCCGCCAAGGCATCAAATAAAACCGTTTGGTGACTTCCTGTAAAAAGTCATCCACCGAAAGACCGTTTAAGTCTTTGACTACCCGGTTGTAATCTAAAATGTGCAGCTCTTCTGCAGGAAAGAGTACCGATAAAATGAACCGAAAGGGTGCATCTTCCGGGGCATCGGGCTGGGAGGCGATGCGTTTTTTACATACAGCCGCCGCCGAGGCACAGCGATGGTGCCCATCGGCAATATATAAATTTGGTACAGAGGCAAAGGATTGTTGCAGCTGGGTTATGGCATCGGCATCTGCAATGACCCAAACTTGATGGGTGATGCCGTCGTCTGCCACAAAATCCACTTCGGCCGGGTGGCTGTCGCACCAGGCATGGCAAAAATCGGCAATGGATTTGTCCTGATAGGCCATGAAAATGGGCCCGGTTTGGGCGTTACAAGTATCCACATGGCGAATGCGGTCGGCTTCTTTTTCGGCTCTGGTGAGTTCATGTTTTTTGATGATGCCAGATTCATACTCGCTGGCTGCGGTGCAGCAAACAAGGCCGGTTTGACTTTGGCCGTTTCGAATCAGGCGATAGATATAAAAACAAGGTGTTTCGTCTTGCACAAAAACGTCCTCTGCAATCCAGCGATACATCGTAGAGGCAGCCGTTTCATAGATCAAAGGGTCGGTGGGGTCAATGCCTTGTGGTAAATCCACTTCGCTTCGATCAATATGTAAAAAAGAAAGGGGATTTTTGCTACAAATGTCTCTGGCTTCCGCTTCGTTCATGACGTCATAGGGCAATGCTGCCACTTGGGAGGCCAAGGCCGCCGTAGGGCGCACGGCCCGAAAAGGTTTGATGGTTGCCATGGTTTAAACACCTCTTTTTCTCATGTCGTATGCTGCTGCCAATTGGGCAGTCAGCAAAAGCATTATATCATAGCTTTTTGAAAAGAACAACAAGCAAGCAACGATTTTCTGTTTGGAATGGGGAAAGTGATTGTCTCTATCAGCAAAAGCTGTTATAATGATACTGAATTTGGACAGGGTGTCCTATGGATGAGCAAGGGGGAACGAGAATGAAAATCATCATTGTTGGTGCAGGGAAAGTGGGATATTACACCGCAAAACACCTGTGCCAGGAAGACAATGACGTGGTCATTATTGATAAAAACCAAGAGGTGCTGCAAAAAGCAGCTGATGATTTGGATGTCATGTGCATTCGCGGCAGCGGCCTGAGTACCCGGGTGCTGTTAAGCGCCGGCGTACAGGAAGCCGATTTGATCATTGCCGCCACCACATCCGACGAAATCAATATGCTTTGCTGTCTGACGGGCAAACGCCTTGGGGTAAAGCATACCATCGCCCGCATCCGCGACCCGGAATATTCCTATGAACTTTCTGTTTTGAAAAAAGAAATGGGCTTAGATATGGTCATTAACCCAGAACAGGAATCGGCCGGTGAGATTGCCCGGGTGCTGCGGTTTCCGGCTGCCATCAATATTGAAACCTTTGTCAATGGGCGGGTGGAAATGGTGGCGTTTCGAGTACGGGCGGACGATATTTTCTGCGGACAAACGCTGATGCAGACCATGTCCCGTCTCAATGTGCCCATTGTCTTTTGTGCCGTGCTGCGTCAAGACAAAGTGATGATTCCAAATGGCAATACACGGATGGAGGCAGGAGATTTGGCCTATATTGTGGGCGAACCGCCGTTTATCCATACCTTTTTCAAAAAAATTGGCCGTTATAGCGGAAAGACCAAAAATGTACTAATCATTGGCGGCGGAAAAATTGCCCGCTATCTTTGTGAAGACATTGCGGAAGTGGGCATCCGGGCCAAGATCATTGAACGGGACTACAAAGTATGCCAATCGCTGAGCGAAGGACTGCCCAACTGTGTCATCATCCATGGCGATGGCTCTGACGAGACGGTATTGCATAGCGAAAACATGGGCGCCTTTGACTCGGTGGTGACGTTGACAGGCCGGGATGAAGAAAATTTGTTGGTGGCCCTTTATGCTTCGCAAATGGGCGTGCCTAAAGTGATTGCCAAAATCAACCGGCCAAACTATGAAGAAATGATCCGTGGCTTTGGCATCGACAGTGTGGTAAGTCCCAAAAGTGTGACGGCTTCTCAAATCATTCGTTTTGTGCGGGCGTTGAAAAACTCCATGGGCTGTAGCATTGAAACGCTGTATAAAATTGTAGATAACCGGGTGGAAGCACTGGTGTTTTTGGCCAATGATACCACACAGCACTTGGGCGAGCCCTTCAAAGACGTTCAGTTCCGCAAAAACTTCATTGTGGCCGCCATCGAACGAAGGGGCAAAGTCATTATCCCCTCCGGCAGCGATTGTATTGAAAAAGGCGATCGTGTGGTCATTGTTTCTACGGAAGCAAGGGTGGAAACGCTCAATGACGTGTTTGAAAAGACAGAAACTGGAGGGTGGGCACATTGAATTTCGCATTGATTTTTCGCCTCATTGGCCATGTGCTTTTTTTGGAAGGGCTTTTGATGGCGTTGCCGCTGGCAGTTTCGGTTTTGTATGGCGGAGAGGATTTACTTAGCTTTGTGGCCACCATGTTTTTGGTCATTGCAGTGGGCCAGATGTTGCGGCGGCTGGAGCCAAAGGTACAGACGTTTCGTTCCAGAGATGGGTTTTTATGCGTGGCACTCTCATGGGTGTTGTTGGCCTTTTTTGGGGCACTGCCCTTTTATTTTAGTGGCTATTTTGCCAGTTTTGTGGATTGCTTTTTTGAATCGGTTTCCGGTTTTACGACGACAGGGGCTTCCATTTTGCCAGAGGTTGAATCGCTGCCCAAAGGGATTTTGTTTTGGCGCAGCTTCACCCACTGGATTGGCGGCATGGGTGTATTGGTGTTTGTGCTGGCGGTGATGCCCAATGTCAGTGCATCGACACTGCACTTATTAAAGGCAGAAAGCCCGGGGCCTTCGCCGGGGAAGATTATGCCAAGAATTCGGGAAACGGCCCAGATGCTTTATTTGATCTATTTTGGGTTGACCATCGTGCATATCATCTGTCTGCTTTTGGCGGGGCTGCCCCTTTATGATGCCGTCATTACCTCCATGGGTTCGGCCGGGACCGGCGGGTTTTCCAACCGGAATTTGAGTATTGGCGCTTACAATAATGTGGCGGTGGAAATGATTACGGCTATCTTTATGATGTTGTTTGGCGTCAATTTCAGCATTTATTATTGTTGCTTGAAAAAAGATTTTCGTTCGGTGGCAAAAAACGAAGAGCTACGGTTATATTTGACCATCATTGTGGTGGTAACCATTTTGATTACCATCAACATTTTGTCGCTCTTTGATTTTTCCATTTTACAATCCTTGCGCTATGCCTTCTTCCAGGTGGTTTCCATTATGACCACCACCGGTTATAGCACCATCGACTTTAATCTTTGGCCCACGTTCAGCAAGGCCCTGTTGGTGACGTTGATGGTCATCGGGGCCAGCGCCGGCTCCACCGGCGGCGGTGTAAAAGTGGTGCGTATTTTGATTTTGTGCAAGGCAGCCATGCATGAAATTGGAAAAATCATCTATCCACGCCGGGTGCGCACGGTGAAAAACGATGGGTATACGGTGGAGGAATCGGGGCTGCGTAGCATTGGGTTATTCTTCTTTTGCTATATGATGATTGCCTTTGTTGCCTTTTTGCTGGTTTCTCTAGATGGGTTTGACTTGATTACGTCGGGAACGGCTGTCTTTTCTGCCTTGGGTAACATTGGCCCGGGTTTTGAAGTGATTGGCCCCATGGGAAACTGGAGCGCTTTTTCGCCCTTTAGCAAATTGGTCTTTAGTTTTTGTATGCTGGCGGGACGATTGGAAGTGTTCCCCATGCTGCTTCTGCTTTCGCCGATGGCCTGGAAGCGGAGCGAAATTTAAAAGAGAAAACGGGAAAAGCCAAACAAGATGGCTTTCCCCGTTTTTTTATTCCCGCCAACGCAAAACGGCTTTTTCCAGATACAAAATGGCACGATATAAAAAGGCAGAAAGTAAGGCCAAAATCACCACCGATAACATGACCCAATCCAGTTTAAAGACTTGGCTGCCATAGGTGATGAGATACCCAAGCCCTGCCTTGCTGACGAGAAATTCGCCAACCATGACACCCACAAAGGAAAGCCCTACATTGATTTTTAAGGCGTTCATGATGTCTGGAACGGCAGAGGGGAGTATAACGGCAAAAAACAACTGGCGTTTGGTGCCGCCAAAGGTGGCGATGAGTTTTTGTTTTTCCGGATCGACGGACAAGAACCCATTGAGCACGTTTAATATGGTAACAATGACCGACGTTAAAATGGCAACAGCCAAAATGGAGCCCATGTTATTGCCAATCCAAACGATGAAAATGGGGGCCAGGGCCGTTTTGGGGAGGCTATTTAAAATGACCAAATAAGGCTGGGCCACACGATGCAAAAAAGGATTCCACCAAAGCAAAATGGCAATGCCCACCCCCAAAATGGTGCCCAGCGTAAACCCTAACACCGTTTCAAATACCGTAATGCCAATATGATAAAACAGTTCCCCGCCCGAAAGCAATTCCACACAGGAGCGGACCATCCGGCTGGGAGAGCTGAACAAAAACGGATCAATGACGCCCAAGGCCGCACAGACTTCCCAAAGCAGTAAAAACAAACCCAAGCAGGCCCATTGGAAAAACGTCACCCAATGCTTTTGCCGCTGTAAAGCGGCCAAATAGGCTTTTTGAGATGCGGAAGTGTTGTCATTCATGATAATCCAAGTCCTTCCATATTTGATTGAAATAGCAATGAAAATCGGCCGATTCTCTGGCCTGGAACGGCGTCTTGGCCCCGTCCAGTTGGATGGGGTAGGTGTTTTTCAGTACGGCCGGCCGTTTGGAGAGCACCAAAACACGATCGGAGCAGGCAATGGCTTCGGAAATATCGTGGGTGACGAGGATGGCTGTTTTTTGTTCGCTGCGGATGATTCCGGTTACTTCATCGGCGGCGTGCAGCCGGGTTTGGTAGTCCAGGGCAGAAAAGGGTTCATCCAAAAGCAGCACATCGGGCTTTAAGGCCAGGGTGCGGATGAGGGCGGCCCGTTGGCGCATGCCGCCGCTTAGCTCCGAAGGCTTGCGGAAGGCAAAATCGGCCAAGCCGTATTTTTCCAAAAGCGCCCAGACTTCTTGCTTGGTGGTGGCATTGAGCTTTTTGGCAATTTCTAGGCCCAAACAGGCATTGCGAAAAATGGTGCGCCATTCCAGCAGATGGTCTTTTTGCAGCATATATCCAACCCGGATCCCTTCGGCCAGTTCCACCCGGCCCCTTGATGGCGGCAAAAGCCCGGCAATGGCCGACAAAATGGTGCTTTTGCCACAGCCCGACGGCCCCACCAGGCTCACCAGTTCCCCGGGATAAACGGCAAAGGAGACTTCCTCCACCGCCCGCGTTTCCCCTTGCGCACTATGATAATCCAGCCCCAGCCCATGCAGGCGAACAATGGCTTCCATAAGCAAGAACCTCCTTTTGTTTTTTCCTAGTATATGGTAAAATAGGAGAAATGGTGAAGCGGGGAAATGAGTTGTTGACATAGTTCGGAAAACGTGTTTAAATGAATATGATAAAATTGTTTGGAAAGGTCGTGCAAAAGAAAATGAGCCAAAATTGTAACTACAACTGTTCCAGCTGCGGCGAAACTTGCAGCGAACGAAAAGCAGAAAGCCTGTTGATTCCTGCAAACGAAAACAGCCATGTGAAAAAAGTCATTGGCGTAGTCAGCGGCAAGGGCGGGGTAGGAAAATCCTTGATTACGGCTTTGCTGGCAACGGCAATGCAGAAAAAAGGCCATGCCTGCGGGATTATGGATGCCGATGTGACCGGGCCTTCCATTCCAAAAGTGTTTGGTCTGCATGAAAAAGCTTCGGCTGTGGGCAACAGCATGATTCCGGTGAAAACCCAAACGGGCATCGAAGTGATGAGTGTCAATTTGATTTTGGAAGACGAAACGGACCCTGTGGTTTGGAGAGGGCCTTTGATTGCCGGTGTGGTACAGCAGTTTTGGAGCGAAGTCATCTGGGAAGACATCGACTTTTTGTTTGTGGACATGCCTCCTGGCACAGGCGATGTGCCTTTGACGGTGTTCCAGTCGATGCCGGTGGATGGCATTGTGGTGGTTACATCTCCCCAGGATTTGGTGAGCATGATTGTGGGTAAGGCCGTGAAGATGGCACAGAAAATGAATATCCCAATCCTTGGCGTGGTGGAAAACATGAGTTATGTACTCTGTCCAGACTGCGGCAAAAAAATCATGATTTATGGCGAAAGCCATATCGAAGAAGTGGCAGCACAGTATGGCATTGACGTATTGGGCCAGCTGCCCATCGACCCTATGGTGGCTGCTTCTTGCGATGCGGGCGAAGTGGAAACGGTGGCCACAACCCAGTTGGACCGCGCGGTGGAAAAACTGGAAGGGCTTCTTGGTTAAGATTCGGCTTATGAAAAAATCTGTCTGTGAAAACAGGCAGATTTTTTTTTGGAAAAAAACAGGCCGTTTTTTGTAAACGGCCTGTTGAGAAATAGAATGGTTTATTTTAATTGGGTGATTTGTTTGACATGGTCATGGGAACCTAAAATCATCAGTGTTTCATAGGGGCTGAAGATGTGGTCTGGGGTAGGCAGGGGGTAGATTTGCCCGCTGCGCTTGGTGGCCAAGATATTGACATGGTATTTGCCACGGATGTTTTTTTCCACAATGCTTTTGCCATGCCAGCTGGCGGGAGCTGCAATTTCATAAATACCCACATCGGGTGTCAGCTCAATGTAGTCAAACACATTGGTGGCGCCATAGGTGACGGCCAACCGTTCGGCCATTTCCCGTTCGGCATAGACCACATGGTCGGCGCCGTTTCGAAGCAACAGTTTGCGGTACATATCCCGAGAGGCCCGGGCGATGATCATTCTTGCGCCATAATCTTTCAACAGCGCCGTTGTCATCAGCGAGCTTTGGAAGTCATCGCCGATGGCCACCACACAAACGTCAAAATTATTGACGCCCAAAGATTGAATGAAGGTGTCGTTGGTGGAATCGCCAATTTGGATATCGGGCACAATATGGATGGCATTGTCTGCCCGTTCCTCGCTTTTTTCAATGGCCAATACATCGTGGCCTTCTTCAATGAGCTTTGCGGCCATATGGCGGCCAAAACGCCCCAGGCCCACAATCAAAAACGATTTCATGGTTGAAAAATCCTCCTTCTGGCATTATCCAATTTGTACCTTTTCCAGCGGCAAAGAAGAGCTGGAAGGTGGTTTGCTGGAAGAAAACGCCAATAACATGGTCAAAGAGCCAACACGGCCAAAAATCATCAAAAATGCCAACAGCAGCGAGCTAAAGGGCATCAACGTGGGGGTGATGCCGGTGGTGAGGCCCACCGTTGCAATGGCAGAAACACATTCAAAAAGTGTATCCAAAAAAGGAAGGTGTTCGATTCTTGCAATGATCATGGCAGCCGTACACGACAAAAATAAGTACAACATAAAGATGCAAGAAGCCGAGCGGACAATCCCTTCTTCCATTCTTCGTCCAAAGACTTCGATTTGTTTTCGGTGAAAGAAGATGGAGAAAATGGACAGAACTAAAATGGCAAAGGTGGTTGTTTTAATCCCGCCGGCCGTGGAGCCGGTGGAGCCGCCAATGAGCATCAGACAAATGGATAAAAATTTACTGCTTTCTGTCAATTCGTTTAAAGGCAGCGTGTTAAAGCCGGCTGTACGGACAGTAACCGATTGGAACAGAGAAGAAAGGATCTGCTCATCCAAAGGCAAGCGGGAGAAGACCACGCTGTTTTGTTCCAATAAAAAGAAGAAAAAGGCACCGCCAAAAATCAGCAAGGCCGTCACAAACAGCACCAATTTGGTGTGTAAATGCATCCGTAGCATTTTCATTTTGTTGTCCAAAATATCTCGCCAAACGAAAAAGCCCAAGCCGCCTAAAACAATCAAGGCCATAATCACCAGGTTTAAGTACCAGTTTCCTGTGTAGTGGATGAAAGAAGAAAAGGCCCCGCTTTCTCCCATCAAGTCAAAGCCGGCATTACAAAAGGCCGAAATGCTGTGGAAGAAAGAAAACCAAATTCCTTTGCCCACGCCATAACGGGGACAAAAGAAGAAGGCCAAAAACAAGGCGCCAATGGTTTCCACCAAAAGACTGGCCAAAAAGATAAACCGGGTCATCCGTACAATCCCGCCCAGTTGTGGGGCGGAAATGGAGTTTTGCATCAAAGAGCGGGAAAATAACCCAATTTTTCGGCCGGTGACCGATAAAATCAAAATACAAAAGGTCATAAAGCCGATGCCGCCAATTTGAATCAGGCAAAGAATCACCACTTGTCCAAAGGTGGTCCAGTGGGTGCAGGTATCCACCAGAACAAGCCCTGTGACACAGGTGGCCGAAGTGGCGGTGAAAAAAGCGTTCAGCAATGTGTTGCCAGTTTCTTGCTGGATGGAAATGGGCAGGCAAAGCAGCAATGTGCCCAAAAAGATAACCCCGCAATATTCCAATAAAATGATTTGTGTGGTAGATAAATGCCGGAAAAAAGAAATGATTTTTTCCATGGCGTTGGTCGTCACTCCTTTTTGATAAATTTTCTCCTCTCCCATCGTCACATTATACCGCATTACCCATAAAAAGTCCACTAAGAAAAGCAGGCTTTGTCGGAAAAACAAAAAAACCTGTTTCCAAAAGGAAACAAGTTTTTGAAAGTGGAGATAATGGGATTCGAACCCATGACCTCTTGAATGCCATTCAAGCGCTCTCCCAACTGAGCTATACCCCCGTATCGGCTACGAATGGTATTATAGCACAACCAAAAGCAAAAGGGAAGAGAAATTTTGATTTTTTTTGAAAAATTTTTTTTGGCACCCCGGTGATTTGTCGTAACCTATTGAAATATGGCGGTTCTTTGTGTAAAATAGAAGCGGAAAAAGTGATGGCCGGCCCAAGGGCCGGCAAGCAAAGTAGGAGGTAACCAATGGAAAAACGGGATATGCTTTATGAAGGCAAGGCAAAAAAAGTATTTTTAACTGACGATGAGACAAGCTATATCGTTCAGTACAAAGATGATGCCACCGCATTCAATGGTCTCAAAAAAGGTTCCATTACCGGCAAAGGGATTATCAACAACAAAATGACCAATTTGATCTTTCAATATTTGGAAGAAAATGGGGTCAAGACGCATTTTATCAAGGAATTGAGCGACAGAGAAACGCTGGTGAAAAAAGTTTCCATTGTTCCCCTGGAAGTGATTGTCAGAAATGTGGCTGCAGGCAGTTTTTCCAAACGCTATGGCGTAGAAGAAGGCAAAGAACTGTTCAACCCCATTCTGGAATTTTCTTATAAAAACGATGCCCTTGGCGATCCGATGATTAACAACATGCAAATTACGGCCATCGGCATTGCCACCAAAGAAGAACTGGACGATCTTTCGGCCCAGGCCCTGCGCATCAACGAGCTGTTGAAGGCTTATTTCTTAAAAAGAAACATCCGCCTGATCGATTTCAAGATTGAATTTGGCCGCGTGGATGGCGCCATTATTTTGGCAGACGAAATTTCGCCGGATACCTGCCGTTTGTGGGACAGCGAAACCAATGAAAAATTGGACAAAGACCGCTTCCGCCGGGATTTGGGCGGCGTGGAAGAGGCCTATGAAGAAGTTTGGCGCAGAATTACAGAACAATAAGCAATCCAAACAAAAGCCAGAAAGAATTGTTTTTTGATTTTGTCAAGAACCATCCATTCAAGAATAGGAGAGAACAAAATGAAAGAAACTTGTTTTGAAGATTGGCAAAACGATGATGTATTAAAGGAAGAATGTGGCGTTTTTGGGATTTATAACAACGACAATGACCAAAGCGGCCGCATTACGTATTATGGTTTGTTTGCACTTCAGCACAGAGGCCAAGAAAGCTGTGGGATTGCCGTAACCGATGATACGGTGGTAAAACAGTATAAAGACATGGGCCTGGTGCCAGAAGTCTTTACCGATGATATTGTGGACAAACTGACCGGCAAAATTGCCATCGGCCATGTGCGTTATTCCACCGCCGGGGGAAGTCTGCGTCAAAATGCCCAGCCTTTGGTTTCCCGCTATGTAAAGGGTACCTTGGCCTTGGCCCACAACGGCAACTTGGTCAATGCCCATGAATTACGGGAAGAATTGCAAAAACAAGGGATGATTTTCCAGACCACCATTGACTCGGAAGTTATCGCTTGCCAGTTAGCCAAAGAACGGGTACAGTGCGCTTCCATTGAAGAAGCCGTAGACCGAGTGATGAATAAAATCTGTGGTTCTTATGCCATGGTGGTCATGAGCCCAAGAAAACTGATTGGCGCCCGTGACCCATTGGGAATGCGTCCACTCTGTCTTGGAAAACTGGAAAATTCTTATATCATTGCATCGGAAAGCTGTGCGCTGGATGGTGTCGGGGCAGAATTTATCCGGGATATTGAACCAGGCGAAATTGTGGTGATTGATAAAGACGGTTTGCGTTCCATCAAAAACCATTGCGGAAACCCCAATACCCATCTTTGTATTTTTGAACACATTTACTTTGCCCGTCCCGATAGCGTGATTGATGGCGTTAGTGTATATGAGGCCAGAAAAGAGGCTGGACGTCAGTTGGCCAGACAGCATCCGGTGGAAGGCGATTTGGTTATCGGTGTACCGGATAGTGGTCTTTCTGCTGCCATTGGCTATGCTGAAGAAAGTGGCATTCCCTATGGCATTGGTTTGGTGAAAAACCGTTATATCGGCCGTACTTTCATCAGCCCAACCCAGGGCCAAAGAGAAATTGGCGTAAAAATCAAATTAAATGCACTGCGCCATGAAGTGGAAGGCAAACGGATTATTATGATCGACGACTCTATCGTCCGCGGTACTACGGTGGCCCGCTTGGTGAAAACCTTGCGTACTGCCGGGGCAAAAGAAGTGCATATGAGAGTTAGCGCACCAAAATTCTTGTGGCCTTGCTATTATGGGACCGATGTGCCAACCAGAGAAAAACTGATTGCTTGCAAATATGAAACAACGGAAGAAATCGCCAAAGTGGTTGGCGTAGATAGCTTGGGCTTTTTGGGTCTGGAACATTTGCATGACATTGCCAAAGGCTCTAAATGTGGCTTCTGCGATGCTTGCTTTACCGGCAATTATCCAACCCCAACCCCAACCGTAACCGAGGAGGAAGAAGGAAATGAAACCGAAATACGAAAATCCCCTAAATTCACGTTATGCTAGTGAAGAGATGAGCCACCTTTTTTCTCCTGATTATAAATTTCGCACCTGGAGAAAATTGTGGATTGCCCTGGCCGAAGTGGAGCAGGAATTGGGGCTGCCCATCACCGATGAGCAGATTGCCCAGATGAAACAATACCAAGATGACATCAATTATGACGTGGCCGAAGCCAGAGAAAAAGAAGTGCGCCACGACGTCATGAGCCATGTTTATGCCTTTGGCACCCAGGCCGATAAAGCCATGCCCATCATCCACCTGGGCGCTACCAGCTGTTATGTGGGCGATAACACCGACATCATCATCATGACCGAAGCACTGAAAGTGATTCGCAAAAAATTGGTCAATGTGATCCATGAACTGGCCAAATTTGCTCGGCAGTATAAAGACCTGCCAACCCTGGCCTTTACCCATTTTCAGCCGGCCCAGCCAACCACCGTTGGCAAACGGGCTTCCCTTTGGCTGCAAGATTTGGTGATGGACTTGGAACGGGTGGACGAGCAGCTTTCCCGTGCCAAACTGTTGGGCTCCAAAGGTACCACCGGTACCCAGGCCAGCTTCTTGGAACTGTTTGATGGTGATTTGGAAAAAGTGAAAAAAATTGACGGCATGATTGCCGAAAAAATGGGCTTTGACGCCTGCTTTGCCGTTTCCGGCCAGACTTATCCAAGAAAATTGGATAGCCAGATTTTAAACGTGTTGGCGGAAGTGGCACAAAGTGCCTTTAAATTCAGCAACGACATTCGTCTGCTGCAACATTTGAAAGAAATTGAAGAACCCTTTGAAAAACATCAAATCGGTTCTTCTGCCATGGCCTATAAACGAAACCCCATGCGAAGCGAACGGATTGGTTCCTTGGCCCGGTATGTCATTACGGCGGCCATCAATCCGGCCATCACCGCTTCCACCCAGTGGTTTGAACGGACGCTGGACGACTCGGCCAATAAGCGGATCAGTGTGCCGGAAGCCTTTTTGGCGTTGGATTCCATTTTGATTCTCTACCGAAATATTGTGGATGGTCTTGTGGTGTATCCAAAAGTCATCGAAAAACACTTGATGAGCGAATTGCCTTTTATGGCCACAGAAAACATCATGATGGATGCCGTGAAACGTGGCGGCAATCGTCAGGAACTGCACGAAAAAATTCGTGTGCATTCCATGGCCGCCGGCCGTGTGGTCAAAGAAGAAGGCGGAGAAAACGACTTGCTCAGCCGTATTGCCGCCGACCCGGCCTTTGGCATTACCTTGCCGGAGCTGGAAGCGTTGATGGATGGCAAAAACTTTGTAGGCTGTGCACCGCAACAGACAGAAGCCTTTTTGGATGACGTGGTGGCGCCGATTTTGGAACAATATCAAGATCTGCTGGAAGCAGAAGGCGAAAGTGTTCGCGTTTAAAAGAAGAAGAGCAAAACTGCCCGGTGGCCTATGCCGGGCAGTTTTTTTGTGGTAAGAGGGTACAAGTGGAAAGAATTGGTATCAATTAGAGTTATATAGAATATAACAAGTATTGATTTTACTTATATCTCCATTGGGTGTATACTAGGAAAGTAACAGGCTCTGTATTGTTTCTCTATTTGAAGGAGGAATTTTCATTATGGTAAAAGCAATTGTCGGCGCTTGCTGGGGCGATGAAGGCAAGGGCAAAATTACAGATATGTTGGCAGCCGATGCAGATATTGTCATCCGTTTCCAAGGTGGCAGCAACGCAGGACACACCATCATCAACGACTATGGGAAATTTGCGCTGCACCAAATGCCAAGCGGTATCTTTAATCCCAATACCGTCAATATCATTGGCACCGGCGTGGCCTTTAACGTGCCTTACTTTGTAAAAGAATTGAACTATTTGAAAGAAAACGGGCTGGAAAATCCCAAAGTGCTGATTTCTGACCGGGTGCAGCTGATGATGCCTTACCACATCGCCTTTGACACCTATGAAGAAGCAAGATTAAGCGATAAACAGTTTGGCTCCACCAAAAGTGGGATTGCGCCTTTCTATTCCGATAAATATGCCAAAACTGGCATTCAAATTTGCGATCTGTTCCATGAAGATGTGCTGAAAGAACGGATTACGGCCGCTTGTGAAGTGAAAAATGTATTGCTGGAACACCTCTATCATAAACCATTGCTGGATGCAGAAGCTATTTATGAAGAAGTGCTTAGCTATCGTGACCTGGTGGCGCCTTTTGTGGTGAACACCGTGGAATATTTGAACAAAGCCTTGAAAGAAGGCAAGACCATTTTGCTGGAAGGCCAGTTGGGCGCATTGAAAGACCCAGACCACGGCATCTTCCCGATGACCACGTCTTCTTCCACCTTGGCAGGTTTTGCCGCTGTGGGTGCTGGCATTCCGCCTCACAGCATTGAAAAGGTATACACCGTGGCCAAGGCGTATTCTTCTGCCGTTGGCGGCGGCGCTTTTGTCAGCGAAATCTTTGGCGACGAAGCCCAGGAACTGCGGGTGCGCGGCGGCGATGCCGGCGAATTTGGCGCAACGACAGGACGCCCAAGAAGAATGGGTTGGTTTGACTGTGTGGCCACCCGCTATGGCTGTATGCTGCAAGGCACCACCGATGTGGCTTTTACGGCCATCGACGTGTTAAGCTACTTGGATGAAATCCCTGTTTGTGTGGGATATGAAATGGATGGCGTTGTGACAAAAGAATTCCCTGTGACGCCATTATTGGAAAAGGCCAAACCGGTTTATGAAGTGTTGCCTGGCTGGAAAACCAACATCCGCGGCATCACCAAGTACGAAGATTTGCCGGAAAATGCCAGAAAGTATGTGGAATTCATCGAAAAAGAAATCGGTTACCCCATCACCATCGTTTCCAACGGCCCAAAACGTAATGAAATCATTTACCGTTGAGAAAAAACGGCCGAAGGCTTGCATTTTTGAAACAATGATGGTATACTGTAACTGGTGAAGTATATTGTGACAGAGAAAAGAGTGGACTGACTGGTCCACTCTTTTGTTTGTAAGCGATGGAAGAAAAGAGGTGAACGACCATGGCAAAGGAAAATACGGAACAGCGCTTGGAGGCTTTGTTAAGCCCTGTGCTGGAAGAACTTGCCTATGAATTGGTGGATTTGGAATTTGTCAAGGAAGGCCAAAGTTGGTATTTGCGGCTGTATCTCGATAAGGAAGGCGGTATCACGCTGGACGACTGCGAAAAAGCCAGCCGGGCCATCGAAGTGGTGATGGACGAAAAAGACCCCATCGAGCAGGCCTATTATCTGGAAGTCAGCTCCCCAGGGCTGGACCGGCCGTTGAAGAAGGAAAAGGATTTTATCAAATATGCCGGGGAAGTGGTGGACGTCAAATTATACCGCGCCCAAAACAAGAAAAAAACCTTCCAAGGAGAACTGGTGGGGCTCAAAGACGATGTGGTGACCATTTTGGACGAAGCGGGAGAACCTCTCTCTTTTGCGCGCAAAGACATTGCACAAATTCGTTTGGCGATTTTGTTTTAAATATCCCGGAAGAAGGGAAGGAGGAAATCAATCATGGACAGAGCCGAATTTATTGACGCCCTGAAGCAAATCAAAAAAGAAAAAGGTATTGATGAAGAAGTGATTTTTGAAGCCATCGAGTCGTCCCTCGTTTCTGCCTGCAAAAAGAACTTTGGCACATCCCAAAACATCAAAGTGGAAATTGACCGGGAAAGCGGCGATGTGGCGGTATATGCCCAAAAAGAAGTGGTGGAAGAAGTGGAAGATCCCATGCTTCAAATCAGCTTAGAAGAAGCCAGAGAAATCAATAAAAAATATAAACTGG
>CALWGC010000030.1 GCA_944378105.1 uncultured Clostridia bacterium
AGAATCAAGAAACAAGATTGGGACGAATAACGAAAAAGGCTCACTCAAAATGGGTGGGCCTTTCGTACTGTTTTCGTACTGTTTTTGTTTGAAACCTTGTTTTTTCATAAAAATATGGAACATAAAACAAAGAAAAATCAAGGTTTTTCATAGCACAAACCTTTAAAAAGTTATTTTGCCGTTTTTTTGCGCAAAAAAGCAGACGAAAGGAACACACAGGGACAGGGAAAAAATGTAAAATGAAAGACAGAATGAGAAAGGAGGACAGGCAGATGCTGTTACCGTTTATGGCAAAGAAGAAAGAGGCGCTATTGGAGGAAGTGATGGAGGAGCAAAAGGAGGCGTTGTTGGCCAAGGCCGGCGCGCTGGACAACTCGTTTTTCGTTTCCTTTTACCAGCTTTCCATCGATTTTTCGTTTTTGGACGCCTATGATTTTTTTGTGGAGCTGGATTGCCACAGTAATTTGTTTTATGAATTGCTACCACAGATGGGAGAGATGGATGGGCTGCGGTTTTATAAAATTTTGGCCATGTATCATACGATCGAACTTTTGCTGCGAAAACGAAAGCAGGTGAAGGCGGAAGAAATGGCCCAGGCCCTGTATGATACGTATGGCTTTTCGGAGGAGGAAAAGAAGCTTTTTACCCTGCTTTTGGCCTGTGCCCTCCATTTCCCAAGCCAGTTTCCGCCCCTCTTTGCAAAAAGCTTTGGGCGGTATTTGTTTGATTTTTCTGTAGAAAACCCCTTTGCGTTGGCTTTTTTGGAAAATTTCTGCTATAATTCTTATAGCAGTTTTCAGACGTATTTGTCAAAATATATTTCCATCAACCGGCGGATTCGCCTTTCGGAGATGGAGAGAGAAAAAATAGCCAGATAAATTTGAGGTGGTTTTTGGTATGGGAGAAGTAAAGTGGACAACAAAACAGCGGCAGGCCATCGAAACCCATGGCGCAGACATTCTGGTTTCGGCGGCAGCGGGCAGCGGCAAAACGGCCGTTTTGGTGGAGCGCATCATCCAGATGATTTGTAACCCCAAAAAAGGGGTGGATATCGACCGGCTTTTGGTGCTCACATTCACCAAGGCCGCCGCGGCGCAGATGAAAGAAAAAATCGCCCAAGCCCTGGCCGATGCTTTGTCCCTTCAACCCCATAATAGCCAGCTGCAGCGACAGATGACACTGTTGCAGCGGGCCAACATCACCACCATAGACTCCTTTTGTCTGAAAGTGGTGCGGGACCACTATATGAAGGTGGATTTAGACCCTTCCTTTCAGACAGCCGACGAAAAAACGGCAACACTGTTACAGACCAGCGTGTTAGATGAAGTGATGGAGCGGTGGTATGAAGCCCAGGACGAAGGCTTCTTTCAGTTGGTAGAAAGCTTTGGCGAAGCCATGGGCGACCGACGGGTGCGGGAACTGGTGCTGCAGGTTTATGACTTTGTGCAAAGCAATCCCTTTCCTGGCCGGTGGTTAAAAGAGGCAGCCGACCATTTTGCGCCGGGCAAAGATTTTTCGGCCTCCTATTGGGCCAGCCAGACGGTGGAGCTGGTGAAAAAAAGGCTGGAGGCATTGGTGGAAAAGAGCCAAAAAACGATGCGGTTTTGTCTGGAAGAGGGCGGGCCGTTGGGGTATGTACCAGCCCTAGAAAGCGATGTGGCCTATGGAAAGGATTTGCTTTTGGCGGCGGAAAAAGGCTATGAAGCCTTGGCCCAGGCTTTTTTGGCCGGAGGATTTGCGACCCTTGGGCGGCGAAAAAAAGACGAAGACGCCGATGTGGCCGAACAGTGTAAAGCCATGCGCAATGCCGTCAAAGAAGGTATCCAGGGACTGCAAAAATCCTTCTTTTTCCAATCCCCGCAGGAGATGGAAGAAAACATGGCAGAGATGTTCCCCGTGGCCCAGACCATTTCCCGTCTGGTGCTGGATTTTGCCGCATCCTATGGAGCGGCCAAAAAAGAAAAATTGCTCATCGACTATAGCGATATGGAACATTATGCCATTTCCATTTTGCTGGATGTGGACGAGGAAGGGAATGTCTTGGGGCCATCGCAAACGGCGTTGCGGCTGCAAGAAGAGTATGTGGAGATTTTAACCGACGAGTATCAAGATAGCAACTTAGTGCAGGAATTATTGTTGCAGGCCGTCAGCGGCCGGCTTGGCAAAGGAAAAAACCGGTTTATGGTGGGGGATGTGAAACAGAGCATCTACGGATTTCGCCAGGCAGAGCCTTCTTTGTTTTTGGAAAAACTCCATCGCTATGGAGAAACGGGCGACGAAATCCGCATCGATTTATCCCAAAACTTCCGCAGCCGAAAACCCATTTTGCAGGCCGTCAATTTCTTCTTTCGCCAACTGATGGACCTTTCTTTGGGTGGCATTGTTTATGATGACCGGGCGGCGCTACAGTATGGCGGCAATTTCCCATCCCAAAGGGAACCATCTCAAGGGGATGTGGAAGTTTATTTGATCAACCGCAAGGAAGAGGAGCCACAGGAAGAAGAGATGGACGCGGCCCAGGTGGAAATGACCTTTGTGGCCAAAAAAATCTTGGAACTGATGGAAAGCGGATACCAGGTGTATGACGGAAAGGGCTATCGTCCTTTGGCCTTTGGGGATATTGTGCTGCTTTTTCGTTCGGCCAAGTCATGGAGCCAGGCGGCAAGCCAAGCCTTGGAAGCGGCGGGGATTCCCGTCTATGCGCCCAATGGCGCCAAGTATTACGCCCGGACCGAGGTTTCGTTTATGGTTAGCCTTTTGCGGGTGATTGATAATAGTTTGCAGGATATTCCGCTTTTGACGGTGCTGCGGTCTCCGGTGTATCGGTTTACCAATTCGGAATTATTGGAAATTCGGCTATCGACGGAGGAAGAGACGTTTTTTGAGCGTTTGGTGGCTTATGAAAAAGGCCATAGCGATGCGCTTTCGACGCGGATTGGTGTGTTTCTTTCTGCGTTAGAACGGTGGAAAGAAGAAAGCCAGACCATGCCTGTCAGTCGGTTTTTATGGAAATTGTATGACGAAACAGGGTATTTTCAATATGTGGGCCAGCTGCCGCCGGGAGCCGTGCGCCAGGCCAATTTGCGTCTGCTTTCCCAAAAGGCAGAAGCAGTGGAACAGACGGGCCAAAGAGGGCTTTTCCCCTTTATTCGCTATATTGAATTATCGGAAGCCCAGCGAGAGGAAGAAGAAGGCGCCGTGGTGCTGGGAGAAAAAGACGACTTGGTACGGATCAGCACCATACATAAAAGCAAGGGCCTGGAATATCCGGTGGTGTTTTTATGCGGCATGGGTAAACGCCTCAATCGACAGGATTTGCAGCAGTCGCTGTTATTGCATCAACAAGGGGGCTTTGCCTTTTCGTACACCGATGTGAAGCTGCGGGTGACCTATCCGACGTTGGCCAAGGCGCTGTTACGGGAAAAGAAAGCGGAAGAGAACCAGGCCGAAGAGCTGCGGGTGCTTTATGTAGCGCTGACGCGGGCCAAAGAAAAGCTGATTGTGACCGGATCGGTGCCGGATTTGACGGCGGCGGCAAAAAAATGGTGTCTGACGGCCCAGACCAAAGCCCCGGTTTTGCCCTATCTGGACCGATTGAAAGCGGCGACATATTTGGATTGGTTGATGCCGGGTCTTTGCCGTCATCCGGTGGGAAGCTGCCTTTGGGAGACGGCCGGCATGGAACCACCCCTGATTCCAGAGGAAGAAGCTCCGTTTTCGGTTCATCTTTTGGAAAAAGAAGAGGCCCTGGCGCCCTTTACGCCATACCGAATGGGGAAGGAGAAGCCAGGTAAAGCCTTGGAAGAACAAGTGTTAGAACGTCTAGAGGGGACCTATGGCGCGGCCCTTTCTACGGGCCTACCGGCCAATGTCTCCATTTCGGAAATCAAGCGGCATCATTCCGATTTGCCAGAAGGCACGTTACCTTTTTATTTACAACCTTCTTCCTATTCCTTCCGAGAAACGAAGGAGAACGGCGCAGTGGCCCGGCAAAAAGGGACGGCTATGCATACCATGATGGAACATTTGGATTTTTCCCAGTCTTATACCAAGGAAAGTTTGCAGTTTTTTGCCCAACAGTTGGTGCAAAAACGGCTGCTGGAGGCAGAGGAAGTGGCACTTTTGGATTGGGGGCGGTTGTTACACGCCCTGGGCACGCCTTTGATGCAGCGGATGAAAGCGGTCGGCAATTGGAAAAAGGAAGAATCCTTTACCATGGCGCTCTCGCCTTATGAAGTGTTTGGAACCGACGAGATGTGCCATTTGGACGAACAAATTTTGCTCCATGGGATCATCGACTGTTATTTTGAAGAAGAAGACGGGCTGGTGTTGGTGGATTATAAAACCAACGATACCGCCGATCCCACGGGGTTGACGTTAGCCAAACAGTATCAGTTACAGTTATCCATTTATGCTAAGGCCTTGGGAAGGCTGACGAACAAACCAGTGAAGCAAATCTATCTCTATTCCTTCCATTTGCAACAGGCCATCGACTGTACGACCCTTTGTTTGCCAGAGGAAGCAGAAGAAGGGCGTTAAAGACGAGAGCAAAGAAAGGAGACCAAGATGGAACCGTTTCATATCTATATCCATATCCCCTTTTGCCGGCAAAAGTGTTTGTATTGCGATTTTCCCTCCTTTGCCGGGCAGGAGGCCTACATGGAAGACTATACCAGGGCGCTTTTGGCAGAGTTAAAAGAAAGCCGGGCCGAGTTTTCCCATAAAACCATCACCAGCATCTTTTTTGGCGGCGGAACGCCAACGGTGCTGCCGGTGTCGTATTTTGGAAAGATTTTGGATGAAGTGTTGGAGCACTATCCCGTTTCGGACGATTGCGAAATCACCACCGAAGCAAACCCCCAAACCGTCGACCGCCACAGTCTGTCGGAATATCGCGTCATGGGAGTGAACCGCCTTAGCTTTGGCCTACAGGCTTGGCAAAACCGGCTGCTACAAACCTTGGGCCGGATTCACCGGCGGGAGGCCTTTGTGGAAAATTTCCTGACGGCCAGAGAGGTGGGCTTTTCTAACCTCAGCGTGGATTTGATGTTTGCCCTGCCCCATCAAACCATTGGGGACTGGGAGGAGACGCTGAGGGAAGTTTGCCGTCTGGACCCAGAGCATCTTTCGACCTATAGTTTAATCATCGAGCCAAAAACGCCCTTTGACCGGATGCGGCAGGAAGGAAAGCTGAAAGAAGCAGACGAGAGGCTGGACCGGGAGATGTACCATGCGGCCCAATACTTATTGGAGCAGGCCGGCTATGGGCAGTATGAAATCAGTAACTTTGCAAAGCCGGGGTTTGAAAGCCGTCACAACTTGGCTTATTGGGATGTGGAAGAATATGCCGGGTTTGGTTTGGCGGCCCATTCCTATGCCGAAGGGGTGCGGTATCATAATACCGGCGATTTGGCGGCCTATTTGGCGGCCAAAGGCCGCACAGCGCTTTTGCGCCAAGACAAGGAAGTGCTTTCCGAAGAAGAAAAGATCGAAGAATTTTTGTTTTTGGGCCTGAGAAAAACAGCGGGCATTTCCTTGACCACTTTTGAAGAAAAGTTTCATGCACCTCTGAACCAATTTTTCTCCCGGGAACTTTCCTATTTAATGGAAGAAAAACTGTTGGTGATGGAACAAGACAGACTTCGCTTGACGCCAAAGGGAATGGATGTCAGCAATTTCGTTTTTGAAAAATTCATTTTCTCTTAACAAAAAAACCGAAATAGCACTTGACAGTTTTGTTGGTAAGTGCTATTTTATTATATAGAAATTAGCACTCGATGTCGGTGAGTGCTAACAAAGAAAGAAGGTGCGTTTGTGTCGCTGAGTGAACGAAAAATGAAAATTTTGCAGGCAATCATCAACGATTATATTGCCACAGCAGAACCGGTGGGCAGCCGAACCATTGCCAAGAAATACAACTTCGGTTTAAGCTCGGCCACCATTCGCAACGAAATGAGCGATTTGGAAGAAATGGGCTTTATCATACAGCCCCATGCTTCCGCCGGACGAATTCCTTCGGATTTGGGTTACCGGTTGTATGTGGATACGCTGATGCAAAAGGCAGAACTGCAGGAGCGGGAGAAAAACTTTTTGCAGGGTGTTGTGGCCAACAACATGAATCAAATTGAATATTTGATGGATGAAACGGCCAAAATTCTCTCCTCCCTCACCAACTATACCACCATCATGTCGGACCCCATTGTCCATAGCCGTACCATCAAAAAGATTCGGTTTATGGCGCTGGAAAATAATGACGTGCTGGTGTTGGTGGGAACCGATGGCAATATGGTGAAAAACCACACCATGCATCTGGATGCCGTGCCGGATGATGAAGAACTGTTTCGGCTTTCTTGCATCATCAACGATTATCTTTCCGGCCAATCCATGGAGCATGTGGATGAGCGGGCCATCAATAGCCTGCGGGCCGCACTTCCCGGCTGGGGGCAGTTGATTAATGCCGTACTAAAGGCCGTGGAAAAAACAACAGAAAGTTTAAGCCCACAGTTCCATTTGACCGGGGCCAAAAACATGCTGGCCTTTCCAGAGTTTAGCGATGTGGAAAAAGCCCAAAAGCTCATTGAAACATTGGAAGAAAAAGATGTCATGAAAAATTTGATGTCTGTGCCGCCAAAAGAAGGGCAGGACGTACAAATTTATATCGGTAACGAGCTGGGCATTGACGAAATGAAAGATTGTAGTATCATCACCACCCACTATAAGCTTTCCGAACATGTCACCGGCACCATCGGCATTGTGGGGCCAACGCGGATGAATTATTCCCAGGTGATTGCTGTTTTAAATGGCATGGTCAAAAATATGGAAGACACCATCGCCCACTTGCAACAAAAAAATCAGCCCTTGCGCCGGCAGTTGACCGATAGCAGTCGAAAGAAACAGACAGAACAAGATTCCTAGAAAAGAGGGAAAAGCATGGAAAACAAAGAACCATCCAATGCGAAAGAAGAGCAGCTGGAAGAAGTAATGGAAGAAACCACCGAAGCGGTGGATGGACAGGTGGAAGAAACAAGCACCCCTTCCATGGAAGAACAGCTGGCCGAAGCGGAGGATAAATATAAACGCATTGCAGCAGAATATTATAACTATCGGGAACGGACCAGCCGGGAAAAGGCGAACATGTTCCATGATGGTGTCCGGGATACCATCGAAAAACTGCTGCCGGTGATTGATAACCTGGAACGGGCCGTGGCTGCCCAGCAGGACAAAGAAGATGCCTTTTATAAGGGTGTCGAGATGACGTTAAAAAATTTCAAAGAAATTTTGACGGCCATGGGCGTGGAAGAAATTCCGGCTGTGGGTGAAAAGTTTGATCCTTCCTTGCATGCGGCTGTGAGCCACATCGAAGATGAAAACTTTGGCGAAAACGAAATTTCCATTGAAATGATGAAAGGTTATAAATATAAAGACAAAGTCATCCGCCATAGTATGGTGCAGGTGGCCAACTAAAAAACGAAACAAACGTCTTTTTGAAACGTTGTGAATAACTAGGAGGAATTGATTATGGGTAAAATTATTGGTATCGACCTTGGTACAACAAACTCTTGTGTAGCAGTGATGGAAGGCGGTCAGCCTGTTGTTATCGTAAACTCTGACGGCGCCAGAACCACACCTTCTGTGGTTGGCTTTGCAAAAAATGGGGAAAGATTGATCGGCGAACCTGCAAAACGTCAGGCCATCACCAACCCAGATAACACCATCAGCTCCATCAAAAGAGAAATGGGTACCGATTATAAAGTAACAGTAGAAGGCAAAAGTTATTCTCCGCAGGAAATTTCTGCTATGATTTTGCAGAAATTAAAAGGCGATGCAGAAAGCTATTTGGGTGAAAAAGTAACGGAAGCTGTCATCACTGTACCAGCATACTTCACCGATGCCCAAAGACAGGCCACCAAAGACGCCGGCAAAATTGCAGGTCTGGATGTAAAACGTATCATCAACGAACCAACCTCCGCCGCTTTGGCCTATGGCTTGGATAACGAAAAAGAACAAAAAATCATGGTGTACGACTTGGGCGGCGGTACCTTCGACGTTTCCATCATCGAAATTGGCGACGGTGTCATCGAAGTATTGGCTACCAGCGGTAACAACCGTCTGGGCGGTGACGACTTTGATAAACGAATCATCAACTATTTGGTACAGGAATTCAAAAAAGCCGAAGGCATGGATTTGAGCATGGATAAAATGGCAATGCAGCGTCTGAAAGAAGCCGCAGAAAAAGCCAAAAAAGAACTTTCTACCGTAACCAGCACCAACATCAACCTGCCTTTCATTACCATGAACCAGGACGGTCCAAAACACTTGGATGTGACCTTAAGCCGTGCAAAATTTGACGAATTGACTGCAGATTTGGTAGATGCCACCATGGAACCTGTTCGCGTGGCTTTGAGAGATGCCAAATTGCAGGCAAATGAACTGGATAAAATCCTGTTGGTTGGCGGTTCTACCCGTATCATTGCCGTACAGGAAGCTGTAAAGAAAATCACTGGCAAAGAACCATTCAAAGGCATTAACCCAGACGAATGCGTGGCCGTGGGTGCAGCCATCCAGGGTGGTAAAATGAGCGGCGAAAGCGGCGCCGGCGACATCATGCTGGTGGACGTTACCCCATTGAGCTTGAGCATTGAAACCTTGGGCGGTGTGGCTACCAAGATTGTAGAAAAGAATACAGCCATCCCAACCACCAAAAAACAGATTTTCTCCACCGCAGAAGATAACCAGACAGCCGTAGACATTCGCGTGGTACAGGGCGAACGTCCTTTGGCAAAAGACAATAAAGAATTGGGTATGTTCCGTCTGGACGGCATTGCACCGGCAAGACGTGGCGTGCCTCAGATTGAAGTAAGCTTTGACATTGACGCCAACGGCATTGTCCATGTAAGCGCAAAAGACTTGGGTACTGGCAAAGAACAGACCATCACCATCACCGCCAGCACAAACTTGAGCGACGAAGAAATCGACAAAGCCGTTCGCGAAGCAGAACAATATGCAGAAGCCGATAAGAAACGGAAAGAAGCCATCGACGCCAAAAACCAGGCAGACTCCATCGTGTTCCAGACAGAAAAAACATTGAAAGATCTGGAAGGCAAAATCGATGACAGCGAAAAGAGCGCCATCGAAACCCAGCTGGCCAACTTGAAATCCCTGTCGGAAGGCATGAATGTGGAAACCATGACCGAAAGCGACGTGGCTAGCCTGAAATCTGCCACCGACGCTTTGACCCAGGAATTCTACAAAATTTCTGAAAAACTGTATCAGCAGCAGGCACAAAACGGTCAGGCACCAAACCAAGGCGCAGGCCCAGACGTGGTAGACGGCGACGGCAAAGAAATCTAATTGGATAAAACAGCAGGCGAGGGCTTTTGGTCACGACTCAAAAGGCCTCGCCTTGTGCTGATAACTGATAAGAAGGCGCTATGCCTTTATTCCAAACGGTGGTGAAACAGAATTATGGCAAATAAAGACTTTTATGCAACCCTTGGCCTTGAAAAAGGCGCTTCCGAAAGTGAAATCAAAAAGGCATACCGCCAGATGGCAAAAAAATATCATCCCGACAACAACCCAGGCGATAAAACGGCCGAAGAAAAAATGAAGGAAGTCAACGAAGCCTATGAAGTGCTCAGCGACCCAGACAAACGGGCCAAATATGACCAGTTTGGCTCGGCGGCCTTTGAACAAGGCGGCATGGGCGGCGGCGGATTTTATGGCGGCGCCGGCGGCATGGAATTTGACATGGGTGATATCTTCAATATGTTTGGCTTTGGCGGCGGTTCGGCCAGAAGAACGGGACCGCAGAGAGGCTCTGACATTGGGGTGACCATCCAAATTACCTTTGAAGAAGCAATTTTTGGGACGAAGAAAGATATTTCCGTTAACGTCGTAGATAAATGCGACACCTGTAATGGTACTGGGGCAAAGCCGGGCACCCATGCAGAAACTTGTCGTCGTTGTAACGGCACCGGGCAAGAACGGGTGGTAAAACAATCCATTTTCGGCTCCATGACCAGCGTCCAGACTTGTTCGGCTTGCGGCGGTACCGGCAAAACCATCAAAGACCCTTGTAACACCTGCCACGGCAAAGGCCGGGTGCGCAAAGTGAAAAAATTTGAAGTGAACATACCAAAAGGCATCGATAACGGGCAGACCATCCGTCTGGCCGGCAAAGGGGAGGCCGGGGTAAACGGCGGACCTTATGGCGATTTGATGGTGACGGTTTATGTACAGCCGGACCGTTATTTTGTACGGAAAGGCATGGATTTGTATTGTGAGGTACCCATTTCCTTTGTGCAGGCGGCCTTGGGCGATGAAATTACCATTCGTACCATCGATGGCGAGCAAAAATATACCGTCAAACCGGGGACGCAGCCCGATGCAACGGCCGTGCTGCGCGGTGTCGGTGTGCCAAGTTTGCGCAATCCAAACCAACGAGGCAACCAAATCATTACGTTTAAAGTGAAAATCCCAACGGAGCTGACCAATCGGCAAAAAGAATTGTTGCGGGAATTTGACGGCCGCAGCGAAAGCAAAGAAGGTGAGAAAAAAGGCTTCTGGGATAAAGTAAAAGAAAAACTGGAAGATTGAGGCAGAGAAAAAGGCGTTTTCCGGCAGTGACCCGGCACGCCTTTTTGTGCCGTTTTTCAGACGGTTTTCTCATTTGGAGAGAAAGGAGCGGCCCCATGGAGGTATATGGCCAATTTGCTTCGGTATACGATTTGTTTATGAACGAAGTGGATTATGACGCCTGGGCCAAGCAGGCAGAAAAATTATGGCAAAGGGCCGGGTTTCGGCCCAAACGGCTGTTGGAAATGGGCTGTGGTACGGGAAACATTACCCTGCCTTTGGCCCAAAAGGGATACGAAATGACGGGCGTGGACCTTTCGGAAGAGATGTTGACGCAGGCAGAGGAAAAGGCCAAGAAGGCAGGGCTTTCGGTGGACTTTTATTGCCAGGACATGTGTGAGATGGACGTGCCGGTGGAGGCCGACGGGGTGCTTTGCCTTTGTGATGGGCTCAATTATTTGACGGAGCCAGAAGAGGTGCAGGAAGCCTTTTTTGCGGCGGCAGAACACCTCAAAGACGGCGGTTTTTTTCTCTTTGATTTGAACACGGCCCAAAAGTTTCGCCAAATGCTGGGGAACAAAACGTATACCCAGCTGGAGGACGCAGCAGCCTATATTTGGGAAAACGACTTTGATGAAGAAACCCAGATCAATACCTATGACGTGACTTTTTTTGTAAAGAAAGAAAATGGGCTTTATGAGCGGGTGGAAGAAATCCACCAGGAGAAGGCCTATGACTTATTTGTGATTGAAATTATGCTGCAAAATGCGGGATTTCGACTGCTATCGGTGACGGACGACCAGACGGATGAACCAGGGAGCGACGAAAGCTTCCGCTGGACCATTTTGGCAGCAAAAGAAGAATGGGAGGACGAAGGCGATGAGTGACAGAATCATCCGTGCCACAGCGGCCCACGGCGCCATCCGTGCCTTTGTGGCAGAAAGCAAAGAAACAGTGGAAACAGCCAGAAAATTGCACCAATTAAGCCCGGTGGCTACGGCGGCCTTGGGGCGGCTTTTGGTGGCTACGGCCATACTGGGTTGCGATTTGAAAAACGAAACGGATTTGGTGACGCTGCAAATCAAAGGCGATGGCCCGCTGCAAGGGCTTTTGGCCACCAGCGATAGCCATAGCCGGGTGAAGGGCTATGCCTTTTGTCCCGATGTGGCATTGATGGAACAATATAAAGGAAAGCTGGATATTGGCCGGGCCGTGGGCAAAGGCACCTTAACGCTGATCAAAGACATTGGGTTAAAGGAACCTTATGCCGGACAAATCCCCCTCATCAGTGGCGAAATTGCAGAGGATTTGACGTACTACTTTGCTAAAAGCGAGCAAACGCCATCGGCCGTTGGGCTGGGCGTTTTGGTGGATACCGATGAAAGCGTGCGCCAGGCCGGCGGGTTTTTGGTACAGCTGATGCCCGATGCGCCAGAAGAGGTGGTAAATCGACTGGAAGAAAACATTGCCCATTTGCCTTATATCACCGATCTGATGGACATGGGAAAAACGGCAGAGGAAATCCTTGCCATGATTTTGGAAGGATTGGAAGTGGAAGTCAATGATACGGTGCCTATGAGCTGGTACTGCAACTGTTCCAAAGAACGGGTGACAAAGGCATTGATTAGTTTGGGAAAAGAGGAACTGGGCCGGTTGATCGAAGAAGATGGCAAGGCAGAGTTGAAATGCCATTTTTGTAACCAAACCTATTTCTTTTCCAAAGAAGAATTGGAATCCATTTTGGAAGAAGCACAAAAAAAATAGATCGACGCAAAAGAGTTTCATAGGCACCCAATGAAACAGCCTCTTACCGTTTTCGATGGAAAATGGCAGAAGGCTGTTTTTTATAGTGGGGATTATTTTGTTTCGCCCAAAATGGCTTTCAGGTCTTCTTCTGGGGTGGAAATGGGGTGTAGGCCAAACTGATCCACTAAGACTTGCAGTACACCGGGGGAGACAAAGGCCGGCAGGGTGGGGCCAAGGTAGATATTTTTGATCCCCAAATGGAGCAGCGTCAGCAAAATGCAAACGGCCTTTTGTTCGTACCAAGACAGCACCAGTGTCAGCGGTAAGTCGTTGACGGAGCAGTCAAAGGCGTCGGCCAAGGCCAGCGCCACCCGGATGGCACTATAGGCATCGTTACACTGGCCCATATCCATCAGACGGGGCAGGCCGCAGATGGTGCCAAGGTCCAAGTCGTTAAAGCGGTATTTGCCGCAGGCCAGGGTCAAAATGACGGTGTCCGATGGGGTTTGTTTGACAAAATCGGTGTAATAGTTGCGTCCCGGGCGGGCACCATCACAACCGCCCACCAGGAAGAAGTGGCGGATGGCGCCGCTTTTGACTGCATCCACCACGGTGCCGGCCACAGAAAGCACCGTGCCATGGCCAAAGCCGGTGGTGGTTTTGGTGCCGCCGTTGATGCCTGTGCCGCCCTTTGCTTCTGGGTAGCCGCCCAGTTCCAGGGCTTTTTCGATGACAGGCGTAAAATCTTTTTTCTCATCGATGTGCACCATTTGCGGATACGCCACAACGCCTGTGGTAAAGACGCGGTCGGCATAGCTTTCTTTGACCGGCATCAGACAGTTGGTGGTAAACAAAATGGCGCCGGGGAGGTAGGCAAATTCCTTTTGCTGGTTTTGCCAAGCAGTGCCAAAATTGCCTTTTAAATGGGGGTAGGCTTTCAATTTTGGGTAAGCATGGGCCGGGAGCATTTCTCCATGGGTATAGACGGCAATGCCTTTGCCTTGGGTTTGGATGAGCAGTTGCTCCAGGTCGTGGAGGTCGTGGCCGGTAACCACAATGAAGGGTCCAGGTTCCACGGTGAAGGAAACTTCGGTGGGCTCTGGGGTGCCATAGGCGCCGGTGTTGGCCTCATCCAATAGCGCCATACAGCGTAAGTTTACTTCGCCTGTTTTCATCACCAGCGAAAGCAGTTTTTCAGCCGGCGTATCTTCGCCCAAGAAAAAGAGGGCTTCCAAGAAAAACTGGTCCACCTGTTCGTCATGGCGCCCCAGCTGGGCCGCATGGGAGGCATAGGCTGCCATACCGCGGATGCCAAAGAGAATCAAAGATTTTAAAGAGCGAATGTCTTCCGGGGCCTGCCAGATGGTTTGCATGTCAAAGGAAGCGCCAGAGGGACAAGGGGTTTCACAGCCGGCGCAGCCATTGGCATAGATCTCTTTTTCGGCTTTGACTTCTGCAATCATTTGTTCCAGCACATCGTTATGGAAATTGACGTTGGTGACGGTGGTAAAGAGGGCGCGGACGGTTAAATCGACAGTGTGAGGGGTGGCCTTTTGACCATTTGCGGCATGGGCCAGGTCGATTAAGCTTGCCGTCAGGCGGTCTTGCAAGTCGGCGGTGATGGCCGTTTTACCGCAGACACCGGCATTTTTGGTGCAGCCGGTACAACCGGCCGTTTGCTCACATTGAAAACAAAACATATCGATACTCCTTTCTTTTTTGAGGGAATGTTAAAAGACAACCAGCAGCATCATTTTCATGGCCGTTTCGGCAAAAACGGCATGGGGTTTTTGGGCTGGCATGAGAATGGTTTGGCCTTCGGAAAGGACAAAGGGTGTGTTGTCGATGGTGATGCGAGCCGTTCCGGAAAGGATGGTCACAAGGGCATCTCCTTCGGAGCGGTGGGTACTGATTTCTTCGTTGACATCGAAGGAAAACAGTGTCAGGCTGAGGGCTTCGTTTTGGGACAAGGTTTTGCTCACCACTTGTCCTTCTTGTACGGAAATTTCGTCTTTCAGTTGTAAAATTGTTTCTGACTGGATATGCTTGAGCATAGAGAAAACTCCTTTCTGTGCTTGCGTCTTCTCCCATAGTATAGTATACTATTTCCCAGAAATCTGTTGTTATTCCAACGAAAGGAGAAATCATGGACTATCTTGCCTTGTGCCGCAATAGCCGTCTGTTTTTGGGCATATCGCCCCAGGAAGTTTCCACGATGCTGCAATGTCTTTCGGCCAAGGAGAAGACTTACCCCAAGGGCAGTTTTTTGTTCCAGGCCGGAGAGGCCCAAAGCCAGATGGGGTTGGTGCTTTCGGGACGGGTGCACATTGTCAAAGAGGATTTTTGGGGCGGCAGAACCATATTGGCCGAGGCCGTGTGCGGCCAGGTGTTTGGGGAGGCCTATGCTTGTACGAAACAACCACTGGAAGTCAGTGTGGAGGCCATGGAGGAGAGCACGGTTTTGTTTTTGGATGTGGGGCGGGTGCTCCATGTTTGCCATTCCTCCTGTGCGTTTCATGGTCGCTTGATTCAAAATTTACTGTCGCTTTTGGCCCAGAAAAATTTGCTTTTGACCAAAAAAGTGGAGCATATGGCAAAACGTACCACAAGAGAAAAGCTGCTTTCCTATCTTTCTTCCCAGGCCCAGTTGGCAGAAAGCAATGTCTTTACGATTCCGTTTAACCGTCAACAGTTGGCCGATTACTTGGCCGTGGAACGCAGCGCCATGTCGGCGGAGTTAAGCAAATTGAGGAAAGATGGATGGTTGGATTATCAAAAGAATACGTTTCGGTTACTGAAATGGAAGGAAACCAGTCTGTGATAAAAAAGTCACAGGCTGTTTTTTTGGTTTAAGAAAACAAAAGGTAGGATTGGTTTCATTTCTGCATGTGTTTGTAACAGCAGCGTTTAAGTTCTTTTGTTGGTATCAGACAGAGAAAAAGGGAAGGCCATTTTAAAGCCAGAAAAAGGCCTCTGGCTGCGCCAGAGACCTGGAAATGGTTTTTTATGAACCGAAGAAACAGAAGGTGTTTTACAGCCGAATATTCTGCCAATGACCTTTCCGGAAGCGATAGAGTAACAGCAGACCGCGGACAATCAAGTCCAAAGAATAAGCAGTCCAAGCACCGATTAAGCCAAACCCAAGCACGACGGCAAAGACGAAGCCCAAACCGGTACGCAGTCCCCAAACCCCGATGAAGGTGACATACATAGGAAATTCCGTATCGCCAGCCCCCTGCAGGGAGTTGGTCATTACCTGTACCAAAGCAGAAAATGGTTGCACGATACCGATCAGGTGTAATACCTGGACCACATAGTCTTGTACTTCCACCGTGTCGGTGAACAAAGCCGCCAGGGGCCTTGCAAAAATGAACATACAAGCGCCCAAACCGCCCATGATTAAGGCACAGATGATATAAGAAAGGGTTACCTCTTCTTTTGCTTGTTTGATGTCGTTTTCGCCCAAGGAAACGCCAACCAAGGTACAGACGGCCAAACCAAAGCCTAGGGCCGGGGTATAAGAAAAGTTTTCAATGTTGCTGGCAATGTTATGGGCCACATAAGCGGTGGTGCCTAAATGGATCACCATGGCGTTATAAACCAGCTGGCCAATCCGCATGATCAGTTTTTCAATTCCGGCGGGGATCCCTACCCGCAAGATGGTTTTGATTTCCAATCTGGTGATGTGGCAAGGTTTCAAATTGACGTTTTTATCATGGTGATACAACACTAAGAACAGTAAAACCATGCCGATGAAACGGGACAATGTGGTGGCAAAGCCCAGGCCCCAAACGCCCATGTCCAGTTTCATAAAGATGGCATTGAGGATGATTTTTAAAATGTTGGTGCCGCCGATGATATACATGGGCAACTTGGTGTCTTTGATGGCCCGCAAACAGCTGGATAAAATCAACTGCAAACACAAGAACACGCAAGGCACCGACACAATCAAATAGTAAGGCATGGTGATGGGAAGCGTCGTTTGGTCAGCCCCGGAAACAAGCAAAATGGGTTCTCGAAAGACGGCGCATATGATACCAACAGCCAAACCTAAAATAGTGCCCAATACAATGGAATGCATGATGGCCCGGTTGACTTTGTCATAATCGCGGTGGCCAAAACTTCTGGAAATGACGGCAATGCTACCAACCGTAATGGCAGTGAAAAAAGAAATCAATACATTCATGATAACATTTGTAACGCCAATGCCAATAATAGCCAGGTTGTCCAGTTGTCCGGCAAAGTAGGTATCTGTAATCCCCAATAATGTCTGCAGCAAATTTTCAATGATAATTGGTGTAGCCAAAATGAATATGTTTTTGATATTTGTTACCCTTTTTTCCGTCATAAATCCATCTTCCCCATTTGAATATTTTGTTTTTTATGGTATGATAAGTACCATAGGTTTTCTTATATTTTGTTCATTTACCTATTATAGGTAGCAAATGTTGTAGTAGCAATAATCAAAAAGAGGTTTTTGTCAGTTATAGAACAAAATATAAAAAGTGTGCCGTTTTGGATTTTTTAATACAAACAGGGGAGTGGTGGTATGGATCGGAGACAGCAAAAAACACGCGCAGCAATCTTTGAGGCCCTAAGCCGTTTGCTGGCAGAAAAGAGTTACAGCAATATCAGTGTACAAGAAATTGTGGAGCGGGCAAACATTGGCCGCAGTACGTTTTATGCCCATTTTGAGACGAAAGATGATTTGTTGCGGGAGTTTTGCAGCGATATGTTCCAACATGTGTTTTCTGACCACTTGATGACGGAAAATACCCATGATTTTTCCCATCATGCAGACAATCCCTATGCCGTTTTGACGCATATTTTATATCATTTGCGGGATAGTCAAAAAAACATCACCGGTATTCTGGGATGCGAAAGCGGAGAACTTTTTTTACAGTATTTTAAACAGCATTTGACGGAGTATTATATCAGTAAGATCATTGCCCAGCAAGGGCACCACCTCCACGGTGTGCCCGATGCCGTCTTAATCAACCATATTTCTGGCAGTTTCATCAATTTGATCCAATGGTGGATCAAGGGGGGATTGAAAGAAACGCCAGAAGAACTGACGGAGTATTTTGAAGCGGTGATTCGACCGATTATGGAACAATGAAAAAAAGCACCCAGTGCCTTTCTAAAACGAAAGGAGGGTGCTTTTTGCCTTTTTATAGGTAATTTTAGATCAGATTTTCAGACATCCCTTAACCGGGACAGCTGATATCTGCAATTTGTTCGATGGTACAATGAAGTGAGCGAACCATGTCGGTATCTGCTGCGCGATAATACATTTCTTTGCCGTCACGGCGAGAAACAATCAGGCCGCTGGATTTTAAGAGACGCAGGTGATGCGAAACGGCCGGACTGGACATTTCAGTCAGGGCCGCAATGTTGATGACACACTCTTCGCAATGACAAAGCAGCCAAAAAATTTTCAATCGGCTGGGGTCTCCCAGTTGTTTTAATATCCCGGCCACTGTATGTATGGTGATACTGTCCGGCATACAGTGAGCAAGACTCAAATCCTCCCCATGATGGTGGGGCAAAACCGGCTCGAATTGTGTTTCATCTGACATAAATAGGCACACCTCCTAAAAAACTCCTTTTGTCCCAATCTAATTCCTTCTATTATATGAAAAAGAATCGAAAATGGCAAGATGAAAAAAAAGAAAAATGTTTGAAAAAACCATTGACATTTCCGGGGAAATGGGCTATATTATAGCTAACGATTAAACAATTATTAAATCATTAAAGAAAGAGGTTGATTGATCATGAAAAAAAGCTACAAAATCGAAGTGGACTGCGCAAACTGTGCAAACAAAATGGAAGAAGCTACGAAAAAAACGGCTGGTGTAAAAGATGCATCCATCAACTTTATGATGCAGAAAATGAGTGTAGAATTTGAAGAAGGTCAGGATCCAAAAGTGGTTATGCCTGAAGTTCTGAAAAACTGCAAAAAAGTAGAAGACGACTGCGAAATCTTCTTCTAAGAAACAAAAGAAACAAAAAACCTGCGCCCCAAACCGGGGCGCAAAAATTCGCCGAAAATATGAATGATAAATCATATATTAAATAAAAACTTCCAATCAAAAGGTAGGGGTGTGAGGATTCGATGAATAAGAAACAGAAAAAGAATTTGATTCGCATTATTGTTTCGGCTGTGATGATGATTGGCCTGAACTTTGTGCAGGTGGATGGGTTACTGCGGTTTGCGCTTTATATGGTGCCATATCTGATTGTAGGGTATGACATTTTGATTAAGGCCGGCAAAGGCATCAAAAACCGGCAGCCCTTTGACGAATGTTTGCTGATGGCGTTGGCTACGGTGGGCGCCATTGCCTTGGGGTTATACAGCACCGGCGACTATGTGGAAGCCATTGCCGTTATGTTGTTCTACCAGGTAGGCGAATGGTTCCAAAGTTATGCCGTAGGCAAAAGCCGCCGCAATATCAGCGACTTGATGGACATTCGTCCTGACTATGCCAACATTCAAAGAGAAGATGGCCAGCTGGAACAGGTGGACCCAGACGAAGTGGAAATCGGCTCCATCATCGTAGTACAGCCTGGGGAAAAAGTGCCCATCGACGGTATCGTGACCGAAGGCTTTACCAGCTTGAACACCAGCGCCTTGACCGGTGAAAGCTTGCCAAGAGAAGTACAGCCTGGCGATGAAGTCATCAGTGGTTGTATCAACATCAACGGCCTGCTGAAACTGAAAACCACCAAAGAATTTGGCGAATCGACGGTTTCTAAAATTTTGGACTTGGTGGAAAATGCCAGCTCCAGAAAATCCAAATCCGAAGACTTTATCACAAAATTCTCCAGAATTTATACCCCTGCTGTTGTGATTTGCGCCCTGCTTTTGGCGCTGATTCCTCCCATCATTTTGACGGCCACCGGCGGTGTACCGATGTGGAGCGAATGGATTTACCGTGCACTGACCTTCCTGGTAATCAGCTGTCCTTGTGCTTTGGTGATCAGTATTCCATTGAGTTTCTTTGCCGGTATCGGCGGCGCCAGCAAAGAAGGCGTGTTGGTGAAAGGTTCCAACTATTTGGAAACCCTCTCCCAGACCAAAATCGTTGTATTTGATAAAACTGGTACACTGACCAAAGGTGTATTCCAAGTAACGGCTGTACATCCAGAACAAATTGACGAAACCCATTTGCTGCATCTGGCAGCCCATGTGGAACGTTATTCCACACACCCCATTGCAAACTCTCTGCGGGCCGCTTACCCCAATGAAGCAGATGATTGCTCTGTGGAAAATGTAGAAGAAGTAGCCGGCCATGGCATTCGTGCTACAGTTAACGGAGATACCGTTTGTGCTGGTAACTCCAAAATGATGGATGCCATTGGTGTGAAATGGTTGCCTTGCGATCAAGTAGGTACCATCATCCATGTGGCAATCAACGACACTTATGTTGGCCATATTGTGATCTCTGACGTAGAAAAACCAACTTCCAAAGAAGCCATCCGGCAGCTGCATAAGTCTGGCGTGAACAAAACGGTTATGCTGACCGGCGATGCCAAAACAGTGGCTGACCGCGTAGCAAAAGACTTGGGCATTGACCAGGTATATTCGGAACTGCTTCCTGCCGACAAAGTAACAAAAGTGGAAGAATTGTTGGAACAGAAAAAATCGGAAAAAGAACGTCTGGCCTTTGTGGGCGATGGCATCAACGATGCGCCTGTTCTTTCCAGAGCAGATATCGGGATTGCCATGGGCGCTATGGGTTCCGATGCGGCCATCGAAGCTGCTGACGTTGTTTTGATGGACGACGATCCGTTGAAAATTGCAAAAGCAATCAAGATTTCTCGTAAATGCCTGCGTATCGTTCACCAGAATACCTGGTTTGCCATCGGCGTAAAGATGGTTGTGCTGGTACTGGGTGCTTTCGGGATTGCCAATATGTGGCTGGCTATCTTCGCCGACGTTGGTGTTATGATCCTGGCCATCTTAAACGCCATTCGTGCTTTGTTTGTGAAGAATCTGTAGGGTGATGGAATGATGCAAAAAGAAAAGGAGCTGGCAGAGTTTTTTAAGATTTTTGCAGAGCCTGCCCGCATTCGTATCTTACTTGCTTTAGAACCGGGAGAAATTTCGGTCAATGACTTGGCAAGCAAACTGGATATGAACCAATCTTCCGTTTCCCATCAACTTCGTGTATTAAAAGATCACCGTCTGGTGGAAGTCAGACGAAGCGGAAAACAAAAATTTTACCGAATTTTCGATGAAAAAATCTATCCGTTTTTACAACAAGCGGATTGGTATTGCAGTCGATTTTAAAGAAAAAAGCGATGAGTTTCATCGCTTTTTTTCTTTTGCTTTTAGAAGAAAAAGATAGAAAAAAAGTTTGGCTTTTTGGATTTATAATTGTGCAGAGAAGAAAATGAAAATGGAAAAAAAGATGCACAGTCAAGATGGCCGTCTTTTGTGGAACATGATGGGGGAAAACAAATAGCAAATAAAAAAAGACTAAAATGATTTGTTTTTTTGAGGAAAAGTCGTCTGATTCTTCCACTTTATGGGCAAAAAAAAGGGAAAGATGGAAATAAAGGCAAAAAAATGCAGATGCATATTTTTGATTGGGTTTTCTTCGAAAGTGAATTTATATGAAAAAAAGAGAATAAAAATTAGTTTCAGCTAATGCATGGAAACCCATGCTTTTTTCTTATGCTTTCTGTCTGTTTTTTTCAAAACAAGGAAAAAAAGCAGGTAAAATTCAATAAATAATTATAGACTATTGTCACTTTACTGTTGTGCGATTAGTCCAACAAACAAAGGATATCTTTGTCTGTTTTGAGAATTTACACTTCTTGGTAGGCAATGATAAAATGGCGCTAGTACAAGAAAAATACATCGATATTAGTTTTTATAGATAGAAGAAACAGCTGTAAGAAAGAACAAAACGTTTAGCTTCCGACGAACAAAAACAATGGAAAAACGATAGAAAAGCAACCAAAGGAAATGAATTCTTTGATGGAACGAAATGGAGGAGTTTTCCGAAAAGGAGGGCCGTTTCCGTTTTTGTTCCAGAAAGAAGGAAGAAAAAGCACGCGGAGGAAATCCGTGAAACAAGAAAAAAGAAAGAGGGGATGGGCGAAAAAAAAGAATGGCTGCTTGGGGTTTTTTGGAACGGTTAGGAGGGAAGTCTATGAGAAAAATGCGATTTGTTCGTTCTTCAGTGCAATGATGGCAATGGTTTTACTGCTTGGCGGATGTGGTAGTAGTGAAACAAAAGAAGCAAGTACTTCGGCAAAAACTACGACAGAAGAACGTGTTTTTCGTAGTATCGAGCACTTCCCTTATGGTGGTTCGGATCCACACAAGGAGTATTATGCTTGGCATACACAAAAATATGGGTTGTCGGAAACATTATTTCGGATCAATGCGGATTTGGAGATTGAGCCGTGGCTGGCCGAGAGCATCACAACCGACGGCACAGTCAGTACCATCCGATTAAAAGATGGTGTTTGCTTTTCCAACGGCAATCCATTGACGGCCGATATGGTGAAACGAAATTTGGAGCGGGTGCCAGAAGTCAATAACCGCTTTTTCTATATGAGTGATTGGGTGATGGAAGCGCCAGATGAAAAGACTGTGGTGATTGATACGGTAAATCCTTACCCAACACTGAAAAATGATTTGATTTCTCCTGAAATTTCCATGATTGATTTGGATGCAACAACGGACTTTATGAATAACCCCATTTGTACAGGACCATTTAAACTGGAATCGTTTGTTCCGGATGGAGATAGTATATTGGTGAAAAATGAAAATTACTGGGGCGGCGAAGTACAGCTGGATCGCGTTGTTTTTTATGGCATGGGGGATGACCAATCGAAAGTGCTGGCCATGCAAAATGGAGAAGTGCACGGATACGATAATATCAACACCAACGATATGGAACTGTTTGCTTCCCAGCCAGAAAAATATACGGTAACCAGCACCCCAATGAAAACAAGAGGGTACATGTTTTTGAATGCGAAAGTGCTGCCAGATAGTGTGCGGGAGGCCATCGCATTGATGATTGACCGGGAAGCCATTGCCGCTTACATTCCGGGCATGGTTACATCGGCATCGACGGCTTTTGGCGAAACGCTACCTTATGGAAAAGCGAAGCCGGCTGAGCGGGATGTGGAAAAAGCACGGGCTGTGCTGGAAGCAGATGGATATGTACTGGAAAACGGGTACTATACAAAAGATGGCCAGGTCCTTTCGGTAACCTTATCTTCCTATGAAGCAAGAAACTTTGATACCATTGCTTTGGTCATCATGGAACAACTGAAGGCCTTTGGGATTCAGGCCGATTTAAAAATTGTGGAAGACCCAGATGCTGCCTATATGACAGGCGATGCTTATGAAATTGGGTTTTATCGTAACTTGACCGATAAAAGTGGCGATCCA
Organism: uncultured Clostridia bacterium; assembly: GCA_944378105.1. Taxonomy (GTDB): domain Bacteria; phylum Bacillota; class Clostridia; order Lachnospirales; family Anaerotignaceae; genus Neoanaerotignum. The sequence goes on from CALWGC010000030.1 coordinate 22,736, forward strand.
TTTTCTTTCATCGATGCAGCATTCCGGACAGGTACCTATCAAGACATTGCTGGATTTGGAAATCCGGAAACGGATGCTTTGATTGAAGAGTTACGCTACGAAGGCGATCCAGACCGTCGGGCCGAGTTGGCCAACGAGATTATGCAGCAAGTCTATGATAGTAACACGATCATCTTCTTAAATTGCTATAACCGTAATACGGTGGTGCGCAATGAAGTGAAAAACTTTGAAGGCGATAGTCCTTTTGAATTTTATGGCTTGAATGCAAACACCACGGTGGAAAGCATTGCAAAAGAATAATTTCATTCAGAATTTAGAATCCACTTGATATCGTATCCCCTGATCCAAACAAAAATGGATCTTGATGCAAAAAAGAAAGACTGCTTTAGCAGTCTTTCTTTTTTTGCTATATATAAGGAAAAGAAAGGAAGAGAGGGGGGAAGCATTGCTTTTTTTAAAGAATGTGGTATGATGAAAAAGTACAAAAAAGTTTCATATGATGGTGTTTTGAAAAAATTCAGATTCAGCAGCAAAAAAATGAGAAGATTTCTTTCAAAAAAGACAAAAGACCAAGAGTTATTTTTGGTTTTTCTCTCTTGACAGAAGAAGAAATGGACAGTTGGAGTGGAAAAAGAAAGGGAAAAATGGGTTTTTTTGGAATAATTTTCTCTTTTTTTATGGTTTTTTTAAGAACAAAAGAGAATCCACCTCCTGATCCCTGAAAAAACAGTTCAAAAATCCAAGGAAAATGTTTTTCCTCCAAAAAGACAAAATAGACAGGTGACCCCAAAATGTTTTGCAATTTGACAGAACTTATAAACGTGCATGAATATGATTGGAAGAGAGATATAATGTTGCACAAGAGAAACCTGTTTTTTTTCACAAATTGACGAATATAGAACAACGTTCCTTGTGCTAGATATACAGTTTCCTTTCAAACAGTTTTCGATGCTTTTATATGTTTTGGGTTGTTAGAAAGGACTATTGCCTTTTTTATCCAAATGAAGTTATATGTAGTTAACACACTTATAAATTTCTTATTTATTCGCATTATATTGAATAAATATTCAAAACTGCTTATAAATATTAAACAAGGCTAACTGGTGGAAAAAAGATAAAATTGCCATAACTAACTCTCTGCAAAAAGGGTAGTTAGAACAAATTAACGCAAAAATAGCCCGTCTACTTTGGGTGCACTTATACAAAATGCACAAAATAAGCAAAATATCTTTGTTTGGTTTAGGGATTTACAATAATCACAACGAAATGATAAAATTACATCAAGTTTACAAAAACTTAATAAGTATAAATTTTCTGGGGAGAAGAAGCAGAGAAACATTCGGACAACTTTTTTAGTTGAAACGGTTTGCTTTTTTCACTTGCCGAATAACTTTTTAAAGCTGTTTCAGAAGATATGGTTTGTTGCCCGGGAGAATACAAGAACTGGCATCTTGTAAACAACAAATTGTTGTTGAAGCAGAAAAGAAGTTTGGACGAGAGGAAAGAATCAACCGCTTTTCCATTTCTCTACTTCTATGATGGAAGAAAAAGAAGGGACTGATTGCACAACAAAAACACACCAAAAATAATTTTGCATCGGGAGTACATGATTATTTTACGGGAGGGGTTAGAAAATGAAAAAGAAATGGTTTAAAAGAACATTAGGTTTAATGATGGTAGCTACCGTATTACTGACTGGTTGCGGCGGCGGCAGCGAAACAACGGAAGGCGGCGATGGCGCTTCCACTTCTACAACAAGCGCTAGCGACAATGATTTCAAAAGCGTTGAAACATTTGCATATGGCAGCTTGGATCCACATGTAGACTACTATTCTTGGCACTCTCAAAAATACGGCTTGACTGAAACGCTGTATCGGATCAACGATGATATGCAACTGGAACCATGGTTGGCTGAAAGTGCTACCACCGATGAAAGCGGCCAGGTAACCACTGTCGTTTTGAAAGACGGTGTTTGCTTCTCCAACGGTACACCATTGACTTCTGAAATGGTAAAACGTAACTTCGAAAGATTGATCGAAAAGAACAATCGTTTCCTTTATATGGCAGACTGGACCATTACTCCAGTAGATGATAAAACCTTTACCATCGACACTGGGGCTCCTTATCCTACCATCGTAAACGACTTGGCTACACCAGAACTTTGTATGTTGGATCTGGATGCAACCACTGACTTCGTAAGCAACCCAATTGCAACTGGCCCATTTAAAGTAGAAACTTTCGTTCCAGAAGGTGACATTACTCTGGTAAGAAACGACAACTACTGGGGCGGCGAAGTTATCTGCGACAGCGTTACTTTCTACAGCATGAGCGATGACCAGTCCAAACTGATGGCTATGCAGAATGGTGAAATCGATGCATACGATAACATCACCTCTTCTGACATCGAACTGTTCAGCCAGGATCCAGATACCTATGACCTGCACAGTGTACCAATGCAGATGAGAGGTTACGCTTTTATGAACAGCGAAAGATTGCCAGAAAGCGTACGTCAGGCAATCACTCTGATGATTGACCGTGAAGCAATCGCTTCCTTCATGCCTGGTATGTTTACCGCAACTGCTACTATTTTTGATACTGATACTGATTATGGTGTTGCTCAGCCACCTGCAACTGACGTGGATAAAGCAAGAGCAGTACTGGAAGCAGATGGTTATGTACTGACCAACGGCGTTTACATGAAAGATGGCCAGCCTTTGAAAGTAACTCTGGCTTGCTATGCTTCTCGTAACATTGATACCATCGCTGTACTGTTGCAAGAACAGTTGAATGCATTTGGTATTCAGGCTGAAATCGCTCTGAAAGAAGACCCAGACGGTACTTACATGACTGACCGCGATTACGAAATCGGCTTCTATCGTTCTATCACTGACAAAACTGGTGACCCAATCACCTTCTTGGAATTTGCAGTACAGTCCAGCGGTTATGGCAACGTAGCTGGTTTTGGCAATGAAGAAACAGACGCTTTGATTCAGCAGTATCGTTATGAAATGGACGAAGCCAAACGGAACGAACTGGCTAACGAAATTATGCAGCAATACTATGATAGCTACACCATCTTGGTATTGAACTGCTACAACAGAAATACCGTAATGCGTAAAGGCGTTACCAACTTCAACGAAAATAACCCATATGAATTCTATGGTGTATCTGCAGCTACAACTCCAGCAAACTAATTTGAATATTGTTTGATTAGGACGAAGAATAATGTTTTTTCTAGGATACACCGCCATTTTTGGCGGTGTATCCCTAACTAAAAAGAAAGTTCTTTTTTTTTTCGCAGCATTTCCAAAATGCGGCAATTATCATTTGTTATTTACTTTTGATACAAAAATACATATAAAAGGAGTGAAAGAATTTGCTCAAGTACGTTATTAAGCGAATCATCAACTTAATCCCTGTATTGATTGTACTGACGCTTCTCGTATTCTTGCTGATGTACTTAACACCAGGGGATCCTGCGTTGTTGAAATTGGCCTCCCAGGGTGCAAACATCACCGATGAACTGCTCCAGATGGAAAGAGAAGCCATGGGCCTGAATGATCCATTTTTTGTACGTTACTTTGATTGGGTATTTGGTATCTTACACGGTGACTTTGGTACTTCCTATATTGATGGTAACCCAATTTTACCTAAATTGATGACAGCATTGGGCTACACCATCAAATTGGCTGCAGCCAGCACCATTGTTTCGGTTGTTGTTGCAATCCCTATTGGTGTATTTACCGCAGTGAAGAAAGATTCTATTCCGGATAACATCATCCGTATCTTCACATTCATTGGTAATGCAATGCCTAACTTCTTGATTTCTTTGTTGTTGATGTATTTGTTCTGTATCAAAGTAAACCTGTTCCCAGTTATTTCGAAAGGGGACTTCAAAGGTTTGATTTTGCCTGCAGCTGCCTTGGCTATTCCAATGGCATCCAAATTTGCAAGACAAACAAGAGCTGACGTTTTGGCGCAGTTGGATGAAGAATACGTAATCGGTATGCATGCACGTGGTGTAAAAGAACGTGTGATTTTGTATCGGAACGTTTTGCATAATGCGCTGGGCTCTATTGTAACAGTTATTTCTTTGCAGATTAGAACGCTGCTTGGCGGTAGTGTAGTTATTGAAACCATTTTCCGTTGGCCAGGTGTTGGTTCCTTGATCATCGACTCCATCAATGGCCGTGACTATCCAACGGTGCAGGGCGTTGTATTGATTTTGGCAACTATTCAGGTTTTGATTAACTTGTTGACAGACATCAGCTATTGCATCATCGATAAACGAATTGAATTAGAATAGAGGTGAATACATCTATGGCAGCAACTGCAACTGTGAAAAATGGGGCTGCAAAGCCTGCAAAACAATTGAGCAAAAAGCAGCTGAAAAAACTTAAAATGAAACGTAAAGCCATTATCTTAGGGATTATTGTGCTCGTAGTATTGATTCTCAGCTTCTTTGCACCATATTTTGTACCAAATGATCCATACGCTTCTAACCCAACCATGATGAAACAGCCACCTTCTGCACAATTTTGGTTTGGGACTGACCACCTGGGCCGCTGCGTATTCTCTCGTGTGCTGGCCGGTGCGCGTACATCTATTTTTGCTACCTTGGTATTGGTTATTATCTCCTTTATCATTGGTACCGCCATTGGTATTATCTGCGGCTACTATGGCGGCGCAGTAGATAACATCCTGATGCGTATTACAGATATTTTGCTTTCCTTGCCTCAGATGGTATTGGCTATTGCCGTAGCCGGTATCCTGGGCGGTAGCTTGACCAATGCCTTGATCGCTATCGGGGTAACAAGCTGGACTTCTTATGCGCGCTTGGCTCGAAGCCATACGATGCGTATTAAGAACTTACCGTATATTAACTCCTGTCGTTTGACGGGTTCTTCGGACATCAACATTCTGTTCCATCACGTATTACCAAACTTGATTGGTCCCATGTTGGTAAATGCCACATTGGAAATTGGTACCACGATGCTTTCCATCGCAGGTCTGTCCTTCCTGGGTCTGGGCGTTGCGCCTCCGGCAGCTGAATGGGGTTCCATGGTAAGTGAAGGTAGACCTTACTTGCAGCTGGCACCTTGGACAGTATTTGCTCCTGCTGTTGCAATTTTGATTGCAGTTATGCTGTTCAACTACTTCGGTGAAAGCGTATGCGACGTAGCAAATGATGTGTAATGGAGGGGTGTGAACATGGCTGAAAATTTATTGGAAATCAAGGACCTCACCCTTTCTTATGGTGAGTTTAAGATTGTAACCGACGTTAACTTTTCTGTAAAACCAGGCGAAATCGTTTGTATTGCAGGGGAATCCGGTTGCGGTAAAAGTACATTGATTAAAGCCATTTTGGGGATCAAACACCTGGGTACACAGGTAGTAAATGGTAGCATCATCCTCAACGGCAGAGATATTACGAATCTGAGTGTAGAAGAAAGACGTCAGATTCTGGGTACCGAAATTGGTTATGTACCACAGAACACAAGAGGTTCTTTCAACAACATCAGAAGCTATGACATTCAGTACAAAGAAACCTTGCAGTGCCACAACCAAAAATTTGATCGCGGCGAAGCAATTAAATTGTTCAAACGTCTGAACTTCCCTGATCCGGAACGTCTTCTGGGCCATCAGCCTTGGGAAATGTCCGGTGGTATGAACCAACGTATGGCAATTGGCCTGGCTGTATTGCAAGAACCAAAACTGATGCTGGCCGACGAAGCAACTTCCGTATTGGACGTTACCAGCCAGAAACAGGTTATCGAAGAATTGGCACAGTTGAGAGATGAACTTGGTTGGTCCATCCTTTTCATCACCCACAACTTGGGCGTTGCTTCTCACATCGCTGACAAACTGGGTGTTATGTATGCCGGCCGTATGGTAGAATATGGCGATATCCGCAAAGTATTGGACGATCCAATTCATCCATATACCCGTGCACTGTTGGCTGCTATCCCTGGCAAAGACAGAAAATTGCCAGTTGGTTTGGAAGGCAGACCTCCTCTGGATGGTGCAGAATGGACAGGTTGTACCTTTGAACCTCGCTGCAAACATCGCACCGAGGCTTGTAAAACAAGAGCATATTGCTTGAAAGAAGTGGAACCTGGCCACTTTGCTAGCTGCTCAGAAGGGAGGGTGAAACAATGAGTGAAGCACCTTTGTTGGAAGTGAGAAACGTAGCGAAAGCATACGGGAAAAAGAATAAAAGAAAAGAAGTTTTGACTGATATCAACTTTACTCTGAATGAAGGTGAAGTATTGGGTATCATCGGGGAATCTGGCTGTGGCAAAAGTGTTTTGCTGAACCTGATCTCCTGTTTGGAACCAGTATCCGATGGCCAGCTGTTTTTCAAAGGCCAAGAATATACTGGCAAAAAACCAAAAGATGTTTGCCGTTGGTTCCAGGTAATTTTCCAGGACTCGGAAGCTGCATTCGACCCGAAAATGACCATCCGTCAGTCCATGAAGGAAAACCTGAAGCTGTTGGCTTCGGATGCAAGCGATGCTGACCGCCGTATTGATGAAATGGTTGGTATGATGGGCTTGGCCTCCGAACTGGCCGACCGTTATCCTCGTCAGCTTTCTGGTGGCCAGGTACAACGTATGGCAATTGCCCGTGGTTTGGTAACCAGCCCCAATATGCTTCTTTGCGATGAAATCACCTCTGCTTTGGACGTATCTGCACAGGCTATGATTTTGCAGTACTTGTATGAACTGCGTCGTCAAAGAGGCTTGACGATGATATTCGTATCCCATGACTTGGCTGTATGTAGTACATTCTGCGATCGTATTGCGATTATGCAGGGCGGCCGTATCGTAGAAATTGGTACTCCAGAACAGATCATGGATCACCCACAGCACGACTACACCAAACTGTTGTTGGATGCTGTATTGTACGTAAAATAATTCGCTTTCTAGCGTCATGATTGAAGTTATCCCAATGGGTTTTTCTTGTGGATAACAAAATGAAAACGCTCCCCATATTATACCCTTTATATAGACCGCGTGGTTCTCCCCAATTTGCCGCGCGGTCTTTCTTTATGTTTAGAAGTTGATTTAGGAGATGTTTTAAGCATTTTTTCGGTGAAATTACATGGAAATGGACGAAGAGAAAAGGGCCGAGCTGACCAACGAAATCATGCAGCAGTTGTATGATAGCAACACCATCCTGGTTATCAATAACTATAACCGAAATATCGTGCTGAAAAAAGGAATCACCGGGTTCCACGAAACCAATCCGTATGAGTTTTACGGTGTATCGGCAGAGACTTCGTTTGGCGAGTCGTAACAAGGGAATAGCTTGAACAGAGAAGTGCGTTAGAAAAAAGTTTTGTTTCAAATAAGAAACGCAAGGCCACGGAAGACGTGGTCTTGCGTTTTCTACTTCTTATTGCTTTTAAAAAGCTGTTCAAGCGCCAGGTGGAAAAAAAGGATGCTGGAAACGATAGAAAAGAGACGAGTATCACTTTTTGATTCCATTTCGATTATCTACTCTTTAACACCTGTGCCACATTTAAGTTACTGCTGGAGTAATCGGGGATCAGGCCCAGGCGCCAGATGGATGTGCCGCTGATGCCAAACAATTTGGCCAAGTCCACTTTTTCTTGCATGCTGAGGGCATTTTCATACCACAAGGTGGTGGTGCCGCCGTTTTCTGGATAGGTGAGGTAAGGGTTATGGTAGGTGCGGGAATAGTTACTGATGGTATCGGTTTGATTCAGTTTATCCCGTAATTGGCTGCTGCTGATGGTGATGGGGGTACTGTTGGTGATGACACCATTGACCACGTTCCATCCTGCGCTATCGATGCTTAACCCCAGCACCACTTTTTCCTTTGGTATTTGGAAAACGGTGGTTTTGATGGCATAATAAATTTCGTCAAAAGGCGTGACCGGAGTAGTCGTAAAGCCGCTGGCCATTTCTGTTTCCGAAAGGGAAGTAGGCGCATAATCATAGGCCATGATAATGACATGGTCTGCCAGGGTGCCAATGGCCGAGAGGTCATAGCCGTCGTAGTAGGCACTGCTGTTTTTCAGTTTGGGCGATACGGCCACTTGCAGTTTTTTCCCGGCGGCATCCAACTGCGTATTCAATTCGGTTAAAAAGGCCGTAAAGCCAGTTTTCAGTTCATTGCCGCGGAGGCCTTCAAAATCGATGGTTACGCCGTCATAGAAATTGGTGCCGGTGGTACGGTAAACGGTGGTGGCTTCTTCCACAATGGCCGCTACAGCCTGGCTGCGCAAGGTTGGGTCGGTTAAAATGGACGTCATGGGGCTATCGGCTTCTACTGCGCTGCAAAAAACATTCAGATATTGTTCCACGCCGTTGCCGTCATAAAAGGCCACCACGTCTTCATATCCGGACGGCACAACCCATTCGTTTCCACCGGTGCTTAAAGTATTGACCACCGGAACCCCATTTTCTAACACCATACGGCTCCAACCATAGGAAACGGCATCATAGGAAGAAGCAATTTCTTTTTGAGAGAAAGAGGAAAAGGCGTAAAAAGCATGTTGGTAAGCCAAAGGCTGGTTTTGCCGTTCATAAAGACGCATCATCATGGCAGCGGCTTCTTCCCGGGTGGCATAGCCTTCGGGGTCAAAGGAAGTGGCGCTTTTTCCGCTGATGATACCAAAGTCATAGGCGATGGTGATATATCCTTTGTCTGTGGAAACATCGGTGAAGGGCAGGCCTGTGTCGGATACTTGCCCTGCCAATGCGTCATAGCCCAAGGCTTTGACCAGCATCACAGCCAATTCTCGCCGGGTGATGCTTTCGTTTGGGCGAAAAGAGCCACTGGTCACGTCGGTGGCCCCATGGGCAGAGGCCGTATTGACGGCTGTGTAATACCAGCTGGAGGTGTCTTGCACATCGGAAAAAGGAGAGGCCGTGGCGCTGGCGTTCCAGCCGAATAAGTTGGAGAGCATTTGCGCAAACTGGGCCCGGGTGACGGTCTGGCCTGTGCCAAAATAGCCACTGTCCATCCCGTTCATGATGCCGGCGGCTGCGGCGTCTTCCACGTTTTGATAAGCCCAATGGCTGGGCGGCATATCGGAAAAGGTTTGTGCCGCGGCAGGTATGGAGATGGCACTGCAAAGAAGCGAGGTGCTAAGCAAAAGTGCCCATGTTTTTTTCATAAAAATCCCTCCTATGTAATCTTACATTTGTACGATTTAACTGTAGTGTATCATAAATCAAAAATGAATACAAGTCCTGTAGGAATTTTTCTACAGAGGAAGAAGAAAAGTTGAAAAAAAGAGGAAAATATGATATATTCCTTATCAAAAAGGAGGTTTTTGAGGTGCAGTTTGGCTGGGAATTTGCACTTTTGGATGGCATACAGGCTGTCTTTGGCAGTGCATGGGGCGACTGGTTTTGGCCGGTTTATACCCATTTGGGCAGCGGTGGCATTTTATGGATTGCGCTGATTCTTTGGGTGCTTTTGGTGAAAAAAGAGAAAAAGAGGGGCATCATTGCCATTTTGGCTCTGCTGCTTTGTTTGGTGATTGGCAATGGTTTCTTGAAAAATTTGGTACAACGGCCAAGGCCTTTTTCCTATCTGCCCAATTTGACGCTTTTGATTGCGCCGCCCCAGGATTATTCTTTTCCTTCGGGCCACACCATGAGCTCTTTTGCGGCGGCCTATGCCCTTTCTTTGGGGCAGTCGACCAGGAAAAAGGTTTTGCTGTATGTACTGGCGGCGGCCATGGCCTTTTCCAGACTGTATTTGTATGTGCATTTTCCAACGGACATATTGGCCGGGGTGGTGCTGGGCCTTGCCATGGGCGTTTTGGCAAAAAAAGTGGTGTACGATGCAGAAAAGAAGCGATAGGCGCATAAGTTAGACCAAAAGGAATAAGGAAGTGCGGCCTATGGCAGCTGTTTTTTTAAGTCCCTCGGTACAGGAGTGGAATTTGTATTTGACCGAAGGCACAGAAGAGCAATACATGAACTTGGTGGCAGACGAAGTGGAGCCATTTTTAGAGACGGCGGGCATAGAGTTTGGACGAAACGACCCCAGTCAAAGCCTCTTGGAAGTCATCGCTCAGTCCAATGCCTATCCCTATGATTTGCATATTGCCATCCATTCCAATGCCTCCCCGGAGGGAAAAGAGGGACAGTTTCAAGGGGTGGGACTTTATTACTATCCCCAAAGCGCAGGCGGCAGACGATTTGCGCTGTTATTACAAGAAGAGTTTCAAAAGATTTATCCAAACCCCGCCTTGGTGCAGTTATTTCCGACTACATCCTTGGCAGAAGTACGGCGCACCTATGCACCTTCGGTTTTGATTGAGGCAGGGTTTCACGATAATGCAGAAGATGAGACATGGATTAAGGCCAATCTCACCGCCATCGGCGAAGCCATTGCAACGGCCGCCCAGCGGTACTTGGCAGGAGAAGGAGAGAACTAACCCATGACGGTACGGGGGAGCCTGTTGGTGCAGGCCGGGATACGAATGATTTGCTTTGTGGTCTTTTTGGGGCAGGCCTTAGGAAGTTGGACTGTACCGAGGGAGATTTGGGTTTTGGCCGGATTGTTTTTGGCCGTTTCCATGGTACGGCGGCTTTTTCCAAATCGCCTGGAAAGCCATGGGGCCGACAAGCAATTTGACTTGGCCCAAGGAGAAGTGCCAAAGGAAGTGCAACGGCAATGGAAAAAAGAGGCATGGCGCAGTGGTCTGGTTTGGGTGGTTTGTAATGCAGTTTGTCTTTTTTTCTTGCTTTCGCTGCCGCAAAGAGAAGAGGCGCTATGGGCGTTGACGTTTTTTTATTCTGTTTGTGATGTGGTTTGCATTGTGGCTTTTTGTCCGTTTCAAGTGTTTTGGATGAAAAACAGATGCTGCATGACTTGTGTGATTTATAATTGGGATTATCTGATGATGGCAACGCCGCTATTGTTTTCTCGTTTTTGGGGCGGACGGTGCCTCTTTCTTTTGGGCTGTGTGGTGTTTTTCCAATGGGAGTGGAAAAAACGGCGCTATCCGGCCCGGTTTTGGGAAAAGACCAATCCACGCCTTTCTTGCGGCAACTGTACCGAAAAAAGTTGCCGCAGTCGGAACGTTGTTTTGCGCACATTGACAGCTTTCACACAACAAAAAATCGAAAAATAAAGGTAGATCAAAAGCGGTTTTTAAAAAGAAAACGACCTGAGCGAAAATGAAAAAGCTGAAATCCTTGGTATGTCAGGATTTCAGCTTTTTTGTTTTCCAAAAAACCTACGCCAAACGCCAATATGCTTTGTGCTTTGTTTTTACAGTTTTATTACAAATTGTCGTTTATCCTTGCTTTCTGATACGAAAAGAAATATGATAGGAAAAAAGAGGCATACCTGGAAGATGGGGATCAAAAAGGAGGGAATGAGATGAAAAAAAGATGGTTATGCGGCCTGCTGGGCTTGGCCATGGTGCTGGGTGCAACGCCGGCTTTTGCAGGACAGACCAGCTATGTGTTGCAGACGCCTTTGTCCTATGATGTGACGAGGGATACCAGAAACATCGATGGAAGTGTGTTTCTTACCTTGGAGGCCTTGCAGGAGAGTTTTCCAACCAATACCTTTACCAAAACAGACAAAACGCTGTGCATCGAAAATAGCTCCCGGCGCTTGACCTATACCCTTGCCGATGGCAAAATGGAGCTGTATACAAAAGGCGGCCAGGAAACCATGGAAAAACCCAATGGAAAGGCGGCTGTGGTGGAAAACGGCACCACTTATTATCCATTGCGGGATTTGATGGAGGCCATGAATTATTCGGTGGGCTATGTGGTGGAATATTCCGGCGACGATGTGCAGATTATTGTGCCGGTGGAACAGGGGAAAGATGTGAAGGAGCAGCAGAATTTGTATGCGCCTTTCTATCTGAAGCTGATCAATGGTCTTTCCAATACGGAAAACGAAGTGATTTCGCCCTATGGCCTGCTTCATGTGATGGGCATGATGGCCAGCGGCGCCCAAGGGGAAACGCGGGAAGAACTGCTGGAAGCCATTGGTGCAGAATCTGTGTTTGAATTGGAGCAATACATCACCAGCTATGAGGAATATGTACGCCAAATGCAGACGTCCAAATGGGGAACGGTGCATCTTTTGGATGCTTTGGTGTATCAAACGGGAGAGGGCACGGAGCGGACCATTTTGCCTGACTATGCGTCGTATTTGACAGAAACTTATGAAGCCAGCATTTTTGGCATCGATCGACCAGAAACTTTTGATGCCTGGTTGGCAGAAAAAACCAATGGCATGATAACGGAAAGCGGCTTTGCGGAAAATTTTGAAAATTTTGATGTCTCTTTTACCAGTACCTTGTATTTGGATTTGCCTTGGGAAGAAAAGTTTGGCGTGGAAGATACCAAAGATGGGACCTTTGATCAGGCAGACGGTACCAAGGCCATCGTGCCTTATCTCAGAAAAACCATGCACAAAGCAGACTATTATCAAGGCAACGGCAAAGAAGCCGTCATTTTGCCTTATAAAACCCAGGCAGGCAAGTTTTCCATGGTGCTTGTCTCTACCACAGATCCTTTGACGTTGGAAGAATTTCAACAGATCACCCAGGAAGCGGAAAATCGGTATGTAGAACTGAAACTGCCAAAATTCCAGGCAAACAATCAAGTGGATTTGAAGGAAAAAATGGGACAGATGGGCGTGACCAAGGCCTTTGGCGAAGAGGCCGATTTCTCTTTGGTCAGCGATACGCCTTTGTCCTTAAGCTGCCTGTTACAGTCGGTGGCCATCGATGTCAATGAAGAAGGCACCACGGCGGCGGCCTTTACAGAAGCAACCGTCTACCGCAGCATCGTGGAGGACGTGGTGACGGTAACCTTTGACCATCCGTTTACCTATTATATTTATGAAGAAACGTCGGGACAGGTGTTGTTTGCCGGAAAAATGAATCAGGCAGAATAAAAAGCGCTTCCTACGTTTGACACAGCTTGGGTAGAAAACAAAAAGAGCAGGAATCTTCGCAACACAAAGGATTCCTGCTCTTTTCTTTTTTGCAAAACGGTTTTTTTGAGAAACTGCTGCTGTAAGCGCGAAGAAAAATTGTTTTCTTTCAAAACACGTTCCAGATTTGCGTTTTGTTTAAGGCCGCAGTTGGGCGTTGGAATTACGCAGTAACAGTTCGATTTTCAGCTTGATGTTCATCAATTCCCGTTTGATGACTTCAATTTTTTTACTGTCATTACGGAAGGATGGGGTGGAAACGCTGACGGCCACCATGGGCTTGCCTTGTTTCATGATGGGCACAGCGATGCATTGAATTTGTTCGGCAAATTCTTCGTTTTCATAGGCAAAGCCTTCCCGTTCCACTTGTTTGAGCTGGCTATAGAGCACATTCAAATCGGTGATGGAATGCTTGGTGCAATAGGGCACTTCCTTTGGAAACAGCCGTTCCACTTCTTCAAAGGTGTGCTTACAAAGCAGGGCTTTCCCCAAGGCGGTACAGTTGGCCGAAACTTGTTTGCCCACATAGGTCACCAGGCGCAGGCTTTGGGGGGAATCTTTTTTGGCAATATAAAGCACATTATAACCATCCAAAATCCCAAGGCTGCACGTTTCGTTACAAATATCCACCAGCTTTGTCATTTCGCGGGTGATGTGGTTTAGCAAGTTTTCATTATTGACATAGGTGGAGCCGATGGCAAACATGCTCACACCGATGGAATATTTCAGTGTGTTGGGGTTGAGGGAGATATAATGGCGGCATTCCAGGGTATGCAGCATGGGAAAAATACTGCTTTTTGGGGCGCCGATTTTTTTTGCAATCTCCGTCAAAGTAAACCCAGTATCACTGGATGCTAGAAGTTCAAAAATATCAAGAACACGGCCTGTTGTGCGGTGTTCAGAAGGATTAACAGCCATAAAAACGCTCCTTTTACAAAGGTATTTGCAAGGACGCATGTCATTGCAATCATAGACATTATACTACAAAATGACAAAAAAGGCAAAGAAAATGAAAAAATCAAGGGAAAATCTGTTTTTGAGTAAAAGGCATTGCAAAAAAAGAAGGGGCGGCGTATGATGAAAACAAAGGAGAAAAGGAGCGTTGACATGAAATACATGATTGCATCGGACCTGCACGGTTCGGCTTTTTACTGTAAACAACTGATGGAAGCCATGGAACGAGAACAGCCCAATCGGCTGGTGTTATTGGGCGATTTGCTCTACCATGGGCCACGCAATGATTTACCCAAAGGCTATGAGCCAAAAGAAGTGATTGCCATGCTCAATGCAAAAAAAGATCAACTTTTTTGCATTCGCGGAAATTGCGATACAGAGGTGGACCAGATGGTGTTGGACTTTCCCATCTTGGCCGAAAGCGCGTTGTTGCTTTTGGATGGGCAGGAGATTTTAGCAGTCCATGGGCATCATCCGCTGCCGCCGGTCACAAAGAAAATGATTTGTTGGCGCGGACACAGCCATGTGCCTTTTTGTGGAGAGCAAGATGGTGTGTTTTGCATGAACCCCGGCAGCGTTTCCATACCCAAGGAGAACTCGCCCCACAGTTATATGATTTGGGAAGAGGGGAAAGCCGTGTGGAAGACCTTGGACGGCACGGTATTTTTGCGCTGGGACGGCCAGAAGGAATAGAAAAGGATTGATGAAAAAACGGCGGGCCAAAGAGTATGGTCCGCCGTTTTTTGGGAGAAAAGTTCACGTTTAGAAAAGAACAAAAACGAGGCTTGGTGCTTTTTGCATGGAATGAAAAATAGACGGATTCTCCTTTCTTTTTTTAGAAAAAACGAGTCTGATTTCGGCAAAAATGACGGTTTCGATTTTGATTTTTGAAAAAAGGCTTGCTTTTCTTTTCGTTTGCCTTTATGATAGATGGCGTATTGCAGAACGGATTCTAACCATATAATAGGTAGAAACGGGAAAGGGTGACGAGAATGGACGAAAATTTGGCCATGATGTGGTTATTTCGTGCCATGCGTGGAAACAACAAGAAGGTGAAGCAGCTGCTTCGCGGTTTTGGCCAGGCAGAAATGCTTTGGCATTGTTCGCCCAATGACTTACGTCAGATGGAATGGATGGAGGAGGACATGGTGCGCGATTTGATGGCGGCCAAAGACCATCTGGACCAATGGCAAGAAGAGATGGAGCAAACGGGCGTCCGCTATGTTTCTGTCCACGACGAAACCTTTCCCCAGTGGTTACGGGAAGTGTATGATGCGCCGGTTGGGCTTTTTGTGCAAGGAGAATTGCCAACAGAACAACAAAAGTGCATCAGTATGATTGGCACTAGGCGCAGTTCCGCTTATGGCCGGGCCATGGGATACGATTTGGCCAAGGCCTTGGCCCAAGATGGCTTTACCATCATCAGTGGCATGGCCGAAGGCATCGACTCCATTTGTCACCGGGGCGCTTTGGATGGCGGAGGAAAGACCATTGCCGTCCTTGGTTTTGGTCACAAGGAATGTTATCCGGCCAGAAACAGAAGCTTGAAAGAAGAAATTGCCGCCAAGGGCACTTTGGTCAGCGAATATCCGCCTAGTACCCATTCGGGAAAGCACACCTTCCCCAGAAGAAACCGCATCATTGCCGGCCTAAGCCAGTTATTGATTGTGGTGGAAGCAGGCAAACGCAGCGGTACCCTCATCACGGTGGATTTTGCCCTGGATGCCGGTCGCACGGTGATGACCTTTCCTTCCAATATCACCAATCCGCTCAGCGTAGGAACCAACCAGCTGATTCAACAAGGCTGTCCCATTATCACTTGTAAAGAAGACGTCTATGCCGAATTGGGCTGGCAAAAGCCGATACAAAAAGAAGAAGAAACCATACTTCCTTTACCCCCATTGACCAAGCAAGAACAGTTGGTGTATCAGGCCATCGAGACGGAACCGGTTTCCATGGAACATTTGGTTCAGACGGTGCCGCTGCCGGTGGCAGAAATTCAGTCGTTACTGACGATGTTGGAATTATATGGCTTGGTGGAACGGTTACCCCAAGAACGGTATCGGAAGTTATCTTAAATAGAGGTGAAACAATGGCAGCAACAAAAAAAGCAGCGCCAAAGGCGAAAAAACCGAAAAAACAATACTTGGTGATTGTGGAATCGCCGGCCAAAGCAAGTACCATCAAAAAGTTTTTAGGCTCTGCCTATACCATAGAAGCTTCCATGGGCCATGTGCGGGATTTGCCCAAAAGCCAGTTGGGCGTGGATTTGGAACACGATTTTGAGCCACGCTATATCACCATCCGCGGCAAAGGCGATTTGTTGGCCAAATTGCGCAAGGCAGCCAAAACGGCCACCAAAGTCTATCTGGCTACTGACCCGGACCGCGAAGGCGAGGCCATCAGTTGGCATTTGGTGACGGCTTTGAATTTGGAAAAAGACAAATACAGCCGTATCACATTCAATGAAATCACAGAAAATGCCGTCAAACATTCCTTTGACGCCGCCAGAGACATTGACATGGACCTGGTGGATGCCCAGCAGGCCCGCCGCGTGTTGGACCGTGTGGTGGGGTATTCTTTAAGCCGCTTGCTTTGGGATAAAGTGAAAAAGGGCTTAAGCGGCGGCCGTGTGCAATCCGTGGCTTTGCGGATCATTTGCGACCGGGAAGAAGAAATTAATAGCTTTATTCCCGAAGAATATTGGTCCTTGGACGGCGTGTTCCAAAGCGGCAAAGCGAAGTTAAAAGCAAAATATTATGGCCGCGGCGGCGAAAAAATCATACCAAAACAAAAAAGCGAAGTGGATGCACTGCTCAAAGAAATGGAAAAGGCGACCTTTGAGGTACAGGAAGTCAAACGCGGCACCCGTTCCAGAAAGCCATTTCCGCCCTTTACCACCAGTACCTTGCAGCAGGAGGCCAGCAAATACCTGAACTTGACGGCACAAAAAACCATGATGATTGCCCAGCAGCTTTACGAAGGGGTGGAAATCAAAGGGGAAGGCACGTTGGGTTTGGTGTCCTATATCCGTACGGACTCGGTGCGGATTTCCGATGAAGCCTATGCCGACATGAAAGCCTTTATCACCGATCACTATGGTGAAGAGTTTAATAGCCCACAGCGCAATATTTATAAATCCAAAAATAAGGCCCAGGATGCCCACGAAGCCATCCGTCCTTCTTATATCCACCGGACGCCGGATAGCTTGAAAGACTCCCTTTCCAAAGACCAGTATAAGCTTTACAAACTGATTTGGGAGCGGGCCATCGCAAGCCAAATGGCCCCGGCCGAGTATGAAACCCAGTCCATCTCCCTTGTGGGAGGGGAGCATGTGTTTAAAACCTCCGGCTCGGTGTTGCGCTTTGAAGGATTTTTGAAGGTCTATGATAAAGTGGAAGAAGGCGAGGAAGAAAACAAAATGATTTCCTTGGCCGAAGGGGAAAAGCTGAAAACGGTATCCTTTGATCCACAGCAGCATTTTACCCAGCCACCGGCGCGCTTTAGCGATGCATCGCTGATTAAAACTCTGGAAGAATTGGGCGTTGGCCGCCCCAGCACCTATGCCCCCACCATTGCCACCATCTTAAACAGAAATTATGTGGTGAAAGAGAAAAAACTGTTTTACCCCACCGAATTGGGCGGCGTAGTCAACGACATTATGAAGCAATATTTCCCCAATATTGTCAATGTGGATTTTACGGCCCATATGGAAGAAGAACTGGACGAAGTGGAAGAAGGGGTGGTGGCCTGGAAAGATACCATCCGCGAATTTTATCCCGGCTTTGCAGAGGAATTGGCCAATGCAGAAGAAAAGCTGAGCAAGGTGGAAATTAAGGACGAAGTGACCGATATCCTTTGCGAAAAATGCGGGCGCAATATGGTTATTAAGTATGGCCGGTATGGGAAGTTTTTGGCTTGCCCCGGCTTTCCAGAATGCTCTAACGCCAAGCCGTTTTTTGAGGACGCCGGCGTGGCCTGCCCCAAATGCGGCAAACGGGTGCAGATTAAAAAGACGAAAAAAGGCCGGATTTATTATGGCTGCGAAGACAATCCCGAACAGTGCGACTTTGTCAGCTGGAATAAACCGGTGGAAGAAAAATGCCCCCGTTGTGGCGGGTATATGGTGGAAAAAGGCACCAAAAATCCAAAAATCGTCTGTGCCGACCCTGCTTGTGGCTATATCAAAGAGGAGACAAAAGAAGCAGAGTAATATTAGGAACGTTGTTCCGCTATTTGGACTAACTAACGTAATAAAACTACTATTTTCGATATTTTTCTCACAAAGACAGAAGGAAAATTGCGAAAAAAGACAGCCCGATGGAAAGGCTGTCTTTTTTTGTTCCAAATAGTGGTGTTATCTTTGTTAGGTATTAACAAGAAAAAAAGGGCAAAAAAACCGTAATTTCCAGATTTCCAAGCCTTTGGCTCAAAATCATGTTATATTTTTGTCATAGTTCCATAGAAAAGGTTTTCAATTCCCATTTTTCTTTGTCAAAATTATAATAATCGTTGAAAAAAGAATGCACATGACATATAATAGGCAGTAAAGAAATCACTTCATTTGTATGATTTAGGAGGTATGGAATATGAAAAAAGCTGGTGTCATTGGTGCAGGACAGATGGGTATGGATATTGCTCAGCTTTTCGCCAAAGCAGGAATTGATGTAGTGGTTCGCGATATGACCATGGATATTTTAAATAGAAGCAAAGAAAAGCTGGAAAAAAGCCTGGCTAAACTGGTGACCAAAGGCAAAATGACCGAAGAACAAAAAGAAGCCATCCAGGGCAAGTTCTTCTTTACCACCAACTTGGCTGATGTCAGCGACTGCGATATCGTCGTAGAAGCCATTGTAGAAAACGTAGAAATCAAGAAAAACGTATTCAAAGAATTGGATAGCATTTGCGATGACAAAACCATCTTTGCATCCAATACTTCTTCTATTTCCATCACAGAAATCGCTTCTGCTGTAAAACGTGCAGACAAGTTTATCGGTATGCACTTCTTTAACCCAGCAACCGTGATGAAACTGGTGGAAGTCATCCGTGGTTTTGAAACCAGCGACGAAACCTTTGAAGCCATTTATCAGCTGAGCAAAGATTTGGGCAAAGAACCAATCGAAGTAAATGAAGGCCCTGGCTTTGTGGTAAACCGTCTGTTGATTCCAATGATCAACGAAGCAATTTTCGTTTATGCAGAAGGCATTGCATCGGTAGAAGACATCGACAAAGCAATGCAGCTTGGTGCAAACCATCCAATGGGACCTCTGGCCCTGTCTGACTTGATCGGTAACGACACCGTGCTTCACATCATGGAAGTAATGTACAACGAAACCAACGACAGCAAATATCGTCCAGCTCCTTTGCTGCGTAAAATGGTACGTGCCAAAAAACTGGGCCGCAAGACCGGCATTGGTTTCTATGATTACAATAAATAAGTGTTTGTAGCAGGAGGATTTATCGGATGTCGGAATTTACAGAAATTATTTGTGAAAAACAAGGCGGCATTTGCATCATCAAGATCAATCGCCCCAAAGTATTAAATGCACTGGTTCCTTCGGTGTTTTATGAATTGAATCAGGCTTTGGATGAAATCGAAGCCGATCCAGAAATCCGTGTTGTCATCATCACCGGGGAAGGCCGTGCCTTTGCTGCTGGTGCCGATATTACATACATGAAAGATCTGGATGCCAAAGGCGCCAAAGCCTTTGCAACCCACATCACAAGCGTGCTGCGCCGGATGGAATCGATGGAACAGATTTTCATTGCTGCTGTCAATGGGTATGCCTTGGGCGGCGGTTGCGAACTTTCCATGGCTTGCGACTTGCGTATTACAGAAGCTGGTACCAAGTTTGGCTTGCCTGAGACTGGCCTGGGCATCATTCCAGGTTTTTCTGGAACCCAGCGTCTGACCCGTCTGGTTGGCCTTACCATTGCAAAAGAAATGGTGGTAACCGGCAAAAAAATCGACGGTGTGGAAGCATCCCGCATCGGTTTGGTCAACAAAGTGGCAGAAGATGGCAAGTTGATGGAAGAAGCCATTGATATGGCAAACCAGATTTTGAAAAATGCTTCTTTGGCAGTTTCTTACGGTAAGGAAGCCATCAACCGCGGGATTCAGCTGGATATGGACAGCGCCATCGACTTTGAAACCAACCTCTTTGGCCTTTGCTTTGCAACGGAAGACCAAAAAGAAGGTATGACCGCATTCTGCGAAAAGAGAAAACCACACTTTGTGAACAGATAATTTAACATATGGAGGGAATTTTCAAATGATGAAAGAAGTAGTGATTGCCAGTGCAGTTAGAACACCAATCGGCAGCTTCCAGGGTGCTTTTTCCACCGTGCCTGCTGCAGAACTGGGCAGAATTGCCATTGTAGAAGCGCTCAAAAGAGCAAACATCACCCCAGATATGGTGGATGAAACCTTGCTTGGCTGTGTATTGCAGGCTGGCCAGTATCAGGGCGTTGCTCGTCAGGCAGCAGTAAACGCTGGTATCCCAGTGGAAAAACCAGCTCTTTGCATCAACATGATCTGTGGTTCTGGTCTTCGTTCCGTTGCTATGGCTGCACAGGCCATCCAGTGCGGTGATGCAGATGTCATCGTTTGCGGTGGTACCGAAAACATGACCCGTGCACCTTATGTATTGGAACAGGCCAGAGGCGGTTATCGTATGAACGATGGTAAAATCATCGACAGTATGGTACGCGATGGTTTGACCGACGCTTTCTATCACTATCACATGGGTATCACAGCTGAAAACGTAGCTGAAAAATATGGCATCACCAGAGAAATGCAGGATGAATTTGCGCTGAGAAGCCAGACCAGAGCCGAAGCTGCACAAAAGAGCGGCCGTTTCAAAGATGAAATCGTTCCTGTTGCCGTAAAAACCAAAAAAGGCGAAGTCATCGTAGAAGACGACGAATATCCAAAACATGGCACCACCATGGAAAAACTGCAGAAACTGAGACCAGCTTTCAAAGAAGGCGGCACGGTAACTGCTGGTAACGCTTCTGGTATCAACGACGGCGCTGCTGTACTGGTTGTAATGTCTGCCAAAAAAGCTGCTGAATTGGGCATCAAACCTTTGGCAAAAATCAGAAGCTATGCTTCTGCCGGTGTAGATCCTCAGATCATGGGCGTTGGTCCTATCTATGCTTGCCGCAAAGCAATGGAAAAAGCTGGCATCACGGTAGATGATCTGGACTTGATCGAATCCAACGAAGCATTTGCTGCACAGAGCGTTGCTGTAGCAAGAGAACTGGGCTTCGATATGGAAAAAGTAAACGTAAACGGCGGTGCAATCGCACTGGGCCATCCGGTAGGTGCTTCTGGTGCCAGAATCCTGGTTACCTTGCTGTATGAAATGAAAAAACGCGACAGCAAATTGGGTATGGCTACCCTTTGCATTGGCGGCGGCATGGGCACCACGGTCATCGTAGAAATGTAAGAAAAAGTTTTGGAGAAGGGAGCCACTTTGAAAGCTCTTTCCAAAGCGTGAAAGGAAAAAGGACCTCCAAACAGGCATGGATTGTTCTGTTTGGAGGTTTTATTATGGAAAAGCGGGGACGTTTTGGAAATGATCTTTGGGTGATGTCCTTGTTTCAAAGACAATATTTTTCTTGACAAAGATGGGGAGAAAAAAACTTGCCGTTTTGGAGAATTTTGGGAGAAAAAACAACAGGTGTATTGAAAAAAGACAAGGGGAATGGTATCATGAAGCCGGATGGAAAAGGCGGACGGGCGCTCTTTTCCAATCAAACAAACAAATAGAAAGGATTTGTGGTAAAAAATGAAAAGGGGAATCAGAAAACAAGTTTTGGGCATTGTGTTGTCCCTGGGTCTTGTGGCCGGCAGTGCGGCAGTGCCGGTGCAGGCGGCACAGCTAAGCGACGTGAAAGGCCATTGGGCCGAAACGTACATCAACACGTTGGTGGAAGCCGGCGGCATTGGCGGTTATCCAGACGGAACCTTCCGTCCCGATGATACCATCTCCAAAGCAGAATTTATTTCCATTTTGCTGGGTGTAACGGGCAACAAACCGGAAATCAACGGGGATTGGATGACATCGGTTTTGAAAAAAGCGTATGACACCGGGCTTTATACCTATGGCGGCGATTGGGGCTATGACAACATGGCAGGCGATCCCATTTACCGGGAAGACGTGGCCGTACTGCTGGTCAGTGCCGCAGAAAATTTGAGACACGAAACCGTTCCTTATAATGAACTTTGGGAAAGCGACCAAGTGATTCCGGACATTTCCACTGCCAACCCTTACTATGGCAGACCAAGCATTGAATCTTGCTATGCCATGGGGCTGATGACAGGTGACGACAAAGGCAATTTCCATCCGCTGGATTTGTTGACCAGAGCAGAGGCCACAGTGGCCGTTTGCCGTTTGATTGAGGCCGTGGACAGAACCCCTGTGACCATTCCGGTGGTAAAACAGACGGCCCAGTATCAACCACTTCCAGATGGCAGCAATGTGGGAGAAAGCGGTGCTGTTTACCCCTATGAAGGAGCCACCGACATCAATACCGGAAAAACCATTACCAGAGACCCTGTGACGGGTGTATTGGGCTTTGGCAACGGCCAAAAAGGCAATATCTATTATGGCGTAGACATTGTGAAGTTTGACGGGACAAAAACGAAAATCAAAGATGGTACCTTTGCCGTGGATGATTACGACAATTTCAGAACGTCGGATGTGTATACAAGAAAGCATGGTTATTGCTTCTGGGATTCGGAATGGTTTGAAATTGAAATGGCAGCCAGAGAAAAACTGCCAATGCCGGATGCTTCCATGTTGGGCAAAAAAGCCGACATCTATGGTAATGTGATTGCAGATAACGACACCACCACAGAAGCATTTTGGGAAGTGCGGCCAGCGTTTGATGTCTATCTTTGGACAGAAATCGAAGCAAACTAATGGATTTTTGTAAAACTCTTTCGCAATAAAAAAGCAAAAGCCTTTGGTGTTTGAAACATCAAAGGTTTTTTCTTTGCAAATAGGAAGAAAATAGGGCAAGAGGTTTTGTCCCAATTTGGGTTTGTGCTGTTTACAGCCATGGATTTTTGTAGTATAATGACAAACGAAATTGTCATTTTTTGTGCAAATTTCTTACAATAAAAGGAAAAGGGGAGTTATGATGGGAAAGGAAAAGAAGAAAATACCTTTTGCACTGCAAATCTTTCTGGGCCTCTGTTTGGGTATCATTGCCGGTTTATTGCTGATGGGGCATGTGGACGTGGCAAAAACGTATATCCAACCCTTCGGCACGTTGTTTTTAAACTTGCTGAAGTTTGTGGTGGTGCCGATTGTGCTGTTTTCCATTATGGACGGCGTCATTTCCATGAAAGACTTGCGGAAAGTGGGCAGTATTGGTGCAAAAACCATTATTTATTACACCTGTACGACGGCCTTTGCCGTATTCATCGGTTTGGTGTTGGCCAACTTGTTTAAAGGTAGTTTTGTGCGGCTTTCCACAGAGGGGCTGGAGTATACGGCACAGCAAAGCCCTTCGTTTTTAGAGACGTTGGTGGGGATGTTCCCAAGCAACGTGGTGGCGCCTATGAGCGACGC
Source organism: uncultured Clostridia bacterium (assembly GCA_944378105.1). GTDB lineage: Bacteria > Bacillota > Clostridia > Lachnospirales > Anaerotignaceae > Neoanaerotignum. The sequence goes on from CALWGC010000030.1 coordinate 46,225, forward strand.
CAATATGTTACAGGTGATTGTAATGGCGCTCTTTTTTGGCTTTGGTGCGATCCTGGCCGGGGAGAAGAGCAAGGCTTTTGGCGATTTTATTTCCAGCGCCAATGAAGTGAGCATGCAGGTGATGAATATCATCATCAAATTAAGCCCCATTGGTGTCTTTGCATTGATTACACCGGTGGTGGCAGAAAACGGACCGGGCATTTTGGGCAGCTTGGCCTTGGTGCTGGTGGTGGCCTATATTGCCTATGCCTTGCACATGGCACTGGTTTACTCGGCCACGGTATCTTCTTTGGCCAAAGTGAACCCATTAAAATTTTTCTCGGGAATGTTGCCGGCCATGATGATGGGCTTTTCCAGTGCCTCTTCGGTGGGGTCTTTGCCGCTGAACTTAGAGTGTGTGGAAAAACTGGGGGCCAAAAAAGAAGTGGCAAGCTTTGTGCTGCCCCTTGGCGCCACCATCAACATGGATGGGACAGCCATCTATCAGGGTGTTTGCGCCATTTTCATTGCCACCTGCTATAACGTGGATTTGACTTTAAGCCAACAGTTGACCATCATTTTGACGGCCACACTGGCTTCCATCGGTACGGCGGGCGTACCTGGGGCCGGGCTTGTGATGCTGACGATGGTATTGACCAGCGTGGGGCTGCCCATTGAAGGCATTGCCCTTGTGACAGGCATCGACCGTATCTTCGATATGGGCCGGACGACGGTCAATATCACAGGGGATGCGGCTTGTGCTTTGGTGGTTTCCAAGATGGAAGAAGGAAGAGAAGCCAAAAAGCAGCAACAGCAAGGATAAGAAAAGAAACAAAACGATAACAAAAAAAGAACAGCGCAGCAACCAGGAAAAACCTGGGGCTGCGCTGTTTTTTGATTGGTTTTTTATTCTGCCAATGTTTTGGTGGCCTTTGTTTTTTTACAGGTCTTGGTTGCTTTTTTCGCTTCTTTTACCATCCCTTGGTATTCCTTGCAGTAAGGGCTTAAAAAGCAGATATCGCACTTGGGGCTGCGGGCCGTACAGATTTTGCGGCCGTGGGCAATCACTTGGGTGTTATAGCTAATCCAGTGGTCTTCGGGTAAAATTTTCATCAGGGCAAATTCCACCTTGACGGGATCGGGGCTAGCCGTAAAGCCCAGTTTATTGGAAATGCGTTTGACGTGGGTATCCACCACAACGCTTGGGATGCCAAAAATGTTTCCCCGGACCACATTGGCCGTTTTTCTACCCACGCCAGGCAGCTGGGTAAGGGCGTCGATATCGTCAGGCACCACGCCGTTATATTTTTCCAATAACATTTGGCAGCAGCCAATGATGTTTTTGGCTTTGTTGTGATAAAATCCGGTGGAGCGGATATCCTGTTCCAATTCCGGCAAAGAGGCCTCGGCAAAGGCCTGGACGGAAGGGTATTTTTGGAATAAATCCTTGGTCACCAGATTTACCCGGTCATCGGTACATTGGGCGCTTAAAATGGTGGCAATCAGCAGTTGCCAAGGGGTTTCATGGTTTAAATAGCACTTGGTTGGGCCATAATGTTCATCCAGAAGGGCAAGCACCTGCGCGACTTGTTCTTTTTTTGTCATTGGTTACACCTCATTTTTTGCCAGGGGCATTCTTTTTTCTCCATTATATCATATTCTGGTTCTTTTTTGTAAAAAATATGGACGGAGGTGTTTGTTATGCAAAAACAAGGTCTTTGGGGTGGGCTGATCGGGTTTGCCAACGGGTTGTTTGGCTCCGGCGGCGGCACCATTGGCGTGTTGATTTTGGAGCGATGTTTGCATTTATCGCCCCACAAAAGCCATGCCACCATACTGGCCATCATTTTGCCCCTGTCGGTGCTTTCGGCGGTGATTTATTGCCGGAAGGTGGAAATGGAATGGATGGCCATTTTATGGCTGAGTGTTGGGGGCATGGTGGGTGGCTATGTAGGGGCCAGTTGTTTGAAAAAAATATCTAATGTCTGGCTGCATCGTCTTTTTGGGCTTTGCATGCTGGCAGCGGCGGTGAGGATGATTCTATGATGTATGCAGTGCTTGGTTTTTTGTCCGGTGTCATCAGCGGGATGGGCATTGGCGGTGGCGTGATTTTGATTCCGGCCCTTTCTTTTTTCACCGATTGGACCCAACAACAGGCCCAGGCAGCCAACTTGTTGTTTTTTTTGCCCACAGCTTGCGTGGCCCTCTACAAACACAAAAAAGAGGGCAATGTGCAGGTGGATACGGCAAAGCAGTTGGTGTTATGGGGGTTATTGGGGGCGGCGGTTGGCTCTTTTTTGGCCGTGGGGCTGGACGGCACGCTGCTGCGCCGGTTTTTTGGCGGGTTTTTAGTTGTGATGGGGCTTTTGGAAATTTTCCAGGCAAAAAAGAAGGAAAACCAATAAGAATTGAAAAAATATAAGGCGTGGGGCGCCAAAATGTGGTATAATAGCGGAAAACCAGATGGAACAGGAAAAAAAGGCCACTTTCCTTTCGTTTGCCTTTGGGCAAAAAAACGGGAGCAGAAGGAAGCGAGTGAGAAAACTTGAACTGGATTGAAAACGTATATGTCAGTGAACAAATGCAGGATGTGGAAACGGTGCTCTATAGCCTAAAGAAAGAAATTCCGGTGCTGCACGTCTATTTGATTGCGGTGGAGCAAAGGGAAGGAAAAGCTCGTTTGGTGACGCTTTCCAGTGTTTCGGCGTTACGAAGAAAGGAAACCCATGAAAAACTTTGGGTTGTTGGTGTGGCCTTTGGGCCCATCCAGGCCCGCAGGCTTTTGGTGGAAATCATCGCCGATGCAGCAGGGCGATATGGCACGGTGGAAGGATTGGCAGAACAACTGATGAAGGAGTAGGCAACATGAAATTCATTCGCAATATCGTCTCGGCGGGGATGATGGTGAGTCTGGTTTTGGTATTGGTTTTTACGGTGATTGATGTGGCTGTATTACAAGACCGCGCTTTTTTTGCGGCGCAGTACGAAAAAAATCAAGTCTCCCAGGTGGTACAAGTTTCTTCGGAGGATTTGATGCGCATCACCGATCAACTGTTGGGATATATGAAAGGGGAAAAAGAGGAGCTGCAGCTGGATGTGACGGTGAGAGGAAGTGAGCGGCCGTTTTTTAGCCAGCGGGAGCTAGACCATATGGTGGATGTCCGGCAGATGGTGCTGGGGGCCATGTGGGTAAGGCGGGTAGCGGTGGTGCTGCTTTTGGCCTTTTTGCTTTTTCCCAAAAACCGGCGCACGTTTTGCAAGACGGTGGTGTTTGGGCTGCCGGTTTTTTTACTGCTGCTTGGGGTACTGGCCTTGGTTGCTTCTAGGGACTTTACCACGTTTTGGTGGTATTTTCATGTGCTCTTTTTTTCCAATGAATTATGGATTTTGGACCCGGCGGTGGATCTTTTGGTCAATATTGTGCCGGAACCGTTTTTTGCCGCCTGTGCCATACGGGTTGGCATTGGCGTTGTGCTTGGCATTTTTGCGCTTTGGGGCATTTGTTTTTGGCGTTACAGAATACAAAAAAGGGTTTGAACGTGCATGGATTTTTTAGCCGTAATACTGATGATTGGAAAAGGAATTTTGGCGTTGCTGCTGGTGTTTTTGGTGTTGTTATTCCTGGTGCTGGCGGTGGTGCTTTTTGCGTCCTTTTTTTACCAGGTGGAGGCACAAAAGGGGGGAAGTATCACGGCCAAAGGCGTTTTTCGATGGCTCTTTGGCGCTGTGGGAGTGACTGTTTTTTATGACGGTACGGAAGTTTCTTCCCAGGTGCGCTTGTTTGGAAAGACGTTAGAAGAGTGGGCAGAGAAAAAAAAGAAGAAAAAACAAAAAAAGCGGGCAAAACAATCTGGAACAGGGAAACCAAAGAAAAAACCGGTCTCCCAAAAGCCACAGGCCAAAGCAGATCCTACCCCAAAACCCCAAGCGCCTTTGGCCAAGCAGAAGGATAAGATAGCAGAAAAGGTGCAAAAACCGGGTCAAAAAATAATAGAAGAAATAGAAAAACCAAAAGAAAGCACCGCGCCAAAGGAGCAGCCGGTGCCATCTGTGACAAAGCAAGAACCGTCCACCCATACCACAAAGCCACCGCAAAGCGAGCCGGTTGTGCCGCATCTGCGCCGGATTCCCATGGCGAAAGTGGAAGAGAAAAAAGAGGAAGAAAAAAGAGAGACGTCTTCTTCCAAAGAAGCGTCCACCTCCAAGGGAAAAAAGCCAAAAACAGACTTTGGCGCAAAGAAAACACAGGAAGAAGAAACAGAAGCAGCCGTACTGACGCTTCCTTGGTTTTTGGCCCTTCCTTGGGCCAAGAAAAAGGAACTGGTGCTGTTGCTATTACAATATGGAAAGCGACTGTTTCGGGTGTTACGGCCCAAACAGTGTATCATCCACGGCACCATTGGAACGGGAGAACCGGACACGACAGGAGAAATCTTGGCCGCTTTGGCAATTCTAAAGGGGATGTTCCTTTCGGAAATCTATGTCAAGGGCGTCTTTGACCGGGCCATGGTGGAAGGCGACATCCTTTTGGCCGGAAGGGTGCGTCTTGGTTCCATTTTGAAAGAGACCATTTGGCTGGCGCTGAAACCGCCGATACGAGCAATCATCAAAGAAATCTGGAAAGGCAGAGGTGAAGGAAAATGAGTCAGGCAGTGAAAGAAAACATAGAAGCATTATGCAAAGAACTGGAAGATTTTATTTCTACCAAAACGGTGGTGGGCGAAGCCATTACGGTGGGCGATGTGGTGTTGTTGCCGTTGATTGATGTGACCTTTGGGATGGGCGTTGGCGGAAGCGACGGCAAAGACGGCAAAAACACCAATGGCGCAGGCGGCATGGGGGCAAAGATTACGCCAAGCGCCGTGCTGGCCGTGGTCAACGGCAGCGTACAGCTCATTAACATCAAAAATCAAGATGCCGTCAGCAAACTCATCGATATGGCCCCCGGTGTGGTGAACAAATTAAACTTTGGTTCTCTTTTTGGCCAAAAGAAAGAAACGCCGGATGTGAAATTTGAAGAAACTATCATTACCAAAGAAACGGATGCAAAGGAATAAGGCAGGTGAAAGGATTGGCAGAACAGATCAAAACACAGATTGCCTTTTATGATAAAGATGCCATCAAAAATATTTTGGCGGTGCTGACGGTTGCGCCAAAGAAGGTGGTGTATATCTACGACCAGGAATTAAAGGACATGAGCCGCTTTGCCGGGCTACAAAAATGTTTTTACAAGCACTTTCCTGGGATTACCGTGGAGACGTATGCCGTTAATATTTTTCGGATTCATGAGATTTATCAGCAAATATGCGAAATCATCGACACCAACGAAGATTGTGCCTTGGATTTGACCGGCGGCAGCGAATTGATGACCATTGCCGGGTATCAGGCCGGGCTTGACAAAGGCATCCGGCTGTTATATACGGATATTATCAAACAGCAGATGATTGATGTGCTGGATGAAACAAAGGTGGAAAAAACGGCGACACTGACGCTGGAGGACTTTGTGGACGCCCACGGGGCCCAATTTATCGGCGCCTCCCATGATGAGCCAAAGGAGGAAGAATTTGGCCGGATTTTATCCATGTGCCGCACCATCTTCACCCATTTGACGGCCTGGAAAAATACCTGTTCTTTTTTCCAGGTGGCCCTGGCCGATTCGGCCCCGGGGGAGCTGGATTTGCGGATTCGGACAGAAATCCAGCAAAAGGATGGCCGTTGGCTCAAACCCGACGAGGACTTGCTCTATGAATTTCAGCGGCAGGGGTTTATCCGGGATTTGTATTTTTCCGGAAAACACCTGGTGTTAACCATCCGCTCCAAACGATATAAAACGTATTTGATTAGTTTCGGGGTTTGGTTGGAGCTTTATGTGTTTATCCATGCCAAAAAATGCGGCTGTTTCCAAGATGTGAAGCTGGGCACCATGATTGATTGGGATGCCTATGACGGACTGGTGGTGGCCGGAAACGAAATTGACGTGATTTTACAAGACGGCAGTATGCCGGTTTTCATCAGCTGTAAACTGCGCTCCGCCGATACGCCGGCCTTAAACGAGCTGATTGTGGCCAAAAAACGGCTGGGCGGCTGGTTTAGCAAGGGGATTATCGTTACCTTTGGGGACGAGAAGTCCAGCAAAAACGGCACCTATAAACGGGCCAAAGAACTGGGCATTGAGTTATTGGACAAAAGCGATGTCCTCAGCAGCGACTTTGGCGAACGATTGGTGAAAACCATCCAAGGCCATGATTTGGTCAGCTTGAAATGGAAAAAAATATAAAAGGAGAACAACATGGGTTATTTTCAGATTGGTAAAATTACATCTACCCACGGCATCGGCGGCACCTTTCGGGTGTTTCCCACGACGGAGGATGCTAGCCGGTTTCGTTTATTGAAAACGGTTTTGATTTTACATAAAGGAGAAAAAGTACCGTTTACGGTGGAAAAAGTGGGATTCCAAAAAAACATGGTGCTTTTGAAAGTGAAAGAAATCAACGACATCAATGTGGCAGAAGGATACCGCAACGATACCATTTATATCACCGACGAACAGGCCCTTCCGCTGGAAGAGGACGAGTATTACACCAGAGACTTGTATGACATGGAAGTGGTGACAGAAGACGGTACGGTTCTGGGACGGCTGGACGACATCATTGCCACCGGGGCCAACGATGTCTATGTGGTGAAAAAAGAAGGCGAAAAAGACCTGCTGCTTCCGGCCATCAAGGATTGTATTTTGTCGGTGGATGTACCACAAAAGAAGATGACCGTTCGATTGTTGGAGGGGTTGGGGCAATGAAGTTTTCTGTCTTAACGCTCTTTCCGGAGATGATTCACCAAACCCTTTCCTATAGCATTTTGGGTCGGGCCATCGGAAACGGCGTGTTGACGGTGGATGCGGTGGATATTCGGGATTTTGCTGGCAATAAGCATAACCGGGTGGACGATTATCCCTATGGCGGCGGATGCGGCATGGTGATGCAGCCGCAGCCGGTGTTTGATGCCTTTTCCAGTTTATCCATCCGTCCAGGCACGAAAGTGATTTATTTAACGCCCCAGGGGAAGCCTTTTTGCCAAAAGATGGCAGAGGAGTTTGCAAAGGAAGAAGAACTGGTGCTTCTTTGCGGCCATTATGAAGGCATTGACGAGCGGGTGTTGGAAGAAATTGTGACGGACGAAGTTTCGTTGGGTGATTTTGTGCTGACCGGCGGAGAACTGGCGGCCATTGCGGTCATTGATGCCGTGGGGCGTCTGGTGCCGGGGGTGCTTGGCAAAGAAGAAAGCGCCGAGGAAGAAAGCTTTGCCGGAAACGCATTGGAATATCCCCAATATACCCGTCCGCCGGTGTTTCACGGAAAGGAAGTGCCGCCGGTGCTTTTAAGCGGCCACCATCAAAAGATTGCCCAATGGCGCAGGATGCAAAGCTTGATTCGGACGTATCACAAACGGCCGGACTTGTATGCTAAAATTGAACTGACGGCGAAAGAAAAGCAGAACATGGAAGAATACATCAAAGACTTGCACCAAACAAAAGAAGAAGAATAAACTAGCACCAATCCAGAAGGCAGAAGGTGGCTGGTTTTATGATGTGTTATGAGATCGAAGGCGGGAGGCGTCTTTGTGGGCAGGTACGCGTCAGCGGCAGCAAAAACGCGGCTCTGCCCATTCTTTGTGCCGCTTTGCTCAACGATGGGGAGACGGTGCTGCACCATTGCCCGGCCATTTCTGACGTGGCGCAGGCGTGCCGGATTTTAAAAAGCTTGGGCTGCCGTGTGAAGCGACAGCAAGATACCATTTGGATTGACGCCAAAGATGCCTTTGAGGCCCCGCTTTGGGAAGAAATGACCGGCGGCATGCGGGCCTCGGTGTTATTTTTGGGGCCGTTATTGGGACGGTTTCGAAAGGCCGTGCTGGGGAAACCTGGCGGTTGTGCCATCGGAAAGCGGCCCATTGACTATCATGTGGCGGTGGCCCAGGCGCTGGGCGCCGTATGCCGGGAAGAAAACGGCTGTTTTTTGTTTGACGGCAGCAATATGCAGGCAGGAAAAGTGGTGCTGCCTTTTCCAAGCGTTGGCGCAACGGAAAACGCCATGTGTCTGGCGGCTTGTTTGCCGGGCAAGACGGTGATTTGTGGTGCGGCCAGGGAACCGGAGATTTACGACTTGCAGCAGTTTTTAAAAGCCATGGGTGTGCGCATCCAGGGGGCCGGCACGGACAGCATTTGGGTGGAAGGCAAAGAGATTTCCACCTCTGTTTCCTATCGCGTGATGCCGGACCGCATCGAGGCCGGGACGCTTTTGGCGGCGGCAGCCGTGACGGGCGGAAAAATTTTTCTTTCCGATAGCGATTGGCTGACGATGACGGGAATTTTGCCATTTTTTGCCTGCTGCGGCTGTCAAATTTCCGTGAAAGGGGCCGAAGTTGGTTTAAAAGCACCAAAGAGACTCAAAGCATGTCCCTGTCTTTTGACAAAAACGTACCCTGGTTTTCCCACCGATATGCAGCCTTTGGCGGCGGCGCTGTTGACAACGGCCAAAGGAACCAGTATGATTATGGAACAGATATTTGAAAACCGGTTCCACCATTGTACGGAACTGAACAAAATGGGCGGACGCATTGGTTGCAGCGGCCCGGTGGCCGTCATTGAAGGAGTGCGCCATTTAAAAGGAACGACGGTTTGTGCATCGGATTTGCGGGCCGGGGCCGCGCTGATGGTGGCGGGGCTTGGTGCAGAGGGCAAGACGGTGGTCACAAACGGACAATATATCTGTCGGGGCTATGCGGGATTGGAAAAGAAGCTTGCCGCTTTGGGCGGGCGTGTGCGCCTGATGGAAAGCAGGTGAAAAACGATGGAAGAAAGAGAACAACGGGCAAGGCGGCACCATAAGGTCCGGTTGCCGCAGGGGAAGACGTTACTTTTGTTTGCGCTGGTGGTGATTGCGGCCATGGGCGTGTTGTTTTCTCCAATTTTTGCCATTGATACCATTACCATAACGGGATTGAGCCATTTTTCCGAGGCCGACATTTGTCAGATTTGCGGGCTGGAAAAGGGCCAAAACTTATTTTCTTTTCGAACGAAAAAGGCCGTCGATGCGCTGAAGAAAGAAAGCTATATCGAATCGGTCCAAATGGAAAAGCAGTTTCCCAATGCTGTCAATATCGATGTGACGGAGCGGAAGGTAAGAGGCTATATTCCCTATATGGGCTCTTACCTCTACATAGACGAAAACTGCCGTGTGCTGGAAATCAACGGCGCCTTTACCCAGCCGTTGCCGGTGGTCAAGGGGTTGGTGTTTGACCAGTTTACGCTGGGCGAAGTGATTGAGACGGAAAACCCGGAGGCTTTGGATGTGGTGGTGCGGATTGCGCAGGCCATGACCAAATATGAAATGCTGGATATGGTGGTGGAGCTGGATGTGAGCGACACTTCCAACATCAAAGCCTTTGTCAATCAGGTGGAAGTGAATTTGGGTACCATATCCGATTATGACACCAAGGTGCGCACCATGTGTGAAATTGTCAAACAAATTCCAGAAAATGACCGTGGAACGCTGGACTTGAGTGATTTGTCCAAGCCCATCGTATTTAAATATTTGACCTAAGGGCGTCAAATGGCGGTGGAAAAGGGGAAGAAGTTTCGTGAAAGAAAAATTTTATGCCACCATTCCTGTCACAGTCTTATGTGTGTTGTTGGGCTTGATGATTGGTGTGCAATATAATACCGTGCGTCAACAGCAGCAAACGGCCGATTCGGCCTCTTTACAGCGGGTCAGCGAGTTAACCACAAAGCTTACCACGCTTCAGGCCGAAAATGAGGCCTTGCAAACGCAGCTGGAGACACAAAGCCAACAGATGAAAGAATTTGAAGCGGCCCTTGTGGCCGACGACAGCGATTTTGAGGCGCTGACCAAAGAAAACGAACGGTTGAAAATGATTGCCGGTATGACGGCCGTACAAGGGCGCGGCGTATCGGTGACCATCAACGACAGCAAAACATCCGACGAAGCAGCATCCAGTGCCAACCCGGACGCCTTTTTGGTCCATGCCGAGGATATTTTGTCCATCATCAACGAACTGAACGTGGCCGGCGCAGAGGCTATCTCCATCAACGGCCAACGGATTATTTCCCAAAGTGCCATTCGTTGTGCCGGGTCGGTGGTCAATGTCAATGATGTGAAAATTGCGGCACCGTTTGTGATTACGGCCATTGGTGACCCGGATTTATTGGAGGCTGCGTTGGTGTTTCCCGGCGGCGTGGTGGACACGCTGCGGCCGTGGGGCATTGAAATTATCATTATGAAGCTGGATACATTGGAAATCCCCGCCTATAACCAAGTGCGGGAATTTCGAGAAGCGACCAGCAGTAAGGAGTGAGCAGGATGTTATTACCAATTCCGCTGTTGGGACTTGTCATTGGTGTTTTGATTGGTATTTCGATGCCGTATGTCTTTCCGGTTGGATATTCGACTTATGTGGGCATTGCGATTTTGGCCTGCGCCGATTCGGTGTTGGGAGGCATCAAAAGTAGCCTTCATGGCCAGTTTCAGTTAAACGTCTTTTTGTCTGGCTTTATTGGCAATGCCATTTTGGCCATGGGCCTTGTGTATTTGGGAGAAAAACTGAATCTTTCGCTTTACATTGCGGCCATTGTGGTCTTTGGCAGTCGTTTTTTTCAAAATTTTGCAGAGATTCGCAGATTTTTGTTGAATCGCGGGGAAAAAAAGGATAAGATACATAGTGAAGAGAATGTGGAAAAGGGAAAATAAGTTTTTTTCAAAGAATTTGTCATTTTTTCTGGCTTTTTCAGAGGAAAACCGCTATAATAAAAGGTAATTGATTTTTATGACAGGAGGGAAGCTCAGTGCTTGAGTTTGTAGATCACGGTAATTCTGCTGTAATTAAGGTGGTTGGTGTCGGTGGTGGCGGCAACAACGCAGTCAACAGAATGATTGAAGATAATATGGACGGCGTAGAATTTATCGCTATCAATACAGATATGCAGGATTTGTCTAAATCCTTGGCTCCAACCAAAATCCAAATTGGAGAAAAACTGACCAAAGGCCTTGGGGCCGGCGGTAACCCTGACATTGGCGAAAAAAGCGCCGAAGAAACCAAAGATGAAGTGGCCCGGGTGTTAAACGGTGCCGATATGGTGTTTATTACGGCCGGCATGGGTGGCGGTACTGGTACGGGTGCTGCACCAAAAATTGCAGAAATTTCCAAAAGTCTTGGTATCCTCACCGTTGGCGTTGTGACAAAGCCTTTTGAATTTGAAGGCAAAAAAAGAATGTCCAATGCAGAACGCGGCGTTAGCGAACTGAGAAAATCCGTGGATACCCTTGTTATCATTCCAAACCAGCGTCTTTTGAGCATCATTGATAAAAAGACAACCCTCATCGAATCGTTCCGCAAAGCCGACGAAGTGCTTCGTCAGGGCGTACAGGGCATTTCCGACCTGATTGCAAAACCAGGTGTGATCAACTTGGACTTTGCCGATGTGAAAGCCGTGATGGAAGACAAGGGTCTGGCCCACATGGGCATTGGCCATGGTGCTGGCGAAAACAAAGCAGAAATTGCAGCCAAAGCAGCCATCCAAAGTCCATTGCTGGAAACCAAGATCGATGGCGCAAGAAGCGTGCTCATCAACTTCAGCGGCGATGCCAACTTGGGCTTGCTGGAAGCCGACTCTGCGGCGAACCTCATTCGCGAAAGCATCGACCCCGATGCAGAAATCTTCTTTGGTACAACCATCAACGAAGATTTGGATGACGAAGTTATCGTTACCGTTATTGCAACCGGTTTTGAAAGCAACGTCAAAGGCCTGCCACCGAAAAACATGCGGGATGTCTTTAGCAGCAGCTATCGGGAAGAACGCCCAGAACGCAGCTATGACGACGATATGAGCTATCCAGAAGAACCTGCTGCTTCGGCACAGCCTTCTTTTGATGATACTTATGGTGATGGCACGGAAATCAAGATTCCAAGCTTCATCAAAAACAGAAAATCCTTTTAATTTTCTATGACTAACGCAAAAAAGGCGTGAAGCAAGCTTCACGTCTTTTTTGGCTGTTCGAGTTTGTCTTGGCAAACAACCAAAACATCGAAAAACCTTCCGTTCACAGAAAACGGGAGGTTTTTTGTTTTTCCAAAAGAAAGCAACAAAAAGCCATTCTTTTTTTGGAAAGAACGGAAGAAAAAGAAAATAAGGCACCTTTTTTGCAGTAATTTTTTAGGGATAGCGCCGCAAAAACGGCATTTTTCGCCGAGGGACTTTGACTATAATACAGGCAGAGGAAAGGCGGTGAGGATGTGGTTTATTATGTGGATGTGCTTTTTGGGGTCAATGCGGTGATGGACACTTTGGCACTTTCGCTGACGGCCTTTTCCTGCCGGCGCACGGTATCCAAGAAACGATTGGTGGGTAGTGGCTGCTTTGGCGGCCTTTGGGGATGTGTGCCTTTGTTTTTCCCAAGGGCAGGCACTTTGGCCCAGGTTTTGGTGGGATTGATTGGTGTTGGGGGCGCCGTTTGGTTCCTTTTTTTGCCCAAAAGCAAACGGGAGTGGGTGCGGCTTTGTTTGATGACGCTTTTTACGGTTTGCTTTTTGGGTGGGATTGCCGGATGGGTATGGCAAAACACCAATTTGTCTTTGGGCATCCAGATGGCGGCAAAGCAGATGGCGCTGTTGCCGCTTTTGGCCAGTGGCTGTTGTGGTTTTGCACTGTTTCGGCTGCTATCGGTTTTTTTTACGGCGTTTATGCCCCGCGGTTCCTACCGTACCACCCTGCGGCTTTGGCTTGGTGGCCAAAGCACGGTGGTGGAGACTTTTTTGGATACGGGCAATTTTTTGCGGATGGACCCAAAGGGACGTCCCATGGTTCTTGTTTCTTTTCGTGCCATTGCGCCGCTGCTGCCCCTTTGGGTGCAACAGTTATTCTTGGCGCAGGAGGAGACAGAAGCCATTGTTTCTGGCTTACAGGCGGCAGGGTGGGAAAGTTTTCCCGTTTCCTATACGGCCTTGGGAAATCAAAACGGCGCCTTGCCGGCGGTGGTGCTTCAAAAAGGAGAATGTTTGGGAAACGGCAAGGTGCTGACCCCGCTGGTGGCGGCCATACAAAATGGCTCCTTTGGCCAGGCCGGGGAAGCCATTGTCCATCCGTCCTTATTGACTGAATAAAGAGGTGAAAAACATGCAGTATGTAAAATTTTTCTTTTTTCGTCTGAAATATGATGCCGATCAATGGCTTCAGCGTTTTACCAAGGGCGCCAAAGAGCCGGTGTATTATATCGGCGGAAGCGATGTCTTTCCGCCACCTTTAACGCCCCAGGAAGAGGAGGCGGTGCTGGCCTGCTTGGGTACGGACGAGGAGCCAAAGGCCAAGGCGTTACTCATTGAGCGAAACTTGCGCCTGGTGGTTTATATTGCCAGAAAGTTTGAAAATACAGGAATCAATGTGGAGGACTTGATTTCCATCGGCACCATTGGTCTCATCAAAGCCATCAATACCTTTAAGACGGAAAAGAAAATCAAGCTGGCCACCTATGCCTCCCGTTGTATTGAAAATGAAATTTTGATGTACTTACGGCGTAACGCCAAAATCAAAACAGAAGTTTCCATCGACGAGCCCCTCAATGTGGACTGGGAAGGAAATGAACTGTTGCTCAGCGATATTTTGGGAACGGAAAGCGATTTGATTTATCGCAACCTGGAAAGTCAGATTGATAAAATGCTTTTGACAGAGGCCATGGAAAAACTGAACCGGCGGGAACAAAACATCATTCGGCTGCGGTTTGGGCTAACCAAATCTGGCGAAGAAAAGACGCAAAAAGAAGTGGCCGATTTGATGGGCATTTCCCAAAGCTATATTTCGCGGTTAGAAAAAAGGATTATTGGCCGGTTAAAAAAGGAGATCAGCAAAATGGTTTAGGCGTAGCCAAGAAAAGCGCTTTTGCCAGGAGAAAGGAGGAAACCAAGAAAAAAGGGAAACTGCTTTTGGCGCAGCTTCCTAAAAAAACAAAGATGGCTGCAATCCCTACATAAAAAGGATTGCAGCCACCTTATTTTTTCTAAGGTTGTTTTCTTCTGAAGGCTGCTATCGCAATTTCCCTTTTTGATCTTTCAGTTTTGAAACAGTAGCGTTTGGCCACCGTTTATTTTAGGCGCGCACCACAATGGGGGCAGTGGAGAAAGGAATCTTCCACCGGAGTGCCGCAATGGGGGCAAACGGACCGGACGGAAAAATCGCCGCTATAAGGAACGAGATCCTTTTGACTGATGGCAATTTGTTCGCCCCGCTCGATTTGTTTGCCAAAGGCCGTATTGAGCAAATACACATTACCACAACAGCTCATCCGCACCAGATATTTTTTTCCAAAACGAAACAGCGGAATAAAGAATAAACTAAAGCAGTTGGCCACTAAAAATACTTCATAATCACAAGCCTGTCCGCAATGACTGCAAATGCCGCCCAGCGTATAAGGAAGTCTTTTTTCTACCGGCATAATTCCAAAAAAGAAAAACACAATCCATTCCCACCTTTCTGCTCTCATTCTAACACAGATCAACGAAAAGGTATACTTTTTCTTCCCATTTTGGGCAATAATATTTTACATCTGGAAAAGAACGTGGTAAAATAAGAATGATGTTAAAATTTGGAGCTTGTAAAAGGGGAATTGACTATGAATATCAGACGTCTATACATTGAGAAAAAAGAAGGCTGTGATGTGGAAGCAAAGGGCCTTCTGGCAGACATCCGGGAAAATCTTGGCATTCAGGGACTGACCAATGTCCGCCTCTTCATTCGCTATGACGTAGAAGGTATTGAAGATGCAGTTTATGAAGCGGCCAAAACCACCATCTTTTCCGAACCGCCGGTAGATGTGGTGTATGAAGAAACGGTGGCATTTTCCAAGGGGGAAAAGGTCTTTGCGGTGGAATATCTGCCGGGACAGTATGACCAAAGGGCAGACTCCGCCATGCAGTGCGTGCAAATTATTTCCCAAAAGGACAAGCCGACCATTGCGGCCGCCAAAGTGATTGCCCTGGAAGGCAATATCACCGAAGCGGAATTTGCCAAAATCAAAAGCTATTGCATTAACCCTGTGGATAGCCGGGAAGCGTCGCTTTCTAAGCCAAAGACATTGGCGATGGATATGGTTTCGCCACCGGATATTGCCATTTTTGACGGCTTTATTGACAAAACGGAAGAAGAGATTGCCGCTTTGCGCAATCAGTTGGAAACGGCCATGAGCCTGGAAGATATGCTCTTTTGCCAAAAATACTTCCGGGATGTGGAAAAAAGAAACCCAACGGCAACGGAAATTCGTGTCATCGACACCTATTGGTCCGATCATTGCCGCCATACGACATTCCATACGAAAATCGAAGACGTTTCTTTTGAAGACGGGTATTACACCAGCGCCATCCAAAAAGCATACCAGCAGTATTTGGATGAAAGAAGCGTGCTTTATGCCGGCAAGGACAAAGATATTTGTCTGATGGATTTGGCAGTGCTTGGGATGAAAGCATTGCGGGCCAATGGCAAGCTGGATAACTTGGACCAATCGGAAGAAATCAACGCCTGCTCCATTGTAGTCCCTGTGGATGTGGACGGCGTGGAAGAAGATTGGCTGATCATGTTTAAAAACGAAACCCATAACCACCCAACGGAAATCGAACCATTTGGTGGGGCGGCCACCTGCCTTGGCGGGGCCATCCGTGACCCATTGAGCGGCAGAAGCTATGTATACCAGGCCATGCGTGTGACCGGTAGCGGGGACCCTCGGGCCAAAGTGGAAGATACCTTGGAAGGAAAACTGCCTCAGCGCAAAATTACCACCGAAGCCGCCAGAGGGTATAGCTCTTACGGTAACCAAATTGGCCTTTCCACTGGCCAAGTGGCAGAAATTTATGACGAAGGCTTTGTGGCAAAACGAATGGAAATTGGCGCTGTCATTGCGGCGGCCAAAAAAGAACATGTGGTACGGATGCGTCCAGAGCCTGGTGATGTGATTATTTTGACCGGCGGACGCACCGGCCGTGACGGTTGCGGCGGGGCTACCGGCTCTTCCAAAGAACACACCGTGGAATCCATCCACACCTGCGGGGCCGAAGTACAAAAAGGCAATCCACCAACGGAACGGAAATTACAGCGCCTGTTCCGCAACCCGGCCGTTAGCACTATGATTAAACGTTGTAACGACTTTGGTGCCGGCGGTGTTTCTGTGGCCATTGGCGAATTGGCCGATGGGCTGACCATCGAACTGGATCGGGTGCCAAAGAAATATGAAGGGCTGGACGGCACAGAACTGGCCATTTCCGAAAGCCAGGAAAGAATGGCCGTTGTGGTGGCAAAAGAAAACGCCGAAGCATTTATCCAATATGCCGCCGAAGAAAACTTGGAAGCAACCCAAGTGGCTGTGGTAACAGAAGAACCTAGACTTGTGATGCACTGGAGAGGCAAAGACATTGTCAACATTTCCAGAGCCTTCTTGGATACCAACGGCGCAAAACAGACCACGTCTGTCCATGTGGCAGCGCCAAAAAAAGCCGCTTATTTCGATACCCCTTGTGTAGAAGAAGAAAAAATTGCGCATAATTGGAAGGAAGCATGGCTTTCCAATATGGGCCGGCTCAATGTGGCAAGCCAAAAAGGGTTGGTGGAACGCTTTGACTCCACCATTGGCGCAGGCACTGTTTTGATGCCTTTTGGCGGTAAATATCAGCTGACCCCGGCAGAAGCCATGGCAGCCAAAGTGCCGCTGCTGCAAGGCGAAACGACGACGGCCACACTGATGAGCTATGGCTATCAGCCTGAAATTGCAAAATGGAGCCCCTTCCATGGCGCTGTTTATGCTGTGGTGGAATCGGCTGCCAAAATTGTGGCTTCCGGCGGGAAATTGGAAAGCATCCGCTTGACTTTCCAAGAATATTTTGAAAAACTGGGCACAGACCCAGAAAAATGGGGCAAACCATTTGCCGCTTTGGTTGGCGCCTTCCAGGCCCAGATGGAATTAGGCATTGCGGCCATCGGCGGCAAGGACAGCATGAGCGGTACGTTTATGGATCTCCATGTACCACCGGTGCTTACCTCGTTTGCGGTGGATGTGACGAAGATGGATCAAATCATCTCCCCCGAATTGAAACAAGCCGATAACCTCCTGTTCTTCCTGCCAATGAAACGGGACGAAAAGGATTTACCAGATTATGACTATGCAAGAAAATTGTTCTCTTTGGTTCATGGACTGATTGAGAAAAAAGTTTGCGTTTCCGCCCATACGGTACGCGGCGGCGGTTTGGCAGAGGCCATTGCAAAGATGACCTTTGGCAACAAGATTGGCGTGGCGCTGGATGACGATGTGGAAATGAAATCGTTGTTCTACCCAGCGTATGGCTCTTTTGTGTTGGAAATCGACAACAAAAAAGCCAAAGTCATCGACTTTATGGGCTTAAGCGCGCACCTCATTGGCCGGACGACGGAAGATGCTGTCATTCGTTGGAAAGAAGAAGAATTGTCTTTGGAAGATTTGTTGGATGCATGGCAGGCACCGCTTGAAAAAGTGTTCCCAACCAAGACGGCTCAGACGCCAGAAGGCAACATTCCTTCCAGTGTATTTGAAAATACGGATTTTGGCCGTCCTGCAATCCAGGTGGCAAAACCACGGGTATTTATCCCTGTGTTCCCAGGCACCAACTGCGAATATGACACGGCCCGCGCCTTTGAAAAAGCAGGCGCCATTGCCAAAACCCAGGTGGTTGCCAATATGAGCGTTTCGATGTTGGAAGCCAGCATTGAAAAAATGGTGGAAGAAATCCAAAGCAGCCAAATCATCATGATTCCAGGCGGCTTTAGCGCCGGTGACGAACCGGACGGTTCCGGCAAATTCATTGCCGCCGTCTTCCGTAATCCAAAAGTGAAAGAAGCAGTGATGGATCTGCTGAAAAACCGGGATGGTTTGATGCTGGGGATCTGTAACGGCTTCCAGGCCCTGGTGAAACTGGGGTTGGTTCCTTATGGTGAAATCCGCGATTTGGACGAAGAAAGTCCAACGCTGACCTATAACGCCATTGGCCGCCATGTCAGCTGCATGGTGCAGACGAAAATTGTTTCCAACCGTTCGCCTTGGCTTTGGGGTACCAAGCCTGGCGATGTGTATACCATTCCTGTATCTCACGGGGAAGGCCGCTTCATTGCGCCGAAAGAACAGTTGCAAGCACTGTTTGAAAACGGACAAGTGGCAACCCAGTATGTGGACTTTGTCGGTAACCCAACCTATGACATTCGCTTTAATCCAAACGGCTCTATGATGGCCATTGAAGGCATCACAAGTCCAGATGGACGTGTATTTGGTAAGATGGGCCATTCGGAACGAATTGGCGCTGGCGTATTCCAAAACATTCCCGGCGAAAAAGACCAGAAGATCTTTGCTTCCGGCGTGGCTTACTTCAAATAAACAACCTGAACCGAAAGGAGTGTTTGCCGTTTATGAAAATTACGACCTTGGTTTTGAGTGCAGTTTCTTTGGCCGTTTCGGCCGCGTTGTTGGTTTTTTCCATTGTGAATATCGTTTCTTCAACAGAAGAATGATGTTTTTATAAGAAAAATGAGGAGGTAATCAGTATGGTGAAAGTTGGTATTAACGGTTTCGGAAGAATTGGCCGCCTTGTGCTGCGCGCTTCTCTGACCAAAGACGATGTGCAAGTGGTGGCTGTCAACGACCCGTTTGTAGACCCGGACTATATGGTTTACATGATGAAATATGACAGCGCACAGGGCAAATTCGACGGAGAAGTATATGCCAAAGACGGTAAACTGGTGGTAAACGGCAAGGAAATTACTGTATTTGCTTGCATGGACCCAGCAGACATTCCTTGGAAAGAAGCAGGGGCTGAATATGTCGTAGAAGCAACGGGTGCTTTTACAACCACCGAAAAAGCAAAAGCACACTTGAACGGCGGGGCAAAGAAAGTAGTCATTTCTGCACCTTCTGCCGATGCACCAATGTTTGTTATGGGTGTAAACCAGGATAAATACACCAAAGATATGACCATCGTTTCCAACGCCAGCTGCACAACCAACTGTCTGGCTCCACTGACCAAAGTAATCCATGACAACTTTGGCATTGTGGAAGGTTTGATGACCACCGTGCATTCCACCACGGCTACCCAGAAAACCGTTGACGGCCCATCTAAGAAAGACTGGAGAGGCGGCCGTGCAGCAGCAGCCAACATCATTCCTTCTTCCACTGGCGCAGCCAAGGCCGTTGGCAAAGTTATCCCAGAACTGAACGGCAAATTGACCGGTATGAGCTTCCGTGTACCCACCATCGACGTTTCTGTGGTTGACTTGACTTGCAGACTGGAAAAAGCAGCTACCTATGAAGAAATCAAAGCTGCTGTGAAAGCTGCTGCCGAAGGCCCAATGAAAGGCATTTTGGGTTACACCGAAGACGCTGTGGTTTCCAGCGATTTTCTGGGTGATTCCAGAACCAGCATCTTCGATGCAGGCGCAGGCATTTCTCTGAACGATCACTTTGTAAAACTGATCAGCTGGTATGACAATGAGTGGGGCTACAGCAACAAAGTGGTAGAACTGATGGAACACATGGCAAAAGTAGACGCACAATAAAAAGCACACTTTTTGCAAAAGCAATGAGAGCAAAACAGGATTTCTTTGTTTCCAAAGAAATCCTGTTTTTTTGATGAAAAAGAAGTACAAGAGGATTATAGGTTTACATAATAATATTATGTAAACCTATAGAGAAAAATTCACAGAAAATTCGTTGCAATTCGACAAAATCATCGGTATAATATAGAACGCAACAAAAGAAGAAAGGACGATGTGGTTTTGCGTTATCATCGATGGATTTGTATTTTCATTTTCTGTTGTTTGTTTTTTTCGGTTCCGGCCTTTGGTGCGGAGAAGGAAGAAGAGGAAACGTATCGGATAGAAATCAGCTGTGCCGATAATTTGGTGGCTGTTTATCAAGAGGAGGAATCGGGGGAAACGCTGCAAAAAGTCTTCTCCTGTTCGGTGGGGCCAGATACGCCAGGAGGCACCTTTTATACTTCGGAGAAATATCTTTGGCGCTTTTTGTTTGGAGACGTGTATGGGCAGTATGCCACACGGATTACGGGCAATATTTTGTTCCACTCGGTGCCTTATTATGAGGAGGATCCCTCCACATTGGAATATGAAGAATATAATAAACTGGGAACGCCGGCTTCCATGGGGTGTATCCGTTTGCGGGTTTGTGACGCCAAGTGGATTTACGACCATTGTGCCATTGGCACAGAGGTGACCATTCAGGCGGAACCCTTTGAAACGCCTTTGCCGCAGCCGGAACGGACGGTGCTGGACGTTTCGGATGAAGAAAGACGGGGATGGGACCCCACCGACCCAAATCCAGAAAATCCTTGGCGGTCGGACGTCTTTTTTCTGGATGGAGTGGCAGTAACGAAACAAACGACCACCATCCAAGTGGATGGAAAGGAAGAAGAAGTGGAGCTTTGGCATTATCAAGGCAGAAATTATGGCAGCTGGGAGGCGTTACAGTCTTTGTTTTCCACAGCCATGGCACCGTCTGTCTCTTCCAATGGACAAGTGATGCGGTTTTTGTTTTCCGAAGCAGACGATACGAAGGAAGACAAAACGGATGTGATGGAACGCTGGTCTTTGGTGTGTGGGAAGAAAGCCATTTCCAGCGATGTGATTTGGTTGGACGGTGTGCCTTATTTTTCTTTGGGAGACTTGGCAAGCTTGTTTGATGTGCCCCTGGTTTGGAGTGAGGAGGAAGGATATTGCATTTCTTCCCGCTATCCTATCTTTGCGTCGGCCTTGCTTTGGACACAAACACCTTTTTCCAGTCAAAAAGAAAGCGGTTTCTTTTTGGTGCAAGGAAAGAACGAGTAACGAAAAAAAGCCCCTGTTTTGTCATGTTGGCAAAACAGGGGCTTTCTGCTTTTCTTATTTCTCTTTTTTCCCCAAGCGCATCAGTTGCAGCAAAACGGTGGGAAGCAGGGCCAGTAAAAGAATTTGGCCATATTGGATCGGCAGCAAAGGCGCCACTTCAAACAATCGTTCCAAAGGTGGAATAGTTAACACCAATCCCAGCAGAACGACACCGCCGGCAAAGGCCAGCAGGGAATAGAGATTAGAGGTAAAGCCGATGGCAAAGATACTTTCTGCACCACGGCAGTTGAACCCATGGAACAGGCGGGCCAGGGTCAGTGTGGCAAAGGCCATGGTGCTGGCCTGGGCGGCACCGCCGTTTGACAAGCCCAAATAGAAGGCAACCATGGAAGCAATGGCAATCAAAAGCCCTTGGAACCCGATTTTTGTCAACAGCGCCCGATCCAAAATGGATTGGTTGGGGTCTCTTGGTTTTTGATCCAACAGACCGTCTCTGGCCGGTTCCATGCCAATCGCAATGGCCGGCATACTGTCGGTCAAAAGGTTGATAAAGAGTAAATGCACCGGTGCAAAAGGTGTGGGCAGCCCAACGATGGAAGCATAAAGCACGGCCAAGATACCGGCTGTGTTACCGGAAAGCAAAAATCCAATGGCATTTTTGATATTGGCATAAACGCCACGGCCATTGACAACGGCCTGGACGATGGTGGCAAAGTTATCATCGGCCAAAATCATAGAGGCAGCGTCTTTGCTGACTTCTGTACCGGTGATGCCCATGGCCACGCCGATATCGGCCTGTTTGAGGGCCGGGGCATCGTTGACGCCGTCGCCGGTCATGGAGACAATGGCGCCGCGCCGCTGCCAAGCAGAAACAATACGGATTTTGTGCTCCGGCGAAACGCGGGCATAGACCGATACTTTTGGCAAAACTTCATCCAGCTGTGCATCGCTCATGGCGTCCAATTCCAGGCCGTCTAAGGCCAAATCACCTTCGGTGAAAATCCCAATTTCTTTGGCAATGGCGGAGGCCGTCACTTTGTGGTCGCCGGTAATCATAATGGTGCGAATACCGCCGCGGTGGGCGTCGGCAACGGCCTGGCGGCTTTCCTTACGGGGAGGGTCAATCATGGAAATCAAGCCGACAAAAACGAAATCCGTTTCCGCTTCCAAAGAAAGGGGAGTGGATTGGTTCAGCGGGCGAAACCCAAAGGCCAGCACACGCAGACCGTTTTCCGATAGGTGGCGGTTGGTTTCTTCAATCTGGCTGATATCTTCTGGGGTGATGGAGCGGATGCCGGCCGAAGTTTGAATACGGGTACAACGGCGCAGCATCACATCAATGGCGCCTTTGGTAAAGAGCAGGTTTTCTCCGTCGATGGTGTGGAGGGTGCTCATCAGTTTTCGGTCGGAGTCAAAGGCCAATTCTCCCAGCCGTGGGTGGCCTGCGCGGTATTCTTGTTCGGAAATCCCCAAATCCCGGGCCAACTGCACCAGGGCCACTTCGGTGGGGTCACCGATGCCGCCTTCGGCGGTGATGGTGGCGTCGTTGGCCAAAAGGGCAATGGCAAACAAACGCTCTTTGATGGGTTGATCCAGGCGAAATTCGCTACGCCAAAACAGGGTACCATCGGTATAGAGATGTTGTACTGTCATTTTGTTTTGGGTCAGTGTACCTGTTTTATCGGAACAAATGACTTGCACAGAGCCCAAACTTTCTACGGCTTTCAGGTCTTTGATGATGGCGTTGGCCCGCGCCATTTTTTGGGTGCCCATGGCCAAGACAATGGTCACAATGGAACTGAGGGCTTCGGGGATGGCGGCCACGGCCAGTGCCACGGCGAACATCAAACTATCCAATAACGGCAGACCACTGCGGAAATAGCTGAGGATGAAAACAATCAGACAGATGACAAGAATCACAGCAGCCAGTTTACCAGAAAAGTCGTCCAGGCTTTTTTGTAACGGCGTTTTCCGCTGCTTGGTGTTGTTCATCAAAGCGGCAATACGGCCAATTTCTGTCTGCATCCCGGTGCCGGTTACCACCATCAGTGCCCGGCCATAGGTGACCAGGGAACCAGAAAAGACCATGTTTTTTTGGTCGCCCAGGGCCACTTGCCCTTCACGAATGGCATCTGTGGTTTTTTCTACGGCTTCCGATTCGCCGGTGAGGCTGCTTTCGTTGACTTTAAGGGAATAGTTTTCCAACAATCGCCCGTCGGCCACCACCATATCCCCGGCTTCCAATAAGACAATGTCGCCCGGTACAATCTGGGGCGAAGCAATTTCCATTTTTTCTCCGTTACGAAATACTTTGGCCGTAGGGGAAGACATGGCCTTTAAGCTTTCCAAGGATTTTTCTGCTTTCAAATACTGCACCGTGCCAAGTAAAGCGTTTAAAATCAGCACGGCCACGATCACCAGCGTGCTTTCATGGTTTCCCGAAAGCAGGGATATGAAAGCGGCAATCAGCAAAATGATGACCAGCAAATCTTTAAACTGGGACAAAAAGAGCATGGGAACGCTTTTCTTTTTGCCTTCTTGTAATTTGTTTTCTCCGACTTGATGTAATCTGCGCTGGGCCTCCTGGCTGGAGAGACCATCTGGGGTGGTTTCCTGTGCCAAAAGCACTTCTTTTGGACTCATGTGATACCATTTTTTCTCATTCATACAAACACTTCCTTTCAGATTTGACCTGCGGTGTGTGCTGCAGAGAAATAAAAAAGACTCTCCGCAACCAACCGGCATTGACGGCTGTTGCAGAAAAGTCTTGTTACCGAAAGGAAACGGCGCGCAATGCCAGGTAAAAACCGTGATGTTGACAAAGCGGCTTATAACTACTCCCTTTTCTACAGAACATACTTTACCATAAAAGAGAGGGTAAAGTCAATGGGATTTATCCTTTTTTTTAGTATTGCCGAAAATTCAGATGACATACTGTCACAGAGAAGAAAAAATTGGACAAAAAACAAAATATGTTTATTATTTTGTCTAAAATGGGATCGTAAGATTTTTGTAAGTGCTTTTGATGGCAAGAAATGGTATACTATCTGCAAATAACGGACTGGAAAAAAAGAATCGATGATGATTCTTTTTGGAACAAAGGAGGAAACATAGTGCGGATCATTCGATTTCTTTGTTTGGTTTTATTGATTCTCTTTCTCTGTTTGGCGGGCAAAGTGGTGTTTCATGTGCCGATGGAAACGGTGATGGTTTATTATTGGCCGGTGGCCGGATGCGTGGTGGTTGGCTGTGTGCTGATTCAGGTGCTTTATTCGGTGTATTATTGCAGAAAAATCAATCAGTTATTAAAATTGATGACAGAAGAAAAGAAGATGGATTTGTTCATCGAAAAAGCAACCCAGTTGGCGCAAAAATGCAAAAACCGACTGCTCGTTAGCATCATTCAAATCAATTTGGCGGCGGCCTATGCGGAACAGAAACAATATCAAAAGGCCAAAGAGCTGTTGCAATCCATTCCCCAAAAAAGTATCCGGCGTTTCAAAGGCCAGCATAGGGCTGTTTATTATGCCAATTTGGCCTATGTCTACTATTATTTGGACGAGCAAGGAAAAGCGTTGCACATTATGGACGAAAACAAAAAGTTGTTTGAAACCTATCAAAAAGATGCCATCAACGGCTTTGGTGCAGTTTATGGCGTGTTGCAGGCCTTTACCAGTTTTACCAAAGGAAACGAGACCTTGGCCAAAGAACAGATGGAAGCCACACAGGCCGCATTTCCGGAGGCCGATGTGGAACGGGATGTGGCATTTTTGCAAAGGGGTATGAAGGTTTCTGTGTGAAGTAAAAGAGAATGATTCTCCGTTAAAAAGATCTGTCACAGGATGAAGCAATATGGGTTGCAAGCAACTAGAACTGGATTTCATCCGTGAAACAAATCATAGATAGAAAAATAGATGAAAAAAGCCTGTTTTCACAGGCTTTTTTGATTTTGAAACCAGTTTTGCCATCTGTGGTTTGTCGGTGGTTGTATGAGAACCATAATAAAATAAAAAAAGAAAAAACGATGTGGATGACAAAACGAGATGGAAGGAACAGAACTGGGCGTAAAATGGACCGGAAGGATTTGGAGCCTAGATTTGGCGAATTTAGAGGTAATTTTGAGAGTGTCTTTTTTTTTGCTATATTTTTTCGTAAAAGTTGACTTTCGCGAATAAATACAGATCGGTAAAATCCGCCCTCTTTTTGGGATTTCTGCTGATCTTTTCAAGATATCAGCATTTTTTATTTTTGCAAACATTTTTTATAAAAAAGAAAAACAGATTTTGTTTTCTCTCAAAAAAGATGAAAAGCATCTTTACCAAAGATTTCAAAAAAAGACCATCCGTTTTTTGAGTCAGACGATGATACAAGTGAGAAAAACAAGGGGCCACTCTTTTACCAGGTGGCCCCAAGGAAGATTGTTTATTCTACCTTTTCGTCCGTGGTGAAAAATTGTTCCAAGTTGGCAAGGTCTATCAAATGTTCATCCCCTGTGATTTTATAAAAATAACCCTCATCTTTTTTTCGGAGCAAGCAACCAAAACCAGGGAAAACAGCAACGCCAGATCCCATGTGGTTCTTTTTTTATACAGATCACCCTTCTACCATAGCGCTGGGATATGAAAACGACTGGGAAAAGAATTGAGGCGTTCTTTGCAGGGAAACCCATTGCAATTCTTGGCTATCCAGCGCCCCGTCCCAAAGGGATATGGTGCTAATTTGCCGGTTTTCATAGGTGGTATAATAATAGATTCCTTTTGTGGCGTTGAAAAGGCAGCTATAAAGGGTTTGATCTGCTTTTCCTTCGGCCGTTAAGACGCTACCTCGTACCATGGATACTTGGTCCAGCACATGGAAGGCCTGTGTCACAATTTCTGCTTCCGTCTGGCCCCAAAGGCTATTTTGTAATAAAAATACGGTTTTGACAAAGCGCGAAGCCGGCGACCAATCACCGGGCAGGCCGATGGCGCCAAAGCCCTGGCCAAAGGGGGTTAAAGAAAGGGTTTTGGCAAAGGTGTTTTCTACGGTCTTTGGCGTAAGATGCAGATATTGCCGCAAGTGTTCCATTTGAAAAGGAAACGGCGGATTGTTGGTCAAAACACCAGTGGGGTTTTCGTACAGATGCAGTCCATCTGCTTGCTGTTCCAACACCAAAGCGCCTGTTTGGTCGGCAATCATCCAATGTAGGGGTGCAGCTGGGAGGTCTGGCGCATAGGATTGGTTGGTGATGAAAATGGTTTCCAGCAAGGCCTTGGCCTCAGACAAGGTGGCGCATTGGCCAAGGACAAAGGCAATCAGCGCATAGGAAGCAATTCCCCTGCCCTTCCCTTCGCCCGGCGAAACATAATAGGCGTTTTGGGGAAAGTTGAGCCCTGCCATGCAAAGGCCTTTTTCGTTGGCCGCTTCGGCGTAAAAAGGATAGGGCCCCGCCGCGGAGGCCATGCCGATCATGGCATAATGGGTGGATAGGGTTGGTTGGTTTGGCACTTCCAAGGGATATTGCCTTGGCGTCAGCAGAATTTGTTCTCCAAACGGCGTTTCCAAATCTAGGTTTCGTCCAAAATAATGGTTTTCTTTTCCAAAAGAAATACAGGTACACATGGTCTACCCCTCCTTTTTCCTATAATTTGCCCGCCAAAGCGGCCAGGCATACCAGATGCACAGGATAAAACAGATAGGTGCTCCATCGCCAAAGGGCGGTTTTTGGTGGCGCGATGGGCGCATAACAAGCAATGGGGAAAAAGGCGGCCGTTTGGCAAAAGGCCAAAAGCGGCGTCTGACAGCTCCAAAGAGAGAACGTGGCAAGGCCTACAAAGCGAACCAAGGCGGTCTCTTTTGCACGGGTTGCGGCAAAGAGCGGGCCAAGCAAAATACCGGCCCCGCCATAGTCGCACCCCACAGATTCTCCAAGCCAAAAAAACAAAAGACACAGGGCCAAAAGAAACCAAGCGCCCCTTCCCTCTTTTTGCCCCCAATCCAAAAGACAAAGCAGCAAAAAAGAGAATAATAAGGTCCAAATCACATTGGTAAGCCGTCCTGTGACAGGAAACAACAGCCGAAATGGGAGTTCCGACAACAAGGCCAATCCCAGTAGCCGCATGCCATAGGACCTGGGATTTCTGGTATGGAAAAAGCCCTCTGCAAGCAAAAAAGAAAAAATCGGAAAGGCCAAGCGCCCGATACAAACGGGCCAAAGCAGGCCTGGGAAAAGCGCCTTCCCTGTGTGATCGATGGCCATGGACAAAAGCGCCAGTAATTTTAAACTTTTTGCAGAAAAAATCAATGGGACCCCCACTTGTTTCGCCTCCTGTTTTCTCCTATCATACCATATTTTTTCCCAAAAATCAGCCCAATCAAAAAAAGCCCCTTGGCCATCAGAGGGACGAACCAAGGGGGCTTTGAAAGAGAAACTCGTTGGCCGCTTCCACCAAGCGCTTACTTTGGGGATGTTGCGGCGCAGAAAGAATTTGTTTGGGGCTGTTACACTCCACCAGCTGCCCTTCGTGCATGACGCCAATGCGGTCGCAAAGGATGGCGGCCAGGGGCAGATCGTGGGTGATGAAAAAAAGCGATAACTTTCGCTCGGTTTTCAGCCGGTGCAGCAGTTGTATGATTTGGGCTTGTACCAATACGTCCAAGGCGCTGGTGGCTTCGTCGCAAATCAAAAGCTTGGGCCGGCTCATCAGGGCCCGGGCGATGGCCACCCGTTGGCATTCGCCGCCACTAAGGGCTCTGGTTTTTTTATGCAGGTCGCTTTCTTTTAATCCCACATAGGAGCAAAGCTTTTGGGCTTCCTTGGCCAATTGGTCTTTGGGAAACAGGGAAAACTGTGCAGCCCCCTGCATGACGCCGGAAAGGACCGTGTCTCTGGGATCAAAGGAAGAAAGCGGGTCTTGAAAAATCATTTGCATGTTCTCTCCCATGGGTTTTGTGGGCAAAGGCGCGCCCAAAAACTGTATGGTGCCGCTGCTTTTTGGTAAGAGTCCGGCCAAAAGCAACGCCGTCGTGCTTTTTCCGCAGCCGCTTTCGCCAACCAACCCAAAACATTCCCCCTCCTCCACCTGAAACGAAAGGTCCTTGACGGCAGAAAAGGTGGTTTTGCCCCGGCGAAAGGTTTTGGACAGATGGGATACTTCCAATAACGCCATACTCACTCCTCCTTTTGCAAAAAACAACGGCTCCAATGGCCAGGCGCAACTTCCGCCATGGGCGGCATGCTTTCATGACAGTGCGCCTGTGCCTTGGGACAACGGGGGGCAAAGGCGCATCCATCCGGCGGATGGACAAAGGAAGGCGGTAGCCCTCCTAGCCCCTCCACCATGGTGCCACACCCATCGGGTACGGCCAAAAGCAAGGCTTTCGTATACGGATGGGACGGACGATGCATTACTTGTTCTTTGCTGCCATATTCCACCCATCTGCCGGCATACATCACCGCTAAATGATCGGCCAGAGAAGAAAGTACGCCTAAGTGGTGGGAAATCAAAATGGTGGCCATCTCTTGTTCTTGTTTGATGGTCCGAAGCCAGGAGACCACTTGTTTTTGGCTGGATACGTCCAAGGCGCTGGTGGGTTCGTCGGCCAAAAGCAGATGGGGCTTTTGCACCATGGCCAGCGCAATGGCCACCCGCTGGTTCATGCCGCCGCTTAGCTCAAAGGGATAGGCGCGCAACACCCGCTTGCCATCGCTTAACCCCAACCGGGCTAGCCACTCCAAAGCCTGCTGGTCGCTTTCGGATCTGGTCTGTGCCGTTTGATGGATACGGCTATTTTCCCAAAACAGAGAAGAAATGGTCTTGATGGGGTCAAAATAACGGCCGGCTTGTTGGGGAATGATGGCAATTTCTTTTCCGCGGATTTTGCGCAATGTGTTTGGGTCTTCCTTGGTCAACGTACGGCCCAAAAATCGGATTTCCCCTTCGATTCGCTCGCCTTTTTGGGGCAAAAGCAGAAGGCTTCGCAGCATGGTACTTTTTCCGCAGCCGCTTTCGCCTGCCACCCCCAGCACCTCCCCGGCCCGACAGGAAAAGGAAAGATCCTGCACAATGGGCACCTGGTCATGATAGGTGGTGATATGGGAAACGGTAAAAAGATCGTCTGTCATGGGTTTATTCCTCGTTCCGGTCAATTTCGGCATTTAATAAATAATACTCCGACGGATTGGTGTGTAACCCCGTCACATTGGCGTTCATCACATAATAGTATTTGGAATGGCCAATCACCAAAAATCCGGCATCTTCCATCACCAAATCTTGGATTTCTTTGGTCAGGGCGATGCGTGCTTCGCTGTCGGTTTCTGTTTCCAACTGTGCAATCAAATCGTCTACGGCGGGGTTGGAATAATGGCCATAGTTGCTGCTGCCGCCGGTGCGGAAGGCGAGACTTGCAAAATATTGCGGATCTCCGGTGGGCACCATGGCATAGCTAATCATCATCAAGTCGAAATCCCCTGTTTTTTCCTGCTCGGTCACCGATTCATAGACTTCCACTTTCAGCTCAATGCCCAGTTGTTTGGCGGAAGAAGCCATCTCGTTACAGAAAATAGGCAGTTCTGCTTTTGTTTGATAGGTCAAAAGCCGCAGCGAAATAGGCTCGCCATTGAGCTCCCGAATCCCGTCGCCATCGGTGTCCACAATGTCATTTTCATCCAAAAGCGCCTTGGCGCCTTCCATATCATACTGGTAACCGCTTTCGGCGCCATAGGCCATAAAGTCTGGATATAACCCCGTGGCCGGAACAGAAGCGCCTTTATTTAAAATAGCAGCATAGTTTTCTTTGTCCACAGACATGCAAAGGGCTTGACGAACGGCCAAGTTTTGCAGGGCCGGTGTATCAAAATTGAAAAACACAATCTGTCCGCGGGAACCAGGTACGCCGTCAACGCGGTAGAGGCTTTCATCTTCAAACAAAGACAAAGAAGAAGGGGCCATGCTGACCGAAACGTCCACTTCCTGGCTTTGCTGGGCCATGGCCAGCGTATTGGTGTCGGTGATGATGCGGATGACGGCGCCATCGGATTTTGGTGTGCCGCCCCAATAATCGGCATAGGCCTTCACTTCGGCCTGGGTGCCTACAGTGTAGCTGACTGGAATAAAGGGGCCGGTGCCTTGGGGAGAAGAAGCAAAATCTTGGGAGGATGTGACGTCGATGACACAAGTCAAAGGCTCACATAAGGTGTTGAGCATCGCAGGCACCGGCTGTTTGGTTTCGATGGTCAAAGTTTGGCCATCGGCAAGGAGGCTTTCGATGGGTAATAATTCCGAAAACCGCGGGTTTACTTCGGCTGTGCGTTCCCAGCATAGCTTTACGCTTTCGGCCGTCAGAGGGTTCCCGTTATGAAACGTCACCCCGTCGTGCAGCGTCACCACCCAAGTGGTATCGTCCAAAGCTTCGCAGCTTGTGGCCAAAAGGGGCTGCGGATTAAGGTCTTGGTCCAACACATAAAGGGTTTCGGTGATGCCCCAGCGGGAGGTGTACCAGCTATCCCAGCTTTGGGCCGGGTCCAAACTGGTGGGACATTGGGTATCGGCAATGTTGAGAATGGAACTGGAGGATGCTTCGTTGGCAGTGCTTGTACTTGTTTCGTTTTGACTGTCAGAACATCCAGTAACGCCCAGGGCCAACGCCAAGGCGCAAAAAAGAGTCATCCATTTTTTCATGTTTGAAACCTCCTAAGATTCTTCGATGACATCCCGCCCCGCTTCCCCCAGCAGCTGAAACAGCGCTGCCGTCAAAAACAGAGCAATGGATGGATAAACAATGAGCATCACATGGGTTTGCATTTCGCCCCGGCCTTGGCTAATCATGGCCCCCCATTCGGCCAGGGGCTCTTCCACGCCAAAGCCAAGATAAGACAAAGCCGCAATCTCCAAAATCACCCCGGCAATGCCAAGACTGGCCTGGACCAAAAGGGGTGGTAAAATGTTGGGGACGATGCGGCAAAACAAAATCCGACCGTGGCTTTCGCCGCATAAACGGGCGGCTTGGAGGAAGGTTTGTTGCCGCAGGGATTGGGTAAAGCTGCGGGCCAGACGGGCATATTCCACCCACCCCACCAAGCAAAGGGCAAAAATCATGTTTCCAATGCCAATGCCCAAAAGTCCGGCGATGGCCATGGCCAAAATCAGCCTTGGAAACGATTGCACCATGGTGATGAGCGGATGGAAAAGCGCATCCACCCAGCCGCCAAAATAGCCACAGCAAACTCCTACCACGGTACCAAAGAAAAAGACAATGACTGTCACTGTTACAGCAGAAAAAAGCGATAGCCTTGCACCATAGACAATCCGGGAAAGCAGACACCGTCCCAGTTGGTCTGTGCCCAAAGGATAGCTTTCGCAGGGCCCAAGCAGTGCATCGGCCAAAGAAGTGGCATAAGGATCATGGGGCGCAAGAACTGGGGCCAAAAGGGCCACGAGGGTCAAGAGGAAAAGCAAAATCAGTAACCCATAGAAAAAACAGCGGTTTTTCTTCATTCCCATGTCCCCCCTTTCCCAACGCCTTGGCGCAAACGAGGGTCTATGCAAAGGGCCAAACAATCCACCAACGCATTAAGCAGGAAAAAGATCATGGCGCACCAAAGCACAAAACCTTGAATCAAATCATAATCCATCTGGGCAATGGCACTGACACCCAGTGTGCCCAGACCTTGTATGGTAAAGACGTTTTCAATGACGGCCGAACCGCTGAGAAAAGCGCCCAGATAAAAACTCAAACAAGTGCAGATGGCCGGCGCACTGTTTTTTAACACATGGGAAAACAGGATGGTCTTTTCCGGCACCCCGCGCATCCTGGCCCCTTCCACATAAGGCGATTGCAGTTGGGTGCGGACGAT
This sequence comes from uncultured Clostridia bacterium, assembly GCA_944378105.1. GTDB lineage: Bacteria > Bacillota > Clostridia > Lachnospirales > Anaerotignaceae > Neoanaerotignum. Next base: position 77,946 of record CALWGC010000030.1, read on the forward strand.
GGCCTTTACCTGGCGGATCAGTTTTAACGATGACTGAAAAATTAAAACCAGCGTCGGTAATAACAGCCCTTGCCAGCTGCCAGAAGCAATCACCGGCAAAAGACGCAGCTTCATACAAACCAGCCATAACAAAAACAGCGCCACCACAAAGGACGGCAAAGAAATGGCGAAAAAGCCCAGACCCTGTAACAGCCGGTCCATGACACCCCCTGGCCGCACTGCGCAAAGCATACCCAGCGGCACAGCCAAAAGCAACGTACCCAAAAAGGCACACCCTGTCATCCAAAGCGTTGGGCCCATGTGGCGCAACAGTAATGCGCTCACCGGCTCCTTGCTTTGAAAGGAAAGGCCTAGATCGCCCTGGATCGCCCCCAAAAGCCAACGGCCATATTGCACCAAAAACGGTTGGTCCAGACCCATGGCTTTTTCTTGGGCGGCCAAGGCTTCTTCGGAGACCATGCCGGCTTGGCCGCCGGGCCCGATGAGCCAAAGCTCTGCAGGGTTTTTGGGCGAAAGATGCAAGATGGCAAAGGTAATGAGGGTGATACCAAAAAACACCAATAAAAATTGCAGCAATCTTTTTCCCAAGACCTGGGACACCATGCGCCTCCGCCTCATGGTTTTCGTTTCACCCGCACCAGAAATTCTGGATAAGGCGCATACTGCATTTGTTCTGTGGGGTTATAGACGGTTTCGTTGAGGCCTTCTAATAGTTCGCAAGTATAAGAAGGCTGGGCTTGCCAAAAGGCATGGTCCCATTGGGGGCGATTTCGATAGGTCATGGGCAAATTCACTGCCACCGATTCCATGTCGTTGGCTTTTTGATAGCAAAAGCCCCCTTTTCGTTTCACTTCCTTGCGATAGGCATCGTGGAGCCGCTTGTGGCGGTCGCTTTTTAAATAGCCATACCATTCGGCGTCAAAATAAAGCATGGTGCCGCCGGGGGCCAGAAGGCTTGCCCATTGTAAAAGCTGTTCTTCGGGACTGGTTAAGGTCCATGTGACATCCCGGCTCATGACCAAATCAAAGCTGCCTGCTGCAAAGGGCAGCCGGTTTCCCACTTGTTGAAAGTGAATAGAAACGCCACAGGAAGCGGCATTTTCTCTTGCCTGTTTCAGCATTTCGCCATTTAAATCAACGGCGGTGACTTGATGGCCCCGCAGGGCTGCCAGGATGGCAAAAAAGCCAGGCCCGGTGCCAATGTCCAGCACCCGTAACGGCTTAGTCTGGGGCAACTGATGAAAAATCAGTTCCTCCCAAGCCTGTTTTTTCTCTCCAAATAATTGACCGCGGTTTTGCGCGCTATAGCTTTTGCTGCGGTCGTCCCAATACTGATTCATCTTTTCTTCCAGCAAGCTGCACGACGTGGTGTCAGGTACTGTTTGGTACGTTGATTCCATCAATAAACGGCTCCTTTCGACAAAAAAAGGCCACTGAAAACGATTCTTGTTTTCAGTGGCCTTCTTGGACACAAATAAGTTCAAACAAAAGAATAAAATAGGATCAGCTTCTTGCTGAAAGTTTACCCTAACAATATAACAAACTTCCGCAAAAAAAGCAAGTCTTTTTTTCTGGACTTAAATCAGTGCCAAGGCCTGATCCAAGTCTTCGATCAAATCTTCCACATCTTCGATGCCGATGGAAAGACGCACTTGTCCGTCAAAGATGCTGGCGGCATACCGTTCTTCCGGCGTCATATCAAAATGGCTCATGGATGGGGAATGCTGGATGAGGGAGTCCACATTGCCAAGACTGGTGGCAAGACTAAAGACTTTCATGTTGTTCATCACTGTCCGTACGGCATCCATGCCGCCTTTGATGTCCACACTCATCATGCCGCCAAAGCCGCCATGCATTTGTTTTTTGGCAATTTCATGGGTAGGATGGCTGGGAAGTCCTGGATAATACACCCGGTCCACCTTTGGATGCTGTTCCAAAAATTCGGCCACTTTCATGGCGTTTTGGCAATGGCGTTCCATGCGCACGCCCAAGGTTTTCATCCCCTGCATCAACTGCCAAGCGGCAAATGGGTCCAACACGGCGCCAAAGCACTGTAAATAAGGCATCCGGCAGCGGTCGATGCGTGCCTTGCTTCCGGCAATGACGCCGGCGGTTACGGTGCCATGGCCGCAGAGGTATTTGGTGGCACTATGCACCACCAAATCGGCGCCCAAATCCAGCGGATTTTGCAAATAAGGAGAAGCAAAGGTGCTATCGACAATCAAAGTAATGCCTTGATGGGCATGGACCACTTCGCTGATGGCGGCAATATCGCTGATTTTTAAGGTGGGGTTGGCCGGTGTTTCCACATAGACCAGGGAGGTGTTTGGCTGGATGGCCGCTTCCACTTCGGCTACATTGGTGGTATCTACGCGGGTATACGTAATGCCCAAATTGGTCAGCACCTTTGCAAAAAGTGCATAGGAGCAACCATAAATCACGTCCCCAAAAACCACATGGTCCCCGGCTTTGACCACGCTCATAACGGCCGTGGAGATGGCGCCCAGGCCGCTGGCCACGGCCAAAGCAGCTTCGGCATGTTCCAGATGGGCGATTTTTTTCTCCAACTCGTCACAGTTGGGGCTACCAAAACGGGTATACACAAATCCTTCGTCCACATGCTGATTCAAATAAACGGCGGTATCAAAATCATCCAGGACATAGGTGGTTGTCTGATAAATGGGGCTGACATGGGCCTTGGCCTGGGGTTCATAGGAACCGGTTAAACGGGCGTGCAATTGATGGGCGTGCAATAAATCGGTATTGATTCTCATGAAGAGGACTCCTTTCTGTTTTTCGTTCCTTTCGTTATGTTTATGATAACGGAGATATTTGGTTGGAGCAACAGACAAATTGACAGATTATTTTTCTTATGTTTCATACTTTTTGTATGAAGCATAGGGCCGTTGTCTTTTTCGCCGTTTTGTTATACAATAAGAACATCTTGGAAAGGAATCAGGTGAAACGATGAAGCTGTTGCTTACGGCAATCAATGCAAAATTTATCCACTCTTCTTTGGCCATTCGGTCTTTGAAAGAGTATGCTGCCTGCTATGGCGCACAAATTACATGTCAGGAATTTACCATCAATCAAGATTGTGACTATATTTTGGAACAGTTGTACCATCAAAAAGCCGATGCCATTGGTTTTTCTTGCTATCTTTGGAATCGGTCGATGGTGCTGGAACTGGCGGAAAATATCAAAAAAATCAGCCCTAAAACCATGATTTTTCTAGGCGGGCCAGAAGTCAGCTATGATGCTGCGGCATTGTTAAGCGCCTACCCCTTTGTGGACTTGGTGGTCCGGGGCGAAGGCGAAGCAACGTTTTTGGACTTAGCCCGCCATTGGATTGACCAGGACTTGCCTTTGGAAGATATTTTGGGCATTACCTATCGGGCCGCCGATGGCTCCATCCAGGAAAACCCACCCCGCCCCGGTCTTTCTTTGGAACAAATTCCCTTTGTCTATCAGGATATGACCGACTTTGCCCATCGCATCATCTATTATGAAACCCAGCGGGGCTGTCCTTATCAATGCCAGTATTGTCTTTCTTCGGTGGAAGAAGGGGTGCGGTTTTTGCCAGAAGAACGGGTCAAACAAGACCTGGACTTTTTCCTGCAGCAAAAGGTGATGCAGGTGAAATTTGTGGACCGGACCTTTAACTGTAACCGCCGCCACGCCCGTATGATTTGGCAGTATTTGATGGACCATGATAATGGTGTCACTAATTTTCATATGGAAATCACCGCCGATTTATTGGACGAGGATACGCTTACGATGTTGCAACGGGCCAGAAAAGGGCTGTTCCAATTTGAAATTGGTGTGCAGACCACAAATCCCAAGACCATGCAGGCCATTCGCCGTGCCGTCTCTTTTGAAAAGCTTTCCCAGGTGGTGCGTCGCATCAAGGCTATGGAAAACATCCATGTGCATCTGGATTTGATTGCCGGGCTCCCCTTTGAAGATTACGATTCCTTTGGCCGCTCCTTTGACGATGTGTATCGGTTGGAGCCGGAACAGTTGCAGCTGGGATTTTTAAAACTTTTAAAAGGGTCCGGCTTGCGGCGGGATGCAGAAAACTATGAAATTTGCTTCCGCTCCCAGGCGCCTTATGAAGTGCTTTCCACCCACTGCCTTTCCTATGAGGACTTATACCGGCTGAAACTGGTGGAAGAAATGGTGGAAACTTTCTATAATTCCCCTAAGGCCCTGCGGGCCATCCAGTTTATCACCACCCTCCTCCCCTCCCCCTTTGGGTTTTTCCAGGCTTTGGGTAATTTTTGGGAAGAAAAGGGATATCGGGCGGTCAAACATAGTCGGGTGGAATATTCGCTGCTCTTTTATGAATTTTGTACCACCCAAGCTGCTTTGGCACCGCATTTGGATGTCATTGCCGATTTGCTGCGGTTTGACCTCTATTTGGGAGAAAATACAAAGCGGATGCCGGAAGCGCTGCAATGGGATGCCCCCGATACCAAAGAAGCCCAGCGGCGGTTTTATCATGACAAAGCCCAGATGGAACGATTGCTGCCCCATTTGGCAGACTATACGCCATCTCAGTTATCGAGAATGTGCCACATCGAACTGTTCCGCTATGACGTAAGCCGCCTTGGACAAACCAACCACGTCCCATCCCCTTCCCTGACGGCCGTGCTCTTTGATTATTCTAAGCGGAATCCTTTGACCAATGAGGCCGCCATCCAGGCCATTACTTTATAAGAAAAGAACCGTTTTCCTTTTTGGGAAAACGGTTCTTTTTTATGCGTGACTCGATTGGCTTTGGTTTGCCAACTGCTTTTGAAAAAGGATGCGGAAAATCAAACGCACCAAGGGGTCGCAGTATAATAACTGCCAAATCAGCGCCATGGGCATATTGCAGCCAAAGGTGTGGGCCGACATGCCAAAGCTTGGTTCTTTAAACAGCAGCGTGGCAATGAGGCTCATTACAGGACACATGATGCATACGATCATGGTGGAGATGGCATAGGTAATCAATTGTGGCCGGTCGGTGGGGCGCATGAACGTAAAGGCCAGGCGGGTGGCCAATTTTTCTACCAAGAAAAATTCCAGCACAAAGGCGATGGGCGCCATAATGGGCAGCTCATGGAGGGCCAGAAAGAAGGTCTCGTTGGTGACGCCGCCGGTGTTGAGGGCGACATTATAGACGATCATTCCGTAGACCATGAGCACGGCCATGATGATGGTAAAAATGACGTTTTGCAGTTTTGTTTGTGGCATAAGATGGTTCCTCCCATTGGTTTTTTGGCAAAAAAGAAGCGGAAACAAATCTGTTTCCGCGTTACGCATTCGGTTGTGATGGCAAATTGCCATGGATTCTTTTTTGCTCTGTTTTTTCTTGCTTATTTTACCATAGGAAAAGGGAGCGATGTAAGCATTATTTTTTCCTGCTGCCAACGAAATATGGGAAAAAAAAGTAAGGCTTTTTCGTCATTTTGTCCATAGGTAGGCCATCAAAGTCCGGCGGCTGTAGCCGCTGCTTCGTCCAGTTTTTCATTGTCATAAATGAAAATGGATTGGAGCAGTTTTTTGGCATAATCGTCAGTCGTTTGGCTCAGTGTGGAAACAGGGCGATGGTCCGTCACATGGCCATGGTATAAAAATAACACTTCGTCACACAGATAAGTGATGGAAGTCAAATCATGGGTGATAAACAAATAGGTCAATGAAAGTTTTTCTTTCAACTCCTGCAATAGGTCCATAATTTGAACTTGTGTATGGGCATCCAAGGAGGAAATGGCTTCGTCAAACAAAATCAGCTCTGGTTTGCAGGCCACGGCGCGGGCAATGCAAACCCGCTGCAACTGTCCGCCGGAAAGCTCGTGGGGGAATCGGGGTAAAAAGGAGTCGTCCAACCCCACCAAAGACAGCAGATGGGAAAGCTCTGCGTCCACATCTTTCACCTGCTCCCCTTTTCGCTCTCTGGCTCGGATGCCTTCCAGCAGGATTTCTTTCATGGAAAAACGAGGATTGGCCGAGGTGGTATAGTCTTGAAAGACGACACTGAGTTTTTGCTGCAGCAGCTTTTTCCCCTTTTTGTCGCCATAAATGGATACACCGTCGATGGAGACATTCCCACTATCTGGTTTCAGCAATCCACAAATCACCCGTCCCAGTGTGCTCTTCCCGCTGCCCGATTCGCCCAAAATGCCAACACAGCTGCCTTTGGGAATGGTAAGGTTGACATCGAAGAGCACTTGTGTGCGGCTACTTCCAAACCACTTTTTTTGGTGCTCGCTTCGAAAGCTGACACAAACATGTTCTACTGTAATCATACCATCCCTCCCAGTACTTGTTGATAGCGGGCCATGACGGCTTGCCGTTTTTCGATTAAAAGCTTTGTATAACGGTCTTGGGCGTGATGGAGGATATGGGAAAAAGTCCCTTCATCCACAATCTCGCCTTGGTTCATCACCAAAAGCCGGTCGGCCACCTTGGCAATGGCGCCCAAATCATGGGTTATAAAAATCATGGCTGTCTGGTGGGCATTTTTGATTTCCAAAAAAGCCTCCAAGATTTCTTTTTGGGTGATGGCGTCGATGGCAGTGGTGGGTTCGTCGGCGATGAGCAACTTTGGTTTTAGGGCCACAGCCAGGCCAATCATAATCCGTTGCAGCATACCGCCGGAAAGTTGGTGTGGATATTTTTCTAAGGCTACTTTTGGGTTTTGAATCTGCATTCGATCCAAAATAGCCAGGGATTCTTCTCGAATTTCCTTTTGTGACCAGTTGGTGTGGGTGGCAAAGGTTTCGGCCATTTGGTTACCGATGCGATACAGAGGATCAAAACAGGTCATGGGGTTTTGCAGAACCATGGTGATGTCTTTTCCTCGCAGAGAACGGAGGGTCTCCTTTTTTTCTTTTAACAGGTCTTTACCGCAAAAGAATGCTTCTCCTGTAGCGGAGAAATGACGGTCCAGCAGTCCCAACATGGACTTGACGGTCATGCTTTTGCCGCTGCCCGATTCCCCCAGAATCCCCAGGCATTCACCAGGATAAACGGAAAAAGAAGAATCCTTGACCAGTTGTTTGGTGTTTTTTCCGCTTTGTAGCGTGACCGACAGGTGATTGACGGCTAAAACAGGCGTCATTCTACCACCTCCTTGGGGTCCAATACATCTCGCAGAGCGTCACCCATCAGGTTAAAGACAGAAACCAGCGCCACGATGGCTACGCCAGGAATCACCATTTGGGAAGGATTACTGGTCAATACATTTTTTGCCTCGTTTAACATGGCGCCCCATTCCGGCGTTGGCGCCTGTACACCCAGGCCCAAAAAGGACAGCGTGGAAATGTTGATGATGGCCCAACCCACATCCAGGGAGGCCAGTACGGCCAAATCTGCGGCAATGGATGGAAGCAGATGGCGTGCCAAGATAAACCATTCCGGTGTGCCGATGCAGCGGGAAAATTGGATGAAGTTTTTATCTCGATACTGCATAACGCCGGTACGAATCATACGGGCATACCAAGCCCATTTGATAAATACATTGGCTAGTACCACATTTTGCACACTGACGCCCAGCAATGCCACCACCGCAAAAACCATCACTTGGCTTGGGAAAGAAAGCATCACATCCACCACGCGCATGATGATTTCTTCCACCCAGCCTCGAAAATATCCGGCCAAAAGTCCCATCAAAGCCCCTAGGCCAATGGTCCCAAGCATGGTCAAAATGGCAAGGCCCAATGTTGGCCGAATACCATAAAGAAGCCGGGACAACAGGCACCGGCCCAAATGGTCTGTGCCAAGGGGAAATTGGGCGCTCATGGATTCGTATTTGTGCAGAATATCGGCGGCATAGGGATCGTTTGGCGCAATCCAGGGCGCCAAAATACCCAAAAGCGCGATGAGTACCACAAAAAAAACTGTGCCAACGGCCGTTTTATTTTTCCAAAATCGTTGAGCCATTGCTTATGCCCCCTCCTTTCTCAATCTTGGATCGGAAACGGTTTGTAAAAGATCAAAGAGTAAATTAAACACCACAAATAGCACGCCAATTAAAAGCACATAGGCCTGTATAATGGGATAATCTCGGTTAAAAATGGAGCTGATGCAAAGGGTACCAAGACCGGGCCAGGCAAAGACATTTTCAACGACAATGGTGCCGCTGATGAGCTGTGGAATACTCATGCCGATGGCTACAATGCAGGTATGCATGGAATTTTTCAAAATATGCTTCACCAAAATCACTTTCTGTGGCAGCCCTCGTACATTGGCATAAAGCACATAATCCTGTTTCATATTTTCCAACATGTTGTTGCGGATGAGACGGATATAGGTGGAAATATAACTGAGGGAGACGGTGAAGGCTGGCAAAATCAAATGGGCGAAGGAGCCGCCGCCGCTGGTGGGCAGTAAATCCAGCTTGATGGAAATAAACCACATCAGTAAAAGCCCTACCCAGTAAGGCGGCATTGCCGTCGTGATAAATACCAATGCCCGCATCACTTGATCAAAAATGCCATCCTTGTATACAGCACACAAAAAGCCAATGGGAATGCTTAATAAGATAACGAGAACCAAAGAGGCCCCGGCCAGTTGGAGCGTGGCCGGTAAACAGCGGGCTAACTCTCCGGCCACAGTCCGGCTGGGATTGACATAGCTGATGCCAAAATCTCCTTTCAAACAATCGAAAAGCCAGGAAACATAGCGCACCAAAAATGGCCTATTTAGTCCAAGCTCTGCCTCAACTTCAGCAATGGCTTCTTCTGTGATAATGGGGACTTGCCTTACCCGTAGGGCCACTTCTGCCGGATTAGAAGGAATCAAATTGATAAAGACAAAGCATACAAAGGAGATAATCAGCAAGAGCGGAATGGTGCTTAAAATTCGTTTGAATACGTATTGTTTCATACGATAAAACTCCTTTCTGACCGAAAACGAGGCTGCCCGTTCAAACAAGGCAGCCCGTTTGTGATCTAATTCTGCGATGATTCAAAATACAAGTCTTCAAAAGGCACTTCATATTGGGTTTGAGTAAAATGGAAGCCTTGCATATCGGATCGGTAGATTGCTTTGTTGCACTCATATGTTAATGGAATATAGACTGCATCTTCATGGAGTCTGGTCAGTACAAAGGTATAAAGTTCTTGGCGTTTTTGCTCATCTGTAGAGACCAGAATTTCTGTAATGGCTTCGTCAATTTCTGCTTTGTCTTCTAACCCTTGTTGTGCGGCATAGTCTCCATAAACGGGTGCGCGCATGGCAGCCAAAGAAGATTGAGGGTCATAAGGCATTCCCCAACAAATATTAAAGACAAGATCAAAATTACCAGCTTTCATACGGTCGCGGTAGGACTGCTCTTCTTCTCCATGGATGGTCAGAGAGATTCCCAGTTGTGCATATTCGCTTTGCAGATATTCTGCAATGGCTTTTTCTGTTACGCTGTCGCTGTTATAAAGAAGTTCCAGTGCCAAAGTCTGTCCATCTTTTGTCAACACACCATCGCTGCCAGCGCTCCAGCCGGCTTCCGCCAAAAGGGAAGCAGCTAATTCCATATCGTAGGTGTATGGTTCCAGATCAATGTCACAATAAGGTACTGTGGTGGCAAAAAGCGTATCTGCCGGTTCTTCCAAGCCATAAAAAATCCCTTCGGAGATAGCCTGTTTGTTGGTGGCGTGCTGCAAAGCCTGACGGACTTTGACGTCTGAAAGTAATTCATTGGTGGTGTTGATTACAATATGACGGGTAGACGTAGGGTCAGAAAGGGCCACAGTAAAATCTTCGCTGTCTGCATATTGATTGATGGCATCAGCGTCAATCATGTTTTTGCCAAAGATAAAATCAATTTCTCCTTTTTCCAAGGCCAAGATTCTGGTTTGATTGTCCGGGATGACCTTTACGGTGATTTCTTTGATGGCTGGCTGTTCTCCCCAATAGTTTTCGTTGGCGGTGAAAATAGCATATTCATCAGTAACAAATTCGCTTAATACATAAGGTCCGGTGCCAATATAGGCATTGACGCCATCTTTTGTACTGCCGTCTTTCATGGCAGCCGGAGAAATCATGGCAAACGGTCTGGTTACGCCCAATTCTGTCAAAAGTGGGTAGTATGGTTCTGAAAGCTCAATCACAAAGGTGCTTTCATCTGGTGCAGAAACACCCACCAACAAGTTCATCATTTCCAGCCATGTGTGACGATCTTTATTTTCAATGATGGCATCAAAATTGGCTTTGATGGCATAGGCATCACACACTTCTCCATCCGAAAAATAAACATCGGGCCGAATATGGAAGGTATAGATTTTTCCATCCTCACTGATGTCCCAACTTTCGGCCAGACAGCCTTCGTAACCATCGGCAGTGATATTAACCAATGTCTCAAAAAGCATTTCTTGGGCATACATTTCTCCAGCATATAAATGTGGGTTCAAATCACGAATATCGCGATAGTTCACAAAAATAAGAGAGTCTTTGGCCTCCCCCGTTTGGGATGTGGTTTCGGTTGTTTCTGTTCCCTCTGTGGTTGTGCTGGTTTCGGTACTGCTGCCAGAGCAGCCGCCAAGCATCGAAACACAAAGGGCCCCAAGCAGCAACAGGCTGCACCATTTCTTTTTCATAAATTTCCTCCTTACTACAATGTTTGATTTTGTTCGGAGGTAATCATATCATGGTTAGTTAAAACTTACTACTGTCTTTTTTCTCATAATGCGTTCTAACAAAAAGTTATAACAAATGTCAATTTTCTGATTCTTTTTGCGCTTCTTTTCACGTGAAACGGAAACATTAGAGGATTGTTTGAAAGGTATCCAAAAACCATTGAGCCGCTTCACTGAGGACGGTCTGCTCCCGTTTTAGAAAACCGATGGCCAAAAAAGGTTCGCAATCGCAAATGGGCAAAGCTTTGATTTGGTATTGCTGATAGGGAGAATATAGGAAGTTGATGCCAAGCACACAAAGATCGGTATGCAAAAGGAGATTGGTTGTGGCATGGTCGCTATTGGTATACATGGCAAACTGTAATTGCTCGGTGCTGATGGCGCCCAAAGAAAGGTGGTCCAGATGATGTTCCAGAGAAAAATAGTCCCGTACTCCACGCATAAAGCGCAGCTGTTGTAATTCAGAAAAAGAGATGTGGTCTTTTTGAAAATGGGGATGGTTTGGGCCCACATAGATGCAGGCCTCTTTGACGTCCATGGGCTCAAATACCAATTTTTTGTGTCCCATGATATGCTGGAAGCTTTTTAATTGTTTTTGTGCGATATAGACGATGCCAAGCTCGCTGATTCCGCTGGCCACCCAGTCGCTCACCTCCTCCACTGTCCCTTCTTGATGCTCCACCACATATCCTTTGGGGTGCCAATGGCAATAAAAATCGGCCAAAAGCCTTGCAATCATATTGCTGGGATAGGTGGATAGAGCGAATTTTTTGCCTTGATTGTGGTCGGCCATGGCATTGATGACGGACATACTTTTTAAAACAATTTGGGCATATTCTCGCACGGCCTCTCCATAGGGCGTGATTTGTAACCCTCGGCTGGTGCGTTCAAATAGTTTTCTGCCCAATTCTTTTTCTAAGGCAGAAATGGTTTTGCTGACATTTGGCTGTGTGGTATAGAGGCACTCGGCGGCCTGATTAAAACTGCCCTTTTGGCAGGCAACAATAAAGTATTCCAGTTGTTTGATTTCCATAAGGAGACCTCCCTGATTTATAGTTAGATATAACTAACAACAAAAGTATACAAATGGCCAATTTCTTTGTCAAGTATTCTCCTGGAAAAAGGTTGCAAGGAAAGAAAGGTTGTAGTATTCTTTAGTTAGTTTTTGCTAACTATAAGTTTGAGAGAAGGATTGTTATGTTATCAGCTTTGTTCTCCCATCCCACCCTCCAAAGTAAAACCCTTTGGGTTGATTTGCTGCCAGGGCTGCGGGCCTGTCGGGTTTCCTTTTTTCCTAAGGAGAAAATGGAAGTGGAGCTTTCTTTTTCAGGGAAAGAAAGCGGGATGGAAGCGTTTTTTTGTTTTATGGGTCATTTGGATGTGTGTTTGGATGGTCAGAGGCTTTGCCGCGTTGCGGCCAATACCTTGTTCCTTTCCCTACCACTTCCCCAAAAAACTGTTGTGGTATTAAAGGAACCTGTGGAAGGAATGTTGTTAGAAGTAAAAGGGGAAGCGACTCGTTTTTGGCCGTTTTTGGTCCAGGAGAAAAAGAGAAAAGATTTGCCTGAGGAAACAAGAAAAGCAAATGTACAAATGGGCCCGGGATGGATTTTTCAGTCTCTCAACTGGCCAGCACCTTTTTTTGATGCCCTTTCCCATCTTTCGCCGAAGGAACAAGGACTTTGCTGCCTGGCCAAAGGGATAGATGTTTTTTACACTTTGGGAGAGGAAGTCTGGCCCTTTTCTACCCTGCTTTCTCCCTGTCCGGCCCAGCAGATGGCTGCCGTTGGCGTATACTTGGAGTCCCATTTGGAAGAAAAATTGACCATTGCAAATTTAAGCCGCCGTTTTTGTTTATCCCAAACAGCCTTAAAAACGGCTTTTCGAAATTACTATGGTTTACCGGTGCACCGTTATATACAACAAAAAAGAATGGAACGGGCGGCATGTGTATTGAAGCAAGGAGAAACAAATATTTTGGAAGTGGCTCAATCGGTGGGTTATGAAAGTATTAGTCAATTCAATGCTTGTTTCAAGCAATTTTATGGTATGACGCCAACGCAATATCGAAAAATGTCTGATTCCGGTCGGAGCTAACTATTTCCGTTAGACAAGACAAACCGATATCGTGTATCATGAGATTTCGAACAGAAAGGGATGGAAAGGGCAAAAAAGGAGGGATTCGGTTGAAACAACATCGGTTTTGGGCCTGGGGCGCTCTTTTTTGTATGGCAATGGTCATGATTACTGGATACCGTAGGAAATGACGAGAAAGGAAGAAAAAGAATGAATGTATATCACAAATTGGCTTGTTTTGCTGGCGGAGTGTTATTTGGGTCTTTTGGAATGAAACTGTTGACCAGTCAGGATGCGAAAAAAACGTATATCCATGCAACAGCAGCAGGGCTGCGGATGAAAGATTGTGTGATGAAAACAGTGACCGAAGCCCAAGAAAACGTCAATGACATCGTGGCCTCGGCCAAGGATATCAATGAAACCCGCTATGCTGCCCAGCAGGCTACCGAAGTAGAAGATAGCGCAGAAGAAGCATAAGGATTACATCAAAAAAAGAAACCGTTTTTGGCGCAGCCTCCTCCGTCCCCTTTGGAGAAGGCCTGGCAGACGATTGGCGCCCAACAGCCAACATCGTCTGGAAGAAAGTTTATCCCAAGCAAACTGTTTTGGGCCGTGCATCCCTTTGAAATTTGTTTGGGGTGGCTTTCTTCTCTGTTAAGTCCATCCCAAAGAGGGATTAGCAAGAGGCTGCGCCGAGGGCGGTTTCTTTTTTTGCCAAAAGGAGAGAAGATATGAAAGCAACCATCGTACATGAAAGCCGTGGCAGAATCCGGCTGAGGCTTTCACAAAAGTATATGTCTATCCAGCAGGCCGACCGGTTGGAGCTTTGGCTGCAACAGCAGCCCTTTATCAAACAAGTTGTGGTTCATGAAAGAACTTGCTGTGCCATCATCCATTATAGCGGTTCCAAAGAACAGGTGCTGGCTTGTATTGGTGGGTTTTCTTGGAAAAAGGCAGAAGAAACGCTTTCCCTGCCCATGCATAGCAGCCGTGCACTCAATCGTGCCTTTGAAGAAAAGTTGGTACAAAAGGTTTTGACCAAAGCCGCTGCCACGCTGTTTTTGCCAAAGCCTTTGCGCTTGGCCAGAATTGTGGTCCACGCGGTGCCTTTTTTGCGCCGGGGGCTTGGGTGTTTATTGCGGCGGCAGATGCGAATTGAAGTGCTGGATGGATTTTCCATTGGGCTATCTATGTGCCGGCGGGATTTTGGGACGGCCGGTATGGTGATGTTTTTACTGGAACTGGGAGAATTGTTGGAAGAATGGACCAGAAGAAAATCGGTGGAAGATTTGGCCCGCTGTATGTCGTTGCAAGTGGACCGGGTTTGGGTTTGGACGACAGAAGGCGAGGTGCTTTTGCCGGTTTCTCAGGTGAAATGCGGTGACCATGTGATTTTGAGAGCCGGAAGCGTGATTCCCTTTGATGGACGCATTTTGGAAGGCGAATTGGCGGTTAATCAGGCTTCCTTTACCGGCGAACCACTTCCGGTACAAAAGAGTGTCGGTAAAACCCTCTATGCCGGTACGGTTGTGGAGGCAGGAGAAGCAAAGATGGAAGTGATGCAGTTGGCAAACGAAAGCCGGTATGCCAAAATTGTAGCCATGATTGAACAGTCAGAACAGTTGAAATCTGTTACAGAAAGTAAAGCAACACGTTTGGCCGATCGCCTGGTACCCTATACCTTTGGAGCCAGCCTCCTTTGCCTGGGCGTAACCCGGCAGGCTTCCCGCGCCATTTCGGTTTTGATGGTGGATTTTTCTTGTGCATTGAAATTAGCGATTCCTTTGGCCGTTCTTTCGGCGATGCGTCAGGCCGGGAAACATCATATCACCGTTAAAGGCGGTAAGTTTTTAGAAGCCATCTCAAAAGCCGATACCGTTGTTTTTGACAAAACTGGCACCCTAACCCATGCCTGCCCTAAAGTGGCCCAGGTTATTGCCTTTGATGGAAAGGACCCAGAAGAAATGTTGCGTTTGGCGGCCTGTTTGGAAGAGCACTTCCCCCACTCCATGGCCAAGGCCGTGGTGGAAGAGGCAAAACAACGGGGATTGGAGCATGAGGAATTTCATACAAAGGTGGAGTATATTGTGGCACATGGTATTGCCAGCACTGTCGATGGCCAGCAGGTGCGTATCGGTAGCGCCCATTATATATTTGAAGACTGTGGCTGTGTGGTGCCAGAAGGAGAAGAAGAACGGTTTGCCACTCTTCCTGACCAATATTCCCATCTGTATTTGGCCATCGGTCAATACCTTTGTGCCGTTCTTTGTATTGCAGATCCTTTGCGGGCCGAGGCAAAAGATGTGCTGGTCTATTTGAAACAGCAAGGCATCCAACAAACGGTGATGCTGACCGGAGACAGTTTTCGCACGGCCTGTGCCATTGCCCAAGAAGTGGGAGTGGACCAATTTCAGGCAGAAGTATTACCTGAAGACAAAGCCAACTATGTGGCAAAACTGAAAGAAGAAGGACACACGGTGCTGATGGTGGGAGATGGCATCAACGACTCGCCCGCTCTTTCTAAAGCCGATGTGGGAATTGCCATACAAGATGGGGCCGCCATTGCCCAAGAAATTGCCGATGTGACGCTTTCGGCGGAAAGTTTATGGGAACTGGTGCTATTGCGGCAGGTGGCGACGGCTTTGATGGAGCGTATCCGTTGGAACTATCGGTTTGTGGTAGGCTTTAATGGTAGTTTGATTTTGGCTGGGCTTGCTGGGCTGCTTTCGCCTGGTACTTCGGCTTTGTTACATAACCTTTCCACTTTAGCGATCAGTTTTCATAGCATGGGTCCTTTACAAGAACCCTCTTTCCCTCGTTTGCTTTCTTAACGAAAGAAGCTCGCAGAAATCCTAAAAAGAAAAGGATCCCTGCGAGCTTTTTTAAAAGTCGTTTTCAAGGTATCGTTTTTGCTGAATGAAACCTCTTTTTCTTTTATTTTCTTTTATTAAAGAGAAAAACCACTCGGTGTCATCTGCTACCCAGGAGAATCGTAGCAACAAAGACACAAAGTGGTTTTCCCAAAATAGGATTGAAAGTAGTGAAAGTAGCGCTTGTTCCAGTTTGCGAACGTCCAAAACAGAAAGCTGTGGCGTTTGCTTTTTGTTTGGGACTCTGTCTCCCCTACTTCTTCCTTCTTCTATGGTGTGGCGGCATAGAGCGAAGGAAACAGGATATGGTTAACAGCATTCTTTTTCCACTTCGAATGGGTTTGCCTTTGGCTTAATACGGAATTTCTTGCGCACCGCGTTGGAGATACGATCGAAGAACATATAAAGCAAAGGCGCCACAACCAGTGTTAGGAATGTGCTTGTCGCAAGGCCGCCGGCGATCACCAGGCCCATGCCTCGCAACATTTCGCTGTTGGAACCGTTGGAAAAGATCATGGGGAATTGCCCCAAGATGGTGGTTAAGGCTGTCATCAAAATAGGTCTTAATCTGGTTGGACAAGCGGCCAAAACCGCTTCCGTCAGCCCATAACCGTCTCTTTCTCGTAACAAATTGATATAGTCAATCAGCACAATACCGTTGTTTACTACAATACCAACCAAGATCAAACAACCGATCAAGGCCATCATACTGATGGGTTCTCCTGTGAGAAAGAGCAGGAAAATGGCGCCGGTAAAGGCCAAAGGAATGGTGAACATAATGATAAATGGGTTAATCAAAGATTCAAACTGTGCGGCCATTACCATGTAAACCAGCACGATGGCCAACAAGATAACCAGACCCAGAGAAGAGAACGTATCGTTCATGGTTTCGTTGCTGCCGCCCAGTTTTGCGGAATAGCCTTGTGGCATGGACATCGAATCCAACATGGCCTGCACGTCGTTGCCGACGCTACCGCTATCTCTGCCGTATACTTCGCAAGAAACGGTAACATATCTGGTTTGGTTTTCTCTATCGATGGAAGAAGGGACATCTTCCATGGAAATGTCAGCAATGGCCGAAAGTGGAATGATGGAGCCGTCGCCGGCAATGATAGACATATCTTCGATATTCACTAAAGAAGAGGTCTTTTCTTCTGGCAAAACGATGATGATATCCATTTCGGTCCCGTCGGCCTTCAAAGTGGTGGCCGTATAGCCAGAAACTGTGTTTTTCACCTGGTTGGCTACATCAGAACCGGTCAAACCATACTGACGGATCTTATCCTTATCCACAGTCAAAGCAATTTGTGTATCTTGATCGTCCAAAGAGGACGTAATTTGTCTGGTCCCTTCGATTTGTTCCATTTGGAAGGCAATCTGATCGCTGATTTCTTCCAGTTTATCCAAATCGTCGCCGGTGATTTCTACTTCTACCCCACCGCTAAACATGGAGGACATACTGGAGGAGGCAGAAACGGTAATTTCTGCACCGGCAACGGATTTGAGCATGTTTCGTACATCTTCTACGATTTCATCGGTGCTTCTATCACGTTCGGTTTTATCCACCAGCTCACAGGTGATACTACTTTCTTCACTGGAGCCCATCATAGAGCCGGAAGAGCCGGAAAGGGAAACGGACATGGAAACCAATTCTGGAATTTCTTCCAAAATTTCTTCCACTTGCAACGACAAGTCGTTGACTACTTCCAGCTGGCTGCCTTTTGGTGCCTTGACGGTGACAGAAAATTCCCCTTCGTCGGAAGATGGCATCAATTCCATCCCGATAGAAGGCAATAAACTTAAGGAACCCACAAAGAGAATCATCACTACAAGCAGGGTCCGTTTTTTGTGCCATACGGCCCATTTCAAAAACCGGCCATAAATGGCATCCAGTTTTTGATGAACCGGTCGAACAAATCCAATAATTTATTGATGAAATCCAGCTGTTTTGGTGCATGGTTTCGATGAATGTTGTTGACGTAGTTACCGGCAAACATGGGCACTACGGTCATGGATGTAACCAAAGACATGACCAGAGCAAAAATGATGGCATAGGCCAAGTCTCTCATCATTTCAATCATCATACCCGTTACAAACACGAAAGGAACGAATACCACGATGGTGGTCAAGGTGGAGGCCACAATGGAAGCACGCACTTCTTTGCCGGCCCGGTAGGTTCCTTTGATTTTGCCATAGCCCAATGTGGTACGATAGCGGTAGATGTTTTCCAGCACAACAACGGAGTTATCTACCAACATCCCGACACCAACGGACAAACCACCTAAGGAGATCATGTTCAGCGTTGTGCCGGAAAAATACAGCAATACGAAGGTACCGATGATGGATAAGATGGCACCAGTATAGATATTGGACAACACGTTATCGATGGAGTTTTGAATGCTGCTGGCCGATTCACTGGTGACTTCCATCGTAATTTCTGGATAATCTCTAGAGATGGCTTCGATTTCTTCTCGCACATTTTCTACCACCGAAACGGTGTTACCGTCACTGGTTTTTGTGACAGAAACGGAGATACACTGCTCGCCATTATAACGGCTGATGGATTCTGTTTCTTTTTCGCACTCGGTGATGGTAGCAATATCTTCTAACTTCAACACCGTTCCTTCTGAAATTTGGATGGGTGTTTTTTTGATGTCTTCGATGCTTTGCATCTGCAATTTGGTACTGATGGTCAGGGTTTTATCACCATAGTCGATGGTGCCGCCGGACTGGTTGCTGTTTTCGGAAGAGAGAATTTGGCCAATGGAGGTCATGGTCAGGCCATAGCCTTCCAATAATTCTTGGTCAATTTCGATGCGGATTTCTTTTTGGGCACCACCCATCACATCGACAGAAGCAACACCGATTTGGCGTTCCAGCCGAGGTTCAATGTTATCTTCCACAAATGTTTTTAATTCATATTCATCCATGCTGTCAGAAGCCACAACGGCCGTCAAAACAGGCATGGAGTTGGAATCCATTTTCATGATGGTGGGCGAGTCACAATCGTCGGGCAGCATGGCTTCTGCCATACTCAATTTGTCCCGCAAATTGGTGACTGCCGTATCCAGGTTTGTGCCATAGGTAAATTCAACCATTACCATGGAGGTACCTTCCGAGGAGGTGGAGGAAATCGATTCCACATCTTCCACGTTGGCAATGGCACTTTCAATTTTTTCCGTTACCAGACTTTCCACTTCTTCCGGCCCGGCATCTGCATAGGTGGTCATAACCATAACGATCGGCATATCGACATCCGGCGTTAAGGCCATTTCCATTTTTGACACTGATACAATCCCTAAAATAACGACAATCAACATCACCATGATGATGGCGACAGGCCGTTTGATGGAGATCTTTGTAAAATCCATGTTGGTATCACACACCTTTCTGACAAAATTTCCTTATGTTTCCGAAATGCTTACGGTGCTTCCGTCACTGAGGAAATCTTGCCCAGTGGTAACGACCACATCGCCCATGTTTAAGCCGCTGGTAATTTCGATGGATTCGTCGTTTTTGATACCGGTTTCGACAATGGTTTTATGTGCAATGTTGTTTTCATCGACAACAAATACGTATTTTTTGCCGCCTGTTTCAATGACTGTATTGAGCGGAACGGAGATGGTATCCTCTTTTTGATCTAACACCAAACGGATGGATGCAAACATACCGGGTTTGATTTCATGGTTATCGTTGGGCAGGTATGCTTCTACGGTATAGAACTTTGTTTGGCTATCAGCGGTTGGAGAAATGTTGGAAATCACCGTTTCATAAGGCTCATCGGAGATGGCCGAAAGGGTCACATAGACGGTGGAACCGGTGGAAATTCGGTTGATCACATCTTCCGAAACACTGAAGGATACTTTGATCTGATCCAGGCTTGTGATGGTCATGGCTTCCGTTTGGGTGGAGACGGTGGAGCCTTTGGAGATGTTTAAGCTACCGATGGTTCCGTCAATTTCTGCCCGTACTTTGGTGTTTTCCAAATTTTGTTGGGCGCTTTCCAAGGAAACTTGTGCCTGGGCCACAGAGGCTTCCGACTGGTTGACGGTAGCCTGGGAGGATTTTTTTGTTTCCTCTGCAATTTGGTTTTTCTGCAGTTCCAGCTCGTTTTTGGTGGTATCCAGCTGTAATTTGGCTTTGTCTACGCTGGATTGCATATCGTCCAGGGTTTGTTTGGAGATGCTGCCCGCTTCATAAAGCTGTTGATATTGTTCTAAGGTTTTCAGTAAATCGTTGTATTGGATTTGGTAGGTTTCCACGGAGGATTCCAGTTGTTGAATTTGTACCTCCATGCTGCCCCCCACGTTGGCTTCATAATTGGCTTGGGCCGATTCCAATCCGGCCTGGGCCGAGTTTAAAGAGGCCTGCGCCTGTTGGACACTCAAGCGGGCGTCGGTGTCGTCGATTTCAAATAAGACATCGCCGGCCTTTACCTCATCCCCCAAGGAAACATAGACTTCTTTGACTGTGCCACTGACTTTGGGAATGACGGAAACTTCGTTTTCCGATGACACCTTGGAAGATACGGTGACATACTGTTCGATGGTCAGCGGTTCAATGGTGCTTACGTTGACGGCGATGGCAGTCACCGCTTCGCTTCCGGTAGCGGCCATGTCCGGCTTTGCGCCACAGGCCGAACAAGAAAGCGAAATTGCAGTCAGAATACTTATTGCGATCAGCTTCTTTTTCATCTTTCACTTCTCCTTCTATCATCTATTTTTGTTGGCAGACAGAAAAAGATAGGCCAACCTGCCTGGCCTCCCCTCTTTTGTCTATCAAGCACTTACTGATAACACAGTATAATGACGGATTATGAACTAAACACAAAATGAACATCAACTGAATATGAACTTTTTCCAATCCATGGCAATTTTCTGCATTCTTAACAATTAGTTCACAAATTCCTTTTAGAATAAAATTGGGAAATGCAAGCGGGTTTCGCCCGCTGAGACTTGCACCAAAGGAGGTTGTTTTATGTTTCGAATCTTAGTGGTAGAAGATGATAAAGAGTTGCGGCATCTGTTTTGCACTGTCTTGGAAAAAAAGGGGTATACCTGTATTCCGGCCCAAAACGGCAAAGAAGCGCTGGATTTACTGGATGAAGAATACATCGATTTGATTATTTCCGATTTGATGATGCCGGTGATGGATGGATATGATTTCATCCAATCGCTGCGAGATGCATCGTACCAGCAGCCGATTTTGATTATCACGGCCAAAGACAGTTTTGATGATATGGAAAAAGGCTTTCGGGTGGGAACCGACGACTATATGGTCAAACCCATCAATGTCAACGAAATGGCGCTGCGCGTGCGGGCCTTACTGAAACGGGCGCAGATCAACCATGAACGGCGGTTGACGGTGGGAACAATGGTGCTGGATTACGATTCTTTGACGGTTTCTGCAGAAGAAAAGGAAGAGACGCTACCGCAAAAAGAATTTTTGTTACTTTTTAAATTGATTTCTTATCCTAACCATATTTTCACCCGCCATCAACTGATGGACGAAATTTGGTGCATGAATTCTGAAAGCGACATACGCACGGTGGATGTACATATTGGGCGGCTGCGGGAACGGTTTAAAGATAACGACGATTTCGAGATAGTAACGGTGCGGGGACTTGGGTATAAGGCGGTGAAAAAGCGTGAAAAAAATACCTGATCTACGATTGAGTGCCCTTTTTATTTTGCTGGTATTTGGGATACAGTTTGTCAGCTCCTCTATTTTTCCGTTTATCACCATCATTGCATTTCATTTGGGCTATCTCCAAAATCCCAATCCTGTGGTAATGTTAGTTTTTATTTTATGTACCAGTGTGGTGATTGGTTTGGTGTTATCCAAAATCATCAGCAAACGAGTCTTAAAACCCATCACAGACTTGAACGAGGCAACCAAAAAAGTGGCCAAAGGCGAATTTGATGTACACATCGAAGAAATCGGCATTGGACGGGAAATCATTGAAATGACCCATAGTTTTAATATCATGACCCAGGAGTTGAAAAACATCGAAACCTTTCGCAGTGATTTTATCTCCAATGTTTCCCATGAATTTAAAACGCCTCTGTCGGCCATCGAAGGCTATGCGACATTATTGCAAGATGAAACCCTTTCAAAACCCGAACGGGAACAATATATCACAAGGATTTTGGCCAGTTCCAAACGGCTTTCCACCCTCTCCGGCAATATTTTGATGATTTCCAAACTGGAAAATCAGCAAATTGTGCTGGATAAGAAATGGGTTTCGTTGGATGAGCAAATCCGTAATTGCATCTTGTCTTTGGAGCGTCTATGGAGCGAAAAAAGCATCTCCATGGATGTGGATTTGGACAATGTTTCCTACTATGGCAACAAAAGCATGATGTCCCATATTTGGTTTAACCTGCTTTCTAATGCCATCCGTTTTACGCCAAAGGGCGGCGTGATTTCGGTACAGTTGAAAAAAGAAAAGGGAAAGATTGTCCTTCGATGCGCCGATACAGGCGTTGGCATGTCGGAAGAGACAAAAAAACATATTTTTGAAAAGTTTTTCTGTGGCGACCGTTCTCGTAACGATGGTGGAAACGGCCTGGGGCTAACCTTAGTCAAACGGATTGTCGAACTTTGCGATGGTACTATCGAGGTGGAAAGCCAAGAAGAAATTGGCAGTACTTTTTGGATTACGCTGCCGGAAGTATCCCATGAAAGCATGAAAGAAAACCCTCTGCTCTTATTTGATTCCAAAAGAACAGAGGGTTTTTTCTGTTGGTACAATCTTTCTGTTTATCATGGCAAAAAATAGCGTCCCTATCAATGGCAAAAAGCGGATGGAGAAAAAAGAGAGTTTTTTGTTTTTCTTTCCTAAGATGCGCCATTGACAGGGCTTTTGGGCCATGATAAGCTGAAAAAAAGAGCAGGGATAGAAAGAGAAAAGGGGGCGATGGCATGGACGAGAGGATGCTGTTTTTGGCGCTGATGGTGTTGGTGGCCTTGGGCATGTATCTGGGGCTTTTTGGCCTTCTTTTGGCCGTACTGCTGTTTTTTCTTTTTCTTTGTATCAAAGGTACGTTTTCTGCCGGCGGCCCTTCTTGTAAGGCGGTCTCCCCTGCCGTTGGTTATTGGTCAGAGACGACAGAAGAAGGTACTTTGTACCGTGGACCTTTGGCAAACGGGTCTGTGTTGGCTACCTATGGCCATGGACAGGTGTGGAAAGGCTGCTCTTTGACGGCAAAGGGTGTGATTGGGACCTATGAACAGGGAAAGGTTTATCGAGGAACCAGGCTCATTGGGCGATATCAAAATGGCAATCTTTATTGGGGTAAGGAAATTTCCGATGCCTATTTGGTGGGCCGGTATGAAAACGGCAAAATCTATGGCGGTGTCGACGGTATGGATGTCATTGGCCGTTATACTGGAAACGAAGATGGCGGTGCAGCGGCGGCATTGTTATTCTTATTTCAAAGGACTGGAATCAAAACCACTAGTAAACTAGTGGTTTGAACAACCCCTAGAAGGGGTATTGCGTGCGTATTCCCTAAAAGGGAATATCGAAGATTTGGCAACGCATTACAATCACAGGCAGCCACTTAAAGTGGC
>CALWGC010000031.1 GCA_944378105.1 uncultured Clostridia bacterium
GTGACAAAAAAACAAGCGATACCTGGTCAAAAACCAAGTATCGCTTATTTTTTGTTAGCCAATCCCGTCTGACAGATGTCGTAAGTGTAATTTTGAGTGAATTACTTTCTTACGAGCACCCGTCTAAGCCGACGGGTGTTTTTATTTTGGGCTTTTTCTACAAAAAAGAGATACAAAAAAGATGTTTTGTCGTACTTTGGGAAGAAAAAATGAAAAAAATTCAAATTTGTTGCATATTTCTTGATTTTTCGCAACAAAGCCGATATAATGGCTTCGGAAAATTTTGGGAAAAAATTAAAAAGAAACTATAAAAAGATATAGAGGAAGAAAAGGTGGAGGATGGAACATGAAAGAAAAGAGAAGACGGGTATTGCCGCTGATTTTGGCTGCCAGTTTATGGTGCGGCCAGGGGATGGTTCTGGGCAGACAGGTGATGAAAGATTTACCGCAGGACTATTCCACGGAGGCGCTGGAAGCGGCCATAGAGCAGGGGTTATTGTATGGCGTGGACGGGGCTATTTTACCGAAGGAGGAGTTGACGCGGGCCCAGCTGGCTGCGATGTTGGTGCGGGCTTTTGGAGAAGGCGAAGAGGCGGATTTGAGCCAATTTTCCGATGTGGAAAGCGGCGCCTGGTATGAAAAAGAGTTGGCGATGGCCGTGGAAAGAGGGGCGATGTACGGCGACGGGGAGAAGTTATATCCCGACCGGCCGGTGACGAGAGAAGAAGCTTTTACGGTATTGGCCAGGCTTTTGGCATTGCCAAAGGGAGATGTTACGGTACTGAATCCATTTTTGGATGGCGAAGCATGCGCAGACTGGGCAAAGGAATCGTTGGCGGCCATGGTAGCTGCTGGGTATGTCCATGGTGCAGAAGGAGCTTTGGAACCGAAGGCCAACATCACGAGGGCCGATTTTGCGGTGGTAATGCATCAGATTGTGGGTCAATATCTGAGCAAAAGCGGCGTTTATACAGAGGTGGCCGAGGGGACGGTCGTGGTTTCGGCGGGCAATGTGACGCTTCGGGGTGTAGAAATCACGGGAGATTTGGTGATTGGAGAAGGCGTTGGAGAAGGCATTGTAACGCTGGAAGATGTGACAGTGAAAGGCCGGATTTTGATTCGCGGCGGAAAAGAAGTGAAATGCACCGGTTCGACGGAGGTTTACGAGGTACTTTGCGCCAACGGAAGCGAAAAAGTCCGGGTGGAAGTAGAAGAAGGGGCTTTTGTAACAGTGCTTTCTTTGACAGACGGCGAAAAGGAAGTGGAGCTGGCAGGAACGGTAAACCGGGCCCAAGTGGGCGAAGGAGGTTCACTTTTGATCGAAAAAGGTGCGCTTGAGGAAGTGACCTTATCTGGAGAGAAAGCCGCAGTGACGGTAGGGAAAGATGCGCAGGTGGAAGAAGTGATTCTTTTTGGCGACAGCACGAAGGTACAGGCCGAAGGCAAAGTGGATCGGGTTGTGGTCCAGGGCACAGGATGCGTGGTCTCGGGCAATGTGGAACTGGCAGAAGTCAAAGGGGACCAGGCGACCGTTGAGATGGAAAGCGGCAAGGTAATTGTGGATGCAGGTGTCAGCGGGACCACGGTCAACGGCGCGCTTACTTCGGGTGGAGAGACGGTAAAAGTGGTACCGGAAGAAAAAACGGCCAGCAGTAGTTCATCTGGCGGTGGTGGTTCTTCTGGTGGTGGCTCCACGGGAGGTGGCGGCTCTTCCGGCGGGTCTGGCGGCGATGATTCTTCGGACGGGGATGATTCGGACGATGACAAAGAGGCGACTTACACGGTGACCTTTGACAGTGATGGCGGCAGCGAGGTTGCAAGCCAGGAAGTGAAGAAAAGCGGGCAAGCCATTCGTCCAGAAGCGCCGGTGAAAGAAGGCATGGTGTTTTATGATTGGTTTTATCAAGGTGCACCGTATTCCTTTGCCATGGCGGTGACTAAAGACTTGTCTTTACAGGCCATTTGGGGAAAAGAAATGGTGCTGGATGACGAGGGAGAATGGAAAGACGAAGGGACGCCACTTGCCGCATGGTCCATCACAGACGGGTGGATGGAAAGCAAGATCGTGCCAAACACAGAGGAAGGCGATTGGTCCGAAGAACAAGGCAAAGCCATCCGGACGGGCGTAGACTATACGGAAGATTGGACGGTGGAGACAAGTCTTTTGGTGACGGAGGACATGGGGCAAGGCAGCGGGCTTTGCACTGGCATGGAAATGAAGATGGAAAGCATGGATGGTGCTATGGAAGCGTCCATTGGGCTGCAATATGTCTATGACGGAGAAGGAACAGAAGCGAAGATTCAAGTTTTGGGAACGGATGGGCAATGGACCGAAGTGGAAGGCCTTGGGGCGACGGTGGGAGAACACCGGTACAAAGTGCAGTTCCACGAAGGGACGGTAAGCCAATATTTGGATGATGTGTTGGTGGCTACGGCTTCGGTTTCGGAAAAATGCACGTCGGTGCAGGAAATGAAGCTGTTGGCAAAAACCATGGGTGAGGAGGCCGTGGTTTCTTGGAAGGTGCCGGTGGTACGGTATACAGAAGGAGAGCCGGGCAATCGCATCCTTGTGGAAACGGCCGAAGAGCTGGTGGATGCAGCAAAAGAAGGCGGAGAGGCAGTATTACAGGCAGATGTGGCTTTGAGCACCAAGTTAGAGGTGGCAGAAGATTTTGTATTGAACGGACAAGGACACCGGATTTATGCGGAGAATTGGACGGGAGAAACCAATACAGACAAGCATTTGATTGGTGTGGAACAGGGCGCAGATGTGGTGTTGAAAGACGTGATTCTGGACAGTGCAGAGGCGGCCTATGGCGTGAACATTTATGACAATGGGGAAGGCCTTTGCAGGATGGAAAATGTGGCCATTCTCAACAGCAAAGGGTCCGGCATTACGGTCAATGGTTCCCAGTTAGAAGCGACGCAGTTGGCCATTGAGGGCAATGGATGGGGGCAGAGCATTGATGTGTCGACGAGAGTGGAGGCGCCATCGACGTTGATTTTGGACGATGTGTCCCAGTTGGAAGGCAATGCCATCATTGAAGATGAACAGGCGGTTGCGACGGTGCAAGTGGGCGGCGAGACTTGGTATGCCGATGGTGTGGTAACCAAGGATGGCAGCAAGTATAT
Source organism: uncultured Clostridia bacterium (assembly GCA_944378105.1). Taxonomy (GTDB): domain Bacteria; phylum Bacillota; class Clostridia; order Lachnospirales; family Anaerotignaceae; genus Neoanaerotignum. The sequence continues at coordinate 3,133 of CALWGC010000031.1, forward strand.
CTATAGCGCCGATGCAACGGGCAACAGTTATAGCGTACTGGATGCAGAAGGGCTGCAAACGGTTTTAGACGAAGCAGAGGACGGGGCAAAGGTGACGTTATTGGACGACATGGACGTTTTCTTTGAGAACCCAGCAGGAGAAAGCGCCTTTGTGATTACGAAAGATGTGGACATTGATGGAAACGGGAAAATGATTACCACCAATGGTGCCGGTTTTTGGATCAAAGAGGATGCGAAGGTGAGAATCAGCGATTTGACGTTGGAAGGAAGCGATGCGACAGGCCAGGAAGACGGGGCTGCATGGATGGGCATTGGAACATACGACCAAAATAAGACGGTGGAGCTGGAAATGGAAAATTGCACGGTGGAAGGATTCCACTATGGATTTTATTTTGGGGCAGGAGACGGAACGGAAGAAAGCAGCAAGACGGTTTGCGATTTTATGTCTGTGGCCATTCGTAACTGTGTAGCGAAAGGTTTTTATGCAGAAAACTTAACGGATTCTGTTTTTGATGGGTGCAACTTGATTCAAAATGGTGCCAAAGAAACGGGTGACATGACAGAAGAGACGAAAGAAGGGCTTTCTGGCATGGAACTGAATCTGAAGTATGGAGATTATGAAAACATCACGTTTTATGATTGCAGCTGGGTACAAAACGGGAAAAACGACGGCGGTGCGTTGGTATTAACAGCCAGAGACGACGGGGCTTACGGCAACAATCCGGCTTCTTTGCAGGACGCGTTCCTTTATGGCAATATCTTTGGAAACAACAACAAGGATTTGGTGTTGGGAAAAGCAGGGAAGGAAAACAAAACACCAGTGCAGGTGTGGATAGACGACGTGGAAGTGACAGGAAGCATTGGGAGCGGACCGGTGCGCGTGGAAGACAACCGAGCAAAATAAAACGAAAAATCCCCAAGCACAGAGATTGTGTTTGGGGATTTTTTTGGATTAACGGAGTGCTTTTAAGCCTTGGAGCAAAGCGCCATAGCTATCAGCCAGCAATTTACAATCGACGGCGACAGGCATATAGCGGAAGCCCTGTTGAATCCGCAGTTGAGCGGCTTCGACAGTGGAGGTGAAAATGCCAGGGATTTTTCCGTGTTTTTGACAGGCGGAGAGCATTTTTTGGGCTGCTGCTTCCACACGAGGGTCTTGGACTTGGCCGGGGATGCCCATGGATTGGCTCATATCAAAGGGGCCAAAGATCAGGCAATCGAGGCCCTCGGTGGCGGCAATTTCGTCGATATGTTCCAGGGCCTCCACGCTTTCGCAATGGGCCACGACGAAGGTTTCTTCATTTTCTTTTTCCATATAAGCATTCAAATCGTCGATGCCATAGCCGCAGGCCCGTTGGAAAGAGATGCCGCGGGTGCCTTGGGGGAAGTATTTTGTGGAGCGGACGGCCTGCTGGGCCTGAAGGGGGGTATTGATTTGGGGGACATGGATGCCACAGGCGCCGACATCGAGGGTGCGCAGGATCAGAGATTCACTGTTTTCGCAGACGCGAACAAGGGGTGTCATGCCGGTGGCTTGGGCAGCCCGGATGAGGGGGATGCTGCTTTCGGGGGAGATATAGCCATGCTCCCCGTCCAAGACCACAAAGTCGAAGCCTAACAGGCCGCAGATTTCCACAATATCGGGGCTATTGATGGCAATGAAGGTGCCAAAACAAACCTTTCCTTGGTAGAGATCGTGTTTGAGTTTATTTTGTATCATGAAAAAGCCCTCCTTTGGCAGTTTTTTTTTACTATATCACGTTTTGGGGTTTGTTCCAATGTGAAAATGGAGAAAAAATGTGTTTTTTGTTATACATTGGGGGAAAAGAAATTCCCGCCTTCGGTGTATTGACAAGCCAATGGCAAAAGGGTAAGATTGTATATAGTGATTATAACAGAAGGAGAGGGCCAAAGAGAAGGAATTTTGGTGATTTTGTGGTCACGGGGGTCCTTTTCTGCTATAATGACAGAATACGGCAATTTGCCTTTGGGAGAGGGCAAAGGCCTGGAGGAGGCAAAGGAAGATGGAAATTAAATCAATTCAGACGAAGAAAATATATAAGAACATAGTGGAGCAGATTATATTCCTGATTCGCGAAGGCAGTTTAAAAAGCGGGGACAAGCTGCCGCCGGAGCGGACACTGGCAGAGATGCTGGATGTGAGCCGGGCTTCCTTACGAGAGGCACTGAGTGTGATGGAAATTATGGGCGTGGTGGATATTCGGCCGGGGGAAGGTTCTTTTGTGTCGAATTTGGATGTACAGCCCTTTATTTCGCTGGTGTTGCCGTTATTGTTAAAAGACGGTGGATTTGAAGACGATTTATTGGAGTTTCGGCAGCTGATTGAGACGGCCGGGATGAAGTTGGTTTGCCAGAGAGTGGAAGAAAACAAGGTGCTTTTGGCCCAACTGAAAGAAACCATTGAAGAAATGGAAAAACATTTAGATGATGCGGAAGTGGGAGCAAAATTAGATGTTCAATTCCATCGGATTTTATTTTCCATGAGCAAAAATGAAGTGCTGGAAAAAGTATTGGAATATTTGGGTTTTATTTTAGAACGCACGGTGAAGTTCAACCGTAATGCAATCCTAACAAAGCCGAATACTGCAACTTTATTGCTGGAGTACCATACAAAAATTTATGAGGCGATTGCCAAAGGCGATGAAAAAATGGCCGAAAAAGCGATGGAAAATCATTTTAATTTTGTGCATAGTTCTTTGTAATGTGCGAGAAAAAGCCAGGAAAACCGACGGTTTTCCTGGCTTTTTTTACAAAAATCTTTTGAAAAACAGTTGAATTTAAAATGGCACTATGTTAGAATGAGCGAGTAAAGAATATATGGTTTTGGGGCAAAATAGCGATTGGAGTGTTTGCTTGCCGGAGTACCAATGGCTTATTTTTGGCAATCCGAACCGGAAAAGAAATGGAGGAAAGGGTATGGAACAACTGATTTACTTTGCCCCTGTGATGGGGGTGCTTGCTCTTGTGTTTGCGTTTGCGCTGGCGGGTAAAGTAAGCAAAGGCGATGCAGGGACGGAAAGAATGAAGGAAATTGCCGCATCCATCCATGAAGGGGCGCAGGCGTTTCTGACGGCAGAGTACAAAATTTTAATTATTTTTGCCCTGGTTTTATTTGTTTTAATTGGTTTTGCAATCAGTTGGGTGACGGCCGTTTGTTTTGTCATTGGTGCGGCCTTTTCCACTTTGGCTGGCTATTTTGGGATGAACGTGGCAACGAAGGCCAACGTTCGTACGGCCAATGCAGCCAGAACTGGCGGCATGAACAAGGCATTATCCATGGCGTTTTCCGGCGGGGCTGTCATGGGGATGTCGGTGGTTGGCCTGGGGTTACTGGGTGCCAGTGTAATCTTTATTGTGACAGGCAATGCAGAAGTGCTTTCCGGGTTTAGCTTGGGGGCATCCTCCATTGCATTATTTGCCCGTGTGGGCGGCGGGATTTATACGAAAGCCGCCGACGTGGGGGCAGACTTGGTGGGGAAAGTGGAAGCCGGCATTCCAGAAGACGATCCCCGTAATCCAGCAGTAATCGCAGACAACGTAGGCGACAATGTGGGCGATGTGGCCGGCATGGGCGCTGACTTATTTGAATCGTATGTAGGGTCCATTGTTTCGGCCGTGACACTGGGTGTGGCCGGAGCCGTTGTGGGAGAAAAAGTGACGGGCGCTGGGTTTATTTATCCATTGGTGCTTTCGGCATTGGGCATTTTGGCCGCTATTATTGGTACGTTTTTTGTCAAAGGAAATGACAATGCCAACCCACACAAGGCACTGAAAACGGGGACGTATGTGGCAAGTGCACTGGTTGTGATTGGTTCGCTTGTATTAAGCAGTATGTTGTTTGAACGGATGAATGAAGCCATTGCAGTGATTGCAGGGTTGATTGTTGGCGTCATCATTGGTGTGATTACGGAAGTATATACTTCTGGGGATTACAAATCGGTGAAGAAAATTGCAGAACAATCGGAAACGGGACCGGCAACCACCATTATTTCCGGGCTGGCCGTGGGGATGGAATCGACGGCGGTGCCGGTATTACTGATTTGCGTGGGCGTATTTATTGCTTACCAGGTGGCCGGATTATACGGCATTGCACTTTCGGCTGTTGGGATGCTTTCGACGACTGGGATTACGGTTGCAGTGGACGCTTACGGTCCCATTGCAGACAATGCAGGCGGGATTGCAGAAATGGCCGGGTTGGATCACTCGGTGCGTAACATCACAGACAAGCTGGATGCAGTGGGGAACACGACGGCGGCCATGGGCAAAGGGTTTGCCATTGGTTCGGCTGCACTGACGGCACTGGCATTGTTTGTTTCTTATGCACAGGCAGTAAGTTTGACCAGCATTGACATTTTGAATTATAAAGTGATCATTGGGTTATTCATTGGCGGTATGTTGCCATTTTTGTTCTCAGCCTTTACGATGCAGTCGGTGGGCAAAGCAGCATTCCAGATGATTGAAGAAGTACGGCGGCAATTCCGCACCATTCCTGGCATTATGGAAGGCAAGGGCCGGCCGGACTACAAGAGCTGTGTTGCCATTTCGACACAGGCTGCATTGAAAGAAATGTTGGTGCCTGGCGTTATGGCTGTGGTGGCTCCATTATTGGTTGGGCTTTTGCTTGGCACAGGCGCTTTGGGCGGCTTATTGGCCGGTTCTTTGGTGACGGGCGTATTGATGGCCATTTTCATGTCCAATGCCGGCGGCGCTTGGGACAATGCGAAAAAATATATTGAAGAAGGAAATCATGGCGGCAAAGGCAGCGAAGCGCACAAGGCGGCCGTGGTTGGCGATACGGTTGGCGACCCATTCAAAGATACGTCTGGGCCATCCATCAACATTTTGATTAAATTGATGACGGTGGTATCGCTGGTATTTGCGCCTCTGTTTTTGATGGTAGGCAGCATTTTATAAGAAAAAGAGAATCAGGCTTTTGGAAAACGATTTCCCAAGGGAAAACAAGATTTTTCGTTTGTTCTTTTTGGGAGATGAAAAGCCTTTGGAAAAACGTATGTTGAAAAAGGAGATAGCAGGAATCCTTTCTTTGGGAAGGGTTTCTGCTATCTTTTATTTTTGGGGGAAAGACTGTAGCAAAGAGGATGGGAGGGCATTTTTTCAGTTTGGGGAAAGAGGATGGAACATTGCTTCTTTGGGGGAAGGATGCTATAATAAGCAGGTATGAGAAAGGCAGGCTATCAAAGATGAAGCAGAAGAGCAGATTTGAAGGATTTGAAAAGGATTTAACCGATTTTTTATGGGAATTACGGTTTAACAATTATAAACAATGGTTTGACGAAAACAGGAGCCGATACCAGCGGGTTTTGAAGGAACCAATGGATGCATTGGCGGAGGAATTGGTGGCGCAGATGAAGGAGCGGTATCAAGAGGAGTTTTTGGTATCGGTATCGCGGATCAACCGGGATGTGCGGTTTTCCAAGGACAAGTCGCTGTATCGGGACCACAAGTGGCTGGTACTAAAAAGAGGGCAAGGGTTATGGAAAGACAAACCGGTGTTATTTTTTGAAGTGGGGCCGGACTATTACATGGTGGGGCTTGGCATTTACGAGCGGCTGCCGGCGTACATGAAGGCCTTTCGCAAGAAGGTGGAAGTCAATCCGGCGGGGTTTTTACGGCTGGCAGAGCGCACGAAGGCCCATCCCTTTACGGTACGGGGAGAGGACTATAAAAAGAAAATGGGAGATTGGACCGATCCTACGCTTGGATGGTGGATGCAGAAAAAGGAAATTTCGTTTATAGAAGAATGCGGCATTGACGAGAGGCTATACAGCCGGGCGTTGCTGGAATGGTGTTTGGAGGCCTTTGGGGCGTTGCTACCCATGTGCAAGTGGATGGAAGACATTGTGGTGGAATGAGAAGGTGCTGGCATGGTAATTGGACTGGGCAATGATTTGATTGAAATCGCGCGGGTGGCCAAGGCGGCAAAAAAGGAACGGTTTTTGGAGAAATACTTTGCAGAAGAAGAGATCGCATACTGGAAAGAGCGAGGAAGCCGGGCAGAGACATTGGCAGGGCTTTTTGCGGGAAAGGAAGCGGCGGCAAAGGCCTTGGGCACAGGGTTTTTGGGGTTTTGGCCCAAAGAGATTGTAATTTTACATGAAGAAAGCGGGGCGCCATATTTGGTGCTGAAAGGAGGCGCCCAGGCCGTTTACGAAAAAAGAAACGGTGGGCGTTTTTTACTTTCCATTTCCCACAACAAGACGGATGCGATGGCGGTGGCGATATTGGAAGAAAGAGAAGGAGGGGAGAGAAGATGAAAGTAGCCAAGGCAGAAGAAATGCGCTTGATGGACCGGATGACCATAGAAGAGACGGGCATTGCGGGGATTGTGCTAATGGAAAACGCTTCGCAGGCGGTGGCGCGGGCAGCGAAAAAAGCAAAGAGTGCAGGAAGATGCTGCGTTGTTTGCGGCGGAGGCAACAACGGCGGAGACGGGTTTGCCGTGGCCCGGTTGATGGCAAACGCCGGGTATCTGGTGGAAGTAGTTTTTCTTGGAGAAGAAGGGAAGCTGCCAGCGGATGCGACGGCCAATGCACAAGTGGCCAAGAAAATGGGCTTCTCTTTTTTACGAACAGAAGAGGAAGCAATGGCGGCCATTGGACGTGCGGACTTGGTGGTGGATGCCTTATTTGGGACCGGATTTCACGGGGTTCCCCGACAGCGGGAGGCAAAGCTGATTGCGGCCATCAATGCAAGCGAAGCGTATGTGGTAGCGGTGGACATTCCTTCGGGCGTCAATGCGGATAATGGACAAGTGGAAGGCGAAGCAGTACGAGCGGACAAGACGGTGACGTTTCATTTGCCGAAGGTTGGGCTTTTACTTTACCCGGGGGCGGAATACGCCGGGGAGGTGGAAATTGCAGACATTTCCATCCCGAAGGGGCAAGAAGAGAGACTGCATTTGGCAGGGAATGTTTTGACGAAAGAAGAAGCAGGCAAGTTATTACCGAAGCGGCCCAAAAGAAGCAACAAAGGGACTTTTGGGCGCGTGGTGCTGGTGGCCGGAAGCGAAGAGATGACAGGAGCCGGTGTGTTTGCGGCGCTGGGGGCCTATGGGGCTGGATGTGGTTTGGTTACGGCGGCGATGGTCAAAGGCTGCGGACAGGTGATGCACCAGCTGGTACCGGAGGCCGTATTCTTGCCGGTGGAAGAAGAAAAAGGGCAAATTTCTGTGGCCGGGGCAAAGGCGCTTCGGACGAAGATGGAGCGAGGCGAAGTGGTGATTGTTGGGCCGGGGCTTGGCACGGGAGAACAGGTGAAAGAGGCGGTTCAGACTGTGCTGGCGGCGGCCACGGGGCCTGTGGTGCTGGATGCAGACGGTTTAAACGTCCTTTCGGAGGAAACGGAAGTGCTGAAAAAACGGCAGGGCGTTACCATATTGACACCGCATCCCAAGGAAATGAGCCGGTTATGCAAAAAAACGGTGAAAGAAATTTTGGCAGACACCATAGGGACAGCGACGGCCTTTGCGGCGGAGTATGGGGTAATTGTGGTATTAAAAGATGCGAGAACGATCATTGCATTTCCGGACGGGCAATATTTTATCAACTGTTCTGGCTGTGCGGCCATGGCCAAGGGTGGCAGCGGCGATGTATTAAGCGGCATTCTTGGTGGGCTATTGGCGCAGGGGCTTTCAGCCAAGGAAGCGGCTGTGCTTGGTGTTTTTTTACACGGCTTAGCCGGGGAAGAGGCGGAAAAAGAAAAGGGCAGTTACAGCGTATTGGCCCGGGATTTGGCGGCGTATTTGGGAAAAGCAATTTCTTCGATCCAGGCATAAGGGACAAGAGGTATTTCGTATACTGAAAAGAAAATCAGAAAGGAGATTTGGTATGCGAAAAAAAGCCTTATTGCTTTGCTGCACCTTATTGTTCCTCAGCGGTTGTCAAGCAGCAAACGACGGGGGCAAAGCCCAACAGCAATTACTGGAGATGAAAGGATACGAAGCCGAGGCGGTGGTGACACGGATTACCGACCATGGGGAAAACAGCTACACGACGAAGCAGTATTTTGAGATGGAAAACGGAAAATACCGCTTGGAGATGGTGGAGCCGGAGGAAGTGAAGGGGAATTTTACGGTTTATGATGGAGAAAAAGTCTATCAATTTAATCCCCGGACGGGAACGGATATGGCGGTGGAAGTGACGCCGGACCAGGCCAGAAACGAATTATTTTTAGGGCAATTTGTGAAAAACTACTTACAAAGCGAAGGCGTCAGCATGGCGTCGGCGACGGTGGGAGAAAGCGACTGCATCGTACTGGAGGCAGTGATCCCAGGAGATTTTACTTATACGGCCACGGAGAAACTATGGCTGGACAAAGAAACGGGACTGCCGGTGAAGATGGTGATTTATGACACCCAAGGGCAGGAGAGATATATTACGGAATATGAGTCATTTACCTATACCGACTCTTTTGAAGAGGGGTTATTTACGCCGGAATACCGGTGAGAAAACAGGAGATGGAACGAACATGACACAATACGGAAGAACCATAGCAGAAATTGATTTGGATGCACTGGAGTTTAACATCAAAGAAATTCGCAAACGGGTGCCAGAAGGCGTGCGGATTTTGGGGACGCTGAAGGCCAACGCGTATGGGCACGGGGCGAAAGAAGTGCATCGGGTGCTGAAAGAAAACGGCGTGGACATTTTTTCGGTGGCCACGGTGGAAGAAGGCGTATGGTTACGGGAGCAAGGCATCCAAGACGACCTGTTATTGTTGGGGTACGTATCGGAAGTGGATGCGCCGTTATTGGTGAAATATGACATCATTGCAGCGGCGCCTTCTCTTTCGGTGGGGCAGATGCTTGCGGAAGAAGGAAAGAGACAGAACAAGCAGGCGAGGGTGCATTTGAAAGTGGACACCGGGATGGGGCGCATTGGGTTTTTCCCGACGGAAGAAGCGGTGGAAGAGATGGCACAGATGGCTTCTTTGCCCAATTTATCGGTGGAAGGTATCTTTACCCATTTTGCAAAAAGCGACGCGGCAGACAAAGGATATACAAAGATGCAAAAAGAGCGGTTTTTCTTTGTGGTGGAGGCCTTGAAGGAAAGAGGAATTCGGCCAGCCATTTGTCACTGTGCCAACAGTGCAGCGGTGATGGATTTTGACGATTTATTTTTGGATATGGTACGGCCGGGCATCATTCTTTACGGGTTATATCCATCGGATGAGGTGAAAAAAGAGAATTTACCGTTACGGCCAGTGTTAAGCTGGAAGAGCCAGATATCGTTTTTGAAAGAGGTGCCGGCAGAGACGGCCATCAGCTATGGGTGTACGTATGTGACGAAGGAGAAAAGAAAAATTGCAACGGTACCGGTGGGGTATGCCGACGGGTACAGCCGCAGCCTTTCCAATCGGGGGCAGGTTTTGATTGCAGGAAAGCGGGCGCCAATTGTGGGGCGCATTTGCATGGACCAGATGATGGTGGATGTGACAGATCTGCCGCCGGTTTCGGTGGGGGATGAAGTGGTGCTTTTGGGCAAAAGCGGAGCGGAAGAGATTTCGACAGACGAAATGGCCGGGTGGCTTGGAACGATTTCGTATGAAGTGACATGTCTGATTGCACACCGGGTGCCGCGGTGGTACAAAAAAGACGGAAAATTTTGCGGCATCCAACATATGAGCGAGGAGAAAGGTTTTTTCCCGCAAGAGGTATAGAGAAGGGATTTTGGGACAAAATGAAAGTACCAAAGTGTGAAACGGTTGTTACATAAAGGGTGCTTTCGGTGGCCGGAAACATCACACTTTTGAATTTGGATCTGGGAGTGTGAGAACTATGGTGGTCAAACGCGGAGATATTTTTTATGCGGATTTGAGCCCGGTGGTGGGCAGCGAGCAAGGCGGGATTCGGCCGGTGTTGATTATTCAAAATGATGTGGGCAACCGCTATAGCCCGACGGTCATTTGTGCCGCCATCACAAGCCAGCTGAACAAGGCGAAGCTTCCTACCCACATTGCCCTTTCGGCCAGCCGCCACCAACTGGCCAAAGACAGCGTGGTGCTTTTGGAACAGATCCGCACCATTGATAAAAAAAGACTGCGGGAAAAGGTGTCCCATTTGGATGGGCAGACGATGCAGTTGATTGGGCAGGCGTTAGCCATTAGTTTGGAACTGGTCAAACGCTGATACATCGAAGAAAAAAGAGCGTGTTTTGTGGAATACAAAACGCGCTCTTTTTTTGTCAGGATTCTTCGTTTTCCTGCAAAAAGCAGCAAAGCAGCTGTTGGATTTGTTCCTGTTGACAGGGCGTAAGCAGAAGGTATTTCTCGGAAACGGTTGCGGCTTCTTCCGCTTTTTCTGACAGAAATTGTGGCACATCGTAACCCATTAACCAAGTGGGATTGACACCGAACAGTTGGGCAAAGGCGGCAATGGTGGTTACCTTTGGGGCGATTTGTCCATGGATATAGCGAAAAATGGTGCTGGAGTTTAATTGTACGGCTTCGCCTAAAGTGCGCATGGTGTAATTATGTGCCTGCATCAGCTGATTCAGCCGGCTTCCAAAACATTCTTTTTTGATCGATTGCATATTGTCTATCACCTCCAGTTCAAAAGGGACCTTTGCTTGGAGAAAACAGGACGAGAAAAAACGAACGGTTTTATGGAAAATGCTGATGCTTTGCTGTGGTCATTATATCATCTTTTGTTCTGATTTTCAATGACGAAATGTGAAGTTTATGACAAAATTTTTCAAATCGTGTTGACACTATTTTTGTTCTGTGCTAGGGTAGGAAAAAAAGAGAAAGGAGCCAGGCTATGAAGGTGAAGAAATATCAGGAATTGGACCGGCTGAAAAAATTATTACAAAAGAAAAATTTGTCTTATCGGAAACTGGCAAAGTTGATTGCGATGAGTACGGATGCACTGAACAACAAGCTAAACGGATATTCTGTGTTTAAGAGCAACGAGGTGGAGCGTTTGGCGGAGATTTTGCATCTGGCCCCGGAGGAGATCAACTATTATTTTTTCCCTTCTTGTTGCGTTTCGCAACAAAAAGAGCAAGGCGAGACGGTGGTATTACCGGAGATTTTGCTGTTGAGTGAACGGATGCGAATCTTTTGAGGAGGGGTGTTATGCCACGAAAGCTGAGGGGGTTATCCATTTCTTACGACGCTTACAAGGAATTGGAGTATTTTTGTTATCAGTATGGAGAGAAAAAGAAAGAATTGGCGTTTTTATACGGCGGGCGGGGGTTACGAATGGATGCGGCGGGCAAGGGAACAAGGCAAACAGACCAGACGGCCGCCACGGCCTTTCGGGCCATGGTGTTAGAAGAGCAGGTGGGCATGATTGAGGAGGCGGCCAAAGAGGCGGGGCAGCAGTTGGCGCCTTTTTTATTGAAAAATGTAACGGAAAAAATGAAATACGAGTACATGGAGGTTCCATGTGGGAGAAGGCAGTTTTATGCAATGAGACGCCTTTTTTTTGAGATTTTATACCAAAAAAAGAAAAAAGTTGAAATGGGACACTGAGGGTACATTTTTTTTGGTACGCTAATACCATGAGAAAGGAAGGGAAGGAGGTTTGAAACAACATGATGGAAGGGGAGAGGACAGCGGAAAAACGGTATGTGATTAACCCAAAACAAAAAAAGTTGGCGCAAAAGTTACTGAGCCAGGAATTTGACGGAGATTTTGAGCGGCTTTGCAGCGAAGTGGGCATTGGGATGACGGTGCTTTACAAGTGGCTTGGGGAAGTGCCATTTCGCAAGTATTTGGAAAACTTAGTGGAAAAACGGACCTATGGCGAGATCTCTGTGGTTTGGAAGGCGCTGATTGATCAATGCATCAAGGGAAATGTGACGGCCATCAAGCTTTATTTTGAACTGAAGGGAAAATACAAAAACGATACCAATGTGGCGGCGCTGGGATTGATCCAGATTTTAGACGACATTCCGGCAGGTGAGGAACATGATTAGACTTCAGGAGGTGATGGCACCTTCTTTTTTTTCGGTGCACCAGCAAGTAAAAGCAGGCGCATACACCCATTTTTGGCTCAAAGGCGGCCGGGGCAGCTGTAAAAGTTCGTTTGTATCCTTGGAGCTGATTGTTGGGATCATGCGAGAGAGGCAAACCCACGGGGTGGTGTTACGGAAGGTGGGGGCGCATTTGAAAAACTCGGTGGTGGAGCAGATTCGATGGGCCATTGCGATGCTGGGGGTGGAACAATACTGGGAAGAGAAGATGAGCGAGCCTGCTTTTTTTTACCGGCCGACGGGGCAGAAGATTTTATTTCGCGGGGCAGACAACCCGCAGAAGTTAAAGAGTTTAAAGTTTCCCAAGGGATATGCCAAATGGATTTGGTATGAAGAGGTGGACGAGTTTTCGGGGATGGATGAAATTCGCAGTTTAAACCAGACGTTGATGCGAGGCGGAGACAAATTTGCCGTTTTTTACACCTTTAACCCACCGAAGGGCAGAGAAAGTTGGGTAAACCGGGAGTTGGTGAAGCCGGAGGAAGGGCGATTGGTGCACCACAGCACGTATTTGGAGGTACCCAGGAATTGGCTTGGGGAGCAATTCTTTTTGGAAGCGGCGAGATGGAAAGAAAAAGACGAGATGGTTTACCGGCACGAGTATTTAGGAGAGGTGACGGGAAGCCGGGGGCAAGTGTTTACCAATGTGGTGACGAGAGAGATTTCGGCAGAAGAAATTGCTTCGTTTTGGAACATCAGCCGGGGGCTTGACTGGGGGTATGCAGTGGACCCGCTGCATTACACGGTAAACCACTACGACAGGAAGAAGCGGAAGTTATACATCTTTTTTGAAATCCATCAGGCGGGGCTAAGCAACAGGCAGGCAGCGGAGATGGTGAAGGAAGAGAACAAAGAGCGGGGCGTAGTGATTTGTGACAGTGCGGAGCCAAAGAGCATTGGAGAATTTTGTGGGTACGGCATTGCGGCCATTGGGGCCAGGAAAGGGCCGCGCAGTGTGGAATATGGGATTCGATGGTTACAGGATATGGAGGAAATTGTCATTGACCCGGTACGTTGCCCAAAGACAGCAGAGGAGTTTTTGGGATATCACTTGGAAAGTGACCAAAACGGCGGGTTTTTGGGGCGGTTTCCGGACAAGGACAACCATGCCATTGACGCGGTGCGGTATTCCCGGCAGTTTGATATGGATTTGGTGAAAGTGAGGTAAAGCGATGTTTTTAACGAGGAGAGATTGGGAGAATGCCAAGCTTTCGGCAGGGAAACCACTGGAGGATGGCGATGTGCTTTGGAAGCTGATTTGGCAGGAAGAAGATAGCGGCAGGCGGGAAAAGATGGAGGAGGGGGAGCGGTACTATGTTTATGAGCAAGACATATTAAAGCATGATTTTCGGCGCAGCAGGATTTCAGAAACCAACGAGGCAGAACAGGAAACGGTATCGGTCTTTACCAATCCCAACCGGAGCAATCACCATGTTACAAACGGGTTTCACCGGTTACTGGTGGATCAGAAAGTCAGTTATTTATTGGGGCGAAAACCGGTGTTACAAGTGAAAAACAAGGACCGGACTTTTGCGGCGTTATTGGAACAATGGGCAGGGGAAGAATTTCAGGCCGTATTTCAGGAACTTTTGACGGGGGCCAGCAACAAAGGGTTTGAATGTATCCATTTTTATTATGACGAAAAGGGAGCACTTTGTTACTGTATTGTGCCGGCCAACGAGATTATCCCGATTTTTGACGACAACAAGCAAGACAAGCTGGAGCAGGTGATTCGGTATTACGACGTAGTGGAATACGAAAACGGCAGCCGGTATGTGAGAAAGAAAGTGGAATGGTGGACGGAGAAAAACGTGACCTATTTTACGGAAAACGATCAGCACCGGTTGGTGGTGGATGCTTCGATGAGGTACAATCCGGCACCGCATTGGTGGACGGTGGGGGGAGAGGAACAATTTCAGAAAAAAAGAGAACAGCACAGCTGGGGAAGGGTTCCTTTTCTTTTACTGAAAAACAACATTCGCGGGACGACGGATTTGGAAGCGGTGAAAGGGCTGATTGATGCCTATGACTTTATCAGCAGCGAAGGGGTCAACAATTTACTGGATTTGGTGGATTTATACTGGGTGATCCAAGGGTACGGCGGAGAGACGGCGTCGGCCATTACCAGAAAGCTTCAGATCAACAAGGCAGTGCATATTTCAGACGCCAATGGCAGTGTGGAGGCGAAGCAGACGGACCTTTCGATGAGCGGGCGGCTGGAGTATTTGAAGATGCTGCGCAGAGACATTTTTCAGTTTGGACAGGGCGTAGACACGGATTTGGACCGACTGGGCAATGCGCCAAGCGGCGTATCGTTACGGTATCAATATACCTTATTGGATTTGAAGGCGGACAGTGTGGCGGCCAGACTGAAAAAGGCCATGAAAGAGTTTTTCTCTTTTTTGGTGGACGACTGGAACCGGGCCAACGGGACGGCCTTTGATGCCAAGGACATCCGGGTGGAACTGAGAAAGAACATGATTACCAATGATTATGAGACGGTACAGATGATTGAAATGAGCAAAGATCTGTTGGGCAGAGAGACGCTGATTAGCAAGCATCCGTTTGTGGAAGAGATCAGCGGAGAAGAAGAACTGTTGGCGATGGAGGAAGAGAAAGGGGAAATGGAAGATGAAGCAAGAAAAGATGGAACTGTGGGTAACGCAACTGCAAGCAGCCAAAAACGCCTTTGAGGCCATGATCGACCTTTTGGTGGAAGAAGAAGGGGATTGGGAAGCGTTTTTGCCTTTGGGCGAAGAGAGAACCGTTTTTCCCAAAGAGGAAAAAAGAGAAAGCCAAGGAGCAGAGGAAAAAGGAGCAGTCAAAGGGCAGCAGGCAGCAGCACAAAAGGACGAGGATTCAAAAGACCTGGAAAAAGAGCTCATCAAACCAAAAGAAGCAGCAAGCGAAGAAAGCCAAAAGATGCAAGAGGCAAAGGAAGAAGAAAAAAGAGAAGAGCACGGCAAAGAGCGAAGCGAAGAGATGCAGCTTTTAGAAATGGCCAAGAAGCGGTTTGGAAGCCAGGAAGGGGCCAGAATCTTATTCTTTTTGGAAGAAAAAGATTTGTTGCGAGACGAAAACGGGAAGCTGATGGCGGTGGACTTTACGGGGGCCAAGGAAGCCATGACACAGTTTTTTGCAGGGCAGCCAAGAAAGGTGGAAGGAACCGGGATGCAATGGGGAACGAGAAAACAGGAAAATGACCGGTTTGTGGCCGGGGCCAGAAGGGGGGCAAAATTGAGAGGATAAAGAAAAGGGTAAAGATGCGAAAAGCCATGGCGTCTTTGACGGGACGGGCGGGAAGAGTGCATGGCCAAAGAGAAAGAGGAGGAAGGAAAGAGATGGCAAACACAGTGAATTTGGCAACAAAATTTTTACCGGTGATTGATGACATTTACCGGAGCGAAAGCGTGACAGAATTGTTGGACACCAACACGATGGCGGATTTTACCAACAGCGCAGAGGTGAAGGTGCTGAAAGTGGCAACGACGGGGCTTGGGAATTATTCCAGAACCAACGGGTATCCCAAAGGCGACATCAGCGCCACCTGGGAAACCATGCGTTTGAGCCAGGAAAGAGGCAAAGAAATTTCCATTGACCGGATGGATGACGAAGAAATGCTTGGGGTTGTATTTGGATCGGTGACAGGAAACTTTATGAGAGAATGGGTGATTCCGGAACTGGACGCCTATCGTTTTGCCAAGTATGCTTCCAGCAGTGGTGTGACGGTGGGCGAAGGCGTGGACTTGGCCAAGGACACCATTTTGGATGCCATTGACGAAGCTGTAGCGGTACTGGATGAAAACGAAGTACCACAGGAAGGGCGCGTGCTGTTTGTCAACAGCGATTTGAAACCGGCCCTCAACAAAGCGTTGAACCGTCAATGGGGCAGCGATGACATTGTCAATGCGGTGGTGAACGGTTACAACAACATGAAGGTGATTTATGTACCAAAGTCCAGATTTTACACCGAAATTACGTTGAACGATGGTACCAGCGCATGGGGCTACACTAAGGGCGGCTCTGGCAAAGAAATGAACTTTATGGTGGTCTATCCACAGGCTTTGGTGCAGGCAAAGAAATTTATTTTGCCGAAGGTATTTTCTCCTGACGAAAACCAGAAATTGGATGCGTGGCTCTTCCAGTTTCGGCTGTATCACGATGCGTTTGTATACGAAAACAAAGCAAAGGGGATTTATGTCAGTCCGAAGACTGCGTAAGGAGCGAGGGATGATATGGACAAGGAGCAAGTGCTGCAACGGCTGAAGGTACTGCGAGCGGAAGAGACGGAGGAAGTGGCAAGTTTTGCGGTGGATGAGGCCATGGCATACATTCAAAATTTTTGCCAAGTTTCGGTCATTCCGGAGGCATTGTTGGAAGTTTGCGTGGAAATGGCCGCGGCCCTTTGCGACCGAGCCGGGCAAGGTGGTGTGAAGCGCTTAACGGAAGGGGACGCGACGGTGGAATTTGAAACGGCAAGCGGGACATGGGCGACGCCTTTTTTGGAACAGTTGCGGCTATTTAGGAGAGGAAAATGGTAAAAAGAGCAAAGCAACAGTTGGAGCGATGGATGGAGAAACGATGCGACATCTATGGCTGGGAAGAGGAACAGGGAGAAGACGGTGTGGTGGAGCAGAAGGAAGTGCTCTTTGAGGCACAGGTGCCTTGTCGGATTTCCTATGCAGGTTTGGGGGAAGGGAAAAAAGGAACGGATTTTCTTTCGCCCAAGGGGACGGTGGTTCTTTTTACTGCGGCAGAGGTGGAACTTCCGCTGGGGGCGGTGGTGCGGATTGACCAAAAGCAATACCGCCAGGCAGGAGAGAGCAGGACTTATCCGACACACCGGGAGACGGTGCTGGTTCCATTTGGGGAGGAGCGCGTATGAAGGAAGCATTGACGAAGGCGTTGGCCAAGGCCATTTTTCAGGCGTATCCTTCCATCCCCATTTATGAGAAGTGGCAGGAGACGGCAGTGAAGAAGCCTTGTTTCTTTTTGATCTGCCAAAAGGCAGAAGAAAAGCCGCTTTTGGGGCGGCGCGTGATGGTGCGGTTTTCCTTTCGGGTATCTTGTTACAGCGAAAAAGGATTAGAAGAAATCACAGAAGAAGGGCTGCGGGGGGCGTTGGCCGAAGTGCAGATGGACGGCGTACCGGTGCGGCCGATGGATGTGAAAAGCTGGATTGAGGAATGGGTATTGCATTGGGAAGGCACTTTTTCGCTGATTGGATGGAGAGAGGAAGAAGCAAGCGATTGGATGGAAGAGTTGGAATGGAAAGAAAGGTGAAAGGATGGCATTAGGCGGAGGAACGTTTATTACGGAAAACAAAGTGCTGCCAGGCAGCTATATCAATTTTGTCAGCGCGGCCAAGGCCACAGCAACGCTGAGCGACCGTGGTGTAGCGGCGCTTGGGTTAAGCCTTGGATGGGGGCCGGAAGAAAAGGTACAGTATGTAGACGGCAACACATTTTTGACGGACACCATGGCTGTGTTTGGGTATGATTACACGGCGGAAGAAATGTGGCCATTGAGAGAATTGTTTTTACATGCAAAAGAAGCGTACATTTACCGTTTGAACAAAGGCGGGGCCAAGGCCAGCTGTGATTTGGCGACGGCAAAGTATCCTGGGGTACGGGGAAACGCCATTTCTGTGACGGTAACAGGAAGCGACGGCGATTTTGTGGTGGAAACATTTGTGGATGGCAAAAGTTATGACAGTCAGAGTGTGACGGCCTATGGCGAGCTGAAAGAAAATGATTTTGTAGTCTTTGACAAAAGCACGACCCTGGCGGCAGGCACAAAACCATTGAGCGGCGGAAGTGACGGGAATGTGACGGCAGCAGAGCACAGTGCCATGCTGGGAGCATTGGAAAGTTATGCGTTCAACACACTGGGGTGTCTTTCTACGGAGGAAGACATTTGCCAGTTATATGTGACGTATACCAAGCAGATGCGAGACGACTATGGGAGAAAGTTTCAGACGGTGCTTTACAAGGCGGAGGCCAACCATGAGGGCATCATTCGATTGGAAACAGCGGCCGAAGAAGGCGAAGCGGCGTTGGTGCCTTGGGTGGTTGGCGCCAGTTGCGGGTGTGAAATCAACAAGAGCAATACAAACTTGATTTATGACGGCACCTATACCCCGATTTGCAATTTGACCCAGAAAGAATTGGAAGATGGCATGGAACAGGGCGCATTTTTACTGCACAGAGTGGGGGAAGAAATTCGCGTGTTGGAAGACATCAACTCTTTTACGGAGTTTAGCCAAGATAAAGGAGAAGATTTCTCTTACAACCAGATTATCCGTGTGCTGGACCAGATTGGCAATGACATTGCCGTGTTATTCAACAACAATTATTTGGGCAAGGTGCAAAACAACAACAGCGGCCGCATTGCTTTTTGGAATGACATTATCACCTATGACCGCCAGTTGGCGGCCTTGGGTGCCATTGAGGACGTGGTGGCAGATGATGTGGTGGTGGAGATTGGCAAAGACAAAAAAAGTGTTGCGGTGACAAACCCGATTACGCCGGTTTGTGCCATGAGCAAGCTTTATATGACCGTCATTGTGCAGTGATGAAAGGAGGGCTTTATGGGGCAGATGATGAATGCCAGAGACGCCATTTGTGCGTCGATGGCAGATTGTTATGTGACCATGGATGGGGAACGCTATCATTTGATGCAAGCCATTTCTTTGGAAGCGAAAATGGAAAAGACAAAACAGGAAGTGCCCATCCTTGGAAAAACCGGAAAGGGAAATAAGGCTGTGGGGTGGAAAGGAACGGGCAAGGCCACGTTCCACTACAACACATCGGTATTTCGGGAAGTGTTATACCAATTTAAGGAAAAGGGCGAAGATTTATACTTTGACATTCAGGTGACCAACGAAGATCCTTCCAGCAGCGTGGGGCGGCAGACGATTGTATTGAAAGACTGCAACTTAAACGGCGGGGTATTGGCCAAGTTTGACGCCAATGCAGAGTATTTGGAAGAAGAATTGGAATTTACCTTTGAAGATTGGGAAATGCCGGAACGGTTTACAGCCTTAGCCGGTATGTAAAAAAGAAAGCGGCGGTAGAACATCTACCGCCGCAAACAAAGGAGCAAACAGCATGGGATTGGAGCTTTTTTTAAGAGAAAACTGTCAAAAGGCAGAAAAAAGACGGGTGGTCATCAGCGAGCGGTTTCAGGAAAACGGGGTACCGGTGGAATGGGTGCTTCGGCCGATTACAGCGGCGAAAGAAGAAGAGATTAGACGCAGCTGCACGGAAAACGGAGGACTGGATGTGTATCGATATTGCGGGCGGTTATGCGAAGAAAGCGTGCTATATCCAGACTTAAAAAATGCGTCGCTTCAGGACAGTTATGGCGTGATGGGGGGAGCGGCGCTTTTAAAGGCGATGCTCAACGGCGGCGAATACGTTTTTTTGGTGCGGCAAGTGGAAGAAGTCAATGGGTTTGGGCAGTCGGAGCGAACGCTGGCAGATGAAGCAAAAAACTGATTTTGGAGGGCGATTATCTTGCGGTATACGCCTGTTTCGCCCTCCACTTTTTTTCCATCACGCCGCGGGCGTTTTTACAGATGACGCCACGGGAGCGAGCGTTTTTGATTGCTGCCATTGATCTGAAAAAGAGCTTGCAGTGAGGGGGAGTAACATGTATTTGTTTTATTTGGGCGGTTTACTGCTGCCGGTGGCGCCGGAGAAGGTGGTTTGGAAAACAGAGGGACAAAACCGTCAGTTTCAGATGGTGAACATGGAGCAATATGCAAAGATCAATCCAATGCAGCTGACCAAAATTCAATTTCAGGCCATTTTTCCAGGGATACGGACCCCTTTTTATGGGCAAGGGGGAGCGGTGGAAGAACCGTTCTTTTTATTGGAACAGCTGAAGGCCATGGCGACGGCACAAAAGGCAGTCCTGTTTCAAGTGGTGCGCGACAAGTTACCCTATGAGCGCAGCAGGCAAGTGACGCAGATGATGGTGACGGTGGAGCAATTTACGGTGACAGAAGAGGCAAGCAGTGGATATGATTTGGTGGTTGACATTGTGCTGCGGGAATACCAGGAGGCGAAAACCCAGCGGATGGAACAGCAGGGAGAAGTGAAAAAAGAAGAGAGAAGCAGCGAAAGAGAAGTGCCAACCAGTTACACCGTAAAAAGCGGGGACACCTTATGGGGGATTTGTAAGACCAGGCTAAACGACGGCAGCCGTTGTTATGAGGTGGCCAAAAAGAACGGCATTACCAATCCCAATTTGATTTACCCGGGGCAGGTGATTTTATTTGAGTGAGCTTTTGATGGAGCTGGACAACGAAGGAGTGACCTACCGGCCAGTGGTGGTGGGAGAGGTGGTGCTGAGCCGTTATCGGGTGAGCATGCCAGCCAAGGCCACCTTTACGGTGGCCAAGGACGACACCATCAATTTTCAGGAAGGAAACGAGGTACGGATTTATTGGGATGGGGTCCTTTGTTTTTTGGGATATGTGTTTTCGAAAAAAAGGGACAAGGAAGAACAGATTGCCGTTTGTGCCTATGACCAGTTGCGGTATTTGAAAAACAAAGCCAGCTACATTTTCCAAAACAAGAAAGCCTCGGACATGGTGAAAGAAATATGCGGAGACTATCAATTACAGACGGGCACCATTTCTGACAGCGGGTTTGTGTTTGGGATTCGTGTGGAAGATGATATGCCGCTTTTGGATATTTTACAAAACGCCATAGATGACACGTACGCCAATACGGGACAGCAGTATGTGTTATTTGATGACGGAGGAAAGATTTCGTTACAGCATGCAGAGGAGCTAAAAAGCAATTATGTGTTGACGGAAGGAAACGCAGAAAACTTTTCTTATGAAAGCACCATTGACCGGGGGACGTACAACCAAGTGCGCTTAACCAGTTCGGGCAAGAAGGAAAATGTGACGGAATATTTGGCCAAAAACGAGGATGCCATTGGAACATGGGGCGTTTTACAGCTGACGGGAACGGTGAAAGAGGAAGAAAACGGGGCGCAGAAGGCACAGGTATTGCTGGAAAACAGTGCGGTGGTTTGGCGGCGGCTGGTGTTTTTTGACGCACTGGGGGACATCTCGATCCGAGGGGGTTCGACCATTACGGTGCACATGGAAAAGACGGGCGATATTTTTTACCATCAACCGATGACGGTGGAATGGGTCCATCATCGATTTGGAGAAAAAGGGCACCGGATGGAACTTTGTGTGCGCGGCGGGCGAATCAACGCGACAAAATAGGAAAGGAGATGGCCGGATGGAAGAAACATTGGAAGAGAGAGAATTACAGGAGCTTTTTTCGTTATTGGAAGAGCCGGCGGCCCGAGTGGAAGAGCCAAGGACTGTGATTGAGCGATGGAAAGAGACAGAGCAAGTGATTCGACAGATGGAGCGAGTGATGCAAAGGCAGGAGACGAGGGTATTTTCTTCTGCCGCTTCACAGGTGGTACAGCTGGAGATGCCGCTTTTTTTCCGGGAAAACCGAGAGGAACAGTCTTTGGCCAGGCAGTTGTTTTTTGGCGGAGAGGCAGAAGAAGAGGCAAAAGGCAGAACGAGGGACGGTTGGCTTTTGGAAAATGGCCAAGTGAAAGACACCATACTGGAAGAAAAAGAGCGGGAAAAGGCACGCTTAGAAGAAAAACAAACAGAGCAGTTACGGCAGGAAGTGCGCAGTTTCTTTACGGAGCGGCAAAAAGAAACGGAGCGGTTACAGGAAGAAACCAATGCGACCAATGCATGGCCCATCGCCTTTTATAACCAGATTACATTGCAGCAAGGGGCCGGATGGCAACAGTTGATCCAGCAGTTGACGGAGGAATTGGAGCATGCCATGGAGGCCGGGTGTACGGGGGTACACAGGTAAGGAAAGAAAGGAGGAGAGGGAACATGGAAGAATTGCTGCGGCTGTTTCAGCAGGCGGCGGTGGAAGCAGGCGAGAGCACGTATCCGATGAAGTTATTATTTGGGGTGGTGATGGAGGAAAGCCCACTGCAAATTTTAGCGGACCAGCGGTTACTGCTTTCGGGGGATCTCCTCTATCTTTCTTCAGCTGTATCGAAGCGGGAAATGGTGGTGGAAGTGCACCACCAAACAGAATCGACCAACTGTGGCGACGGCGCGCATAGTCATGCCATCACAGGGATGAAGACGGTGGTGGTACACAACCAATTGAAAAAAGGAGAACAAGTGTTGATGTTACGAATGCAAGGCGGACAGCGGTTTTTGGTACTAGACAGGGTGGTGAGACCATGATACCAACAAAGACGGCGGTGACGGCCACGACGACCCAAAGCGGAAACAAGACCTATCGGCTGGACAAAGAAACCAAACGGATTATGGGGTTTATCAACGGGCAAGCGGCCATGGAGCAAGCGGTGGAAATTTTATTGGAGACAGAACGATATGCCTATGAAATTTATGATTGGTCCTTTGGCAGCCAGTTACACGAGTTGATGGGGCTTGGTGTTTGGGAAGCGGAGCTGAAGGCGGCCTCGTACATCCGAGAGGCTTTACTGGTGGACGACCGGGTGGTGGAGGTGAAGGACATGCAGGTGAAAGGGCAAAACAACCATCTTTCTGTCTCCTTTTCGGTGGTCACAAAAGAAGGCGTTTTGGAACAAGAATGGGAGGTGAGCGAAGTTGGAATTAAAGTCTTATGAAACACTGTTGGAAGAAAAGTTGGCACAAAT
Source organism: uncultured Clostridia bacterium (assembly GCA_944378105.1). GTDB lineage: Bacteria > Bacillota > Clostridia > Lachnospirales > Anaerotignaceae > Neoanaerotignum. Next base: position 25,848 of record CALWGC010000031.1, read on the forward strand.
TGACCATACCATGGACAAGCGGCAAGGAAGTATTATTTATGACACATTGGCGCCCAATGCGGCAGAAAGTGCGCAGATGTATTTGGCCATGGCGTTGTTATTGGACCGCACTTTTGGAGACACGGCCACAGGAGAGGACCTGACCAGGCGGGCGGCGGAGCGAAACATCATCCGAAAAGAATCCATTGCATCGATTGTGAAAGGGAAGTTTTACAATTTGGACCAGGATTTGATCAATGTACCATTGGGGTCGCGATTTTCCGGTGGCGGGTTAAACTTTGTGGTGACAAAGAAGCTGGAGCAAGGGGTATTTGAGTTGACTTGTGACACGGCGGGAGAAATTGGCAACAGCTATTTGGGCCGTGTGATTCCGGTGGACTATATAGAAGGGCTGGCGACGGCAGAGACGGTGGAATTTGTGCTTTATGGAGAAGAAGAGGAAGACGACGAAACGCTCCGCAGCCGATATTTAGCCAGTTTTCAGCAGATGGCCTTTGGGGGCAACATTGACGATTACAAAGAAAAAATCAACAGCTTTGAAAGCGTTGGCGGATGCAAAGTGATTCCCGTATTTCAAGGCGGCGGAACGGTGAAAATTGTGATCATCAACAATGGATACCGAGCGGCCTCGGCGGAATTGGTGGAAGAAATTCAAACGGCTGTGGACCCATCGCCCCAGGGGACGGGGGTTGGCATTGCGCCCATTGGGCATACGGTGACGGTGGAATCGGTGGCCGAGACGGAAGTGACGGTGCTGATGCAGGTTACTTTTGAAGAAGGGGTCTTATGGGACAGTGTGGCAGAAGATATCACGGAGATAATTGAGGAATATCTGGTTTCACTGGCCAGGGAGTGGCAAGACAGAAGCCAGCTGGTGGTCCGGATTAGTCAGATTGAAACGAGGGTGTTGGAATTACCGGGGATCATTGATGTATTTGGAACGACGGTAAATGGCAGCACAGACAATCTGACGCTAGATCCTTATGCGATTCCTGTGTTAAAGAAGGTGGCGCAGGCATGAAAACATATCTTTCTTATCTTCCGCCTTTTTTACAGGAATATCAAGAGATTCAAGCAATTGCCAAGGTAGAGGACAAGGTTTTGGAAGCGCTTTGGCAGGCGTTTACTTCGTTGGAAGAAAACCAATGGATTCAAACGGCCAACGAAGAGGGGATTCGCCGGAGAGAAAAAATGATGGGATTGCCGGGCAGCACATTATCTTTGGAAGAGCGGCGCACGCGTATTTTAAGTAACTGGAATGCGGCCATTCCGTTTACGGACGAGACATTTCGGCAATGGGTGGATAGTATGATGGGAGATGCGCCGTATACATTGGTGATTGACGGCAGCCGGTATTTGGTGGAGCTGACGCTACACAAAATGTATTCGGCCAGGACCACGTTATTTTTAACCACAGGGCGCAACATGGTGCCGGCCAACATGGAAATGCGGATTGAGTTTTTATATAACCAATACAGCCAATGCCACGCGTTTACCCATGGGGCCTTGGCGGCTTGGCAGCACCGGCAGTTGAGTGAGGAGGCGTATGCACAGTAATGGCAACCTATACAACAAATTATGATTTGATCAAACCGGACAGCGAAGATTATTACAACATTGAAGACTTTAACCAAAACGCAGATGTCATTGATGAGGAACTGAAAAAAAGAGAGGACCACGAATCCAATACTTCAAACCCCCATCAAGTGACGGCAGCCCAAGTGGGCGCGGCAGAGATGGAGCACAGCCATACTTGGGAAAACATTTCTGCAGGGGCCTTACCGGTTTATATGGGCGGTACAGGAAAGGTGGGGTATGTGAGCACGGAGTTGACGACGGCTTATCGTGGCATTACGTTGACACAGGAAACCCCAACGAGAGTCAGCAACGGAACCATTACGGGGGTGTATAGCTAATGCCGCTTTATATGGGAAATTCGGGAACGATTTATCCGCTGCGGGAGATGTTTTGTGGTGTCAGTGGCGCCATCCATCCTTTTTTTCGCATGTATGCAGGCATTAGCGGAGAAATCAAAGAAATATTTTCAGGTGTACAGTTGGAGCAAATTCCATTGAACATTGTGGGAAGTGGGCACAATGTAACACTGAGTTGGGGGCCCTATTATGGCTATGATTATGCGTTTTCCATAGGCCAAGAAGGTGGCAGTGGTTATGCAGAGGCCGGATACCGAATTTATGGTTTATTTGAAGGCGATTCCATTTTTATACATGCCACAGAATGCGGAAGTTATTTGGACAGCATTCTTATTGACAATGGAGAAGAGACAAAAATTACACAAAGTGAAATGACCTATGTGAAAAAAGCCGGGGAGAACTATATCGATTTGATGTGTCATTGTTTTTTGGGAGAAGATGGCGCGGACTGGATTATTTGGTATCTCTATGAACTACAGATCAATGGGAAAGTGATTGTGTAAGGAGGGAAAGCATGATTCGTTTTGCAGACGGGACGGAATTGGAAAGTGTTTCGGTATATGGAGGAAAGATGTTTTTTGAGCTGGAAAAACGGTCTTATTTAGACATTACCGTTACGGGGTGCACTTATGAAACGGTGCAGCAGTACTTTGTGGACGGGGCCAGTTTTTCGGTGGTAGAAGACGGGGAAACTTTTGACAAGAGTGAATATAACATCGCAGGTGACATCACAGACCACAGAAACGGACAGTTTACGGTGCGCATGAGTGCCAAAAACGAGAGAGAAGTGGCCATGGATACGCTGGAAAAAGAAAACGCCATTTTGCTGTTTGAGACAGTGACAGGAGGGGAATGGGTTGAATAAAAAAGAAAAAGTGATTTCCTATTTTCAAAAAGGGATTTATCAGAAAAAACATTTGCAGGCCTTCGTAAAAGCAGGGCTTTTGACAAGCGAAGAATATGAATCGCTGGCAAAGGAACCGATGCCAGCATAATGCAAAGGGGATTGGCGGGATGGAGCAGACAATCATAGAGTATTATTTACAGGGGATATGGAGCCTGGGAATGCTGCTGCTGGGGCTGGGATATGGAAAGTTATTGAAAAAAGTGAGGGAGCAGGAAGCCATTGTGCAGGGGGTACAGGCCTTGTTACGGGACAGGATCATCCAATCCTATAATCATTATATGGACAAGGGGTATTGTCCCATTTATGCATTGGAAAATTTGCAGATATTGTATGAGCAATACTGTGCGTTAGGCGGAAACGGCACGATGGCAGAGCTGATGGAAAAGTTGAGAAAGCTTCCAACGGAAAGGCAGGTGTTCATTGTATGAAATTTGAGGTACTGAATATTCAGGAATTGACGGTCATTTGCATTTGCGGGATTGCACTGGTTGCAGCTGTATTTTATGGACAGGAAAATTTATCGATGGCCATTGGCAGTGGGCTGATTGGTTATTTGGGCGGCGTCACCACGGGCGAAAAGGGGGAAAATCATGAGTGAGACACAAACGTGCAGAGACATTTCGGCCCTGACGGTAGAGGCCCAGAAGGCTTGCCGCGCTTTTTTGGAAAAATGCGAAAAAGCGGGAGTGGATATTTTTCTGACGGAGACCTATCGATCCCAGGAGAGACAAAACGCGCTGTATGCCCAGGGAAGAACTGCGCCGGGGCAGATTGTGACTTGGACAAAAAACAGCCGCCATACATCCAGACGTGCTTGGGACATTGCTTGCAACCCTCCCCAGGCTTTATATGATACGTCAGTATTAAAGCAGGCGGGGCAAATTGGAATGGAGATGGGCATTACCTGGGGTGGCAGTTGGCAGACGCCGGACATGCCACATTTTGAAGTAGATACAGATTTTTGTTGGGTGGAAGAAACAGAGGAGGAAGAAGAGATGGAACCAATCTATCAAACCTTGGAAGAAGTGCCTCAGTGGGGCAAAGCAACCATTCAAAAATTGATGGACAAAGGATTTTTAAGTGGAGATGGAAAGGCCTTGCGTCTGACAGAGACGGCAGTACGGGTACTGGTGATTCAAGACCGGGCAGGTCTTTACGATTAAAGGAAAAAAAGGCAGCGAAGAAAAAGGGAAGCGTGGTCTTCGCTGCCTTTTTTGAAAAAAATGAAAAAAGCTCTTGCAATACGCTTTGGAACGTACTATAATAATACTGTTCGAAAAATTTGGAAACGTAGCTCAGCAGGGAGAGCGGTAGCTTCACACGCTATAGGTCGCAGGTTCGAGCCCTGTCGTTTCCACTTTATCTTTGCGGATGTAGTTTAGTGGTAGAACTTCAGCTTCCCAAGCTGACTGTGCGAGTTCGATTCTCGTCATCCGCTCTTGACCGCTGGTAACAGCGGTCTTTTTTTGTGCTATCAACAAGGACAGAAAAAGGGCAAAGAAAGCGATTTTGCAAGAAAAAACAATGGGATTTCTTTTCCTTGGTTTTTGATGATGCTTGTGCAAAGGGTTAGGTTTCTTGTAGAATTCAGTCGTTTTTTTGCACAGGAAAAAGGCGAAAACAAGGCCGAGACGGGAAATGAAAACCTTGTGCTGGACGGATTATTACAATTATGTTACAAAAAAGATCGTCAATTTTAAGAAATATGTTCGTTTTTTTGTGGAAATCTCCAAAAAAGCCGGGAAATATTCTATAATTCCAAATTGTGGTTGACACTGTGTTGCAATCAAAGTATAATCTTATTGTAATAAATTTGTAATAAATCGATGGAGGATAAGATGAAATTACATAAATTTATTTCAACTTTTATAGGAGTCAGTGCCCTGGCTGTCATTGGAATGGCGGTTCCAGCTTTGGCCTCTTCGCAAGGTGTGATTACGGGAAGCGGTGTCAATTTAAGAGCTGCAGCCGGTACCTCTGCTGCCGTGATTGGTAGTGGCAACGAAGGCCAGACGGTGGAAATTCTTTCTGCTTCTGATGGTTGGTATGAAGTAAATGTGGTAGGCGTAGGCACGGCATATATTTCAGCTGATTATGTCAAAGTATCTGGAAAAGTGGGTACTGTGATTGATTCCAACGTCAATGTACGAGAAGGCGCAAGCACTTCTTCGGCCGTAGTTGGTACTGTAAACAAAGGAGATACGGTAACAATCACAGAAGAGACAGGCGATTGGTATTGCATTCGTCGTTTAAATGGCGATGTGGCTTATGTCAGCAAGCAATACGTTTCCTGTCAGGACAACACGGCGCAGGCCGCACCGGCTTCCTTTTCCAGTGTAGATAATACATATGCCATGGTTACCTCTCCAACGGGGTTGAACTTAAGAAGTGAAGCCACCACCCAAAGCAGTTCCAAAGCCGTGTTGGCTTATAATGAAGTAATGAATGTACTGGAAAGCAACGGCAGTTGGTTGAAAGTGGAAACGGTGGATGGCACCCAAGGTTATGTTAGTGCAGAATTTGTGATGACTAGAAACGGGGAAATGCCTTCCAGAAGTTCTTCTGGCTCGGCCAAGGGCGACCAAATTGTAGCCTATGCCCAGCAATTCATTGGCACCCCTTATTCTTGGGCAGGGACAAGCCTGACCAGTGGGGTGGATTGTTCCGGCTTTGTATACTCTGTGATGAAAGAGTTTGGCATCAACTTAAACCGTAGTTCCTATGAAATGGCGAAAAATGGTGTGGAAATTTCCAGAAGTGAGATGCAGGCCGGGGACTTGGTATTCTTTGATACGACCAACGCCACAAACCAGGGACAGATTTCCCATGTGGCCATCTATATGGGCGATGGAAATATCATTCATTCCTCTTCCGGCTCGGCCTGGGGCGTTACCATCAACAGCATGTCGGAACCTTATTATGACACAAAATTTGTGACCGCAAGACGTGTGATTCGATAAAGATAAAAGAAAGCACTTCGCTGGTAAGGCGAGGTGCTTTTTTGTGGTATAATAAATCAAAAACAATTTGGAAACAAGTAAAATGAGAATTTCATCGATAGAAATAGAAAAAGAAGGGGATAGGGATGAAAAAAAGAGTTACCATGTTCATGAGCATAGTATCATTGCTTTTGAGCCTTCCTTGTTATGGTGCCGAGACAGTGGACTGTGTGGGTAGTACAAAGTCTATTCTTGTGGACGGGCGGGCGTTTCAGGTAAACACATACAACATTGACGGCTATCAGTATTTTAAGTTAAGGGATGTCGCTTCGATTTTGGCAGAATCTCAGGCAGCATTTTCGGTTTCTTGGAATGAAGCAGAAAATGTCATTTCTATTATAGAGGAAAAAGAGGAGGTTTTGGCAGAGGTTTCGACAGATTTTTCCACAGAGCCGAAAAAAGCACTTTTCTCAAGCACAAGGCTTTCTATCCATGGACAAGAAGTTCAGCTTCCTTCCTACTCCATGGATGGGTATACCTATTGGAAATTGAGAGATTTGGGCAAAGCATTGGGGTTTCAAGTGGAATGGGAGGAAGGAAAAAATCAAATCCAAATCCGAACCATCGACGGGACACAGCCCATTTATCCAGAGCAATATCAAACGTTGCTTGGAAAAGGTGTTTATGATACACTAAATTTACCGAAAAAAAGCGTCAGAATTCCCTGAAAAAAGCGAGAGAAATTCCCTAAATAAAGCGGGACATATTGATTCCCCTTTACATTATATTTATCCTTTATCTAAG
>CALWGC010000032.1 GCA_944378105.1 uncultured Clostridia bacterium
TATACAAAATCAGACTTTCTTGTTGTCATATTGCTACACAATAACTATATGTAACTGCGTATGTATGACCATCACAGCTACGCAAATTCCTTAAAAACTCTTTGTTCCGTTCGGGATATATGTTTTTCACCATATAACCGCCTACATAACCATTCTGTGCAGAGGTCAGGTCGCCGTTATAGCCTTGTTTCAAAGGCACGCCAATTTCGTTGGCAACTTCATATTTGAATTTTTCCATAGCGGCTCTTGCTTCTGGCACCATAGAGCTAGAAGATGGGCTGGTGTTCGTAGAACTATTAGACATAATGTTTTCCTCCTTGTGAAAAAGTGTTTTTTTGTTGCGTGTTACGAACCTAGTATGTCACAAGAAAAAACAACTATACTGACAGTTTTTGGCACCTTTTTTTCTTTTTTTCTGCGAAAAAAACGACAAGAAAAGAGGTTTTGGAGGCGGGAGAAAAGAGGAAAAAGAAAAAAACGAGGGCTTTCTTGTGGAAAACCCCCGTTTTGTTTTTGGTTAAGGCCGTACTTGGCCGGTGCCATAGATGGCGTATTTGGTGGTGGTGATTTCTTTTAAACCCATGGGCCCTCTGGCGTGGAGTTTTTGGGTGCTGATGCCAATTTCTGCCCCAAAGCCAAACTGGCCGCCGTCGGTGAAGCGGGTGGAGGCATTGACATAGACACAGGCCGAGTCCACTTCGTTTAAGAATTTTTCGGCTGCATAGGCATTTTCGGTGATGATACATTCGCTGTGGTGGGTGGAGTAACGACGGATGAGGGCAATGGCTTCTTCCTCGTCTTTGACCACCCGGGCGGAGATGATATAGTCGGCGTATTCGGTACCCCAGTCTTCTTCGGTGGCCGGGATGACACCTTCTTCTTTTAAGAACGCAGCATCGCCGCGGACTTCCACCTGTTTTTCCTGGAGGGCCTTGGTGGCTTTTGGAATGAATTGCTCTGCAATGGCTTCGTGTACCAGCAGGCTTTCGCAGGCGTTGCAAACGCCGGGGCGCTGCACTTTGGCGTTGAGCAAAATGGCCACGGCCATATCCAAATCGGCGTCCTTATCCACATAGATATGACAGTTACCGGTGCCCGTTTCGATGACGGGGACAGTGCTTTTTTGCACCACGGTGTGGATGAGCCCTGCGCCACCGCGGGGAATCAGTACGTCGATATAGTCGTTTAAGCGCATCATCCGTTCTGCCGTTTCATGGCTGGTGTCTTCCAAAATTTGCACCATGTTTTCGTCATAGCCCATGGCGTTTAAGGTATTGCGAAAGACTTGGACGGTGGCCAAGTTGGTGGAAAGGGCTTCTTTTCCGCCACGCAAAATGGTGGCGCTTCCGGCTTTGAGGCAAAGGCCAAAGGCGTCGGCGGTGACATTGGGCCGGGCTTCAAAAATGATGCCAATGACACCCATGGGCACCCGCCGTTTTTCGATGATCAGGCCGTTTGGCAGTGTGTTTTTTTCCAATACTTCGCCGATGGGGTCCGGCAATTTTGCCACGTCTTCCAACCCCTTGGCCATTTCTTCTACCCTTGCTTCGGTGAGGGTAAGGCGGTCAATGAAAGCGCCTTTGATGCCGCGGGCAATGGCATTTTCCACGTCGGTATGGTTGGCGGCCAAAATGGCAGCACAATTTTCCCGCAGGCCCTGGGCACAGGTTTTTAAAATCTGGTTTTTTTCGGTGGTGGGTAATAGACCGAGAGACACAGAGGCTTCTTTGGCCCGTTGTCCAATTTCGGTGATGGTCAACATGAAACATCCCTCCTTAAAAGATGGTACGTCGTTCGGTGTATATCAAAGATAGGGGCCGGTCAAAGGGTTCCACAGGAATGGCCGGGGCCACTTGAAAATCGTAACAGATGCCAACGGTGTGTTGCACCTGGTGGGTTTCGGTATAAGTATCATAATAGCCGCCGCCATAGCCGCAGCGGTTTTTTTGCCGGTCAAAGACGCTGCCTGGAACCAGGAACAAGGTGTCTTTGGTGGGGAAGACCTGTTCTTCCATGGGGATATCCGGCTCATAAACACCCAATTTGGTTCGGTGCATGCCGTCCAAGGTGGTGATTTTTACAAAATACATCACCCGGTTGGCCTTGGCCACCGGCACGGCCACTTCTTTGCCATCACGCCAGGCCTGCTCGATGAGGGGAATGGTTTCCACCTCGGCCCCCATGTTGATATAGGTAAAAAGCCAATCGGCGTTTTGATAGGCTGGGCTTTGGAGAATGGCCTTTTGGATGGCGGCGCTTTTTTTGGCTCGCTCTTCGGCGGGCATGGCCTTGCGCAGGGCCAGAAATTGTTTTCGCATCAGTTGTTTATCCATGAAAAACTCCTTTTGGTCAGTCGATCAGGTGATGGAAAAAGCCAAAGCCGGCAAACAAAAAGATGGAGATGAATTGTAAAATCACCAGCACCACACAAAGAATCATCAAATTGCGGCCAAACTTTTTATAGTCCGGATAGGGCCGGGTATAAAGATAGACACCGCCGATGACCCCGACAAAAAGACTGAAAAAGAGAGTGCCCAGGACAAGAATGACTTTCCACAAAATCCCCAGCTGGCGGTTTTCGCCATCATAGGAAGGGCCGGAAGAATAGGTGGTGTGGGGCGGCGGTTCGGGGATGGTGCGGCTATCCACTTCTCTGGCTTCCCCTAAAATTTCGTCATTGGCGCTTGTGCTGTCGTTTGGTCTGCCATAGCCACAAGAAGGGCAGCCTTGGCTTTCGTCTTTGATTTTTGTGCCACAAAAGGGGCATTCTCTCATGGGCGTTCCCTCCCGATAAATAAAGTTCCAACGTCGGCGCCGTCCATGATGTCATGGAGAATTTTTGGGTTTTCGCCCAAGGCAATGACCATGTCGGTGCCGGTTTTTTTACACATTTTTGCTGCAATCAATTTGGTTTCCATACCGCCCACGGAAAAAGCGGAGCCTTTTTCGCCGGCCATGGCCATGATGTCATCGGTCACTTCTTCCACCACAGAAATCCGTTTGGCATCGGCATTTTTGCGGGGGTTACTGTCATAAAGGGCGTCAATGTCGGTCAAAAGCACCAGCAAATCGGCATGGATCAAATTGGCCACCACGGCAGAGAGGCTATCGTTATCGGAAAACTCAAACTGTACCGTGGCTACGGCATCGTTATTATTGACAATGGGCATCACACCCATACTCAACAGCGTTTCAAAGGTACGAGAAGCCGTGTTTTTTCGTTCGTCGTTTTTGATGTCCTCTTTGGTCAAAAGGATCTGGGCTACTTTTTGGTTATATTCATTGAAGAAGTTTTTATAGATTTGGATCAAAGAAGCTTGACCCACAGAGGCTGCCGCCTGTTTGAACCGGATTTCTGTTGGGCGCTTATCAAAGCCCAAAGCGGCCGAGCCGACGCCCATGGCGCCGGAAGAAACGAGGACCACTTCTTTGCCCTGGTTTTTCAAATCGGCCAAAACCCAGGCCAGCTGTTCCAGACGGCGCAAATTGATGCGGCCGTTGGGATAGGTGACGGTGGATGTGCCGATTTTGACAACAATACGTTTATGATGTTTTAAAGTTTCGCGAATATTCATGGGTACACCTCGATTGGGTTTTTTGATTGGATTACAGATAGCTTCATTCTACTATAAAAGAAGCAAAAAAGAAATGGGTTTTATGCGAAAAAAGAAAAAATACCGCCTGCCGGTGGGCAGGCGGTGGGAACAGTCATTATTTTCCTGGTTTATAAGCGCTCTTGAGGGCAACGATCCGGTTAAAGACCAGTTTTTGAGGGGTGGAAGTTTTGGTATCCACGCAGAAATAGCCATTGCGCATAAACTGGAAGCGGTCGCCGCCTTTGGCGTCTTTGATGGAAGGTTCCACTTTGGAAGAAAGGACTTCCAGACTGTTGGGGTTCATAATCATATCGCCGGAAGGATCTTCATCGTTATCCAGCATCATGGCATCATAGAGACGTACTTCGGCATCGATAGCCGTATCGGCGCAAACCCAGTGGAGGGTGCCTTTCACTTTTCTTCCTTCAAAGCCGCTGCCGCTTTTGGTTTCGGGGTCATAGGTGCAAAGCACTTCGGTGATCTTGCCATCGCCATCTTTGACCACACCAGTGCAGGTGATATAGTAAGCACCCTTTAAGCGTACTTCCTTGCCGGGGGCCAAGCGGAAAAATTTCTTTTCTGGCACTTCCATAAAGTCTTCTTGTTCGATATACAGTTCCCGGCCAAAGGGTACTTCGCGGATGCCCAAGGCTTCGTTTTCAGGGTTATTTTCCACGGGCAAAAATTCAATCTGGCCTTCGGGATAGTTGGTAATGGTCACTTTGAGCGGACGAAGGACGGCCATTGCCACCGGGGTTTTGGTTTTCAAATCGTCGCGGATACAGTGATCCAAAAGGGAGCTATCTACGCGGCTATTGGCTTTGCTGACGCCGATTTTTTCGCAAAAATCGCGGATGGCTTCTGGGGTGACGCCACGGCGGCGAAGCCCAGAAATGGTTGGCATACGAGGATCGTCCCAGCCGTCCACCAGACCGTCTTCCACCAACGCCCGCAGCTTTCTCTTGCTCATGACGGTGTTGGTCATGCCAAGACGGGCAAACTCAATCTGGCGTGGTTTGGCCGGCAAGCCGCTGTTATCCACCACCCAGTCATAGAGCGGACGATGGTCCTCAAATTCCATGGTGCAGATGGAATGGGTGATGTTTTCGATGACGTCTTCCAAAGGATGGGCGAAGTCATACATGGGGTAGATGCACCAAGCATCCCCGGTTTTATGGTGATGGGCGTGGGCGATGCGGTAAAGCACGGGATCGCGCATGTTGATATTGGGGGATGCCATATCAATTTTGGCCCGCAGGGTATGGCTTCCGTCGGGGAATTCGCCGTTTTTCATGCGGGTGAATAAATCCAGGTTTTCTTCCACGCTACGGTCGCGGTAAGGGCTGTTTTTGCCGGGAGAGGAAAGGGTGCCGCGGTATTGGCGCATTTCTTCTGCCGATAAGTCGCAGACATAGGCTTTGCCTTCTTTGATCAGTTTGAGGGCCACTTCATAGAAGGTGTCGAAATAGCTGGAGGCAAAAAACAGACGGTCCTCCCAGTCAAAGCCCAGCCACCGCACGTCTTCTTCGATACTTTCCACATATTCGGTGTCTTCTTTGGTGGGGTTGGTATCGTCAAAGCGCAGGTTGCATTTGCCGCCGTAAAGCTTGGCCAAACCGAAGTTGAGACAAATGCTTTTGGCGTGGCCGATGTGCAGATAGCCATTGGGTTCTGGTGGGAAACGGGTGTGCACATGGCTTAAATTTTCGCCCAGATCTTCTTGGATATAGGCATGGATAAAGTTACCGGTGCCGCTTAAATCTTCTGCAATTTTTTTATTTTCTTCCGCCATCAAGGGCTCCCTCCTCTTGTTATCAGTTATCAATATCATACTATAAACGGGTTTTGTCGTCAATTCTGGGATTGTAAGAAGGTGGAAAAATGGGCATCCACTTTCGTCACCCCGCTATGGTTTAAATGGGCGTCGTCCCGGAAATTTTCGTTGGTCAAAAACGGGGTATCCAGATTGATCTGGTTATAGTCCAGATAGGGCACGTCTTTGGAAGCGGCGTAATCGGACAGGGCCTGATGCACCAGATCATAGTTTTCGATGAAATCCATGCTGACGGGGGCGATGGGGGCCGTGACAAAGATCAGGCGAATGCCTTTTTCTTCGCAAAGGGAGACAATCTTGTCCAGATATTCCCTCTGTACGTCACTCATCTGCCAATCCTTGCCGTCAAAGCCTTTGAATTGGTTGGTGCGGTCATACTCGTCCTGGGGCAGTATAATGTCGCAGTAGACATAGCCCTGGGCCTGGTAGTATTCCACGCCATTGGCCGCAGCCGTTTCGGGCGGGGAGACGTGATAGGTTTCCTCGATGCTGCGTTTCATGCGGCTGGAGCGATAGGAAAAATAGCTTTGCTGATAGCGAATGGCCGGCAGTTCATATTTCAGTCGCTCGTTGGCGGGAAAGACCGTCTGGATATAATCGTTGACCAAAGCGTCATTGTTGCACACTTCGAAAAAAGAATCGGCCTGGCTGCGCTCAAAATCGTCGTCCAATACATCCCAATAAAGCTCCATCACCACCGTATGGGGCGATTGGGTTTCCAGGGCATTTTGCAGCACATAATAACTGGTGTCGGCGTGCTGGCTTGGGGTGCCCAGCTGCCAACTGTAGGTGCCAAGGACCGGGTCGATCAGTTGCGGGTCAAAGGTGCAATAGCTATGGGAAGAACCGATGAAAAGCAGATCCACGGTGTTTTTTTCCAAAGCATAGTATTCCTCAAAGCGCTGTTTGGTAAAGGCGTTGATTTGGTTGCGCTTGGCCGCCTTTTCGTAGGCGTCTCCCGCCAGCACAAACAGTAAGAGGCTGACGGCCACCACAAAGGCCCCCTGCAACAGATATTTAAAATTGGAAGTAGATGAAGGCTCCTGCATTGTCGTACACTCCTGCAATTAAAACAAAGGTCAGTAAAAAGGCATAAAGGGCGCCCCGCAGCAGAAACGGCAGGGGCCGCAGTCTTTCTTTTGGGTTTGCTCCGCCCAAGATTTCGCCGCCAAAAAGTACCAAAAGGGCCACGGCCATGAGGGCAAATTCATAGAGATTTAAGCCCATAGAAAGAAGGGTGGTATAAAGATACTGGGGGTTTGTCCATTGGTGGAAATCCCAGAGCAAATGGCCATAGATATAGGCGGCATCGGCAATGGAGTTGGCCCGGAAGAGCACAAAGGCAAAGCAGACAAAAAATACCGTGCATCCCACGCCGATGAGATAAAAAACGGCATTGGAGATGGGGTTTTTACCCTGGCCAAAGGCGGCTTTCAGTCGTTTTCTTACAGGGGCGGTGATGTTTCCCATCACCACATAGACCCCATGGAGGGCGCCCCAAAGAACATAGGTCCAGTTGGCCCCGTGCCAAAGGCCGCTGACCAGAAAGGTCACAAACAAGTTGCGATATTGCCGCAGTTTGCCTTTTCGGTTTCCGCCCAGGGGGATATAGATATAATCCATAAACCAGCCGGAAAGGGAGATGTGCCAGTTGCGCCAATAATTGCGCACCGTATCCGACAGATAGGGCCGTTTGAAGTTTTGCATCAAAGAAAAGCCCAAAATCCGGGCACTGCCCATGGCAATGTCGGAATAGCCGCTGAAATCACAGTAAATTTGAATGGCAAAAAGTACGGTGGCCAACACCAAAGGAAGTCCCTGAAAATAGTGGCAGGAATTATAGACCGTATCCACCGCAATGGCCAGTCGGTCGGCAATGACTACCTTTTTAAAGAAGCCCCAAAGCATCACCCGCAACCCTTCTGCCGTCTGTTCCAAAGAAAAGCGGTGTTTTTCATAAAACTGGGGCAGCAAATTTTCGCTCCGCTCGATGGGCCCGGCCACCAGCTGGGGAAAGAAAGAAATGAATAGGGAAAACTTGCCATAGTGACGGACGGGGCGAATTTTTCCCAAATAGACATCAAAGGTATAGGCGGCCGCCTGGAAGGTGTAAAAGGAAATACCCATGGGCAGCACAATGTCAAATTCTTTCACCGGATAAGGCAGGTGGAATAGACCAAAGAGCACAGATAGAGAGTCACTGACAAAAATCAGATATTTAAACACAAAAAGCAGCCCAAAATTGACGGCAACACTGAGCCACAAAAAGCGTTTGCGGCGTCGCTTTGTTTTGGCCCCGTCGATTTTTAGGCTAAAAAAGAAGTTGACGGCGGTGGAAAAGACGATCAGTACAATGAGCACCGGGTTCCAACACATATAGAAATAGTAGCTGGCCAAAAGCAGCAGCACCCACCTGGCCCGATGGGGCAACAGGTAGTAAAGCAGCACCACCAGCGGGAAAAACCAAAGATAATGAAAACTGTTAAAAAGCATGATTGAACCTCAAAAAAACAGAGAATTGGCCTGTTTGGCTTATGGTTACTATCATATCAATTTTTGCCTTGTAAAGCAACAAAAAACGCGGTAAGATAAGAAACAGGGATTGAGAAAAAAGGGAGGAACCAGGGATGTTTTTGGCAAAGATGGACAGTACCAAAGCGCTGATGCACCAATTATTAAAAGAAAAGACGTTTCATCCGTTTTTGCTGCGAGAGGCGACGGTGACCACGTTTGTAACTTATACCATTGATGGCCAGATCAATGGCGATTTTTTGGAAGAAGAAGTGGAAGAAGGGTATTGTCTTTGGGCCCAAATGCAAGAACAAGTGCTCCAATGGGTAAAGGGGAAAAAACTACCCAAGCAAATGAAATTGATTTTTGCGGCGCCAAAACGGCTGAAAGAAAAGGTGGCCCCCCAAGCGTCGGTGTTGTTTTTAAATGTGATCTTTGAACAGGGGGAAGTGCGGGTGGTAACGGGCACTTCCATGGCCACATTCACCTTGAATAAAGATGCCGATCGGGCATGGGATGAATGGGTGCAAGGGTATTTGAAAAAACAAGGGCTGCAATTTGAAACCATTGCATAAAAAAGAGGACGGAACGATCCGCCATCTTAGACGGTAGAATCATTGCATGTTCGAAACGTGCGGAAGGGTTTGGGGAACAAAGGGTTCCCCAACTGGAATCCGCAGTCGGAATTCATTTCCGATGAGGAAAAGCCAAAGTTTCCAGGCATTTTGCCGCTGGAATTTTGGCTTTCTACTTCTGTCTGCTCGTCAAAGTCTCGCATCAAAGGAGACTTTGACGAAAGGCGTCAACTTTGTTGACGCCCTTTTTTATGGCCGATGGGCCGCTTCCAAAGCCAGGAGATATTCTTTCCAATGCAGTCCACCGCCATAGCCGGTGAGAGAGCCGTTTTGGCCGATGACCCGGTGGCAGGGGATGAAGATGGAAATGGGGTTATGGTGATTGGCGCCTCCCACGGCGCGACAGGCTTTGGGGTTACCGATGGCCTGGGCGAGTTCTCCATAGGTGATGGTTTGGCCATAGGGAATTTGCATGAGCGCCGCCCAGACTTTTTGGCGAAAGGGTGTACCCACAGGGGCCAGAGGCAGGGTAAACTGGGTTCTCTCTCTGGCAAAATAGGAAAGGAGCTGGGCCTGGGCCTCATCCAAGAGGGCAGAGGCGCCGCCCACGCCTTTGGGCGCTTCGTCCATAAAATGCAGGCCGGTGATGGCGGTTTCGGTGGCCGAAAGCAACAGGCCGCCTGGTGGAAAACGCAAAAATCGAGTCACTTCCATAAAAAACCCTCCTTTTTTCTTTAGCATAAAAGAAGGAGGAGGGCTTGTCAATGGGTTTGGAGGGCTTGTTTGTAAGAACGGCGCAACGTTTCGTCGCTGGAAATGGCATAGTTAGAAGCCGTCACCCCAGGGGGCAGGGCAACGGTCTGGTCGGTATTATCATAGAGCAAAAGCCGCAAAGATGGAATGGCTCGACAAGAGGCATAGACGGTTTGGAGGGCCTTGGCCGCTTCTTCGATGGTATAGCAATGGGTGCCCGTTTCATAATGGCTGATGCCTAAGGAGAAGACAGCCAGGGGTTTTTGGCTTTGCAGGGACAAAAATTGGAGCGCAAAGGGCAGCTGAAGCGAAACTTCTTTGGGCGTGCCATGGCAGGAAACCCCCAGCAGGTCATAGTCGCTTTCCTTGGGGGCAAAGGAGAAGGCATATTGCACATCTTCAGCAGGCAGAGACCAAATCAGTTGTACCGACGGGGCTTCTTGGCGGAAAATGGCCGCGGCCTGGGCCCAGTTGGCCTGATAGACCAGGCGGTTTTTGGCCAAAGAGGGAGTATAAGGATAGAGGTTTACATAAACATCCCCTTGGGCTTGGTCAAATTGGTTTGCCAGGGCGTGGAGTTTTTCCAAAGAGGGAAAGGTTTCGTCATTTTGGGAGCGGAGAGTGACGACGGCCGTTTTGCCTTCTTTGGCGCAGCTGCGTAAAAAGGGGAGCAGGGTATCGTCTTTATCGGTGATGGTGAGCCCATAACAGCCGTGGGTCGCCAATTGCTCTCCTTTCCAGATGGTATCGATCCGGTCGGAAAGGGAAAGGCCAAAGGAAAGGGTTGTGGTGGTGGGAGCAGGCATGGCCGCACCACAGAAGAAGAAACTGAACACAAAACAAACCAACCAAAGCCCAATGCGCATGCCAAACATCCACCTTTCGTTTTTTTTCAGTGTTCCCTTCTATTTCGCTTTTATACTTCATATAGTGAAAGGCAGGGGGGAGCAGAGATGAGAAAACAGCAACGGTTTGCCTATGATCGCTTTCTACGGTATTTCTTTTTTTCGGCTGCGGTACTGACTTTGCTGGCCATCACGGGGCAGCATCGGTTTTGGACGGACAGGCAGACCCAGGCCGTCTTTGGATTTCAGGACGAAGAAAAAACGCCCCAGATTGCGGCCAAATGGCTCAATACCCTTTCGGAAGAGGAACTTCAAACCCAGCCAGAAACGGACCCCAAGCAGGTGGTGCCAAAGGAATGGAACGTGACGGCGGCGGATTTGGAAAATTTAAAGAGCTTGGATTATTTAAAAAGCCATTTTTATATTGTCGATAGCCGTACCCAGTTATGGGAAGGGGATATTCAAGCAGAAGAATTTTTGAACATGGATTTTACACTGGACCAAAGCACCGATGGGCCCAAGGTATTGATTTTTCACACCCATTCCCAGGAAAAATTTGCCGACAGTAAAGATGTGACAGAAGGCGTTTGGGGGGCGGGAGAGCGGCTCAAACAACAGTTGGAGGAAAAATATGGGATCGAAGTGCTGCATCATGACGGGGTGTATGATGTGGTGGATGGGAAAAGTCAAATTTTGGGCGCTTATGAACGGATGGAGCCGGATATTCGGCGTGTGTTGGAAGAAAATCCGTCCATCGAACTGGTCATCGATTTACATCGCGATGGGGTGAATGAAAACACCCATTTGGTGGAAACCATAAATGGGAAACCCTGTGCAAAGATTATGTTTTTTAACGGCATGTGCCGCTTGGTGGAAGACGGGGTGGCCAGCCCCATCGATAGCCTGCCCAATCCTTATTTGACAGAAAATTTGGCCCTGTCCTTTCAGATGCAGCTGGCGGCCAATGCCCTTTACCCCAACTGGACCAGACGGGTGTATGTCAATGCCTATCGCTATAGCCTGCATATGAAGCCAAAAAGTCTGCTCATTGAATTGGGCGCCCAGACCAATACCTATGAAGAGGCCCTCAATGCCATGGATTTATTGGCCGATGTTATTGCGGCGGTGGTGGGATAAACTATTTTCTTTTTTTGCCGTATATAAGGAAAAAGGTCATTGCGGCAGATGCCGAAAAACATACCAAAGAGGAGGAATTGTAACATGCCAACAGGTCAACAACCGCAAAATGGCGGACAAAATGAGACCCGAACTTTGATTCGGTTTATGATCATTGCGCTGATTTGTACCAGTTTATTCAACGTGTTTTTATCCTCGTTTGCCAACCGCTCTGTGGAAGAAATTCCATACAGCCAGTTTAAAACGATGGTAGCCGAGGGGCAAGTAAGCGAAGTGGTCATCGAAGAAGACCGTCTGCTCATCAGTGCAAAGCCAGAAGATGGGACAGAGGTCAGCTTTTACAAACAGCCGGAAGTTTATTACACCGGGCTGGTGGACGATCCGGAACTTTATGCCGAAATGGATGAGGCCGGCGTGGTCTATTACAAACCGGTGGATAACACATCGCCCTTGGCAGAACTTTTAACCAATTGGGTGCTGCCGGTGTTGTTGATTTATGCGGTCTTTACCCTTTTTATGCGGTCCATGGCAAAACGGATGGGCGGCGGGCCCATGGGCATGGGCAAAAGCAATGCTAAAGTGTATATGCAAAAAGAAACGGGTGTTACCTTTGAAGACGTGGCCGGGCAGGAAGAGGCCAAAGAAAGCTTGATGGAAATTGTCGACTATCTCCATAACACCAGCAAATATGCCAAAGTGGGGGCAAAATTACCCAAAGGCGCCCTGTTGGTGGGCCCTCCGGGGACCGGGAAAACCCTTTTGGCCAAGGCCGTAGCCGGGGAAGCCAAAGTGCCGTTTTATTCCCTTTCCGGCTCCGACTTTGTGGAAATGTTTGTGGGGGTTGGCGCTTCCCGGGTGCGGGATTTGTTCAAACAGGCATCGGAAAATGCGCCTTGCATCATTTTCATTGACGAAATTGACGCCATCGGCAAAAGCCGGGATAACCAAATGGGCTCCAATGATGAACGGGAACAGACCTTAAACCAGCTCTTAAGCGAAATGGACGGTTTTGACCCCGGCAAAGGCATTGTGGTGCTGGGGGCGACCAACCGGCCGGAAGTATTGGATAAGGCTTTGTTGCGGCCGGGCCGTTTTGACCGGAGAGTCATTGTGGATAAGCCGGACTTAAAGGGAAGGGAACAGATTTTGCAGGTGCATTTGAAAGATGTGAAAGTGGCCGATGACATCGACCTGCATCAAATTGCCTTGGCCACCAGCGGCGGCGCCGGGGCCGACTTGGCCAACATTGTCAACGAAGCGGCGTTGCGTGCCGTGCGATTGGGCCGAGAAAAAGTGCAGCAAGAAGACTTTATGGAGGCCGTGGAAATCATCATCGCAGGCAAAGAAAAGAAAGACCGCATCATGAACGAAAAAGAGCGGAAGATTGTGGCCTATCACGAAGTGGGCCATGCCTTGGCGGCGGCACTGCAAAGCCATAGCCAGCCGGTGCAAAAAATCACCATCGTGCCTCGTACCATGGGTGCTTTGGGTTATACCATGCAGATGCCAGAAGAAGAGCGGTATTTGATGAGCAAAGAAGAAATTTTGGACCAGATTACCACCCTGACGGCGGGCCGTGCAGCGGAAGAAGTGATTTTCCACAGTGTCACCACCGGGGCCAGCAACGATATCGAGCGGGCCACATCCATGGCCAGAAGCATGGTGGCCCAGTATGGCATGAGCGATAAGTTTGGTATGATGGGCTTGGAAAGCGTCCAAAACAAATATTTGGATGGGCGTAATGTGGCCACCTGTTCCGAAGCCACCCAGGCGAAGCTGGATGAAGAAGTGCGCCAGATTGTGGAAGGGGCTCATCAAAAGGCCGTCCAGCTGTTAGAGGAAAACCAGGAAGCATTGCACCGCATTGCTGCATTCTTGCTGGAAAAAGAAACCATCACCGGCGAAGAATTTATGGAAATTTTAAAACAGCAATGATATAATAAAACCTGCCAGACCGAAAGGATGGCAGGTTTTTTATGGGAAGAAAAGGAGCGAAGAAACATGGCTTATGATGTGATATTATTTGACTTGGATGGTACGGTCCTCGATTCGCTGGACGGAATTATGCATGCGCTGGAGGTTTGTTTTGCCCATGCGGGATTGCCGCCGGTGACAAGAGAGCAATTTTTGCCCTTTGTGGGTCCACCGATTATCGATACATTGCAACAACACTTTGGGTTATCCTTGGCAGAAGCCCAGGCGGCCATGGAGGCGTATCACAGCTATTACCGAGTGGACGGGTGGAAAGAATGCGTGCTCTATGACGGGGTGAAAGCGCTTTTTGCCGCCTTGTGCGCCAAAGGCAAACGATTGGGTTTGGCCACCAACAAGCCGCGCCATTATGCCTTGGACATTTTAAAGGACAAGGGCGTAGACCAATATTTTGCCTATATTGGCGGGGCCGACGTGGCAAAGGGCATTACCAACAAGCAAAAAGTGGTGGAGGATTGTTTGCGGCAGTTACAGGTGACGGCGAAAGAAGCGGTGATGATTGGAGACCGCAAGTTTGATGTGGAAGGCGCCAAGGGCGCAGGAGTGGCCACCATTGGGGTTACTTATGGCTATGGCAGCCGCAAGGAGCTGCTGGAAGCCGGGGCCGTGGCCGTGGTGGACTGGCCCAAAGAAGTGCTGAAACTGATCTAACAAAGCAGAAAAAAAGAGTCTTTTGTCTTTTGGCAAAAGGCTCTTCTTATTTTGTGGCAAAGGATTTTAAAAAACGATCTACTATATAATAAGGTGGAAATCCATCAAGAATGGATAATATCAATGAGGATATCCATATATTCTTGGGCGATGGCCGAAAGCGGCACATCTTTCAGTTTGATCCAGCCCAGACGCATGGCAGGCAGATCGTCTTTGATGGGGATGGACTTGACTTCCGGTGGGGAATAACCTTCTGGCAGCAGGCCGCTGCCGGTGGTAAAGCCATTGGCGTTAGAAATAAAGTTATAAGCCGTGGCCCGGTCATTGACATAAAGAATTTTCCGAAATTCCGAAGAATTGGAGATGAAGGCTTCTTCTGCAAAGTTATAGGACGAATTGTTTTTCTTGCTGAAAATGACATAGGGTGAGTCATAGAGATCCTTCAAACTGATTTCGGCTTGATTGGCCAAAGGGTGATTGGTGCCGATAAACACATGGGGACGAATGCGGGCCAATTCCTGAAATTCCAGGTTATTATTGCGCAGCACTTTTTTCATAAACGATTCTGTGATATCGGACAAAAACAAAATGCCCAGGTCGCTGATGCGTTGGGACACGTTTTCGATGACCCGGTCCATTTCCGTTTCTTTGAAAGAAAATTCGAACCGGCAATCGCTGTGGCGGGCCACAATTTCCACAAAGGCTTTGGCGCAAAAGGGATAGCGTTGGGCGCTGACATGCAGTCGCTCTGTATCCAGCACATTGCGTTGGGCATAATAGCGTTCAATTTTGCGCTGTTGTTCCAAAATGGGCATAATTTGGGACAAAAATTCATTGCCTTCTTCTGTGATGGCAATGCCGCGGTTACTGCGGGTGAAAATTTGGATGCCCAATTCTTCTTCCAGTTCACGGATGGCACTGGAGAGGCTACTTTGAGACACAAAGAGGTTTTGGGCCGCTTTATTGATGGAACCGCAGTTGAAAATTTCATAAATATAGTTCAGTTGTATGAATGTCAATGGTATTCCCCCTTTTCCCCTCTATTTGCCAGTATAGCACAGGAACTGAAAAAAAGAAACGAATTTTGCAGGAAAAAAGAAGTTTGGGGTTGTCTGGAATTTATGGTTGAAGGTTATTTGTTTTCGTAGTATAATCATTTGTGTGCAAGTCGAATGCATGGAGGAGGAATGGAAATGAAATATTTTGTGATGTTATGTGACGGCATGGCGGATTATCCCATTGCCGCTTTGGACAATAAAACTCCCATGGCTGTGGCAAAAAAACCAAATATGGACGCCTTGGCGCAAAAAGCATTGGTGGGAAAGGTGCGCACCGTACCGCCAACCATGAAACCGGGCAGCGACGTGGCCAACTTGGCGGCCATGGGCTTTGATCCCGAAAGCTGCTATACCGGCCGGTCCCCCTTGGAAGCCATGAGCATTGGGATTGATATGAAGGAAACGGACATTGCCTTCCGCTGCAATCTAGTCACCCTCAGTGACGAAGCCGTTTATGGCGAAAAAACCATGGTGGATTACAGTTCCCAGGAAATTTCCACCGAAGAAGCGGCGCAACTGATTGCCGCTGTCAACAAAGCCTTTGCCGACGAGGAAATCTCTTTTTACGCCGGCATCAGCTATCGCCATTGCATGATTTGGCACGAAGGGCCAAACGGTTTGAACTTGACGCCACCCCATGATATTTCCGACCGGGTGATTGGGCCATATTTGCCTCAAAACCCGAAGATTTTGGCGTTGATGGAAAAAAGCTATGACATTTTAAAAGACCATCCTGTCAACCAAGCCCGCGTGGCCAAGGGCCTGCGTCCGGCCAACTCCATTTGGCTTTGGGGCGAAGGGACGAGACCGGCCGTACCGAAATTTATGGACCTTTTTGGGCTGACTGGTTCTGTGATTTCCGCCGTGGACTTAATCAAAGGCATTGGCATTTGCACCGGCTTTGACGTCATCGAAGTGGAAGGTGCCACCGGCAACATCCATACCAATTTTGCCAACAAAGGCAAAGCCGCTTTGGAAGAATTCCAAAACGGCAAAGACTATGTCTATGTGCATGTAGAAGCACCGGACGAATGCGGGCACCAAGGGGAAATGGAAAACAAAATCCTCTCCATTGAATTGATTGACCGGGATATTTTGGGCCCCGTGGTGAAGGGATTACAAGAAATGGGCGAACCATTTTCTGTTTTGGTGATGCCCGATCACCCAACGCCCCTTTCCACCAAAACCCATGCCATGGACCCGGTACCCTTTTTGATTTACCGCAGCAATGAGGAAAAAGAGGGCGTTTCGACCATCAACGAAGAGACGGCAGAAGCAACCGGCGTCTTCTTTGAAAGCGGTGTTTTGCTTGGTCGGGAATTTTTGAAAGATGCACTGGCAAAAAAAACAAAGTAGCTAATGTGTAGAAAAAAACAAAGGGTTCGTATAAAAATTCACAAATCTTAGCATACAGGTGGTCAGACCAAAAAAAGAGCCAACCCATGGAATTCCAACGAGTTTGGCTCTTTTCCAGAATTGCTCATTTAAGTAAAAAGGCACAAAAAACGGCGAGATGGATAAGGTTTTAACAAAAAAACATCGTAAAATGTTGTGGTTTTGGCAAAGAATACTGGCGTTTTTGTATATTTGTAGACGAAAGAATTTGGAAGGTACTATTGATTTTTTTCGGGCAACGGGATATAATAAATCCTGTATGAAGGTATGCGTTTGGGCTGAAATTTACAACATGGTTAATTAGCTAACAAATCATTTCATTGGATATTGTGCGCATACTCGAAACAATAGAAACAAGGAGGCGGTTTGATGTACACAATGGGAATCGATATTGGTTCCGCATCAAGCAAGGTAGTAATTCTCAAAGATGGAAACGATATCGTTGCCGGAGAAGTGATACAGTTTGGCACAGGTTCTTCCGGGCCGCAAAGGGCATTGGAAGCCGCCTTTGAAAAATCTGGTCTTTCTTTTGCGGATATGACCAAAGTTGTGGCAACCGGCTATGGCCGTTTTTCGGTGGAACAGGCAGACAAACAAATCAGTGAGATCAGCTGCCATGCAAAGGGCATCCATTTTATGGTGCCAACGGCCAGAACCATCATTGATATTGGCGGACAGGATGCCAAGGCCATCAAATTGGACAAGCGGGGCACCGTCAGCCAGTTTTTCATGAATGATAAGTGTGCAGCCGGTACCGGCCGGTTTTTGGAAGTCATGAGCCGGGTGTTGGAAGTGCCACTGGATCAGATGGCAGAATACGACAGCCGGGCAACAGAAGTCGTTTCGGTGAGCAGTACTTGTACGGTGTTTGCCGAATCGGAAGTCATTTCGCATCTTTCCAACGAAATTCCGAAAGAAAATATCATTGCAGGGGTCCATGCCTCTGTGGCCAGCAAAGCTTGCGGCCTTGCTTATCGGACGGGCTTGGAAGAAGATATTGTGATGAGCGGCGGCGTGGCACAAAATGCCGGTGTGGTCCGTGCCATCAGCAGAGAACTGCAAAAGAATGTGATTGTTGCGCCAAATCCGCAGATTATCGGCGCATTGGGTGCAGCATTGTTTGCGTATGACGAGGCAATGAAGGCACAATAAATTATGAGGAAAGAGGGATAAAAATGAGTGAATTGGAAGGAATGACAGCAAAACAAAAACTGGCCTATTATCAGGAAAAAATGTACCAAGATGCCCTGGATGGCAAAGCCAAAGGCGAATTGGTATGTTGGTCCTCTTCGATTGCGCCATGTGAATTTTGTGAAGTAATGGGGATCCATATGATCTACCCAGAAAACCACGCTGCTGCCGTTGGTGCAAAACATGGTGCATTGGCTATGATTGAATTGGCAGAAAGACGCGGCTATTCTTTGGATATCTGCTCTTATGCAAGAATCAACTTGGCATACATGGATCTGTTGGTGGAAGAAGCCAAAACTGGCGTAACACCAAAAGAACTGGAAGAATGCCCAGGCCCACGTATTCCATTGCCTGATGTCATCATCACCTGTAACAACATCTGTAACACACTGCTGAAATGGTATGAAAACTTGGCTGTGGAACTGAATATTCCATACATCATCATCGACGTACCTTACGTACATCACTGGCCAATCCCAGAATATACGAAAGAATACATCGCAGACCAGTTTGAATATGCCATCAAACAGTTGGAAGACCTGTGCGGAAAACCATTTGACCGTCAGAAATTCATCGAAGTACAAGAACAGTGCCAGCGTTCTGTAAACGCATGGGATCGTGCCATGGGTATGGCCTGCACCGTGCCTTCTCCTTTGAACGGCTTCGATATGTTCAACTTCATGGCTTTGATCGTTTGCGCAAGAGCAAAATATGCGGCTGAAGACACCTTCAACACCTTGGCTGATGAATTGGAAGCAAAAGCAGCTCGTGGCGAAGACGCATTCAAAGGCGGCGAAAAATTCAGAATTGCTTGGGAAGGTATCGCTTGCTGGCCATATCTGTCCCACACCTATAAATCTTTGAAATCTCTGGGCTGCAACATGGTTGGTTCCACCTATCCTGGCGCTTGGAGCATCCACTACACCGTTGGCAATATGAAAGAAATGGGTGCCGGCTACTGCAAGATGTACTCCAACACCTGCCTGGATCACAAAGTAGACGTCATCAGCGACGTTTTGACCAGCACCAGCAGCACCGGTATCACCTACCACCTGAACAGAAGCTGCAAACTGATGAGCTTCTTGAATGTGGAAACGGCTGAAATCGTAAAAGAAAGAACCGGCGTTCCTTATGTAAGCTTTGACGGCGACCAGACTGATCCTCGTAATTTCTCTCCTGCCCAGTTCGATACACGTGTGCAGGCATTGGCTGAAATTATGGAACAGAACAAGAAATGAGAGTAGAGGGGGACGCAAATCATGAGTAAAGTAGAAACCATTTTAGCAAATATGAAAGCAGTTGCTGCCAATCCAAAACAGGCAATTGCTGACGCACAGGCAAAAACCGGCAAAGCTGCCGTTGGTGTGCTGCCTGTTTATGCACCAGAAGAAATCGTTTATGCAGCTGGCGCTCTGCCTGTTGGCTGCTGGGGCAAAGCAACCAAAAACATCTCCAAAGCAAGAACTTATTTGCCAGCATTCGCTTGCTCCATCATGCAGTCCATCATGGAAATGGAACTGGAAGGCGTTTATGATGATCTGAAAGCCGTTCTGGTTTCTTCTCCTTGCGATACGCTGAAATGTATGGGCCAGAAATGGAAAGGCAAATGCCCAGTGATCCAGTTTGTACATCCACAAAACAGAAACCTGGAAAGCGCCAATGTATTTTTGGTAGAAGAATATAAATTGGTGCGCAAAGCTTTGGAAGAAGCTTTGGGCGTAACCATCACCGATGAAGCCATCAACAAAGCCATCGACGTTTACAACGAAAACCGTCAGGCTGTGAGAAAATTCTTGGAAGTAGCTGCTGATTACCCACAGGTGATTGATCCAGTGGCTCGTCATGCCATCATGAAAGCAAGATTCTTCATGGACAAAGCAGACCATACCGCAGCCATCAAAGAACTGACTGCTGAATTGGAAGCAATGCCAAAAGAAGCTTGGAAAGGCAAAAAAGTCATCCTGACTGGTATCACCGCAGAACCAGATGAATTTTTGGAAATCCTCAAAGAATTTGACATTGCCGTTGTGGCCGACGACCTGGCTCAGGAAAGCAGACAGGTACGTGTGGACGTTCCAGAAGGCGATGAACCTTTGATGCGTCTGGCAAAACAGTGGCAGAATATGTACGGCTGCTCTTTGGCAACCGACCGCGACAAAGACAGAATTCCTATGATCTGCGATATGGTAGAAAAATACGGCGCAGATGCTGTCATCTACTGCCAGATGAAATTCTGTGATCCAGAAGAATTTGACTACCCATTGCTGTACAGCAAGATGGAAGAAAAAGAAATCCGCAATCTGATGATCGAAATCGATCAGCAGGCTTCTTCCTTCGAACAGATCAGAACCAGAATCCAGAGCTTTGTGGAAATGTTCTAATCTCTTTTCGGCAACTACAACCACCGGGAAAAGCGATCTTTTCCCGGTGGCTGTGGATGTGCGTAAGCGGCAGCGCCGCTTAGGCCATAAACAATTGGCGGGAGACCGGAAAGACAGCGGAAAACCGAAGCTGGCTTTCCTCTGCTGTGGACAAGGGGTTTCATCTGGCGGAAACCTTTAGGCAACAGCACAAAAGCGCTTGCGGCCACCCGTTTTACCTGTGGAACTTCCACAGATAGGTAATCTATCTCAAAAAGAAGATATTTATTAAAAGGGGGAAATGTCCAATGGCAACTTTTCAAGAGCAATATCAGGCAAAACTGACGACTCCAGACGAAGCAGTAAAAGTAGTAAAAGATGGTGACTGGGTATACTATGGTGAATTCGTGACCATTACCCCAGAACTGGACGCTGCTTTGGCCAGAAGAAAAGACGAACTGCACGACATCCATGTGGAAACCTGTACACTGAAACTGGATACCGCAATCTACAAAGCTGACCCAGGCCAGCAGGTATTCGATATCGATGACCGTTCTTTGACTGCTTTGTCCAGAAGACAGGGCGCATACCACATTCCTGGTACCTATGAAGAATTTGCAAGCTTGGTAGCACTGAGAAGAATCAACGTTGCTTTCATCGCATGCTGCCCAATGGATGAACATGGTTTCTTCAATACTTCTACCACCTGCTCTTATCTTCCATCTGTGGTAGACAACTCCGATTACATCATTATCGAAGAAAACGATGCATTCCCACATATCTATGGTGGTGACTTTACTGCAATCCACATTTCTCAGGTTCATGCCGTAGTAAAAGGCAATGGCCAGCCTCTGGAATCTCTTCCAAAAGGCGCTTCCAGCGAAGTTGACAAAAAAATCGCTGAAAACGTAATGAAAGAACTGGAAGACAGATGCTGCTTGCAGTTGGGTATCGGCGGTATCCCTGACAAAATTGGTGAAGCTATCGTAAAGAGCGACATCAAAGACTTGGGCGTTCACACCGAAATGATGATGGACTCCTTCATGAGCCTGTACAAAGCTGGCAAAGTAACCAACAGATATAAACAAACCCATAAAGGCAAAATGGTATTTACCTTTGCTATGGGTTCTACCGAGCTGTATGAATTCTTGGACAAAAACGAAGACTGCCTGAAATTCCCAGCTTCCTACACCAACGACCCATTCGTAATCGCTCAGAACGATAAAGTATTTGGTGTAAACAACTGCTTGCATGTAGACTTGTATACCCAGGTTTCCTCCGAATCCGTAGGTCCAAAACAGATCTCCGGTGTAGGCGGTCAGTGGGACTTCATCTATGGCGCTTACCGTTCTAAAGGCGGCAAAGGCTTTGTTTGCATGAACTCCACCGCAACCAGAAAAGACAAAGATGGTAACGTAAGAGTAGAATCCAGAATCGTTCCTTCTTTCGCACCTGGAACCA
Organism: uncultured Clostridia bacterium; assembly: GCA_944378105.1. Taxonomy (GTDB): domain Bacteria; phylum Bacillota; class Clostridia; order Lachnospirales; family Anaerotignaceae; genus Neoanaerotignum. Next base: position 21,360 of record CALWGC010000032.1, read on the forward strand.
ACGTAACTTTGGCTCGTTTCTTCACCTTCTATGTAGCAACCGAATATGGCTGCACCAACATGAAAGGTCTGTCCACCTGGCAGAGAGCTGAAGAAATCATCAAACTGGCTCACCCAGATTTCCGTGATGGTTTGATCAAAGATGCAGAAAAATTCGGTCTGTGGAGACAGTCCAACAAGAGATAATTGCGCAAACCGATTTTGCACAACAAAAACCGCTGGCATATCTGCCGGCGGTTTTTTCTTGCTGTTTGAGGAAAAACGTTGTATACTCGAAATAACTGCGGAAAGGAGCGAAACAAGATGCCGGAAATTTGGTTTCCCCATTTGGGAATTGAAATTGATCACCTTAGCCGGGTGGCGTTTTCTTTGTTTGGAATGGATGTGTATTGGTATGGTCTGATCATTGGGGTGGCCATTTTGCTGGCGGTGGCGCTGGTGATGCACGAGGCCAAGCGGACAGGACAAGATCCAGATGAGTATATGGATTTTGGATTGGTGGCCATTATCCTCAGTGTCATCGGGGCCCGGGTGTATTATGTGATCTTCTCCTGGGAAATGTACCGGGATCATCCGTTGGAAATTCTGAATTTCCGCCATGGCGGTTTGGGAATTTACGGCGCTGTGTTGGTGGGCATTGGATACGGCTTGTTTTATGCCATTCGGAAAAAGAAGAACTTCTTTTTGATGGCAGATACAGTGTTGCCAAGCCTTTTGTTAGGGCAGCTGTGCGGCCGCTGGGGCAACTTTTTTAATCGGGAAGCCTTTGGGGGGTATACGGATTCTTTGTTTGCCATGCGGTATTTAAAAGAACAGGTGGCCAGCAGTAACTTAACGCAGGATATTTTGGCGCATACAATCACGGTCAATGGGGCAGAATACATTCAGGTGCATCCTACGTTCCTCTATGAGAGCCTTTGGAATTTATGCCTGTTTGCCCTGCTTTTATATTTGCGCAAGCGTCACAAGGCGTTTGACGGCCAAATAGGGGCATTGTATTGCATTGGTTATGGAATAGGCCGGTTTTGGATTGAGGGATTGCGCACAGACCAGCTTTTGCTGTGGCATACCAATATCGCCGTAAGCCAGGTGGTATCGTTGGGTATGGTGGCCGCTGGGCTTGGAATCTATCTCTATTTGTGGAAAAAGAAAAAAATAGAAAAAGTTGAAAAAAAGTGTTGACTTCTGTCGAAAACCGTGTATAATAATATCTTGTCGTCAGGAAACAACGACGACAACGGAACGAAAAAAGCAGAACAAATTTGAAAAATTTGAAAAACTGCTTGACAAATTCCG
>CALWGC010000033.1 GCA_944378105.1 uncultured Clostridia bacterium
AGCGGTACGCGAGCTGGGTTCAGAACGTCGTGAGACAGTTCGGTCCCTATCCGTTGTGGGCGTAGGAAATTTGAGAGGAGCTGTCCTTAGTACGAGAGGACCGGGATGGACGAACCTCTGGTGTACCGGTTGCAGACCAACTGCACAGCCGGATAGCCAAGTTTGGAACGGATAAACGCTGAAGGCATCTAAGCGTGAAGCCGCCCTCAAGACAAGATTTCCCATCACTTCAAGTGAGTAAGACCCCTTGCAGACGACAAGGTTGATAGGCTGGAGGTGTAAGTATGGTAACATGCTCAGCTGACCAGTACTAATCGGTCGAGGGCTTGACCTAAAAAGCGTAGGATGGCAATGATTATGAGGAACGAACCGTAGCAATCGGAAGATTGCCAAGTGAGTGACGAATATTGACATCCGAAGCGGTTTTCCCCGAAGGGGAAAATCTAACCTATGAAATGGAAGTCAATCACGATTATGAGGAACGAACCAGAGCAATCGGAACGATTGCTAAGAGAGTGACGAATGTGATTGACTGGAATGGTTTTTCCCGAAGGGAAAAATCTAACCTAAGAAATGGTAACTTTTCCACGGACACTAAGTTTCTTTGTTCAGTTTTGAAGGTATAATCCATATAGTTGGCGCTCACCCTGTGCCGATGTGGCTCAATTGGCAGAGCAGCTGACTTGTAATCAGCAGGTTAACGGTTCGAGTCCGTTCATCGGCTCTTTTTACATTTTATGGGTTTTTATATGACGCGGGATAGAGCAGTTCGGTAGCTCGTCGGGCTCATAACCCGAAGGTCACAGGTTCAAATCCTGTTCCCGCAATTTCAAAGGTCGCAGATGTTTGTTCGGCAAGCATTTGCGGCTTTTTTCTTTTGTTTTTTTGAAAGAAAATGGCTTGACAATCGTGTTTAGTTGCTATACGATGGGGATATGGAAAAAGAAGAAAAACGAATCAGTCATCAATTTTTTCGAATTGCCTCTCAATTTTCCGAGATGGAGCGAAAAACCCAGCTTTCCTTGGAAGACGAAACGTTTGTTTACGCTGAAATGACGCTGGTAAAAATCATCAAAGAACAGCCGAATATTCATGTGACGGCGATTGCTGAAAAATTAGGGATTACCAAAGGCGCAGTCTCTCAAATGGCAAAAAAATTAGAACGGAAAGGAGTTCTTTGGAAGGAAAAAGACGAAGAAAATCAATCTCGTGTGTTTTTAAGGCTGACAGAAAAAGGAGAACGGCTGTATCAAGTCCACGGGGCCTATCACCGGGAGTTGGATGATTTTGTGAAAGAGACTTTGGCACAAGCGTCGGAAGAAAACAAACAATTTTTATTGGCTTTTTTAGATCGGCTGGAGAAGCATATTTTACAGATTCATATCCAGTAAAACGTTATTTTTTAGAAAGAGGAAGAATAGAAGTAAAGTGTTTAGCTACTAAACAAAAGGAGGGAATTTATGTTACAGTGGGAAGATGTATTGGCCGCAAAAAATCGCTTGGAAGGATATATTCACCATACGCCCCTGGAGCACAGCAGGCAGATTGATCAAATCGCACAAGCAGAGGTTCAATTGAAATGTGAGCAATGGCAAAAGACTGGCTCTTTTAAAGCAAGAGGCGCGATTCATCGGCTTTTGACCTTAACAGAGGAAGAAAAACAGCGGGGCGTTGTCACGTACTCTTCGGGAAACCATGCACAGGCCCTTTGCTATGGCGCGCAACAGTTTCAGATTCCGGCGTGGGTATTTATGCCTACCACAGCCAGAAAAGCAAAGGTGGAGGCCTGCAAGGGATATAACGGCCATGTGGTGCAGGTGGGTCAGACAGGGGCCCAGGCCAGACCGGAGGCTTTGGCATTTGGGAAGGCAAACGGACTGACCTATATTGATCCAGTGGAAGACGATGGTATCATGGTCGGACAAAGCACGGTGGGAATAGAAATTTGTGCATCGGTGCAACAGCTGGATGCAGTTTATGTGCCGGTGGGCGGCGGAGGGTTACTGTCTGGCGTAGCTACGGCGGTGAAAATTCTTTCGCCCCAGACGAAAGTCATTGGCGTGGAACCAGAACGATTGAATTTTATGGGTCTTTCTTTTCATCAGGGATGCAGAATGCAGATAGAGCCGCAAACGTCCATTGCCGATGGCTTGGCCGGTGTGATGCCAGGGGAAAAGGCCTTTGCCCATATGATGCGCTGGGTTGATGAGATGATCACCGTATCGGAGGAAGAAATTATGGAAGCCTGGATTCTTTTGATGGAGCGGGCCAAGCTTTATGTGGAACCATCGGCCGCTGCCTCTTTGGCCGGGTTATTGAGCCATCGTGGCTTTGTGGGCAAGAAAAATGTGTGTGTGCTTTCCGGTGGAAATATTGGCGTAGGGGAAGTGGCAGAGATATTGCAAATGGGAAAACAAAACCCATAAGATTTGTCCGAAAAGATGGATGGAAAGAAGGGCGGTTTCTACTCTGTTTGCTTTTCTTTTCTAGCGTTTTGCTTTGAAAAATAGAGAAAAAAACTGGATTGGATGATTTTTCCAATTTTTTGAGTAAAAAAAGGGTACAGGAACTTGTGGCAAAAAACCTTTCGTTCCCGCTTGTTGGAGTTGCATATTTTTTTGGAAGAGAAAGGTCGAAAGTGGTCAAATCCAACAAAAAAGTTTTAGAAAATTATGCAAGTAACCAAAAATAGGTGCTACGCAATGGGCATTTTCATTTATTCATTGACTCTATGATAACTATATGGTTTATAGTTTTGAATAAGAAAAGGTTCATAAAACTTGAACCAAAAAAGCCATATAAATACTTTATATGGTAGAGAGTATGTGTCTAATAAGGGAGGAATGATTTGAAATGCTGAATGGTTTCAACAAAGACTTTGCTTTCGAGACAAACATTCTGGAAGCAGGTGCTTATTTCAACGCACCAACCACCAATCCAGAAGCGCTGCCAATTCATATGTCTACGGCTCATAACGTAGAAGACCTGGATGACCTTCAGAAAAGATATGACGAAAAAGGATTCTGCTACAACAGAAACCGTAACCCAAATAGAGGGGCCCTCATCGATATGATGACCTACATCGAAGCTGGCGAAGCTTCCTTGGGTTGCTCTTCCGGTATGGCAGCTATCTCTACTGCTATCATCGCTAACACCAAAGCTGGCGATCACGTACTTTCTGACAAAACTCTGTATGGTGAAACCATCGAAATCTTCACCAAGATTTTGAACAGATATGGCGTAGAAGCTACCTTTGTTGACTTCACCAACATGGATGAAGTAAAAGCAAACATGAAACCTAACACGGTAATGTTCTACACCGAAACCGTTGCAAACCCATTGATCACCGTTCCAGATCTGAAAGCAATTTCTGATTTGGCTCATGCCAACAACGCTATCCTGGTTGTGGACAACACCTTCATGACTGGTGCTTTGGCAAAACCTTTGACCTTGGGCGCTGACTTGGTAGTAAACAGCTTGACCAAATTTGCCAACGGTCACAGCGATGCTGTTTGCGGTTCCATCACTGGTTCTGCTGAATTGGTTGCAAAATGCCATGAAATGCAGGTACTGCTTGGTACCCAGGCTGATCCATTCTCTTCTTGGTTGGTATGCCGTGGTTTGAGAACCTTGGATCTGCGTGTGAAAAAACAAGCAGAAAACGCTGCTGCTTTGGCTGTTGCATTGGAAAAGAGCCCATATGTGCTGAAAGTATATCATCCATCTTTGGAAAGCCATCCACAGCACGAACTGGCAAAAGCACAGTTTGGCAACTACTTCGGCGGTATGCTGAGCATGGAATTGCCAGAAGATAGAGAAAAAATGAACAAATTCATGCGTGCAATGCATCTGTGCCACTATGCAATGACTCTGGGCGGCTACAGAACCAGCATGGCTTATCCTCCAATGAGCTCTCACAGCGATATGACCAAAGAAGAAAGAATGGCAATCGGTATCTCCGATGGTCTGCTTCGTATCTCCTGCGGTATTGAAAACACCGAAGACCTGGTAAACGATTTCCTGCAGGCTTTGGAAGTTGCTTACAAATAATTGATTTCGCTTATTTGCATAAATCCTACCAAAAAGGAAAACGCTTCCTGAAAAAGGAGGCGTTTTTCTTTTTGGTTTTTTAACTGTTTTTTTAAACCATAGGTTTGGACCATGGATTAAGGCGCTACATACATGGGGCGCATTTGTGCTTTTGTGGTTTCTTCAAACAAAGACAAGCCGCTGGCCAACTGGTTTTGGGGCAAAGAAGAGAAGAACTGATCCCAAACAGAAGCCGCCGGTGGGTTGGCATAGAGCACTTCGCAGTCGGCAAAGGCTTCTTTTTGAGACATGGCTTCTAAAAACGCATCATAGGAACAGATGCCGTCGATGAGGCCAACAGACAGGGCCTGGTTGGGAGAAAGAAGCCGGCCATCGGCAAAGGAAAGCACTTGCTCCATCGGCAAGTTTCGCTCTTCGGAAACAATACCCACAAAGATTTGATAATATTCATCAATGATGCTTTGCATCAAAGCTTCCTGTTCGGCAGACACTGGTTCGGTGGCACTGAGCATGGTTTTGTTTTTGCCGCTGGTGATGGTGGTGTCTTGAATGCCCAATTTTTCCATCAGCCCCGAAACGTTATAATTGCTCATCAATACCCCAATGGAGCCGGTGGTACTCATCCGGTTGGCATAAATTTCATCGGCGGCCATGGACGCATAGACGGCGCCAGAAGCAGCCGTTTGGGCATAATAGGCATAGACCGGCCGGCCGGTGGTTTTTTTATAATGGCAAAGGGCTTGATACAGTTCTTCGCTTTCATAGGTACCGCCACCGCCAGAGTTGATGTAAAGCAGCAGGCCATAGTTATTGGGGTCGTTCTCTAAGGCAGCAATTTCGCCCAAGGTCCATTGATGGTTATAGGCGCCTTCGCTGAGCATGCCGCTACCGCCATCGACGATGGTGCCTTCGATGGAGAGGGTTTCCACATAGGGAAAATCCGGCGCGGAGTAGGAATAGCTGCTATCGGTGGCAACCAAGGAAGATGCACTGTTGAAAATGCCGCCGATGATGGCAAGGCCGCCAAAAAGCAGCAGGCCGTTGATGGTGAAAAAGGCAGCCAGTACCACCAGGCCCCAAAACAAACAGCCCTTTTTCTTTTGGCCATTTTCATAATTGGTGTTGTAGTTGGTGTTATAGTTGATTTGGGGGCGCGGTGGCTGTTCTGGCGTAGGCGCCGTTGGTTCTGGTTGAGGTGGTGGCGTCTGGGACGCATCGGCCTGTGGGGGGATGTTGTTTGGTTCCTCCATTTATGGTTCCTCCTTTTGTTCTGGTTGGTCGGTGTCATTGGTAAGATAGCGGGACGGGCAATCCATGCCGCAGTGGCCACAGTCGTTTTGACAGGTTTCTTTTTGAATCCGTTTCATTTTTCGATAGGAAAAATAAATCACAACGGCCGCAACCGCATAGGCCAATAATTTCCAAGGGTCCATCACTGATTCCTCCTTTGCTTTTTTTTCTACAATCCTGTTTGGAACTGACTCTATTTTACCGAAAAAGTGACAAAAACAAAAGAACATTTCTCTTACAATTTGAAAAAATGCAAAATGAATTTTTTGCAAATATTTTACACATAAATTTTATTGTAAGATATGTAGATGGTCAGGCCAATGCTGAGTTTTCTATATATTGCACTTGTATCTAATGAAAAACTATGGCAAAATCTATTGAAAAGTAAAGCGATATACAGTATAATACAACAAATACACAACGGTTTAGAACAAAAGGAAAAGGAGAGATACTGTGATGAACTTAACAAATTGGAAAGAAACGTATGCTTCCAAACTGGTGACGGCCGAAGCAGCCGTTGGCCATATCAAAAGCGGTGACCGCGTTGTGACAGGACATGCGGCAGCCGAACCCACTTGTTTGATTGACGCCATGGTGGCCGATGCTGCGCGGTTGGAAAACGTGGAAATTTGCCACGTGGTTACGCTGGGCGAAGGCAAATATACTCGGCCAGAAATGGCAGGCCATTTCCGTTATAACGGTTTGTTTGTCAGCGCCTCCACCAGAAAAGCCGTCAATGAAGCAAGAGCCGATTACACCACGGCCTTTTTCCATGAAATGCCTCGTTTGTTCCGGGAAGAGATGCCGGTGGATGTGGCGTTGATTATGGTTTCGGCACCAGATGCCCACGGATATTGCTCCTTTGGTCCTTCTTGCGACTATACCAAACCAGTGGCCCAGTGCGCAAAACTGGTCATTGCCCAGGTGAACCACCATTTGCCACGGGCCATGGGCGATAACTTCATCCATGTCAATGACATTGACTTTTTGGTGGAATGCGACGCCCCGATGGCCCAGCTGGCCCCGGCGGCCATTGGTGAAAAAGAAAGAAAAATCGGGGAATACTGTGCTTCTTTGATCAAAGATGGCGATACGCTGCAGTTGGGCATTGGCTCCATTCCAGAAAGCGTGCTGCTGTTTTTAAAAGACCGTAAAGACCTGGGGCTGCATACAGAAATGGCTTCCGATGGTATTGTAGACTTGATTGAAAGCGGTGTTATCAATAACAGCAAAAAACAACTGAACAAAGGAAAATCTGTGGCTACTTTCGTTATGGGTACCCAGAAAGTCTATGATTTCATCCACGATAACCCCATGTTCGAACTGTATCCTGTGGATTATGTCAATGATCCACGGGTGATTTCTGCCCAGGATAACATGGTTTCCATCAATTCTTGTATCCAGGTGGATTTGATGGGCCAGGTGGTGGCAGAATGCATCGGTCTGCGCCAGTTTAGCGGCGTTGGCGGCCAGGTGGACTTTGTCCGCGGCGCCAATATGAGCCGTGGCGGCCGGGCCATCATCGCCATGCCTGCTACGGCAGCGGGCGGAAAAGTAAGCCGGATTGTGCCATTTTTGGATCATGGTGCTGCCGTGACCACGTCCAGAAACGATGTGGATTATGTGGTAACAGAATATGGCATTGCTCATTTGAAGGGCAAAACGCTGAAACAAAGAGCCGAAGCCCTCATTGCTATTGCGCATCCCGATTTCCGGGCCGCATTGGAAGAAGAAATGAAACAACGGTTTTTTCTGTAAGCAAAAAGCCCTTGCGTAAAACGACGCAAGGGCTTTTTTTATTTTTCAATGTAACGGATCGACTCATAGTCGTCGGTGACGGTACTCAACTGTTTTTTGCGTAACAGCAAATTGATGAGGCGGGATGTGACACTATAGATGACGGCAAAAGCCGGTACCCCGATGATCATACCCACAAATCCCATCAATCCGCCAAAGACCAAAATGGAAAACAGCACCCAAAAGCCGGAAATACCGGTGGTCTGTCCCAAAATTTTTGGTCCCAGAATATTGCCGTCAAATTGCTGCAAAATAAAGACAAAAAGGACGAAATAAATGCTCTTGATGGGCGAAACCGTCAAAACCAGTATGGTGGCCGGCACGGCGCCGATGAAGGGGCCGAAAAAGGGAATGATATTGGTGACGCCAATGATTAAGCTGATCAAGGTGACATAAGGCATTTTCATGATGGTGCAAACCACAAAACAAATGATCCCGATGATCAGGGAGTCCAGCAATTTTCCCCGGATAAAGCCGCCAAAAGTTTGGTTGACAAACAGTACCTCGTGGATAATCACATTGGCTGCTTTGATGGGAAAAATACCATAGATCATTTTCTTTGCCTGGGCGGCAAATTTTTTCCGGCTGGAGAGCATGTAAACGGCGGCGACCAAGCCGATCAACAAATTTTTTGTGACCGAAAGCAGATTGAACATCTGGCTATAAACTTGGGTCAGCACTTGTTGGGCGGTTACCAAAAACGAAGTCCGAAACCATTGGCCAAAGCTGACACTTAAGTTATTGAAGGAATCCATCACATAAGCCGAAAGCTCTGGGTTGTCTTCCAAAAAGGCTTGCAGCCAGGTGATAAACCGCTTCCAGTTGCTGGGGGCCTCGGCGGCGATGGATAAAATGCTTTCCCATACCTGGGGCAGCGCCACATAAATCAAAGCGCCTACCACCGTCAAACCCAATGCCAAACTGAGCATGACCGAACCCCCTTTGGTGAGCCTTGGGGCCATGGTCTTGGGCGCAATTTTTGTAAAAAAGGGTTGTAACTTTCCTTCCAGCCAGCTACAAATGGGCGTTAATAGATAGGCGATGACGCCGCCATAGATGAAGGGTTGCAAAATGACAAACAACGATTGCAGCCCATCCCATAATCCTTTGATGCGGAAAATGCAAAAGAAAAATAAAATGCTGAGGGAGATGGAGCAAAACCCCGTTAGCCCCAGCGCCAAATAACGTTTCCAGCGAATTTGTCGCAATCCTAAGTCCTCCTCTTCTGCTATGGATGGTTCTTATTTTATTGGTAAAATGACGAAAGGGCAACTTGATTTTTGGCCCTTTACGACGGATTTGTAGCCGATTATGATAAGTATAGCGTATTTTCCATACAAAAGCTACAAATATTTTTTCTTTTATCGAGATGATTTACAAAGGAAGAAAAACTGCGTATCATGAGTCGGATGTCAAGAAGAAGGAAAAAGAGAGTTTTTCGTATGAATGAGAACAAAGAATTGGATATGGGCCGGGCAAAGACGTTGATTTTCCTTTCTCTGCCTATTTTTTTGGAATTGTTTTTGCAGCTTTTGGTAGGCAATGTGGACCAATTTATGGTCAGTCGCTATTCCCAGACGGGGGTGGCTGCCATTGGCAATGCCAACCAGATTATGAACATGGTGGTGATTTTGTTTAGCGTGATTTCCGTCTCTACCACCATATTGGTCTCTTTGTACCATGGGGCCGGAGACCAGAAGCGGGCCGAGGTGATCTATTCCCTTTCGGTGCTTGTCAATACCATCGTCAGCCTATGTTTAAGTCTCCTGTTGGTGACATTGGCCCGGCCGATTTTTACGGTGATGCAGGTGCCAGAGGATGTGATGGAGGAGGCCGTGACCTATCTTTCCATCATCGGTTCTTGTTTGTTGTTACAGGAGCTTTATAATACGTTTATGGCCATTTTTCGCAGCAATGCCCTGATGAAAGAAACCATGTCGGTGGCTATGCTCATCAATTTGTTAAACATCGGTATCAATGCCCTGCTGATTCCTCGCATTGGGATCGCCGAGGCCGCCATCGCCAGTAACTTTAGCCGTTTGATTGGGCTTTTGGCCATGGTTTGGCTGTTCCACAAGAAGGTGGAAGGCCGTTTGAGCAGACAGATGCTGCGTCCGTTTCCCTTTGGGCAGTTGAAAACCTTGCTTTCCATTGGGCTACCTTCCGGCGGGGAAAGCGTTTCTTCTACCGGCAGCCAGTTGGTGATTCAGACCATGGCCAACCGGTTTGGGACGGCCGTTGTGACGGCCAAAACCTATGGCACCATGTTTGCCATGGTGTCCTATCTTTACGCCAATGCCATCTCCCAGGCCTCCCAAATTGTGGTGGGCCATTTGATGGGGGCCAAGGACGAGGCTGGGGTGAAACGACAGGTGCGTTGGACCATGGGCATTTCCATTTCTATCTCGCTTTTGGTGTCGGTGGCCCTCTTTTTTCTCTGTCCGGCGGTGCTTTCTTTTTTGACCGATAACCAAGCGGTGATTATGCTGACCAAGTCGGTGTTGTTTGTGGATATTTTCTTGGAGATTGGCCGGGCCATCAACATGACCATGGTGCGGGACTTACAAACGGTGGGGGATATTTTGTTTCCCATTGTGGTGGGGGTCATCAGCATGTGGTTGGTGTCGGTTTTGGGCGGCTTTTTGCTTGGGATTGTATTGCAAAAGGGCTTGGTTGGATTTTGGATGGCCATGGCGGCCGACGAATGCTTCCGCGGCGTGTTATTTGTATGGCGATGGAAAAGCGGAAAGTGGAAGGGCAAAAATTTGGTGGAAAAATAGACGAAAAAAAGGCTGCGCTAAAGGGCGCAGCCTTTTGTGTTTGATAAAAATTAGTGGGTTTTGTTGTATTCTTCCAAAGCGTCGATGGCATTGTATACCATTTCTTCGGTTACTTTGTAAGGAACATATTTGATGTCGTCTACAGAAAGCATCTTTTCTACCACAGGGCCCAGTTCGTCTCTGGAAACTTCCAAATCAGCCAATTTGGTTGGCAGTTTGATGGCTTTGTAAAGTGGGTACAGTTCGTCTACTTTGTCCATCTGGCCGTCGATCATCAACAGAACCAAGGTGCTGTAGGAAACTACTTCGCCGTGAAGATGGTTCTTTTCAATCTGATGCAGCACGGTCAAGCCATAGCAAAGAGCGTGGGCAATGTTGGAGTTGATGGTAACACCAACGCAGCCGGAAACGATACCGGTGGTGATGATGTTGGTCAAAGCGATCTGTTCCAGTTCTTCGCTGGTGTGGTCAGCTTTGCAGTCTTCCAATGCTTTTGCGCCATACTGAACCAATGGACGATAGCACATGGTACCTACTTCTACGCCCAAAGCCTGGGTGAAGGAAAGGTCGTTTCTGCCTCTGGCAGCCAGAGAAGTTTCAAAGTGTTTTGCCATGGTATCGCCGATACCAGCCCACAGATAAACATCTGGTGCTTTTGCGATGATGTCGGTGTTGATGAAAACATGGATGGCTGGTTTGTGGCATTCATAAGTATCTCTTGCTACGCCGTTTGGATAGTACATGATGGCTTCAGCAGAAGCTGGGGCGCAGGTTGCGGCAATGGTTGGGAAAGTGAAGAATGGTTTGCCGCTGATCAAAGAAGCATATTTGCAGGTGTCGATGGCTTTCCCACCGCCAAAGGCGAATACCATATCAGCCTGTTTGTAGCTGTCCAAATTCATCAGCATTTCGGAGTTTTCCAAAGAAGCTTCGCCGCCGTACCATTCATAGGCAATGATTTCGATGGAAGAGTTTTTCAGTGCTTTTTCCAAAGCAGGTTTGGCTGCAGCCAAAGCGCGTTTACCGCCAATGGCAACGGCTTTTGTGCCGTAACGGCTGCAAACGGTTTCGATGGCATCGTATGCGTCTGGGCCAACGGTGTAGTTAGGGAAAAATTTCTGGTTTTCACTCATGTTCGATGACACTCCTTTACCTCTTATTATTTGTATCCTCATATTGCGTGATTGACGCATGACATCCACATGGGGAATGTTACCTAAAATTATTACATCTAACCAGAAAAAAGTCAACGGCTGCCGGCGTATTTTTGTATGATAATCAAACAGATTGGCAAAATAGAAAAGTCTCTTCTTACAACAAGGTTTCAATGTAAAACCATATTGCCGAGAAATGGTAACATATTGCCCTCTTTTGCCCGCCAAAGCGGCAGAAAAAAAGGGAAAAGGCAAAGCGAAACCGACAAAAAGATGGGCGTAAAGGCAAAAGAGTTCAGAAAAAAACGGTATTTCCTTTGGAAACGGAAAAAAAGAGAAAGAATGTGTATGAAAAAAATACAGTGAAAACGGAGAGAAGAAAAAATGTCATTTTTTAAAACGTCTATCATATCTCTTCTGCTTTTTGCATAGAAGTAAAGGAGAAGAAAAAAGGAGTTGGGAAGGATGGATCAGCAACCAAACACGTCCAGCCAAACGGTTTCTTTGGCAGAACAGTTACAGCAGGCCTATCTTTGCGGCCAACAACAATTTGGAAAACAAGTCTTACTGCCTTTGGCAGCACAGGTGCAGGAGCAAAAACAGAAAACCTTGGCGCATCCGCCACAGACGGCGGTGCTGTTGGAGGCGCTCAAGCCCTTTGCGTCCCAGGCCGTGGGGCAGATTGATTGCCTGGTGGAGGGGGTGCTTTTGGCAGACACCGCAAGGCGTCTTTTGGGCAGCCAGCCGGCCCTTGTGATGCAAAGCCGGGAGGCTTCTGCCCCAAAACAGCAAGCTTCCATGCAGGCCTTGGCCCTCTACTTGTTGTTCCAAAGCAGAACAACGGCAGGACCAAAATGGTAAGAAGAACAAGAAAAAACGATAGTTTTGCTTGGCAAAAAGTGGTCATTTTTTTGTTTTTCTTTTTTGTTTTTCCTCCAAACGGACAGCGGATTTTCGTCGCAAATGACGGAAAATCCGCTGTTTTTTGATGATGGGACAGAGGAAAAGAGAATGAAAAAATGGGGGGTCAGAAATCCTAATTTTTGGGAAATCTTCACCTGTTGTTCACATTCCCGTCACAAGAAAACCAGAAAGCACCAATATACTAACTGCGACAAGTGAATAAAGGAGTGAAGGTGTGTGAAAGAATTTTTATGTAAGAGGAAAAAGCAAAGCGCGCTGGTTTGTGCCGTTGTGGTTGTGGTGCTGGTTTGTCTTGTGGCGAGTCAAATTGGCAAAAGAAGAAATGTGGTGGCGCAGACGATAGAACCGGCAACGACAACGCTGCAAAAAGGTTCCTTTGACCAACGTGTGACAGCAGACGGAACCACAGAGGCGGCCAATCCCTATTCGATTTACATCGAATTGAGCCAGGAAGTGGAAGAAGTGTTTGTGGAAGTGGGAGACGAGGTGGAAGAAGGCCAGTTACTGGTGACATACGACATATCCGACACCAAAACCTCGTTGGAAAACCAGTTGCAGCAAGCACAAGTTTCTTTGGCCAATGCCCAGCTTTCTTTGGACGAAATGACGCAAGTGGCCACCGGTACCGAACGGATTGACCTGGAAGCAGCCGTGCTCAGTGCCCAGGAGGCGTTGCAGGAAGCCGAAGAAAACGCCAAGACCAATGCCGACGATTTGGCAGAGGCAGAAAAAAATTTACCTTATTATAAACAGCTTTTGGAAAACGATGCCATCAGTCAAAGTGAGTATGATACTTATGTGGATGAATACGAAACACTGGTGACCAATGAAAGCACGTTGCAAAATAAAATTGAAAGCGCAAAGCTGGAATTGGAAAAAGCCCAGCTGAATTTGGCCTATGGCGATGATCCATTGAGCGATGTCTCTACGGCCAACGAGTATCAGCGGCAGCTCAATTCCATCCAGACTTATCAAAGCAGTGTGCAAAGCGCACAAGAAGATTTAGCCAAACTGACCGAGGCCACCTACAGCCCCATCAGCGGTACGGTCATTACCTGTAATGCCGAAGAAGGCCAGATGCTGACCGATAGTACCGTCATGATGGAGGTGGCCGACTTATCGGATTTGAATGTAACCGCCTATGTCAGCGAGTATGACATTGCCTCCGTCCAGGTGGGGCAGGCGGTGGAACTGACCACCGATGGGATCGAAGATAAAGTGTACCATGGCACCGTGACCAAAATTGAACCGGTGGCCGAGAGCCAAAGCACCATCAGTGGCTCGGAAACGGTGGTCCCCATTGTGGTACATTTGGATGACCCAGACGAAAACATCAAACCCGGCTTTTCCTTTGATATGGAAATCATCACCGTCAGCGTGGAAGATGCCGATTATCTGCCGATTTCTGCTGTGACCATGGACCGCGAAACAGGAGAATATAGCGTTTTTGTGGTAGGCGAAGGCGATATTTTGGAAAAACGCACGGTGGAAGTGGGGGTAAGCAACGATACTTACATCCAAATTCTCAGTGGCCTTTCCGAAGGCGAAGTGGTGATGGAAGTGCCCGGCGATGATGTGGTGGAAGGGACATTATTAAGCGATTATGCAACAACCCCAACACAGGTGCAGGAAATTAGCACCGATGAAGAAAGCAGCATCCTGGATTCTGTCACCGGAGGCGGCTCCATGGGCGGCGGTGCTCCGATGGGCGGCGGTGGCGCGCCCATGGGTGGCGGCGGCGGTCCTCGCTAAGAAAGGAGGAGGTCCCATGCCGTTATTGCAGATGGAACGTATTTTTAAACAATATAACCAGGGCGAGCTGGAAGTCATGGCGCTTAAAGGCATTGACTTGACGGTGGAAGAAGGCGAATTTGTTTCCATCATGGGCACCAGTGGCTCTGGGAAAAGTACGATGATGAATATTTTGGGCTGTTTGGACCGGCCCACAGAGGGCAGTTATTTGCTGGAAGGCCAAGATGTATCCCGGTTTGATGATAATGCCTTGGCGGAAGTGAGAAACAAAAAAATTGGTTTTGTGTTTCAGTCTTTCAATTTGTTGCCCAAACTTTCGGCCCTGGAAAATGTGGAGCTGCCCATGGTCTATGCCGGTATTGACCGGCCAACCCGGGTAAAACGGGCCATGGAGGCCTTGGAAAAAGTAGGCCTTTCGGCGAGAGTGCACCACAAGCCCAACGAACTAAGCGGCGGGCAGCGCCAGCGGGTGGCCATTGCCCGTGCGTTGGTGAACCACCCGGCCATCTTGATGGCCGACGAACCCACTGGCAACTTGGACAGTAAGTCCACTTTCGAAATCATGGGTATTTTCCAACAGCTCAACGACGAAGGGGCCACCGTCGTCATGGTAACCCATGAGCCGGATGTGGCCCAGTATACCAAGCGAATTGTGGTCTTTAAAGACGGCGAAATCAAGCAGGATCATCCCGTGGAAAACCGAGTGATCTTTCGAGAGGGGGCAGGGCAATGAACCTCATGGAGTGTGTCAAAAATGCCTTTCAAAACGTCTTTTCCAATAAAAGCCGCACCCTCTTAACCATGCTTGGTATCATCATCGGCATCAGCAGCGTCATCATCATCGTGGCCATCGGTAACGGTTCCCAGGCAGCCATTGAAGAAGAGTTTGAAAGCTTTGGAACCGGTTCCTTTACGGTGTCTCTTGTGGGGAGCAGAGACATCGACACCAGAGACCTTTTGACCATGGATGATTATTATTTGTTGGAGGAAATGGAGGGCATTCAATCCATTTCCCCCACCTATACTTATCATTCGGCCTATGTAAAGCTGTTGGACCCAAGGGAGACCAATTCGGCCACCATCACCGGTGTCACCGCCGATTATCAATCCCTCAATAACGATACCCTGCTCTATGGCCGGTATCTGTCCAACAATGACGTCAACATGAAAACCAACGTTTGCGTCATTTATGATACCACGGCCCAAAAAGTCTTTGGGCGGGCCGATGAAAGTGTGATCAATCAACAAATTCAAGTGAAAAGCTGGAAAGGGATCAAAAAGTATACGGTCATCGGCGTATTGCAAAACACCGACACTTCTCAGATAGAAAACCCCGATGAATATCCGGATACCATTTATGTGCCCATCACCAGCGCCATGAAAAATTATTATAGCGATACCATTTCCAATTTGATGATCAGTGTTTCGGCCGATGTGGATAGCGATCAGATGAAAGATACCATTTTGGCTACACTGGAAGAGTTTCATGGCAATGAAGACAAATATTATATTATGGATACCACCGATATGATGGATTCCATCAATTCCATCTTATCGTATGTTACTTTATTTATTGGTTTTGTTGCGGCTATTTCGCTGTTAGTGGGCGGTATCGGCGTGATGAATATTATGATGGTAACCGTAACAGAACGCACCAGAGAAATTGGGATTCGCAAGGCCATAGGGGCCAAAAACAAAGATATTCGGTTCCAATTTTTGGTGGAGGCCATCTTACTGACAGGCAGTGGCGGTCTGTTGGGACTTTTGATTGGCTGGGGCGGCTCCTACTTGGTGGGAGCGCTGGTTGGCATAGTTCCGGTGATGAGTCTAGCGGCCATCATCGGGGCTGTGGGTGTTTCGATGGGCATTGGTATCATTTTTGGCGTAACGCCGGCCAATCAGGCGGCGAAGCTGGACCCCATTGAAGCATTGCGTTACGAATAAGAAAGGAGTTTTTTATGAAGCGAAATGTCATTGCGTTGTTGTGTGCGGCAGCGCTTTTTGGTCAAAGCGTACCGGCTTTGGCCGCAGAAACGACACAGGAAACAACGCAAAGCGAAACGACAGAAGAAAGCACTTTGGAAGAAGAGGAGGATTCCTCTTTGCAAACGGATAGCTCCATTTTGGCCTCCGTGCAGGCCTTAAGCCAAACCGTTGATGCAGGGGAAGACGAAACGACGGTATTGACATTGGAGGACGCCACAAAGAGAGTACTGCAAAACAGCACAGAATTGAAAAAATCAGCATCTTCTGTGGACTTATTGGAAGATGCTGTGGATATTGCTGGGATTTCGTTGACCTATTCTTCGGAAGGCAGCGACATTAGTGATGTGGCCAATTTGTTAAGCCAGCAGATCAGTTTGCAAAACAGCAAACTCTCCCAGGCCACCCAAGAAGAAGTGTTGGCTTTTTCTGTGGAACAGACCTATAGTGACTTGATTGTGCAAGAACAGGAGATTGCACTGGCAGAAGATGCGTTGGCCTTGGAAGAAAAAGATCTCAGTGTAGCGGCCATTCAGTTGGAGATGGGGCTGTTAAGCCAACAGGAGTATGACGAAATGGAACGTAGTTTGCAGGACAGCAAAAGCGCCTTGCAGCTCAAAAAAGACGAATTGGAAAAAAGCTATATTGCCTTCAACCTTTCCATGGGGATCGACACCAGCACTCGCTATCAGTTGGAAATGCCGGTGGAATATGAAGCAACCACATTAGAAATCCCATTGGAAAGCTACGTCAACGCAAAAGCAGAAGGACTTTCTTCTATTTTGCAACAGAAAAAATCCCTGCAGGCCACCCGAGCTACCACCAACGCTACCAAAGCAACCTCCACCGAAGTTGGTTCCTATACTTCTGCCGAAGTAGAATATAACAACGCGGAAATGGATTTGGAAGACTCGCTGGATGCAGCCAAAACCACCATCCGCAATGCCTATTATCAGCTGCTGGATCAAGAAAGAAGCATCGAAAGTAGCATCAAAAACTTAGAAGCGCTGGAAAAAACCCTTGCCAATAAAGAATTGGAATATGAAATGGGTACGGTGTCTGCGTTAGAAGTAGCACAAGCACAACAGGCAGTCAAAGAAGCCCAGGTTTCTTTGCTCTCTGCCCTCTACAGCCATCAGCAGCTGCAACAACAATTTGAAAACCCAGATTTGTTGTAAACCCGATTGGGAGCAATCAAAAAGCCTTCCGGCCATCTAAAGATGGCGGAAGGCTTTTTTTTAAAGCACACCAAAATGTTCCAATAAGATTTTTAACCCAATGCAAATCAAAATCAAGCCGCCGGCCAGTTCTGCCTTGGATTTGTATTTGGTACCAAAGACATTGCCCACTTTTACCCCAATACAAGAGAGGACGAAGGTGGTAACACCAATCAATGATACACCAATCAGCGTGTTTTCCATGGCGCTGCCAGTGGTTACGGCAACGGGCACCATGGCAAAAGTGATGCCAACGGCCAAAGCGTCAATGCTGGTGGCGACGGCCATCAAAAACATGGTCCGCACATCCAGACCCGCCGAAGCCTCTTCTTCCTCGTGGGAAAGGGATTCTTTGATCATGTTGCCGCCAATGAAGGACAATAGTACAAAGGCCACCCAAGGCGCAATAGAGGTGATATAGACTTCAAACCGGGCGCCCAATAAGTATCCAATCAGCGGCATCAGGCCCTGAAATCCACCAAACCAAATCCCACAAATGACACAGTGCTTCCAATGCAGATTCTGCATGGCCAACCCCTTACAGACCGAAACGGCAAAGGCGTCCATCGAAAGCCCTACAGCCAGCAAAAATAATTCTACAATTCCCATGATGTTCCTCCTTTTTTCTAACAAACAGTAACAAAAAAAAGCAGATGCACGCCGTGGCATCTGCTGACTTTCTGGCAAAAAAAGAAAGAGGGGAGAGACACCAGAGGCGTAAATACGCTTTTGTGAGTCTCATCTATTAAGGTATACCAGTCTTTCGACAGTCTGTTGATATACCGCACAGCTTGTGCTGACTACTCCCTCAACAGTTTGGAAGTATACCACAGCTTTTCTTGCTTGTCAACAGAAATGACGTTGTTTTTTCTCCAAAAAAGCGCTTTTTGTCCATCCCATGGTATGATTGCAAATTTTGCCATTTTACGGTATGATAAGGACAACGAAAGTAGAAGGGGGGATGGCCCAATGAAACAGCAGTTATATCGCATTTTACTGGTGGACGACGAAGAAGAGGTGCGCCACGCCATCATCCAAAAAATCCCTTGGGAAGAGCTGGGGTTTCAAGTGGTGGGAGATGCGGAAAACGGCATGGACGCCCTGGAAAAGATTGAGCAGTTGGAGCCGGATGTGGTGCTTAGTGACATTCGGATGCCGTATATGGACGGGTTGTCGTTGGCCAAAGTGCTGCGGCAAAGCCGGCCGTCGTTAAAGATGGTGATTTTTTCCGGTTATGACGATTTTGAGTATGCCAAACAGGCCATCCGCCTCAATGTGGTGGAATACATTTTAAAACCAGTCAATGCCGAAGAGTTAAGCAGCATTTTGCGCCGTATCCGCGATACGTTGGAGGCAGAGGTGGCCAAACTGCGGGATGAAACGACGTTAAAGGAAAATTTCAAGCGCAATTTGCCTCTGCTGCGGGAAAACTTCCTCAATAACTTAATCCGCGGCCGGGTGGTGGAAGCGCAGATGCAAGAAAAGTTAGAGGAATACCAGTTGGAACTGGGCAAAGGAGCGCAATGGCTGGTGGTATATTTGACGCCGGAGCAAGGATGGCTGGTGGCCGAGAAAAAAGAGATGGCCATTTTGTCCATCAAACAGCTTTTTGAGCGGCATTTTTCCTCCTTTGCCTGCGCCTTTTTCCACTATCACCGGGATTTGTGCGCCGTTATTGCGCTGCAAGAAGGACAGACGAAGGACGATGTGATTGCCATACTGACCGATAGTTGCCGCGAAAGCCGCAGGATTTTGGACTTGGTGCTGACCGTTGGGGTGGGGCAGCCGGTTCGGTCGTTGATGGATTTGGAAGAAAGCTATCTGCAGGCCCGGGAAGCGGCGGGGTACCAGGAGATTGCCGGGGCCGGAGATGTGATTTATATTGAAGACGTGGACCGCAGCAACAGTACCTTTGTGATGCTAGACAGCAAGACAGAAAGCGACTTGGTGTCGGTGTTAAAATTTGGGATGCCGGAAAAAACCAAGCAGTGTGTGGAAGGCATTTTGGAAAAAATGCGGGCCACGCCCATGCACGAAGTACAGTATCAAGCTTATGTTATCAGCTTGTTTCATGTCATTTTGCATATCGTCAGCCGCTATGAATTAAATGCTCGTACGATTTTTGGCGGAAAGGAAAATTATTTTGAAATTTTAAACGAAATCCAAGACCGGTCGGCCCTGGCGCCTTGGCTGATGAAAACTTGTCTTTCCATCAGCGAAGAATTGTCCGACGAACGGCAGGATTCCACTGCCAATATGATTCGTTTGGCCAAGCAATTTATACAGGAAAATTATCCAAATAGCGCCCTTTCGCTGGAAACCATCTGTCAATACCTTCATATCAGTCCCACCTATTTTTCTACCGTCTTTAAACGGGAAGTGGGAGAAAGCTACACCGGCTATTTGACCAGGGTGCGGATGGAACAGGCGGCGGTGCTGTTAAGTACCACCGAAGAAAAAACCTATGTCATTGCCAAGGAAGTGGGCTATGAAGAACCCAATTATTTTGGATATGTATTCAAAAAAACTTACGGCGTCTCTCCCAATAAATACCGGGC
This sequence comes from uncultured Clostridia bacterium, assembly GCA_944378105.1. Classification (GTDB taxonomy): domain Bacteria; phylum Bacillota; class Clostridia; order Lachnospirales; family Anaerotignaceae; genus Neoanaerotignum. The sequence goes on from CALWGC010000033.1 coordinate 19,506, forward strand.
AGGTGAGCGGAAGTGAAACAACAGTGGCTTACCTGGTGGCGTGGCCTGTATGCCCGCATTACGTTGCGCCAGTTGATTTGGATTTCTTTTACGCTGACGTCGCTTTTGGGCGTGGGGCTTTTTGGGTTGACCTTTTATGGCCGCTATTCCAGCCAGCTGCAAGAGACCATCATCGAAGAGAACAAAAACTTGATGGAGCAAGTGGCCAATACTTGTTCCAGTTATGTCCATCGGATGATTAAAGTGTCGGATTCCCTTTATTACACCTCCATTCGGCGATCCGATGTGGACCAAGCCATGCTCAATGCCTCCTTTCAGTTATTATATGATACCAATAAGGACGAGATTGAAAGCATTGCGCTTTTTTCCATCCAAGGCGACCTGTTGGCCTCGGCCCCGGCGGCAACATTGCGCGATGGCTTTGAAGCCAGACAGGAGCTTTGGTTTCGGGCGGCCTTGGCCCAGAGGGAAAACTTGCTGTTTTCTCCTTTACAAGTGTCCAATGCCTTTGCCAGCCAAGGCGGCAGCTATACCTGGGTGGTACCCATGAGCCGGGTGGTGCAGCTACAGACAGAAAACGGCCAACAGGCGGGCATTTTGTTGATTCAACTGCGCCACAGTGCGCTACAAGACATTTTTTCTAATGTATTGCTGGGCGAGGACGCTTATGTCTATTTGATCGACCGCAATGGCACCATTTTATACCATCCCCTCCAACAGTTATTGGCCAGCGGCAAAGTACAGGAAAATAACCAAGAAGCCGCCTCCTATGGGGACGGCAACTGGGAAGAAGTGTTCCAGGGCCAAAAACGGGACGTGTTGGTGAAATCCATTGGTTATACGGGATGGAAAATTGTGGGGGTTATTCCGCAAAATGACATCAGCTTGACGGCCATCAAAAGCGTTTTGTTTGCGGTGTTTTTGGGGCTCTTTTTCCTGACGGCCCTGGCGTTGTTTTATAGTTTGATTTCCCGCCGGGTGACGGAGCCTTTGCTGCATTTGGAGGCAGAGGTGAAGGAGTTAGAAGAGGGGAAATGGGATACGCAAGTGGCCGTGGAAGGCTTTGCCGAGGTGCGCCATTTGGGCAGCGCCCTCAATCAGTTGGTGCAATATATCCGGCGTCTTTTGGCCGATATTGTCCAAGAACACGAAGCCAAGCGGCGCAGCGAGATTTTGGTGCTGCAAAACCAAATCAATCCCCATTTTTTGTATAACACACTGGATATCATTGTGTGGATGATTGAAAACGAGAAAAAAACAGAAGCCGTGCGGGTGGTGACGGCCTTGGCCCGGTTTTTCCGCATCAGTTTGTCCAAGGGGAAAAACATCATTCGGGTGCGCGAAGAGGTGGAACACGTCCGCAGTTATTTGACCATACAGGAAATGCGATATAAAAACAAGTTTCAATACCGGTTTGAAGTGGCAGAAGAAGCGTTGGATTTGGGGGTGCCGAAACTGGTGCTTCAGCCTTTGGTGGAAAACGCCATTTACCATGCCATGGAATTTATGGACGGCGATGGAGAAATTTTGGTGCGGGGCCATGTGGAAGGGCAGACGCTGGTGCTGGCGGTGGAAGATAACGGCTGCGGCATGACGCCGGAGGTAACCCAGGCGCTTTTGGCCGGCAGCATCCAGTCCAAAAAAGGCAGCGGCGTTGGTGTGAAAAATGTGCAGGAGCGGTTACAGATGCTCTTTGGCAAAGAATATGGCCTTTTTATCCAATCGGAATTGGACGAAGGCACGGTGGTAGAAATGCGCCTGCCGGCGCTTTCTTATGAAGTGTTGGCCAAAAGGGAGGGAGAACGATGAGAAAACGTCTCTTTCAGATTGCCTGGGGCCTTTGCCTGGTGCTGCTGTTTTTGTTGGCCGGCACCGATTGGATCATCAAAGAAGAAAAAAAGCCGGTCTATCAGGTTTCAGTGCTGTTAGAAAGCACCACCACCAACGGCTGGACCCAGTTTCAGCAGGGGATGGACCTGGCGGCAAGGCAATATAATTTGGATGTCAGTTATGTGACCATCTTTGATGCCCAGGAGGCAGAAGAACAGATGACGCTGTTGCGGCGGGAGATGGATAACGGTGCGGAAGGCATTGTGCTGACGACGCAAAACGAGTGGCTTTTGACCCATTTGGTGGGAGAGGCCGACTCCGATGTGCAGGTGGTAAGCTTTGGCAATCAGGTGGATTCTCCCCGCCTCAAAGCCACCATTCAGCCCAATTGGTCCACCGTAGGCCGCAGTTTATCTGCCTCCGTCATCAGCCAGCAGGGCACCCAAAAGCAGATTGATTTTATTTATACCAAAGCCCATCAAGTTTCGACGGAATTGGTGGCCAATCGTTTGGAAGAAATCTTTACAGGCGCAGGCATGTCCTTTCAGCGCATTCGTCTCAATCAAACCAACGAAGCCCAGGCCTTGATGCAGGGGTTGGCCCAGGAAGGGGGCCATGTGGTGATTACCACGGAGTTGGAACTGCTGGAAAGCTGTGGTCAATATGGCTCGGCTGATGTGCCGTTATACGGCCTGGGTTGGAGCGACCGGGTTTGGCAGTTATTGGAGCAAGGAAACATCACCGGTGTGGTGGTGACAGACGGGTTTACCGGCGGATTTCAGACGGGAGAGTGGCTGTATCAGCTGCTGTCTGGACAGACGATTCAAGAGGCGCGCAAGGCGTTGCCTTTTGTGATGGTGACAAAAGAAACGCTTTATCAAGACCAGGTGGCGCAACTGTTGTTCCCCATCACCTAATGAAACAGAAAGGCGGTGTCGGATGAAAAAAAAGTGGGGTATTCTTTTTGTGTTGTTTTTGGGCCTGGCGGCCCTGTGGGGCGCTGTTTCCAAAAGCCAAGGCCAGGTGGAACAAACCAATTTGAAAATTGGTGTCATTACCTATAAAAGCAATGACACCTTTGTGGAAAGTATTGTAACGGCCATGGAGCAAAAGGCCAGACAGATGGAGCAGGAGACGGGGATTCGGATTACTTTAGACCTTTCTTCGGCCCAGGAGAGCCAGCGCACCCAAAACAGCCAGGTGGAGCGCTATCTCTCTTTGGGGTATGACGTCATCTGTGTCAATTTGGTGGACCGGACGGACGCCAACACGGTGGTGGATTTGGCCACCAGCGCCCAAGTGCCTGTGATCTTTTTCAACCGGGAACCGGTGAAGGAAGATTTGACACGTTCCGATGCCATTTATTATGTGGGCACCCGGGCGGAAGAAACGGGCCGGGCCCAAGGGGAACTGGCGGCAGAGGCGTTTTTGGATGGCAGAATTGAGGACAAAAACCAAGACGGCATACTGCAATATGTGATGCTGGAAGGGGAGATGGGCCATCAAGATGCCATCATCCGCACAGAAGAATCGGTCCAGGTGTTAAAAGAAAGCGGCATTGCAACCCAGTTATTGGCTTCGGCCGTGGGCAACTGGGAACGCAGCCAAGGGGCGGCGTTGATGGAGCAATGGCTCAATCAACAACTGCCCATCGAGCTGGTGTTAAGCAACAACGACGATATGGCCCTGGGGGCCTTGGATGCCTTACAAAAGGCCGATGTCACGGCGCCGGTCATTGGCATTGACGGCACAGAAGAAGGAAAAGAAGCCGTCGAAGACGGCGGATTACTGGCCACGGTGGACTGTAACGGCCAGGCCCAGGGGGAAGCCATCTTTTCCCTGGCCGCAGCCTTGGCCCAAGGCGAAGCCATCCCGTCCCAGTGGGAGGTGGAAGAGGACCATTATCTCTGGGTTTCCATCGACAAAATGACTGACGAATAGTGCAAAATGTATGTTTTTGTCGAAAAATTACAGTGAATATGTACAAAAAGCTGAAAAAACCGTAAAAAATCAAGGGTTAAGGCTAAAATTTCTTCTGTTCTTTCTTTGGGGACAGGCTTATAATGAAAAAGTCAAGATCATTTGGGCTGTTTGCAGGCACAGAGGGAGTGCGGCAAACAACCGTTACCACAAGGGAGGAATAAACAAATGAAAAAGAAACTTTTTGCACTGGTATTGTCTGGCCTGATGGTATTTTCTTTGGCCGCTTGCTCTTCCAGCTCTTCTGAAGGCACCACAGAAGAAGCAGCAACCGGCGAAGAAACCACCGCAGCCGAAGGCGAAGAAGGCGCTACGGCCGAAGGCGAAGTGCCTGACGTGGGCGTTTTGATTTACAAATACGACGATACCTACATCTCCACCGTGCGCAATGCTTTGGAAGCCGCTTTGGATGGCAAAGCCAATGTCAGCATGCAAGACGGCAAAGGCGATCAGGCTACCCAGAACGACCAGCTGGACGTTATGATCTCCAAAGGCGTGGATGTACTGTGTGTCAACATGGTAGACGCACAGGCTGCTTCTGGCGTAGTGGAAAAAGCAAAAGCTGCCGACATTCCAGTGGTATTCTTCAACAGAGAACCAGCCACCGATGTCATCGCTTCCTATGATAAAGCCATCTTCATCGGTACCAATGCAGCCGATGCCGGCAAAATGCAGGGCGACATCATCACGGACTTGTTCACCGAACATCCAGAATATGACTTGAACGGCGACGGCAAAGTACAGTACGTCATGTTCCAGGGCGAACCAGATAACCCAGAAGCCATTGCTAGAACCCAGTACAGCGTAGAACAGGCTGTAGCAAACGGCACCGAAATGGAACAAGTAGGCGAAACCCAGGTTTGCAACTGGGATACGGAACAGGCACAGAAAGCCATGGAAGCAATCCTGGCTGCCAACGAAGGCAAAATCGAATTGGTTATCGCCAACAATGACGGTATGGCCATCGGCTGTATCGCAGCTTTGAGCAACATTGGCTACAACGTAGAAGGCGGCGACAAATTTATCCCAGTCATCGGCGTTGACGCTACCGATGCAGCAAAAGATGCCATTGCAAAAGGCACCATGAGCGCAACCGTATTGCAAGACGGTGAAGCAATGGGCCAGGCTGTGGCTGCTGTTGCACTGAATGCTGCTTCCGGCGTTGATTTCTTGGAAGGCACCGAATTGACCTTGGATGACACCGGCGTTGCCGTGCGTATTCCTTACGCTCCTTACACCAAATAAAAATCGTTAGCGAAAAAGCAGATCGCACAGCGGAATATTCTGCTGTGCGATTTGTCATTATTAGGAAGTGTGGTGTTTCAATCAATGGCAGAAAGCAGTGTAATGATGGAAAAAACGGAAGCCGCTGCTGCTTCCCCATATGTGTTGGAAATGACAGGCATTGAAAAGCAATTTCCCGGGGTAAAGGCCCTCGACGGTGCACAGCTTCGCTTGCGTCCTGGTACGGTGCATGCGCTGATGGGCGAAAATGGTGCAGGGAAATCGACGCTGATGAAATGTCTTTTTGGCATTTATAAAGCCGATGCCGGCTCGATTTTGATTGACGGAAAAGAAACCCGGTTTACAGGGCCCAAAAACGCCATGGATAACGGCGTGGCCATGGTGCATCAAGAATTGAACCAGGTATTAAAACGTAGTGTAATGGAAAATATTTGGCTGGGCCGTTTCCCAAAAAAGATGGGTTTGGTCAGCCACAGTGAAATGTATCAAAAGACAAAAGAAGTTTTCGACGAACTGGATATTCCAGTGGACCCGAAAATGATGATTGGCAAACTTAGTGTTTCTCAGCGGCAGATGGTGGAAATTGCCAAAGCCGTTTCTTACAATGCAAAAATCCTGGTGTTGGACGAACCAACCTCCTCTTTGACCCAGGAAGAAGTAGAGCATCTTTTCGTTATCATCAATAAGTTAAGAGACCGTGGCGTGGCCATGGTGTATATCAGTCATAAGATGGAAGAAATCCTTCGTATTTCCGACGAAGTTACCATAATGCGTGATGGTCAGTGGGTTGCAACGGAGCATGCCGATCATCTGACCACAGATAAAATCATTAAACTGATGGTAGGCCGTGATTTGACCGACCGTTTCCCACCAAAAACCAACAAGCCTGGCGATGTGATTTTGGAAGTCAAAAACTTGACGGGGAAATATATGCCAAGCTGTATCGATGTCAGCTTTAATTTGCATCGAGGCGAAATTTTGGGCGTGGCTGGCCTGGTGGGTAGCCGCCGGACGGAATTATTGGAAACCATTTTTGGCATTGCCCATCACCAAAGCGGCGAAGTGCTCAAAGAAGGTAAGCCCGTCATCAACAAAGATAGCCGAAAAGCCATCGAAAACGGCTTTGCCATGTTGACAGAAGAGCGTCGGGCCACCGGTATTTTTGGCGGCATGAGTATTTTGTTTAACTCTGTTATTGCAAACATCGGTAACTATCGGAATTTCGGCTTTTTCCTGTCCAATAAAAAAATGGCCGGCGACACAAAATGGGTCATCGACAGCATGCGCGTAAAAACACCATCGCAAAAAACCCATATCCGTACCCTCTCTGGCGGCAATCAGCAAAAAGTCATTTTAGGGCGCTGGCTGCTGACCAAACCGGATATTTTGTTGCTGGATGAACCAACCCGCGGCATCGACGTGGGGGCCAAGTATGAAATCTATCAGTTGATCATCGATTTGGCCAATGAAGGCAAAAGTGTGATTGTGGTATCTTCGGAAATGCCAGAACTGTTGGGCATCACCGACCGGATTATGGTTATGAGTAACGGCTATCTTTCCGGTATTCTCGATACGAAAGATGCAACACAAGAAGAAATTATGCGCCTGGCTGCGCTGCATATTTAGGTCATTGGAGGGGTTTTACTATGGATAAAGCAAAATTGGGTGGCAAGACCTGGCAGGAGTTTGTGCTGGATTATGCCTTGTACTTCATTTTAGGGATTATGATTATCGGTGTGGTGATTGCAGACCGCACGTTCTTAAGTTTTGATAATATGTGGAAAATTTTGGCCCAGGCTTCTACCCGTGGCATCTTGGCGCTGGGTGTGGCTGGTATGATTGTGTTGGCCGGGACCGACCTTTCGGCCGGACGTATTTTGGGCTGTGGCGCCGCCATTTCGGCATCGCTTTTGCAGAGTGTAACATACGCCTCCAGAATGTATCCACAGATTACAGAACCAATGAATATGTTTATCCCATTGATTCTTTCCATCGTGGTTTGTACCATTTTCTGTTTGCTCAATGGGTTTGGTGTGGCCTATTTGCATATGCACGCCTTCATCATTTCTTTGGGTACCCAGTTGATTTCTTATGGTGCACTGTGTCTGTATATCGATAGCCAGCCAAACGGCGCACAGCCTTTGGCCAGCTTGGAATCGAAATACATCGATTTGGTCAACGGCAGCTGGCTTGGGCCGGTGCCAAACTTGGTGATTTTCCTTATCATCTGCTCCATTGTGATGTGGATTGTTTGGAATAAAACCACATTGGGCAAAAATATGTTTGCCATTGGCGGTAACCCAGAAGCCGCTTCTGTTTCCGGCGTTAACGTAGCAAGAAACATCATGGGCGTGTATTTGGTAGCCGGTATTTTGTACGGGATTGCTGCTTTCTTGGAAGCAGGCCGTGTGCAGTCGGTAACTACATCCACCGGTTTGAACTATGACCTGGATGCCATCAGCGGTTGCGTCATCGGCGGCGTCAGCTTCTCCGGCGGTGTCGGCACCATCCCTGGCGTACTGATTGGTGTAATCATTTTGCAGGTAATCAACTATAGCTTGTATTATCTGGGTGTGAATGCCTACTTACAGTATATTATCAAAGGTTTGATTATTATTCTTGCCGTGGCCATCGACGTAAGAAAATATATCGCCAAGAAATAAGCAGTTGGAAAACTGTACTCTATCCCCCGGGTATCGCCATTCGGGGGATTTTGTGTTAGACTGAAGAAAACGAAAAAAGGGAGTCGTTGCATGGAAGAAAAAGTGACGGGGCCAGAAGTGCAAACCATAGAAGAAAAAGAGGCCCAACTGGCCCAAAAGGAAGCAGAATTAAAAGAGAGAGAACAGAAACTGAGCATACTGGAAGCAGCAGTAACCGGAGCAAAATATAATCTGTATGACAGAATCAAAGTTTCGGTGCGCACCATGGACATTTTTATTGCTGTGGTGGCGGTAGCGTTGGTGGTGGCTATCATTGCCGCTGTGATAACGAGAGGATAAGAGGGGGGACAACATGGTAACGGTAACAAAAGAGCGACTGCATTTGCTCTACCCAGCCTTTGCAGAACAAAAAGACTTTTATTTGGGCCGCATTACGGCGGTAGAAAAAGGCTTTTTGGCCCAGTTTGGCCAAAAGCCGGTGCGACTGTTTTCGGCCCCCGGCCGGACGGAAATTGGCGGCAACCATACGGACCACCAGCAAGGATGCGTGCTGGCGGCTTCGGTGGATTTGGACGTATTGGCGGCGGCAGCGCCCAATGGCACCACGGTGGTACGGGTGCTTTCGGAAGGCTATCCTTTAAGCGAAGTGGACTTGTCCGATTTATCGGTGAGAAAAGAAGAAGAAAACACCTCCGAAGCCTTGGTGCGGGGCATGGCCAAGGCCATGGAAGAGCGGGGTAAGCATATCCAAGGGTTTGACCTCTATGCCACCAGCAACGTGTTAAAAGGTTCCGGCCTCAGTTCTTCGGCCGCCTATGAAGTGTTGCTGGGGACGGTGATGAACGGGCTGTTTTGCGACGGGGTGTTTACCGATGTGGAAATTGCCCAAATGGGCCAGTTTGCCGAAAACGTGTATTTTGGAAAACCCAGCGGCTTGATGGACCAGATGGCCTCCTCTGTGGGGAATATTGTGGCCATTGATTTTGCCGACAAGAAAAACCCACAGGTGCGCCGGGTGGACTTTGATTTTGAACAGACGGGGCACTGCCTTTGCATTGTGGATTCCGGCGCCGACCATGCCGATTTGACCGGTGCTTATAGCGCCATTCCAAAAGAAATGAAGGATGTGGCTGGCTTTTTTGGCAAAGAAGTGTTGCGGGAAGTGGACGAAGAGGCGTTTTTTGCCGCTTTGCCTCAGGTGAGACAGGCGACCGGCGACCGGGCCGTGCTGCGGGCGATCCATTTCTTTGCCGATAGCCGCAGAGCCCAACAGGAAGCGGAGGCCTTGGAACAGGGCGATTTTGACCAGTTTTTGCAACTGGTGTGCCAGTCTGGCCGGTCCTCCTTTCAATATCTGCAAAACATTTCCGTAGAAGGGGCCGTGGCCCATCAGGAAGTGGCGGTGGCGTTGGCCGTATGCGAAAAAGCCTTGGGCGGCAAGGGGGCCTTCCGTGTCCATGGCGGCGGCTTTGCCGGCACCATCATGGCCTTTGTGCCCCAGACGGATGTGGAAGGGTTTCAAAAGACCATGGAAGAAAGATTGGCCCCTGGCTGTTGCCATGTACTGCATATTCGTGCGGTAGGCGGCGTGGAAATTTGGATGGGAGAGTGAGAAAAGATGAAAATTCTGGTATTAGGCGGCGCCGGTTATATCGGCTCCCATACAGTTAAAGCATTGTGTGACAAAGGGGTACAGGTGGTGGTGGCCGATAATTTATTGACGGGACACAAAGAAGCCATTGACCCACGGGCCAAGTTTTATTTGGGCGATTTGCGAGACGGCGCCTTTTTGGACGATTTGTTTGCCCAAGAACAGGTGGACGGCGTGATTCATTTTGCCGCCTTTTCGTTGGTGGGCGAAAGCGTCTTTGAGCCCTTAAAATATTATGACAATAACGTCAACGGCACGAGGGTGCTGTTGGAGAGCATGGTGAAGGCCGGTGTGAAACGGATTGTCTTTTCTTCCACCGCCGCCACCTATGGCGAGCCGGAGCGGGTGCCCATTTTGGAAAGCGACCGTACCTGCCCCACCAACCCTTACGGGGAAACGAAGTTGGCCATGGAAAAAATGTTCCATTGGTCGGCAAAGGCTTATGGCATTGAATTTGTATCGCTGCGGTATTTCAACGCCTGCGGCGCCGATGAAAGCGCTACAATTGGCGAAGCTCATCAGCCGGAAAGCCATTTGATTCCGCTGATTTTGCAAGTACCCCTCAACAAACGCCCCCAGGTCAGCATCTTTGGCACCGATTACCCCACCAAAGACGGCACCTGTGTCCGGGACTATATCCATGTGACCGACTTGGCCCAGGCCCATATTTTGGCCATGGAATATTTGATGGGCGGCGGCAAAAGCGATATCTTTAATCTGGGTAATGGCGTGGGCTTTACGGTGCGAGAAGTCATTGAAACGGCCAGAAAAGTTACCGGTCACCCCATCCCCGCCGTGGAAGAAGGCCGACGGGCCGGAGACCCTGCCGTCCTCATCGCTTCCAGCCAAAAGGCCAAAGAGGTGCTGGGCTGGAACCCTTGCCATGACTCTTTGGAAGAAATCATTGCTTCTGCTTGGGCATGGCACAAGAGCCATCCCGATGGCTTTACAGAGGGGGCAGGCAAATGAGAGAACAAGCACTCTATGCCCTGGCCCGCTATGGCGTAAAAACTGGGCTAATCATGGAAAGCGACGTGCCCTTTGTGTTGAACCGGTTTTTGGCGGTGCTGGGCTTAGATGGTCTCACAGAAGAAGACCAGGGAAAGGACATGGCCTTGAAAGAAGCGTTAGGAATTTTGCTGGATGATGCGGCGGCCCGCGGTGTCATGGAAAACACCATCACCCACCGGGATTTGCTGGACACAGCCCTTATGGGCGAAATGACGCCCTTTCCCAGTACCGTGATTTTGGCCTTTGAGGAACTCTATCACGAGGACCCCAAAAAAGCCACCGACTGGTTTTATGATTTTTGCCAAAACACCGACTATATCCGCCGTTACCGCATCGCAAAAGATGTGAAATGGCAGACCAAAACGGCTTATGGCGACTTGGATATTACCATCAATCTCTCCAAACCGGAAAAAGACCCCAAGGCCATTGCAGCGGCCAAAACGGCGCCCCAAACCGGGTACCCCAAATGTATGCTCTGCCGGGAAAACGAAGGCTATGCCGGGCGCATCAACCATCCGGCCAGACAAAACCATCGGGTCATCCCCATTACCATCGACGGCAAAGACTGGTTTTTCCAGTATTCGCCGTATGTCTATTATAACGAGCACTGCATCGCCTTCAACGGCGACCATGTGCCCATGAAAATCGACCGCAGTACCTTTTTAAAAATGCTGGATTTTGTGGAGATTTTCCCCCATTATTTCATCGGCTCCAATGCCGACTTGCCCATTGTGGGCGGCTCCATTTTAAGCCACGACCATTTCCAAGGCGGCCATTATACCTTTGCCATGGAAAAGGCACCCATCCAAAAACCGGTGACCTTTGCAAAATTTCCAACCGTGACCGGCGGTATCGTCCATTGGCCCATGTCGGTTTTGCGGCTCCAAAGTAAAAACCGGGCCGATTTGGTGGATTTGGCCGATGAAATTTTGCAACATTGGAGAACCTATACCGATGAAGCAGCATTTATTTTCGCCGAAACCGACGGCGAACCCCATAACACCATCACCCCCATCGCCCGCAAAAAAGGCGACATGTGGGAGCTGGATTTGGTGCTGCGCAATAACATCACCACGGACGAGCACCCCTTGGGCGTGTACCATCCCCATGAAGAGCTCCATCACATCAAAAAAGAAAACATCGGCTTGATTGAAGTGATGGGCCTGGCGGTGCTGCCGGCCCGGCTGAAGGAGGAATTGCAGGCCGTCAAAGAAGGCATCCTTTCTGGGGCCGACTTGACGAAGGATAGCCGCACGGAAAAACATGCCGCCTGGGCGGCCGCCTTTGCGGGCCGGGTGACGGCAGAAAATGCCGACAGAGTGATACAAGAAGAAGTGGGCCTGGTGTTTTCCAAGGTGTTGGAAGATGCCGGCGTTTATAAACAAACGGCCGAGGGGCAGGCAGCGTTTTTGCGCTTTGTGGCCTCCTGCGGCGGAAAGGCGTAACGTATGACAAAACAAGGCGCATTTGGTGTGGACGTGGGCGGCACCAGTATCAAAATTGGGCTGTTTGCTTCCGACGGCACACTGGAAGAAAAATGGCAGATCAAAACAGATACCAGCGAAAACGGCAAACACATTTTGCCGGACATTGCTTCGTTTTTGGCAAAACAAATGGACGAGCGCAGGCTTTCGCCGGAAGAGATGGAAGGCGTTGGCATTGGCGTGCCGGGGCCGGTGGATGAACGGGGCCTGGTGCGGGGCTGTGTCAATTTGGGCTGGGGCCATGTGGAACTGGTCCAAGAAATGGAAGCCCTTTGCGGCATGAAAGTAAAAGCCAGTAACGACGCCAATGTGGCGGCCTTGGGAGAACTTTATGCCGGCAGCGGCAAAGGCTATGATAGCCTGGTCTTGGTCACCCTTGGCACCGGCATTGGCGGCGGCATTGTGGTGAATGGAAAAATTTTGCAAGGCGCTGTGGGTAGCGGCGGCGAAATTGGCCATATCACCATCCATCCTAAGGAAACGAGGGTCTGCACCTGTGGCAAAAAAGGCTGTCTGGAGCAATACGCTTCGGCCACGGCCATGGTCCATTGGGCCAAACACCTGCTGCAAAAAGAAGACACCCCTTCTGTCTTACGGCAAGGGGAAGTGACAGCCAAAACCATTTTGGAAGCGGCCAAAAGCGGCGATGCACTGGCTCTTCGGGTGGTGGATATCATGACGGAGGCTTTGGGGCTGGGGCTTGCCAATGTGGCGGCCGTCTGCGACCCTCAACTGATTTTGATTGGCGGCGGCGTATCGGCGGCCGGGGCCTTTTTGACCGACCGCATTACGGCGCATTACAAACAATATGCCTTCCCGGCCACGAAAGAAACGCCCATTCGTACGGCGGCCTTGGGCAATGACGCCGGTATGGTGGGGGCGGCCTTCTTACTTTTGGGGGAGGTGTCCCGATGAAAAAAGAAGCCTTTGGATATACCAAAAACGGCCAAGAGGTTGAAAAATATACGATTCAAAGCCCCGGCGGACTTTCCACCTCCATCCTCACCTATGGAGCTATCCTCCAAAGCTTCCTTTTGCCTTCCGGCCGGGATGTGGTGCTGGGGCACGATACTATGGAAGACTATGAACGGCAGGATAAATACCTGGGGGCCGTGGTGGGCCGGGTGGCCAATCGCATTGGCGGCGGTCGGTTTACGTTAAACGGAAAAGACTATGTGCTTTGCCAAAACAATGGCCCAAACCATCTCCATGGCGGGCTGGTGGGCTTTGACAAAAAAGTGTGGCAGGCCAAAACAGAGGGAGAAACGCTGGTGCTCTCTTGCGAAAGTGCCGACGGGGAAGAGGGTTACCCCGGGAAGATGGACGTGACGGTGCGGTATTGGTTTTCCGAGGACGACACGCTTTGGATTGATTATACAGCCAAAAGCGATGCTGATACCTTGGTGAACCTCACCAATCACACCTATTTTAATCTGGAAGGCCATGGGGCCGGCAGTATTTTGAACCATACCCTGTGGATGGACAGCGACGCTTTTACGGAAAACGACGAATTTAGCTGCCCCACCGGGCGCATCTTGCCGGTGGAAGGGACGGCCATGGACTTTCGAAATCCAAAGCCATTGGGACAGGACATCGACCGGAACGAGGAACAAATTCGCCGGGGCAATGGATATGACCATAATTTTGTGCTGAGAAACCCCTCTTTGACAGAGCCTTTTGCCAAGGTGCAATCTGGCGGTGTGACGTTGACGGCTTTCACCACCCAGCCGGGGGTGCAGCTTTATACGGGAAACTTCCTGGACGGCGTGGTGGCGGGAAAAGGCGGGGCCTGCTATGAAAAGCGCAGCGGCTTTTGCCTGGAAACCCAAGGATTTCCCGATGCCATCCATCATCCACACTTTCCTTCGCCAGTGCTGAAAGCCGGGGAAGGGTATCATCAGAAAACGGGCTATCGCCTGACAGAAGAAAGTCAAGCATAAGAAGCAAAACATCTTTGGGCGCCGAGAACATCGGCGCTTTTTTGTTTCTGTTTTTTGGGGTCAGGGCTTTGGCGGCATGGATTTTTCCTTCTGGAATATATTAAAACAGGAGGTGGAATGGATATGAAAATTGTATACTTTGGAACGAAACAAAAAAAGCCGGCCCGAAAGAGCGGCCGGGAAAAAACAAAGGAACAGCGGATTCGTCAAGCGCTGAAAGCAAAAATTGGCCGGAAATGTTTTCTTTATGGCGGGGCGCTGGTGCTGTTATTGGCCTGTGCATTGTTGTTGGAGCCTGGGGCCAGGATGGTATTTCAAACGGCATCTGGCGGGGAGCGAAAACTACCCATCTATTGTGTGCAGACGGAGGAGCCAAAAATTGCCATATCCTTCGATGCCGCCTGGGGCGCCGATGATACCGATACATTGCTGCAAATTTTAGAGGAATATAACGCCCCTGCCACGTTTTTCCTCTGCGGCTATTGGGTGGATAAATACCCGGAAGAGGTGCAAAAAATTGCTGCCGCAGGCCACACCTTGGGCAACCATTCTTCCACCCACCCACATATGAATAGTCTCTCTTCCGAGCAAATTCAAAAAGAGTTGGCCGAATGCCATGAAAAAGTAAAGGCCCTGACCGGCCAGGAAATGGAGCTGTTTCGTCCACCCTTTGGGGAGTATAACAACAACGTCATCGAAACGGCCGCTTCCGCCGGCTATTTCACCATCCAATGGGATGTGGATGCATAGGAAACAAAAAGAAAGGAGTGCGGTTGTTTTACTTTCTCAAAAACATCCATCCAAACAAGAGAAGCACGAAAAAAACGGGAAAAAAGCGCCAGAGGCTGCGGGGCCTAGGGCGCTTTTTTGATGTCCTTCCAATGGAGGGTAATGGTTTGGGGGGCGAGGGTCACTTGCTGTAACAGGCAAGCGGCCACCATATGTTTTTCTTCTAAGGACAGCAGGGCAAACTTTGGGGGCGGCAAAAGGATGGTTTCTTTCGTTTCCAGGGCGGCCTTTTGTTTCAAAAGGGCATCCAGACGGGGATGGATGGCGGCAGCCACCGCAGGGGGCGCGCTTTCCAGGGCCGAAAGAAGGCCATTGATTTTTTCTTCCAGTTGTCCTTTTTCCGTTTCCCTTTCCCAAAGGGCCTGGGGCGGGGGCAGGGGAATGGTGTCGATTCTTTTTTGTAAAGCATCTTCCACCACCGCCTCCACTTCCGACACCCGGTGGGTTTGGCGCACCGGGCAGCAATGGTGCAGATAGCGGCCGCTGCAAACAAAATAAGCTACGTTTCCTTGGGCGCAGTGACTATGCCGCACCGAAACGGAATGGCCGCAATGGTCGCAGCGGATAAGCCCGGTCAAAAAGGAATATTGGCCGCGGCCGCTGCGGCGGGTGGTGCGGTTTTGCTCCAGTTTTTGCTGGCAGGCCAAAAAAAGGGCGCTGGGGATGAGGCCTTCCTGGTGGGCGATGGAAAGAGCCGGGGACGACGTTTGTTTTCCCGCCAGGAGGCAGCCGTGGAGGCCGTCGAAGGCATCGGGCGGTTGTAAGAGCTGGACGCCCTGTTTGGCATAATAAGCATAGATGGCACTGTCGGCCTTGACATAGACGGGGGAGCGCAGGAGGGAAGATAGGCGGGCATTGGAAAACGGGGGCGCCTTTGCGCCCAGCTCTTCTTGCAGAAAGTGGCGCAGATCGGCCAGGGAAGTCTGGGGCAGGGCATAACGGAAAAAGAGCTGCTCCACCAAGGCCAGCTCCTCTTTTTGGGGGGCATAGACGGTGATGGCGCGGCCGTCTTTTTGGATGCGGCAAAGGCGAAAGCCAAAGGGCGCCGGGCCGCCGCCAATGGCGCCGGAAGAAAGACGGGCATAATAGTTGTCCCGCACCCGCTGGGCAATGGTTTCCCGCTCCAGCTGGGCAAAGACGGCAATGATATAAAGCATGGCCCGTCCCATGGGGGAGGCCGTGTCAAATTTCTCGGTGGCAGAAACAAAGGAGATGTGCTTTTCTTCCAATTTAGCAATAAAATCGGCAAAATCCAACAAAGAACGGCTGATCCGGTCCAGGCGGTAAACGATGACCTTTGTGATGGGCAGGCGGTCCAAGTCGTTCATCAGGGCCAAAAACGCCGGCCGGTCCGTGTTTTTGCCGCTAAAGCCCCGGTCGGCATAAAGCTTAATTTCCCCTTCGCCGGCTTCCCGGCGGCAAAATTCGGCTTGGGTTTCCATGCTGATGCTGTCTTTTTTTTCTAAGGATTGACGGGTATAGATGGCAATCATATTTTGGTCTCTTTCACATAGTTTGTATCACTATATGCAAGTACAAGGAGGAATAACGATGAAACCCTATCGGCTTTTGGAAAAAACGGAACCCCTCAAGACCGAGGAAGCGGCCCAGGCCTTGTCCCAGGCCCAGGCCGTGCTCTCTTATTTTTCGACACGGCAGCAAAAAAAGCAAGAATTTTGTCACAAAAAAGCCGAAAATCACATAGGATAGAAAAAAAGAAAGGAGTATTGCTATGAAAATCTGGATTGATGCCGGCCACGGCGGAACGGACAGCGGCGCTTATGCCGGCGGCGTGGCGGAAAAAGAAGTGACCCTTTCCATCTGTCTCTATCTGGAGGCACGTCTGGAACAGGCGGGGATGACGGTGGAAATGACCCGGCGCACCGATGTTTATGAAAGCGTGATGGCCCGGGCGGCCATGGCCAATGATTGGAATGGGGATCTGTTTGTTTCCGTCCATGCCAATGCGGCGCAATCGACGGCGGCCACGGGCACCGAAGTGCTTTCCTATGATTTGGACGGCGCAAGCGGACGCTTGGCGGCAGATATCGTGCAGGCCATTGCAAGCCAGCTGGGGTTAAAAAACAGGGGGGTAAAGGTGCGGCGGGATTTAGCCGTCATCAACGCCACCAATATGCCGGCGGTATTGGTGGAAACGGCGTTTTTGACCAATGCGTCCGACCGGGCCTTATTGACCGGGCAGCCCAAGGCCTTTGCCGACGCCATTGCAGCAGGTATTTTTCAATATTTGGGATGGGAGGAACCAGAAATGGAAAAACGGTATCAAACCTTGGCGCAAATCCCCACCTGGGCCCAGCTAACCATCGAAAAGCTGTTGGCGCGGGATGTCTTTGCCGACGACAACCAGTTGGATTTGAGTTTGGATATGGTGCGGATGTTTGTGTTGTTAGACCGGTATGGCGTATTGCAGGTACCGCCACTTTCTGCAACAGCGCAGGCCAAAGCCGCCATGGAAGAAGCCCAGGCCGCCTATGAAAAGGCCAAAGCCGCCTGGGAACTGTTACAAGAAGCAAAATAAGAAGCAATTCCAAAGCGGTTTCCTAAGAAGAAAACATTGTTTTTGTTTTTTCTTCTTGGAAATTGCGATAGCAGTCTTCAGAAGAAAATGACCTCAGCAAAAATAAGATATCTGCAATCCTTTGTATTTCAAGAATCACGGACATCTTTGTTTTCTTATGAAGCTGCGCCAAAGACAGTTCTCTTTTCTTTTTGTTCGGTACGGGGATAGTCTGGATTGGATGGAAAAAGGGGTGGAGGCAGAAATCAATCAGGTGTTAAACCATAAACATTTGCAAAACGGCTCTATCCTGCTGTTTCACAATGATGCCAAATATACGCCCCAGGCCCTGGGGCCCATTTTGGAAGGGTTACAGGCAAAAGGCTTTGAGATTGTGCCCATCAGCGAATTGATTTATCGGGATAATTATGAAATGAACCACGAAGGGCGGCAGGTGCCCCTGGAAGAGGAAGCAGGGGTTGCCGTACAGTAGGGATAAAAAAAGAACTTCGTAAAGCGGTTTTCCAAGAAGAAAACATTGTTTTTCTTCTTGGAAATTGCGATAGTAGTCTTTCAAAGAAAATAGCCTCAGCAAAAATAAAATGGCAGCAATCTTTTCAGGATTGCTGCCTTCTTTGTTTTCTTAGAAAACTGCGCCAAAGGAAATGTTTCCTTGGGAAGTTCTTTTTTGTTGGTCAAAAGGGACCAAAAACCGCAAAAGCGAATAATTAAGCACGGCCCAAATATTCGCCGGTTCTGGTATCGATTTTGATTTTTTCGCCCTGGTTGATGAACAGAGGTACGTTGACGGTTGCACCGGTTTCTACGGTAGCAGGTTTGGTTGCACCCTGAGCGGTGTTGCCTGCAAAGCCAGGTTCGGTTTCGGTGATTTCCAGTTCTACAAACAGTGGAGGTTCGATACCGAACACTTCGCCTTCATAGGACAGGATTTTTACCATGTCGTTTTCTTTTACAAATTTCAATGTATCGCCGATTTCTTCTGCATTTACGGCAATCTGGTCAAAGGTTTCCACGTTCATGAAGTGGTACAGAGAACCGTCGTTATACAGATACTGCATGTCCATGCGGTCGATGTGGGCGCGAGGCATTTTTTCCGTTGGACGGAAGGTTTTTTCTACTACGCTACCGGTTTTCAAGTTTTTGATTTTGGTCCGAACAAAAGCTGCGCCTTTGCCTGGTTTTACATGCTGAAATTCCAGAATGATGAAGATGTCGCCTTCATATTCGATGGTTACGCCGTTTCTAAATTCACCTGCAGAAATCATGAATAATCCTCCTCGTTAAAAAAACATATCTCTACTTAGTTTAAAGGAAAAGAGGCGATTTCGCAAGGGGTTTCGAAAAAAAAATGTGGCAATCGCCTTCTTTTTCCAAAAAATTTAGGCGTTTTTGGGGCCAATATGGGTCAACAGGGCATCGATGGCCAACAAATATCCCGTTTCTCCAAAACCGCACAACTGTCCCAAGCAGGCCGCGGCGGTGACGGAAGTGTGGCGAAAGGTCTCCCGTTGGTGGATATTGGAAAGGTGTACTTCCACGGTGGGGATGGAGATGGAGCGGATGGCATCGTGGAGGGCATAGCTATAATGGGTGAGCGCGCCGGGGTTTAGGATGATACCGTCCACTTGGTCAAAATAGCATTGTTGTAGGTGGTTAATCAATTCGCCTTCCAGATTGCTTTGGAAAAAAGAGACCAAAACGTCTTTTGTTTTGGCATAGGCGGCGATGGTTTCGTTGATGTCTTCCAAGGTGCGGCGGCCGTAAACGCCTGGCTCCCGGATGCCGGTAAAGTTCAAATTGGGGCCGTGGATGACGGCAAATTTCATAACAATCCCTCCAGTTGGTGTAAAATGGCATTGGTGGTGCCGGTGATGGAATGGCCACTGACGGTGACGGTCACGGTGGCATAACGTTGATACAGGTCTTCTCGCTCTTCCATGAGGCGGCGGATGGCCCCCAGTTTATCGTCTGTCTGCAAAAGCGGTCGGGTGGTATCATGACCAATGTTTTGAAAAATATGTTCTGGTGTGGCCTTTAAATAGACCACAATGGCATTTTGGCAGAGGGCCTCCATGGTTTTTGGCGTTTTTACCATGCCGCCGCCGGTGGAAAGGACCAGACCTTCTTCTTTGGAAAGGGTCTGGGCCGCTTCGGTTTCCATTTGGCGAAAGGCTGCTTCGCCTTGGGTGGCAAAGATGGAGGAAATGGTCTGCCCTTGTTGTTTTTCAATCCATTTATCGGTATCGACAAACTGATAATTCAATTTTTTGCTGATCTTTTTGCCAAAGGTGCTTTTGCCGCAGCCCATAAAGCCGATCAATACAATGTTTTTCATGGCGTGTCCTTTCTGTTTTGGTAATGGTTGGCCAAGGCTTCGCAAAGGGTGCGGGCCGTATCGTCGTCAACGGAAAGCCCGTGCCAAAGCTCGGCCGAGGCGATGCCTTGATAGATGAGCATTTCAAAGCCATTGACGGCCGTTGCGCCTTGGGCGCGGGCGTCGTGGACGGTTTTGGTCTCCCAAGGAGTGTATACAATGTCCACCACAAAGCGGGCCTTTTGCCAGAAGGTTTCGTCTTGGACGGGGCTTTCCCAGGTGCCCATGCCGACACTGGTGGCTTGGATCACCAGCAAATCTTTTGGCAAGGCAGAAAGGTCATCCAGCGTGCAGACGGTGATGGGGATGGGATAATGGGTCTGGATCTGGGAGGCCAGGGCTTCTGCCTTGGCGCGGGTGCGGTTTGCCAAATAGAGATGGCTTGCCCCTTCGCTGGCTGCCAAAAAAGCGGCGGCGTTGGCGGCGCCCCCGGCCCCAAGTACCAGTACCTGTGCCTGGGAGAGGCAGTGTCCATGCAGTGCAAAGCATTTTTTTAAGCCCAAAATGTCGGTGTTGTAGCCCCAAAAGCCGTTTTCTCTGCGGCAAAGGGTGTTGACGGCCCCAATTTGTGCGGCCAAAGGATCGATGCCAGTAAGCAGGGCCATCACCTCTTTTTTATGGGGAATGGTGATGTTTAATCCCCAAAGGCCCATGGCAAAGGCGCCTTGGACGGCGGCAGGCAAATGTTCGGGAGCAACGTCAAAGGCCGTATAGACGGCAGGAATTTGCAGCGCTCGAAACAGCGTATTTTGTAACACCGGGGAAAAACTGTGGCCGACGGGATGGCCAAAGATCCCGCAAACTTTGGTTTGGCCTTGGATAGAAGAAAGAATTTGCATATTATCGACTCCTTTCATAGCGGCGTAATACCCAGGCTTCTGCGCCCCGCTTCACTTTGGTGACCAGTTGGTCCCGGTTACAGATGGGGCGGCACAAGATGGCCAGTACCCCGGCGCGGTTGGCGCAGTACATGTCCGTAAAGACTTGGTCTCCAATGAGGGCCGTTTGCTGGGGTGTGACATGGAGATGGGCCATGACTTGCCGCATTTTTTTTGTGCCAGGCTTTCCGGCCCGATATACGGCAATGCTGCCAAGGGCGTGATTAAACCGTTTGACGCGGGGGGCGTTGTTGTTGGACAATAAGCAAATGGCAAAGCCCATGGCGCGCCACTGGGTGAGCAGTTGGAGGATTGCTTCCGTTGGTTCTGCTTCATCAAAGGGGGCCAGGGTGTTATCAATATCAAAAAATAAGGCACGAATGCCTTGACGTTTCAGCGTTTCCACCGGCAAATCTGCCACAGAATCGATGACGAGGGAAGGAAAAAATCGTTTTAGCATACCAGAGTCCTTTCTTTGGTTTGTTTTTCCCATTATAGCACTTCCATCTGGTTTATTTCAAATAAAAAAGACATCGAGAAAATCGATGTCTTTTTTGGTGGCTATTTTCTGGCCTGGGCCAGGCTTTGTTCCATGGCATCTAACAAAATCCCGCTGGTGACGGCCAAATCTCCGCCATAGTCAATTTCGGTGCTTTGGGCTTTGACAACGGCTCCGCAAAGGGCCTCGGCGGTGGATTGCAGTTGAGGATAAAAAACAGGGACCGTTTCCGAGAGGCTGGATACGGTCACATCCTCAATGTCGTGGTGGCTTACGGTCACTTCCACCAATATGCTGCCATCTTCCAAATCCACCTGTGTGGCATAGACGCCGGGGACGTATGTAGCATGGATGGACTGTACCTGACGGGCCACAAAGACGGCAATCCCCAACAAAATTGCAAGCCCAAGCAAGGTCAGCAACACCGTTTTGATCAGTTCCTTTAAGGGTATCACCATAAATTTATGGGCAGGCATGGAAAAATCTCCTTTCTACAGGCTTTTTTGTTATTTTTATGCTGCTGTTGGGGCGGTTATGCAGTATAATGAGAGAAAGGACAGACAGGAGGTAGGAAAACATGGCACTGCAATTTTTTCTTGGCCGCAGCGGCAGCGGCAAAACATACGCCATGCACCAGGCGTTGGCCCAGGCGCAAAGGAAAGGACAAAAGGCGGTCTATTTGGTGCCGGAGCAGTTTTCGCTGCAGGCAGAAAAGGAATTGATTGCCAAAACCGATGGCGGCGGTATTTTCAGCGTCAAAGTACTGACCTTTGACCGATTGGCCCATACGGTTTTTTCCCATGTGGGCGCCCCCAAAAGCCGGCCGTTGGATGAAGTGAGCCGTGCCATGGCCTTAAGAAAAGTGGTGGGAGAATTGGCGCCCCAGCTTTGCTATTATCAAAAGGCGGTGGGTAAGCAAGGGTTTTTGGATCAGCTGTTAGATACAGTAGGCGAATTTTTCCGCTATCAGTTGACGCCGGCCCAGCTGCTTCGGACGGCCGAGGCGGCCGGGGAAGATTTGCCCCTGCAAGAAAAGCTGCGGGATTTGGCGGCCATTTATGAGGGTTACTGCCGGTATTTACAGGAGGGGTATTTGTCGGGGGAAGAAACGCTGGACCTTTTGTATGATTTATTGGAACAGGCGGCGTTTTTGACCGGATCGGTGTTTTATGTGGACGGGTTTTATGGTTTTACGCCCCAGGAAGAACAGATTTTGCAAAAATTGCTGGCGCTGGACTTTGAGGTGGTGGTGAGCCTGACCATGGACCCCAGGGCAGCAGGAGAAACAGTATTGCCCAGTGATTTGTTTTTTGAACCCAAAGAAACCTATCAAACCCTTTGCCGCCTGGCCAAAGAGGTGGGGGCTAAGATAGAAAAGCCCCGCTTTTTTACCCAGGACTATCGCCATCAAACAAAGGCCCTTTGTCATTTGGAGCAATCCTTTGGCGCCTATGGCGTACCGCCCCAAGAGGCCGACGGCGCCCTTCGGTTTTGGTCTGGCGCCAATGGATTTGAGGAGGCAGAACGGACGGCCTTGCGCATTTTAGAATTGGTGCAAGAAAAAGGCTATCGTTATCGGGACGTGGCCGTGGTGGCGGCCGACTTGGACCGATATGCCCTGCCCCTGGAGCGGGTATTTACCCAATGTCAAATCCCATACTTTTTGGACCGGAAAAAGAAAATCACCGATACGATTTTGGCGGTGGCGGTGCTGGGGATCTTTCGCGTGGTCCGGTTTGGGTTCCGTTTTGACGATGTGTTTGGGTTATTGAAAACGGGCTTGACCACTTTCCCACGGGAAGAGGTGGAGCAGATGGAAAACTATTGTCTGCGCTATGGCATCAAGGGGTGGAAATGGCAAAAACCTTGGAGTCTTGGGCTGACGGAAGAGGGCATGGAGGAGCGGTATGTGGCCCTCAACCGCATGCGCCAGCAGGTGGTGGACTTTTTTGCGCCGCTGACGGAACGGGGCAAGAAGAAAAAAGCGGGGGTGGCCCTTTGGAACGAGGCTTTTTTGGATGTGTTGGACCGCATGGGCCTATCGGAGCGACTGCAAGCGCAGGAAACGGCGTTTTTGGAACAAAAGGACCAGGCCGCGGCCTATGAATTGCGCCAAAGCCATCAGATGGTTTTGACGGTGCTTTCTGCCCTGGAAAGTGTGGCAGGGGCAGATGAGATGACGCTGGAAGCGTATGCTGCCTTATTGGAAAGCGGGCTATCGGTGGGAAAATTGGCCATCATCCCGCCTTCGGTGGACTGTGTGACGGTGGGGACGGTGGAACGAAGCCGTCTGCCTCATACGAAGGTGCTTTTTGTACTGGGGGCCAACGATGGGCTGCTGCCTTTGGCCGGGGCCCAAGGCGGCATCTTTACGGCCAGAGAGCGGGATTTGTTGGAAGAAAAGCAGCTGCGTCTCTCCCATAATGGCCAGAGGGCGGCCTTTGAAGAAAATTATCAGATTTATCAAACCCTGACCAAAAGCGAAGAGCAGTTGGTGGTCAGCTTTTCCAGAAGCGATTTATCGGGCAAGGCATTGACGCCTTCGGTGGTGGTGCAGCAATTGCGCACGCTGTTTCCCGCTGTGCCGCTGGAAGAAGAAACGCTGCCGGATGCCTATTTCTATAGCCCGGCTTTGACCTTTGGCCATTTGGGCCAAGGGCTTTTGGAAGGGGATCGGGTATGGCAAAAGGCACAAGAAAAGCTGGAAGCGCAGGCGGCTTTCCAGTCCCAGATGGCGTTATTTTTGGCCGGAGAGAAGGCCGTGGAAACGGAAAACCGGCTGGAAAAAGAAACGACGCAAAAAGCCTTTGGAAAAACTCTGTTTTCCAGCATTTCCCGTCTGGAGCGGTTCATCAGTTGTCCGTATCGATACTTTTTGACTGATACCTTGGGGGCCAAGAAACGGCAGGAATATGGCTTGGCCAATCCGGATTTGGGGCTATTGTTCCATGGTGTATTGGAAGAATTTGCTTCTACGCTAAAAAAAGAGGGGAAAAACTGGGCTGATTTGACGGAAGAAGAAGTGAAACGCAGAACAGAGGCGGCGGTGGAGCGGCAAGCGCCGTTGGTGGGCAGCGAAATACTGCTTTCCACCGGTTCCATGCAATATTTATTAAAGCGCCTTTGCCGGATTTCCTGCCGCGCCATTTGGATCTTGAGCCGGCATTTACAAGCCGGCCAATTTCGCCCCTATGCCTTCGAACTGACCTTTGGAGCCCAGGGCGTTTTGCCGCCCATTGTGGTGGAATTGGGCGAAGGGCGAAGACTGGTGCTCAATGGGCAAATTGACCGGGTGGATTTATGGGAACAGCAAGGGACCACCTATGTAAAGATTGTGGATTACAAGACGGGGAAAAAGGAATTTCGGCTGCAGGAGTTATATTATGGGTTACAGCTGCAGTTGCTGATTTATCTGGATGCCCTTTTGGCGGTGGGAAAGGGCACGCTGGGCGAAAAACTGCTGCCTGGCGGTGTGTTTTATTTCCGGGTGCAAGACCCGATGGTGAAGGCCACAGAGCGGCTTTCCGTTGCGGATGTGGAGCGGATGCTGGAAAAAGAAATGACCATGAGTGGGCTGGTGCTGGATGACGAGGCGGTGATTCGGGCCATGGATGGCACCTTTGAACAGGAATCGGCCATACTGCCGGTGGGGTACAAAAAAGACGGTACGCCGTCGGCCAAAGCCTCCCTGGCCTCGGTGGAAACCTATGGTCTGTTGCAGCAATATGCCGTCACACTGGCGGCCCAGACGGCAAAACGGATTCAGCAGGGGGAAATTGCCGTGCGGCCCACCCAAAACGGCGGACAGTTGCCCTGCGATTATTGTGAGTTTTTATCCATCTGTGGATATGAAAAAGGTGTGACGCCCAAAAACATTTTGCCGGCTTTGACCAAAGAAGAAGTCATCCAAAAAATGGCACAGGCTGTGGAACAAAAGGAAGAATAAAAAGCGCGAAAAGTCATTTTTCAAGAAGAAGCCTTGGTTTTTCGGAAAAAACGGCTGACATCCTTTTTTGATGGAAGGATGTCAGCCGTTTGCGTTTTCTGGCTGTACCAAGACAGCGTTTTTTTATCTGCGAAAAAGAAATAACAAAAACACCACATGCAGCACCAGCGATAGTGCAAAAATGATATAAAACGCTGGTTTTCTCGTTTTGTGGTGGCAAAGGCGCATTCCAAGAAAGCCTCCCACCGCGCCGCCTAAAAGCGAGAGGATAAATAGCGTACTTTCCGGCACCCGTCTGCGGTCGCGTACCGCCGCCCGTTTATCCCACCACATGACAACCAGCAACAACAAGTTGAGGATGAGATAATAGCCAAGTACCACTTTGGTAAAGGTTTGCATGTTTATTTCACCACATTTCTCCAATCCAAGTCGCCGCGGTCCAAGGCCAAAAGCAAGATTTCGGCGGTGGCCAGGTTGCTGGCCAGAGGGATATTGTGGACATCGCAAAGACGCAGGATGCTGTTGATGTTTGGTTCATAGCTTTTGGAGGCCACAGGGTCCCGCAGGAAGATCACCAAGTCGATGTCGTTGTTGGCCACTTGGCTACCCAGCTGTTGTTCGCCGCCCAAAGGTCCGGCCAAATATTTGTGGACGGTCAAATTGGCGGCTGCTTCCACCAGACGCCCGGTGGTGCCGGTGGCAAAGAGCGAGTGTTTGGTCAAAATATGCCGGTAGGCAATGCAAAGGTTTTCCATTAATTTTTTCTTGTTATCGTGTGCAATCAAAGCGATATTCACGGTTATACCTCCTCAAAGATGGATTTTGCACGTTTGACGCCGATGTTGAGCACCAGGCCAACGGCTGCCATGTTGTTCCACATGGAGCTGCCGCCATAGCTGACAAAAGGCAGTGACATACCGGTGTTTGGAATCAAATTGACGGCAACGCCTGTGTTGACAAAGGCCTGGAAGGCAAACATGCCGCCAACGCCGGCTGCAATCAGTTGGCTAAAGAGATCCCGGCTGCCAATGGCAATCAAAAGGCAGCGGAAAGCCACCACATATTCTAACACCAGCACGGCCGTGCAGCCGATGAAGCCGAATTCTTCGCCGATGACAGAAAAAATAAAGTCGTTATGGGGTTCTGGCAAATAGCTTAATTGGTTCAAGGTGCCCTGGTACAGCCCTTTTCCCATCAGCTGTCCAGAGCCAATGGCGTTGATGGATTTGAAGGTTTGGTAATATTCGTTGGAACCTTCCACCGGCTGAATAAAGGTTTGGATTCGGCTGATTTGGTGGGGTTTTAAAATTTTATCCACGATCAGTGGATCTTCCCGTACAGCATCCCAGCAGACAAACAGCCCAATGGGAATGGCAATGGCAAGACAAATCAGAATATAGCGTTTGTCCAGTCCTGCCACAAACAGCTCAATGACAAGCACGGCGCAAAGGACCAAGCTGGCCGACAGGGACGGCTGTTTTTGAATCAGCAATACGGGAATTAGCACGAAAAGGCAAATAAAACCCAGTACAACTATATTATTTATCTGATCCTTGTTTTTGTCAATGAGTTTTGCCAGAGAAAAAATCATAATAATTTTGGCAAATTCTGACGGTTGGATGCCCAGGGGGCCAATATAAAGCCAGCGGGTGGCATTATTGACGGTGCGCCCAAAGAGCAAAACGGCCACCAAAAGGGCCAGCAAAATGCCATAAAAGACCAAATAGTAGCGGGATAAAAACTTATAATTGATGCAGGTGGCCACCAGCATAATGGGAATCCCCGTCACAAACCAAAGAATCTGGGAATAGTAAGTGGAGGCATCTTCGCCCAGATTGATGTGTGTGGCCGAGCCAATGCAGATGATGCCGAAAACCGAAAGCAGGCAGACGGCGCCAATGAGCCAATAATCCAGTTGTTGCAGCAATTTTTTGTTCATTTGTTTCTCCTAAAACAACAGGCTTCGTCCTATCACGAAGCCTGTCGCAATTGTTCCATGTGTCAGTCCGGTTTTGTTTGCCGCAAAGGCAAACATCAGTCTTCTTTTGGTGCGCTGCGGTGCATGCTTTTGATGGGGATGTTGGCATAGAGCACCGGCACAGTACCGTTATGATCTTCGTTTTCTGTCTGTGTAATGTTGATGTCCAATTCTTCTTCGTCAATTTCCATATAGTTGGAAATGACTTTGATGATGTCGCCTTTGAGCATTTCCAATACCTGAGACGAGCAATCCACCCGATCATGTACCAGCACCAGTTTCAGACGGTCTTTGGCCACAGAGCCAGAAGCAGGCTCTTTTTTCTTAAAAAAGCCGAAAATATCAAATGCCATAATTGGGGTCCTCCTTTGGTTTAGCTGCGACGGAAGAATTTTTTCAGTTTATCCATGAATGTTTCTTCCGTTTCCAGATTCATCAAAGGCACATCTTCGCCCATGATCCGGCGGGTAATATTGCGGTAAGCTTGTCCGGCTTTGGAGTTTTCGTCGGTGACGGCCGGCTCGCCTTTGTTGGTGGTGATGACGATGCTTTCATCGTCTGGCACAACGCCCAAAATGTCTACGGCCAAAATTTCTGTCACATCTTCAATGCTCATCATTTCGCCTTTTTTCACCATGTCAATGCGCAGGCGGTTTAAAATCAGGCTGGGGTTTGGCAGTTCGTTTGCTTCCAAAAGCCCAATGATGCGGTCGGCATCGCGCACGGCAGAAACTTCTGGCGTGGTGACAACCAAGGCGCGGTCGGCGCCTGCAATGGCGTTTTTAAAGCCCTGTTCAATGCCGGCGGGGCAGTCGATGATGATATAGTCAAAGCCTTCGTCTTTGAGGCTTTGGCAGAGTTTTTGCATCTGTTCTGGCGAAACGGCGTCTTTGTCTCTGGTTTGTGCCGCAGGCAGCAAGAAAAGCCCGGCATAGCGTTTGTCTTTGATGAGGGCGCTTTTTAATTTGCAGTTGCCCTCTACCACATCCACCAGGTCATAGACGATGCGGTTTTCTAACCCCATCACCACATCCAAGTTTCTTAAGCCGATATCGGCATCCACCAATGCTACTTTTTTGCCGCTGATGGCAAGGCCGCAGCCCAGGTTGGCGGAGGTGGTGGTTTTGCCCACGCCGCCTTTGCCGCTGGTTATTACAATCACTTCACCCATGTGTCTTTATCCTCCCGACTATGTGAAATTACAACGTATCTTCTGTTTGTTACTACTATATCAAAAATATGACTCTTTTGCATTATTTTTTTTGAGCAAAATAGGAAAAGAATCGACAAAGGCCTCATTCAAAGGCGGAAACATAGACAATGCCGTCTTCTACATAGGCATATTCTGGGTTTTTGAGGGACTTGCTCCGTTCCCCATCGGGGAAACGGGTGATCAGTTCCCCAATGCGCAACTGAATGGGGTTCATGTTTAAGGCAAAGACATAGGCCTCTGGCTCGCCCAGGCAGCCGGCATGGGCAATGCCTTTCAATGCGCCCAAAACCAAGATATTGCCGGTGGCTTTCACTTGGGCGCCGGGATTGACGTCGCCCAGGATGACGATGGTGCCGTCATATTCCAAGGACATGCCGCTGCGCAAATTGCCTTTATGGAAATAGGCCATGTGTTCTTTGCAAAAGGCGTTTAAGGCGCGGCCTTCCACGTCGGTTTCTTCTGTGGCTTCGGGTGCGGCTTCCTCTTCGGCCTTGGCCTCGGCCTCTTCAATGATGGTTTCCATCAAGGCGCCTGTTTGGGTCAAGCCGATTTCCGGTGCTTCTTCCGTTTCGGTAACGGGGGATGTGCGGGGCGTTTGATACGGGTCCTGTTCAAAGGTAATCATGGGTATTCTCATCCTTCCTAAAAAAGTTATTGTGCCAGCCGGGTATCCAAATAGCTGTTTTGTGGTGTATAGTTTAACCCCATATATTCTGCAATGATGTTTTTGCCCACAATGGCGGCCGGAGAGGGGCTGGTTTCCCCAAAGGGAACCATCACCGTTACGGCAATGAGTGGATCGTCATAGGGGGCAAAGCCCACAAACCAAGTGTGGGAGCTGCGGGTCAGGCTTTCTTGGGCGGTACCGCTTTTGGCGGCAACTGCAATGGGAAAGTCTTGAAAGACCGTGCGCAGCGTGCCTTGTGTGCCGGTGGTTACTTGCAGCATCCCGTCATAAACGGCCTGCAAGTTTTCTGGATCAAAGTTTGCCTGGTTTTGTACCACTGGCTCTTCATCCAAAACCGTGGCGCCGTCGGCCGTTTCCACTTTGGAGACGATGGTTTCTTGATAGAGGGTACCGCCGTTGGCCAAGGTGGAGATATAACGGTTCATGTGGGCCGGCGAGAAGTTATTGACCGACTGCCCGATGGCGGCCCGGATGGTGTCGCCGTCGGTCCAGCGGGTTTGGCTGGTGGTGGCTTCCGGGTTTTGCCATTTGATGGTCTGTTCTTTGTATAAAGGCGAAGCCATGTTGGGTTCGCTTTCGCCAATTTCGATGCCGGTGGGGCGATCGAGGCCAAACATGGCCATATATTCGTCTAAGGTGGCGATGCTTTTTTCGGTGGTGCCTTCGGTTTGGTTGCCCATGCGGTAGGCCAGTTCGTAGAAGAAATAGTTACAGCTGACTTCCAGGGCCTTTCTCACATCCACGTTTTGATGGCTGCCGCCGCTGGTGGCAATCCAGCACTTGGCATAGGGGGTACCGGCTTTGGTGAAGGTGCCTTCGTCATAGATGATGGTGGAAGGCGAGATGGCGCCGGTTTCTAACCCTGCCATGGCAATGGCCATCTTTAAGGTGGAACCGGGCGCTTTCTTTTGGGAAAGAGGACGGTTCACCAAAGGGGTGGAGGGGTGTTGCAGCAAGAAATTATAGTAATCGTTATCGAAGGTATTGACCAGACGATTGTTGTCATAGGAAGGATAGGTGACCAGGGCCAGATATTCTCCCGTATGCACATCGTTGATGACGACGGAGCCGGAGCAAGGGTCCAAATCCGTGTCGGCCGGCGTCAATTGTCCTTCTTCCAACATCCGGATGACGACGGAAAGGGGAGAGAGACTGCCGGCGCGAAGAGAAGATAAGTCTTCTTCGCTGGGGGTGATTTTTCCCTGTTCCACCAAAAGTTCAATCATTTCTCTGGAAGAGAGCAGATTGTTGTTGATGGCATTGATGAGCACTTCTTTGCCGTTTTCCAATGCGTCCTCGTCGGAAAGGGAGAAGGAAGGGTATTGGGCACGGATTAGATCGCCGGCTGTTTTTTGCACGCCATCGGTGGCAGAAAGCAGCTGTGGCAGGGAAATGGTGCCGCAGTTGACCAAGGAAGCGAAAAACTCTTTGAGGGTGATGGGCATATCCTTTAAGGAGGTAGCCTGTAACTTGCTGATAAGCACATCGGTCAAAGCGTCTTCCAGGTATTCATAGGCGGCAATTTGCAAATTTTTATCGATGGTCAAAAACACATTGTCGCCGGAGATGGGGGCAATGGTTTCGATGGTGCGAATGCGGCGGCCGGAGGAATCCACTTCCACCAACATTTCTCCGTCTTCGCCGTTTAATTCCAATTCAAAGATGCTTTCGATGCCGCTTTTGCCCACAATGTCGCTGGTGGTGTAGCCATATTCTTTGAGGCGGCTATATTCGTTGTCGTCGATTTTTCGGATATAGCCCAGAATATGGGAGAAGTATTTCCCGCCAGGATAGGTGCGCAGGGAAGAGGTATCGATGTTGACGCCAGGGTAATTTTCATTGTTTTCTTCCACGGCGGCAATGGTTTGGCTATTGATGTTAAGGGCCACGGTGACCGGTTCATATTTTCTCCAACGGTTGAGGTAGAGAGAATAGCGGATGGTTGCCATGTCCCGCTTTATTGGCTCGCTTAAGCAAGGGGGAATGTCAAACAAGTCGTATAAGTAGTTCATGGAAGCCGTTGCATCATAAGAAAGCTCTTCGTCCTCCATTTCCACGCTTTCTTTCCAGTCCAGCTCCTTGGTTTCGTTGCCGTCGTAAAGAAAGGTATAGGGCTGGGAGGTGGAGATGGGCAATTCGTCGGAGAGGGTTTCTCCGTTTTCCTCCAACAGATGGATGAGGGAGAGAAGCATCAAATTTTTGTCGCTCAGCGATAAAGAAAGGCTGATGGCCTGACGCATTTCACTTTCAGAAAGAGCTTGGGCCGTTTCGGTGGCCGTCATCAGATTGGTTTTCAAATAGTTCAGCCATTCTTCGGCTGTCCATTTTTTCATTTTCCGGTCTGCCCCTTGTTCCAAAAGCCATGCCTCTTGTTCTTCTTCGGAAGAAAAAGTGAAGGCATAGGGGGCCGAGGTGGTGATGGGCAAGGTATCGACGAGGGCCCCTGGCGTTTGGGCGTAGTCTTGCACCAGTTCCACAATCATCCGCGCCCGTTCTTCTTCGGAAAAGGAGACGGTGATGCTGTCGTCCAGTTTTAAAGAATAGGCCACTTGGTTGGTGGCCAAGGGCCGGCCATAGCGGTCGTAAATCATGCCGCGGGAGGCAGGAATGGTCAAATCCTGCATGATGCTGGCCGTCAGACTTTGCTGATATTCTTCCCCGTGGATGATCTGCAAATAAAATAGTTTACAAACCACGGCGAAAAACAGCACAAAAATGCCGGCCATCATAATGAAGATACGGCTTTTGATAAATTCTAAAAATCGTTCCAAATAGCTTTTCATGGTTCCTCCAAGCAAATCATTTTATGCTGAAAAGCCTGCGTTTGAATTTCTCTTTTTCTTCGGTTGCGCTGTTGACCGAGAACAAAATACGGTAAATGACCACCGTGCAGACGGTGTTATAGACCATTTCCGGCAGTATGATATGAGATAAAAAGTACAGGTAATTCAAATGGCCGCGAAACAAGACGCTGGTGAAAAAGATGCTGCTTTCATAGCAGAAGGTGGCCAAAAAGGTCAAAAGCATGGGCATCAGATAGTTTTCCCGGTAAAAGCCCTTGTTGAACTTTCCGGCGATATAGCCGGTGACCAAGCCCAAAAAGGCATAATAGCCGATGGAAGAGCCAAAAAAGAGGTCTTGTAGCAGTCCGGCAAAAAGGCCGACGGCGGCCCCTTCTGTGCTGCCCCGCAATAGCGCCATGGATAAGATGATAATGAGCGCCGTATTGGGCACGATGCCGATGATGGCGATGTGCTGCAAGACGGTGCTTTGTAAAATCAAGTTGAGAAAAAGCACAATGGCAAGGGTAATCACACGTCTCAAGGCCTTTCGCCTCCTTCCCCATCCAACGGCGTAGAGGAAGGCTGGCTTTCCTGTGCGGCAGTGCTTTCTTCAGTCTGTTGGGTGGTTGTGCTCTGGTCGCTTTTCTCTTCTTCCAGCTCCTCTGACAAAACCAGTACGGAAGAAATGTGTTTAAAATCGACGGCGGGGGCAATGATGGCGTATTTGGTTAAGCCGTTGGCATCGGTGATGACTTCCTGGACATAGCCAATGGTAAGCCCCGGTGGATAGACATCGCTTAAGCCCGATGTGACAATTTCATCCCCCGTCATAATTTCGCTTTCGGCGTCAATATATTCCATCCGGCAAAGGCCCTGGTTCATCAGCGTATAATCCCCGCGGACCACGCCCAAATCCCCGGTACGCAAACTCATGGCCGATACAGAAGAACGGCTGTCCAAAATGGACTGGACTTGGCTGTAATTGGGGCCGGTTTCGGTGATGCGGCCGATGATGCCGGCCGACTCCATGACCACCATGTCCGGCAAAACGCCTTTGTCCCGTCCGGCGTCGATGAGAAACGTATCAAACCAATTGCCGGGGTCTTTGGCAATGACCAAAGCGCCAATGCTGTCATAGGCCGGGTATTTTTGGGCCATGTCCAGCAAATCCGAAAGCCGTTTGTTTTCTTCTTCATAGAGGGAAAGCCGTTTGTTTTCCGCTTCCAAAAGCGCCACTTGGGCCCGCAGCTCTTCGTTTTCTGCTTCCGAATCCCGCTCTTCGGACAAAGAGGAGATTTGCGCGCCCACATAGCCGGTGATGGAGGAGGAAAGCTTTTGCAGTGGTGTGACCACAAACCCCACGGCGCTGCCCACAAGGCCCGTTTGCTGTTTTAAGCCGGCGGTGATGAAAGAACAAAGCACCAGCAAGATGGCCAGCAGAATAAAAATCTGTTTTTTGTAGGTTTCAAAAAATTTCAAAGCAAAGGCTCCTTATCACATTCTCAGTTTTTTGGGAGAAAGCAACACCGTGCGCAGCGTTTCAATGTGTTCCAGCACCAAGCCGGTGCCCATGGCCACACAGTTTAAAGGCTCGTTGGCGATGTTGACGGGCATGCCGGTTTCTTTGTTAATGAGGGTGTCCAGACCACTTAAGAGGGCACCGCCACCGGTTAAGGTAATGCCAAATTCCATGATGTCGGCCGCCAGTTCCGGTGGGGTGGCTTCCAGGGTTTGTTTGATGGAATCGATGATGGCATAAATGGGCTCGCTGATGGCCTCCAAAATTTCGTTGGAGGTGATGGTGATGGTCTTTGGCAGGCCGCTGACCAAATCACGGCCGCGGATGGCCATACGTTCTTCCTGGGCCTTTGGATAGGCACAACCGATGGTCAGTTTGATTTCTTCGGCGGTGCGTTCCCCGATGGCCAGGTTATATTCTTTTTTGATATAGCTGATGATGTAGGAATCGATTTCATCGCCGGCCACCCGTAACGAGGTGCTGGTAACGATACCGCCCAAAGAGATGACGGCCACTTCGCTGGTGCCGCCGCCAATATCTACCACCATGCTGCCGGTGGGGCTTTCCACAGGAAGCCCGGCCCCGATGGAGGCGGCCATGGGTTCTTCAATCAAATAGGCATCGTTGTTTTTGGCGCCGGCGCCGATGGTGGCTTCCATGACGGCACGCTTTTCCACTTCCGTCACGCCAGAAGGTACGCAAACAACCACCCGTGGCTTTGGCCCAAAGAGGGAGCGGGTGTAGGCTTTGCCGATGAAATAGCGCAGCATGGCCTGGGTGATATCAAAATCGGCAATGACACCGTCTTTCATGGGGCGGATGGCCACAATATTGCCGGGGGTGCGGCCGATCATTTCTTTGGCCTCGTTGCCCACGGCCAAAACTTCTTTAGTTAATGTGTTGATGGCCACAACGGAAGGTTCATTGACCACAATGCCCTTACCTTTGACATATACCAGGGTGTTGGCGGTGCCAAGGTCGATACCCATATCTCTGGAAAACATATTTTGAAATCTCCTTTCGGTTCTGGAATAACAAAAAAATCGCTGCTACGGGCACAATACACCCAAAATAGCATATTGTATATCATACCTCTTTTTGGCAGTTTTTTCAATAACAATACCATGAACATTATGTGAATGAAAGAAAAAATGTAACCGGCCCAAAGGCCGGCAGGGTCAGTTCCCTTTGCTGCTTAAGGGGTTGGATTTGGTTTCAAAAAAGGGGTCGTTGATGGGGGAAGCTTGATCGTGTTCGTTATAGTTGGCTTGCTGGCGAATCATGGTGTCAGTAGTGGGTTTTTCTTTCTTCTTTTTGGTTTCTTTCATCAGATTGCCTCCTTTTGATGCAGCCGATGGCTGTTTTTACCAACAGTTTGCGCCTTTTTTGCCGGGGTATACGAAAAAAGAAGTGCGGGGATGGGCTTTTTTTGATATACTAAACATAATTGGACATTTTCGGACAATTTGCAAAGACAAGAAACAAAAAAGGAGGCGCATCCATGAAGGACAAAGTGGAAATTGGCTTTGTGACATCCTTTCCTTCCTATGAAGTGTATTTGAAACAAACCCTGGAGGAACAGGGGATGGAGGGCAACGTGATTTGTGTACCCCAGGGAAAAACCTTTGATTGGAGCAAGCGCAAGGAGAAGCTTTTGATTTTGACGGACAACCAGGTGGTGCTGCCAAAGGAGAGGCGGTGGGAGACGGTGTGGCTGCCGTATGCGACGCTGGATTGTCTTTTTTCCCTGGGCGAGCCTTCGCTGTTGGTGGAAGAGCAGGTGTTTGTGGCGGCAGAAGAAATGGGACAGGTGGATTTGACGTTATTGACCAGTTTGACCGGCAAGCCCTTTTTTCTTTATGACACTTGGGAAAGCCGGGACCACGAGCGGTTTTTCCATGCGCCGCCCAATGCACTGTATCTGACGGCGCCCCAGGTGATGGATACGGCCAAGAAAGCAGGGCTTTGCTGCCGTATGCTGCGCCATCACAAAGACTCTTTGGAAGCGTCGGTGCGCGAGGGGAAAAAGGCGCTGGAAGTAAAGGCCAGGGAGGACGAGAAAAACAAAGAAAACCTGTTGCGCATGGAGCAATATAAGGTGGTGTTTAACTTCACCAATGACGCCATTTTGGCCACCGACGAAAACGGCATCATCATCGCCGCCAATGACATGGTTTATCAATTTTTGCGCCATGACCCCAAAGACCGCCTGGAAGGCAAGCGCATTGATAAGGTGGTCAAGGGGACCAAAATGATTAAAGCCATGGAAAAAGAGGGGGGCGACGTAGGCGATGTGTTTGAACTGCCCTACTGCACGGTGTTGACCCACCGCATCCCCATTCAAATTGACGGCAAATGTAAAGGCGTCGTTTCCACATTCCAGGACTTGGCAGTTTTACAGGAGCATGAAAAAAATGCCCGTATGTACTATAAAAATAAGAAAGGTTTTACGGCCAAATATCGCTTTGACGACATCAAAGGCAGCAGCAAAAAAATTCAGGAAGTGAAAAACATTGCCAAAAGCTATGCCTCTTCTGCCGCATCCGTACTCATCATGGGTGAAACCGGCACCGGCAAAGAATTGTTTGCCCAAAGCATTCATAACCAAAGCCCCCGCTGTGGCGGGCCGTTTGTAGCCCTCAACTGTGCGGCCATTCCGAAAAATTTGTTGGAGGCCGAATTGTTTGGCTATGAAGAAGGTTCTTTCACCGGCGCCAGCAAGGGCGGCAAAATGGGGATGTTTGAAATGGCTCACAAGGGTACCATTTTTCTGGACGAAATTGGGGAAATGCCGCTGGAGATGCAGGCGCAGTTATTGCGTGTGATTCAGGAAAAAGAAGTGCGCCGCATCGGTAGCGACAAAGTGGTGCCGGTGGAGGTGCGGGTCATTTCTGCCACCAACCGCAATTTGCAAGGAGAAGTGGAGGCCGGGCGGTTTCGGGAGGACTTATTTTACCGGCTCAATGTGTTGGAGTTAAAAATCCCGCCTTTGCGGGAGCGAAAAGAGGACATTGCAGAAATTGCCATTGATTATTTGAAACATTATAACTTCCAAAGCTATTGTGCCAACGAAGCGTTATGGGAACAGATGATTGAAAGTTTGGAAAAACAAGAACTGCGGGGCAATGTCCGGGAGCTGCAAAACATGTTGGAGCGGCTGAGTGTGATGTTGGAAAATAAACACATCAACACCAACGCCCTCTTTAGCGAAATCAGCCGAGGCCTTAACCGTCGCCCCCAGGCGGAGACGGCGGGGCAACTGCGCTATGAGGACGAGCCCTTTGAGGCGGCCGACGCCGACCGTTGGGAAAAACAACGAATTTTACAGGCACTGAAAAAAAATAACTTTAGTCGTACCAAAACGGCAGAAGAGCTGGGAATCAGTCGTTCCACGTTATGGAACAAGATGAAATATCATAAAATCAATTTGTGAGAAGAGGAGGCAAAACCATGAAACGGGTGTTATTTGTCAATGGATGCATCAGAGGAAAAGCAGTTTCCAGAAGTTATCAACTGGCCCAGGCCTTTTTGGCGCCCATGGAAGAGGCCGGGTTTGTGGTGGAAGAGGTGGATTTGGGCGCAATGTGCCCCCAGTATCTCCATTATGGTAATTTTGCGGCACGGGAAGAAAAAATTGCAGCCGGCCAGCTGGACGATGCCATGTTTGATTTGGCCAGACAATTTGTATCGGCCGATGTGATTTTATTTGCGGCACCGTTTTGGGAATATAGCTTCCCGGCGGTGGTGAAGGCCTATATTGAGCAGGTTTCTGTCTGTGGGCTGGCCTTTCATTATACACCCCAGGGGGTGGAAGGGCTTTGCCGGGCTAAGGCCTTGGTCTTTTGCACCACCAGAGGCGGCTTTGCCAGCGGGCAAGACGCAGAGCTGGAACAAGGCGGGCGATATTTAAAGGCCATGTGCCACATGTATGGCATTGACCAGATGACCATGGTGGCCGCCGAAGGACTGGACATCGAAGGGGCGCCGGTGGAAACCAGGATGGAAAAGGCCAAAGCAGAGGCCAAAGAAACGGCCAAGGCCCTTTGCCGCAACGGGTAAAAAAGCGGCCTCGTTTGGATCAAATCATCCAGCCCGAATCGTAAACAAATTGTAAGAAAGTTTATAAAAAATTCTAAAAAAAAGGAAAAATCTATGGTA
Organism: uncultured Clostridia bacterium; assembly: GCA_944378105.1. Lineage (GTDB taxonomy): Bacteria > Bacillota > Clostridia > Lachnospirales > Anaerotignaceae > Neoanaerotignum. The sequence goes on from CALWGC010000033.1 coordinate 56,674, forward strand.
TAATGAAAAGGAATGTAGTGGAAAGGATACAGAAGGCTTGTTCTGAACAAAAAGAGAGGCAAGGATCTTCTGGAAAGTAGTGCGATTTTGTAGCAAAAAAATCTGTTGTAACAGAAAAGAGAAAGGAGTGGCCTTTTGCCATGGAATCGTTGCAAAAAGTACATACCATGATTGGCATGGCCATTTATGACAAACATTTGGGCGCGCAAGATCGCAAAAAGCTGGCGCTGAGCCGGCGAGATTATGTATACCGACGCAATCTTGGCTTGCGGCTGGGGGTTGGATTTGGCTATTTGGTGCTGGCTGGTCTTTACTACGGCTATTTGCTGTTTGTCAAAGAGGCGGACCTGTTTGCGCTGTTTTCCAAACAAACGCTCATCCAATGCTTGGTGGGGCTTTTGGTCGTCTTGGTGATTTACACCATACTGGGTACGGTGCTTCATCGACAAGAGTATGACCAGGCGGAAGCGCGCAACGAAATTTATGAACGCAAAATTAATAAACTGGCCCGCTTTCAGGCTCAAGAAAGGACTTATGACCATGAATCAAGGGTTGACGATGATCCATCGTCTCGTAAGACAATATAAACGATATGAAGGAAGGGCAGACGTTGCCCTGAAATTTTTTGGCGGACTGGTGCTGTTTTTTGTGCTTTCTGGCCTATCGATGGGACAGTTGGGGTTTGGAAAGCGGCTGCTTTTGACGGTGATACCGGCGGCGGTGACGGTGGTGGCAAGCCCCATGGTGGTGTTGCTACTGGCAGCATTGGTGGCCTGTTTTTCTGTGTTTGTGGTGTCGGTGGAAACGGCAGCACTGTTGTTTTTTCTGCTTTGCCTTTTGTTTGTGTTTTATATCCGGCTGTTTCCGTTGGAGAGCCTGATTTTTCCGGCGATGGTGGTGGCCTATGCCTTTCACCTACCACAGATTGTGGTGTTGATTGCCGCACTTTATGTGGGGGTCAAGGCCATTGTGCCGGTGGGGGCGGCTGTGTTTTTTTGGTATCACTGGCCGCTGATGAAAGAGTTGATGGCCCTTTCGCCCCGGGCCAACTTTACGCCCATGGGCTCGCTGGATACGCTGCTTTCCATGTATGAAGTGATCATGCAGCAGGCCGATTGGATGAGCTGGGGGTCGGTATGGATCGTCTATTTGGTGGTGATTTTAGCCGGCTGGGGCATCAGCCATTTATTTTTGGATTGGGAAAGAGAGAAGGCTTTGTGGATTTCGGCCGGGATTACGGTGGTTGGGTTATGTTTGGCGGCGCTTTTTGGTGGCGCACCGGTCTCCCTTTTGGCCACCTTGGTGCAGACGGCCATTTCTGCCGGGTTGATGTATCTGGTGTTACAGGGCGAATATGTGCTGGATTATCCAAAGGCCGAGCGGGTGAAATTTCAAGACGAACATTATGTCTATTATGTCAAGGCGGTGCCAAAAATCGCCTTTCCCCATGGCAGTAGACCCAAACAGCCATAAAAGCCAAACAGTTTAGAAATTTGGAAAGAAGGAGGTGAACACAGAAATGGAGGAACTGCGCTCATTTTTTACGAATTTTCAAACGGTCAATATTTCCATGCCAACGGTGGGTATCATCGATCTGCTGGATATTTTGATTGTTGCGTTTTTGATTTACCGCATCATGTTTTGGATCAAAGAGACCAGGGCCTGGGTGCTTTTTAAAGGGATCATGGTGATCTTCATTTTTGCACTGGTGGCCATGATGCTGCGGTTGACCACGATTTTATGGATTTTTTCCAAGACCATTTCTGTTGGTATCACCGCATTGATTGTTGTGTTTCAGCCGGAATTGCGCCGGGCTTTGGAACAGTTGGGCAAGGGGCACCATTTGGTGGGCCTCTTTAAACCAGAAGAAGACACCAACGAAAAACTGAATGAAAAAACCATTGAAGAAATTTTGAAAGCGTGCAGCAAGATGAGCTTGGCCAAGACGGGGGCTTTGATGCTGGTGGAGCGGGAAGTGCCCTTGGGCGATTTTGAGCGTACCGGCATCCCCATTGACGCTGTGGTGACCAGTCAGTTATTGATCAATATTTTTGAAAAAAACACACCGCTTCATGATGGCGCTGTGATCATCAAACGCAACCGTGTGGCGGCGGCCACCTGCTTTTTGCCTTTGACCGAAAGTAACGACATAAGCATGGAGCTGGGCACCAGACACCGGGCCGGTATTGGCGCCAGCGAAGTTTCCGATGCCTTTGTCATCATCGTTTCGGAAGAAACGGGCGGCCTTTCTTTGGCTTGTGGCGGCGTGTTATATCGAAATTTGACCATTGATAGTATGCGCAGCATGCTCTCCCAGGGCAACCATGGAACCAAGAAACGCAAAGCGCTGCTGTGGAAGGGATGGCGAAGCCATGAATAAAAGATTGCAGAAACTAAAAGAGATAGCAATGAAAGATTTTGGATGGAAGCTGCTTTCTTTGGTGATTGCCATTGCCCTTTGGTTTATTGTGCTGAATATCCAAAATCCAGTGGAGACCCGTAATTTTTCGACGGATCTGACCATGAATAATTTACAGTTGTTGGAAGAAAACGGCTTGGTGATTACCAACCGGGAAGAACTGGAAAATACGAAAATATCCGTCCGTGTCCGGGCCCAGCGCTTGACGCTGGATCGGATTTATCAAAACCGAGACGACATTGAGGCCTATATCGATTTTGGCACGTTACAGCTGGAAGAGATTGTGGGCAAAGAAACCAGTGTGGCAGTGCAAATTCGTTTGCCCGCTGGGTCCAGTAACAGTGAAATCGAGCTGCGCTCGCCGTCCAATGTGACGGTGTTGGTGGAATATGCCGGCAGTAAAGAAGTGCCGGTGGAAGTGACAACGGCGGGAGAAGAAACGCCGCAAAGCGCGTATGCCCAGCCGGAAATGACACCAAGTGCAGTGACCGTGACGGGGCCAGAATCGAAGATTACCCAAGTGGTGGCGGCCAAAGGCACCATCACCGCAGACCCGTTGACGGATGATACCACCTATACGGTGACGTTACAGGCGGTGGATGCATCGGGCAATGTGGTGGAAGGCGTAACCTTAAGCCAAGACGAATGCCAGGTTTATATTCCGCCAAAACAAAGCAAACGGGTGCCTTTGGTGGCAGAAGCCGCCGGGGTTCCGGCCGATGGGTATGTGATTGGAGAAGTGACATGTACGCCGTCTTGGGTTTATATCATTGGCAACGAAGAGGCACTTTCTACCATTGATGAAATCCGACTGCCCAGTGTATCGGTGGAAGGGCGAGACGATACGGTCAACAGCAACTATGCCATTTCTTATTTGCTGCCAGCCGGCGTCAGTCTCAAAGAAAACGAGCCCGACCGGGCCACCATTACGGTGGAAATTGAAGAAGAGGCAAGAAAGACCATTGCCTTGGATGCAGAATCCCTTTCGTATACGGTGCACTTGGAGGAAGGGCTGAAAACGGAAGTGGTTTCCGGCAGTGTTGTCTTTGAAATCAGCGGGGCTGAGGACGTTTTGGCCAATATCACTGGGGCAGATATTTCGGGCAGTGTGGATGTGACAGATTTGCAGGCGGGCGAATATAGCTTGCCGGTGGACTTGACACTGCCAGATGGGGTGCGGCTTGTCAATAACGAACGGCCGTATGTGACCGTTGTGATATCTTCGGATACCCAAGAAGACGACAATTTAACGGAAGAGGAACCTCAAACAGAACCGGAGGAAACGGTCGTGGAGGAAGAATAGGAGGAGATGAAGGAATGAAAAAAGTCTTATGTGGCCTTTTGACGGGGCTGATGCTGTTAAGCTTGCCGGCCACGGGGGTATTTGCAGCACCGGTGGTGGCAAAAAATGTAACACCATTAACCATCACATCCAACAGCATCAAAATCTATGACGATCAAGTATCCAATTTGGCCAGTGAAAAGGTCTATGTGAAAAACGTGGAGACGGAACACTCCGGCCTTTCTTCGGGAAATGGCGTGGTGAACCGGGTCCTGACCATCACCAAAGGCGGCACCTATCAGCTGGAAGGGGCGGCAGCCAAGACACAGATTTATGTGGATGCGCCTTCGGACGATGTGACGCTGATTTTGGATGATTTAAACTTAAGCTGTGAATCGGCGCCAGTTTTGGTGGTCAACAGAGCCAGCTCTTTGGAAATCCAGCTGGCCAAAGACAGTGAAAATACGCTGACAGGCGGGTATTATGAAACGTATACCGATAGTGTTGGCAAAACCATCAGCCGTGGCGGTGCCATCAGCGCAGAATGCGACGTTACCATCACCGGCACCGGCAAACTGGTGTTAAACGGGAAAAATAAAGGTGTGGAAGCCAAGGGCGATGTTTCCCTTTCTTGTAACACACTGACCATTCAAACCCCAGGCACCTGTGTGGAAACGGTGGGCAATCAAACAGCCGTTTCCATCAACGGCGGGAATTATTCCCTGACGGCCACCAAAGACGGCTGTGGCATCCAAACGCCAGGCACGTTGACCATCTATGGCGGCTTGGTGGAAGCAGTGAGCAAGGGAGAAGGCAATAGCGGTCTGGCAGCCCAGGGCGGCATCACCTGCAAACGGGGTGCTTCCGTTTACTCGGTGGGTATGGCAGAAGAAAACTGGAACAAAATGACTGATCAGACCTATCTTTACTTGGCCTTTGCCGAAACGAGAGACGGCGTGCAGGTACAGGTGAAAAACGAAACGGATAAAGTGGTTGCATCGTTCCGGTGTGATATCCCCATCCGTTACATGGTTTTGACCAACATTGATATGCCATGGGAAAAGACTTATACGGTTTATGCCAATGGCCAACAGCTGCAATATGGCGGGCTGTATTCCCTTTCTCAGACACCGGCTTCGGCGGGCAATGTGACCGACGTGGTGGAAGAAGAAGTATCTACCACCTTTGCGCCAAAGGCACACGGCAGCTATTTTGGCAATGTGATGAACGCCGGCAGAAATGCCATTGGAGATTATGTAATTGTGACGCCGGAAGAAGCCTTGGGCTTTACGGATGTAAAAGAAAGCGACAGCTATTTTGAAGCGGTGCAGTATTGCAAAGAAAACGGCATTTTGATGGGCGTAAGCGATACAGCCTTTGGCGTGGATACCACCGTTTCCCGCGGCATGGCCGTGACGGCCCTTTACCGTCTGGCCGGGGAACCGGAAGTGGACGAAACGAAGCCATTGCTTCAGTTTAGCGATGTATCCGACGATGCATACTATAGCCGAGCCGCCAAGTGGGCCGCAGAAAACAAAATTGTCTATGGCACCACCGAAGGCACGTTTATGCCGGATGCGGCCGTGACCAGAGAACAGATGGCATTGATTATGTATCGTTATGCCACCTATCGCGGCGCAGCAGTCAATACCAGCGACAATGTGGTGAAAAACTATGAAGGTTATCTTTCCTGGAACGGTAGCCAAAAGCAAGCCATTGCCTATTGTGTAAACTATGGATTGATGGAAGCCGACGAAAGTGGCGATTTCCGTCTTTCTGACCCAGTGACGCGGGCGGAATTGGCAGAGATTTTGTATGCCAAAGGGAAATAAGCCGTCCGGAGCAAACGAAAAAAGAAGATAGGATAGTTAACGCAGCGTCCTAAGAAAACAAAGATGGCTGAAATCCTGACACACAAAGGATTTCAGCCATTTGATGTTTCCTGCAATTGTTTTCTTTTTTGGAAATCGCTTTTTTGATCATTTCTTTTTGAACACCGTGCAAAGCTCATCCTTTGTGGTTCGAAAACCAGGGGATGGGTTTTTGTTTGCCCCTCACAATTTGTTATGGTAAGTAGAAAAAAATTTTATGAGCCTTTGCCTTTGCAGGAAAAAAGAAAGAGATTATAATAAAAAAGAGAGAGTTTGACGAAGAGAGGATGGAAGGAAGCGGCAGAAAGGGGCGCGAGTTTTGCCGTGAACAAAGGGACCTATTTGACAGAGGGAAACATGGTCCGGCAGATTTTACTGTTTACCATTCCTCTTTTTTTAGGAAACATTTTACAGCAGCTTTATAACACCGTGGATGTGGCGGTGGTTGGCCGTTATGTCAGCAGTGCGGCGCTGGCGGCGGTGGGTTCTTCTTCCCCCATCATCAATATTTTGGTCGGGTTTTACAGTGGCGTTTCCACAGGGGCCTGTGCCGTCATTGCCCGTTTGTTTGGGGCGGAAGAACGAAAACAGATGCAACAGGCCGTGCATACTACGTTGTGGTTGACGCTGCTTTTGGGCGGCTGTTCCATGGTATTTGGCATTGTGGCCTCTCCCACCATTTTGCGTCTGATGCGGGCGCCAGAGGATGTGTTTGTGGAGGCGGTCGTTTATCTACGGATTTATTTTTGTGGTATTTGGGCTTTGATGCTTTACAACATGGGTTCTGCCATCTTGCAGGCCGTGGGCGATTCCAAGCGCCCGCTCTATTTTTTGTGCTTTACTTCTGGGGTAAACATTGTGCTGGATGTTCTGTTTGTGGTGGTGTTTCATTGGGGCATTGCCGGGGTAGCTTGGGCGACGGTGATTGCACAGGCACTTTCGGCGGCGTTGGTGCTTTGGGTGTTATACCGCCAGCAGGACTTGTTTGGCTTGCGGCCAAGGGAGATTCGATGCCACCGGGCCTTTTTATCGCAGGTATTACAAATTGGGCTACCCAGCGGGCTACAGCGCAGCATCACCTCCATTTCCAATGCCATGGTGCAGTCCTATGTCAATTTGTTTGGCACTATGGTGATGGCTGGTTTTAGTGCCTATATGAAAGTGGACGTTTTTTTAGGTCTTCCTATGCAGAGTTTAAGCTTGGCCATTGTCACTTTTGTGGGGCAAAATATGGGCGCAGGGAAACTGGAACGGGCCAAAAAAGGCGTGTTTGTGACGGCGGTATTGGTTTGTGTCATCAATATCAGTTGTTGCCTCTTTTTGTGGCTGTTTGGCCGGGAAGTGCTAGGCATTTTTTCCACGGACCAGACGGTGTTGGACTATGGGGAGCAGATTTTGCGGCAGTTATTACCGTTTTACTTTTTACTGGGGTTGGCCCAGCTATATGCCGGCGCTTTGCGCGGATTTGGAGACGCCGTAGCGCCTATGGGGATTATGATTGGTTGCTATGTGGTGTTGCGCCAAGTATTTTTGTGGGCCGCCACCCGTGTGTTCCACTCGGTGGACATCATCATCTGGAATTATCCCATCACTTGGTTTGCAGCTTTTGCAGTGGTATTTCTTTACTACAAACGGGGTAAATGGCAGACCAAGGAGAGCAAAGTCAAATGAATCACAGGCTGCCGGCTTGGCCGGCGGCCTGTTGCTTTGAGGTGAAAAGTGAACAAAAAATAAAGAGAAAAACTGTTCAAAATCTACAGAAAAACCGGCAGGAATGCTTGTCAAGCCACCCAAAACGGACTATAATGGGTAGCGTTGAATCAGGGAGAGAAGAAAAAAGGAGATGGGCAAAGTGAGACATGGAACAGCCATGACAGAAGGAAACATGGTGCAGCAAATTGTGCTGTTTACCATCCCACTGTTGTTGGGCAATATTTTACAGCAGTTGTATAACACGGCGGACGTGGTGGTTGTGGGAAAATTTGTCAGCAGCGCGGCATTGGCGGCCGTTGGGTCCTCTTCTCCGATTATCAATATGTTAGTAGGCTTTTTTATGGGCGTATCCACCGGGGCCAGCGCCATCATTTCCCAATTTTTTGGGGCGGGCGACATGCGCAAGATGCGCCATGCGGTCCATACAACGCTGTTTATCACCATTGTGATTGGGATTTTTTCCACCTTTTTTGGCGTGTTGGCGTCGCCGACGATTTTGCGGTTGATGCAAACGCCGCAGGATGTGTTGCAAGAAGCCGTTGTTTATTTGCGGATTTACTTTTTGGGCATTAGTGCGTTGATGGTTTATAACATGGGCTCGGCCATTTTGCGGGCCGTAGGCGATTCCAGACGGCCGCTTTATTTTTTGGTGGTAACATCGGTGATCAATGTGGTGCTGGATGTGGTGTTTGTGGTGGTATTCCGGCTGGGGATTGCTGGGGTGGCCTGGGCGACGTTGATTGCCCAGGTGGTTTCGGCGGTCCTGGTGATGGTGGTGCTTTATCGCAGCCACGAGATGTTTGGGCTGCATCTGAAGGGCATTCGCTATGACGGGCCGATGGTGGGCCGCATTTTGCAGGTGGGGCTACCCAGTGGGTTTCAGCAGAGTGTAACGGCCATCTCCAATGTATTGGTGCAGTATTATGTCAATGGCTTTGGTACGGCCGTCATTGCCGGCTTTAGCGCCTATTTAAAAATTGATACCTTTTTGTTGATGCCAATGCAAAGCATCAGCTTGGCCGTGGTGACTTTTGTTGGTCAAAACGTGGGGGCTGGTAACATAGCCAGGGCCAAAAAAGGCGTGACGGTGTCGGCCATTATGGGATTGATTACGAACACAGCCTGCTGTGTGGGTCTTTGGTTTTTCGGATATAAAGTGCTTGGGATTTTCTCCAGTGATGCCGATGTATTGGCCTATGGGACGGAAATCATGAAAATTATGTTGCCCCTTTATTTCTTGCTTGGCCTTACGCTGATTTATGCCGGGGCCATGCGTGGCTTTGGCGAGGCCATGCCGCCCATGATTGCCATGACAGGGTCCTTTGTGGTGCTGAGACAGGTGTTCTTGTTCATCGGTACTCGTGTGTTCTCGTCCATGGATGTCATCATTTTTGGCTATCCAGTCACTTGGTTTGCCTCTTTTGTCACCCTCTACGGATATTACCGGCTGGGACACTGGGAAAAGAAGCACTTTTGGGCAAAAGAATGTAGCATGCAACAAAACACATCGGCACAATGAACGAAAGCAAAACTCTATAGCTGGTATATTTTTACGCACAATACAGATTTTCATTGAAAAAAACCGGATTAGGAAGTATAATAAAGAGGAAATGCAGACAGGATGTACCTGCTGCAAGGACTGCTTCCCAAGGCCGGTTTTTTTCTATGGTCAGAGGACCTGACCAGTGGGAGGCGGTGGCCCTAGGCCAAAACGGTTCCGATTTTCGAAAAAGAAAAAGAAAAAGGAGTGTTGTGAAAATGGACGTAACAAATGTACTGTTTCCTGGTTATACGGTGGGATCTGGTTTAGAAACGTATGAAAAATTGGGTGAATTGTGCGCAAGATATGGTACAAAAGCGGTTGTGATTGGTGGCGAACGTGCACTGGCTGCCATCAAACCAGTGCTGACCGAAGCCGTAAAGGGCACCAACATCGAATTGGTTGGCTTTGAATGGTTTGGCGGCGTGGCTTCCTATGAAAACGGCGATCGTCTGCTGGGCTTGGATACCGTAAAAGAAGCAGATATGATCTTTGCCTGCGGCGGCGGGAAAGCCATCGATACCTGTAAATATGTGGCTATGAAGGCAGAAAAACCATTCTTCACCTTCCCAACCATCGCAGCAACTTGTGCATCCACCACAGCCATTGCCGTTATGTATTATCCAAACGGCGTACAAAAAGACGTATTTGTGGCTCCAAGACCGGCCATCCATAACTTCATCAACCTGGATATCATCGCAAAAGCACCAGAAGTATATCTGTGGGCTGGTATTGGCGATACATTGGCAAAATACACCGAAGTTCCTTTCTCGGCCAGAGGATTGGAATTGGCACATAAAGATGCACTGCCTGTGATCATGAGCCAGATGACCGGCGATCCTTTGCTGAAATATGGTACCAAAGCAATGGAAGATGTGAAAAACAACCGTTCTTCCTTTGAATTGGAACAAGCAGTTTTGGCTGTTGTATTGACCAGTGGTCTTGTTTCCTATCTGATCGATATCAACCTCAATAGCGGTATGGCCCATGCATTGTTCTATGGCATGACCGTTTTGCCTCAGATTGAAGAAAGACATCTCCATGGCGAAGTCGTATCCTATGGCGTGCTGTGTATGCTGATGATGGACAAACAGATGGATAAACTGGCTGAAATTTATAAATTCATGAAATCCATCGGCTTGCCAACCAAACTGGCCGACATGGAAGTGACCGTAGACGAATTGGATCCTGTACTGGATAGTGCTGTCACCAAGTATGACATCGAAGTTGGTCCTTATAAGATCACCAAAGAAATGATGCGTCAGGCAATCCTGGATTTGGAAGAATACAACAAAACACACTGAGTTTGTGCAAAACTAACAAAATATTGCACTGTATGAATTTTTATGCAGAGGTGGTTTCCGGTGGGGAAACCACCTCTTTTTTGTTAGCATCGTATAATAATGGAAATAACTGTAAGTTAGTGCATCCAAAATACCATAAAAAATGGAAGTTAGTTTTTCATTTTATTGGATAATTTGTATAGAATTAAGGAGATATTGAAATGTTATTTTTTTTACAATTTGGAAGGTAACAAATTGCACATAGGTTAGTTGACTCTATGTTTAGTATAGAGTTTACAATAATGCTATCAAATACAAAACCGGAAGAAGAACATGTGGCCACATGGGAAGAACTTTCTTTCTGTATTTGAATGCAATGATAATGTGTTACAACGTGTTACAAGGGGAGAGTTTTATTGCAGCTGTCGTGGTCTGATGGCCAGGTGGAGAAACTGGTCATTGTGTGGTTGCGGCCTTCAGGTGGAGAAACTGATGGCACGCAGGCTTAGCAGTCAGGTAGAGAAACTGGGTGCTAGGAGCGACTAGGCCAGATGGCATGCAATCGGCTTTGCGACCGATAGGAGGCGCAAAGCAAGAAAGGGGAGAATCCAATGTCCTACTATGAAGCGTTTGGTAATACCATCTACTGGTTAGATGATGTATTGTGGTCCAAACCGTTTATTATCTTCGTGCTTTTGATCGGCGCCTATTTCTTTTTGGGCTCCGGGTTATTCACCATCCGTCATTTTAAGCATATCATGAAATACACCTTTGGACAGGTTATTGGCAAAAAAGGCACCACGGAAACAGAAAGCAAAGAAGGTCAGGTATCGCCATTTGAAGCAGCATGTATCGCCATTGGCGGCTGCGTTGGTAGCGGTAACATTGCCGGTGTGGCTACGGCCATTGCAACGGGTGGCCCTGGGGCCGTGTTCTGGCTGGAAGTTTGGGCCTTCTTTGGCATGATGGTAAAATGCGTTGAAGTTTCCTTGGCTTGTCACTATCGTGGCAAAAACGAAAAAGGCGAATACTTCGGCGGTACCACATACATGATGGAAAAAGGCTTTGGCAGACAGATGGGCCATATGAAAGGAGCCATGGTGGTGGCCGTCATCTTTGCCATCGGTTTCATCTGCCAGTTCTTGGGTGGTTCCCAAGCATATTCCATTTCTGAAGTGCTGAACCGGTCCTTTGGTGTGGACATGTTTGGTGTTACTGTGGCTTACTCCATTATTTTGTATTATGTCATTTGGAAAGGAACCCCTCGTGTTGCAAAAGTAGCAACCAAATTGGTGCCTTTCATGTGCGTGGTATTCTTGCTGGGCGGCGTTATTTTGATTATTGCCAACATCGCCAACGTACCACATATGATCTACTCCATTTTCCACGATGCATTTACCGGCACGGCAGCCGCCGGCGGTTTCGCAGGTGCCGCCGTACAACAGGCCATCAGCAAAGGTCTGTCTCGTTCCATTAACTCCAACGAAGCCGGCCAAGGTTCTTCTCCATTGATCCATGGTTCTGCTCACACCATTCACCCCGTGAGAGAAGGTTTGTGGGGCGCCTTTGAAGTATTCACCGATACCATTATCGTTTGTACCATTACAGCTTTGGCTGTATTGTGCACAGGCACATGGCAAAACGGTTCCACCGGGGCTACATTGACCATTGAAGCTTTCCATTCCGTATTTGGTCAAGGCGGCGAAATTTACATTGGCATTATGATGGCTCTGTTTGGGATCACCACTACAGCAGGCTGGTTTACTTACTATATTGCTGTTATGAAATGGTTGTTCCGCAAACGCCCTGTGCTGAGAGACCGTCTTTGCTATCTGTTTAAATTTGTATTCCCAATTCCAAACTTGATTATTGTTTGGTCCGTTGTCAAAGGCGGTTACAGTGCAGACTTGTTCTGGGCCATTGTAGACGTATCGCTGTTGATTCCGGTATTCTCCAACTTGCTGGCCATCTTCTTGCTGAGAAAGAAATTCTGGGAATTGTTGAAAGACTACAAAGCAAGATATATGGGCATTGGCAAAGTGGATCCAAACTTCTATGTCTTCTATGAAGACGATCCGAAGGTATTTGCGCAGGAAGAAGCCTTCCGGGAAGAATTGCGTAAAATTGACAAAGCGGCGCAAAAAGCGTGACAAAATCGTCGGTTTTGCAAGAAAAAAAGACTGCTGTCAAAAGCTGGCAGTCTTTTTGGACCGAAAAGACCACAAAAACTTGTGCAAAATATCGAAAACGGAATTTTGCTTTTCCAGGAAATGCCGGGGAAAAAGACAACAAAACCAGGGTGTTTTTATTTGTTTTGCCTAAATTGCAAAAAAATGCATGTTTTTGTATGGAAAACTTACGAAAAAAAGATAGCTGCGGCAAACTATTTTCGTGACATAGGATAGTTTTTGAGAGAAAAACAGCGTAGCATATTTTTGGCGTGGGTAAAAATGGGGAAACCCCCTTCCGTTTCTTGACTCTATGTTAAGGAGAGAGTTTACAATAAACATAAAGGAAACCGGCAAAATGCAAGAAAGCCGGTGGTTTTTGGCAGAACGTTGACAGCAGGAAGCCCAAGGAAAAAGGCTTGCTCTTTTTACAAAAAACGGTTTTTGATTTGGATGAGAGAATAGAGCCCAAAGCGGACGGGAGGATCTTTTGTCATTGTAAGACGGTTTCTATGGAAACGGCAGTGGATCCAAAAGCCAAAAACAAGCAAAACAAATTTGAGGAGGCAGCATACCGCGCATAAGGGGAACAAGCGCGTTGCTGATAAAGGGTATTCTGGGGAGAATACCAAAAAAAGGGGTTGTCGGTCCAAAGCCGATAGCCCTTTCTTTTCGGAAACGGCGGGCCATGGCCTGAGCCGATGGAGGAAAGAGAAAAACAAAAAGCACCAAGGCATTTTTACCGTTTCCAAAGAAAACACAGCATGTTGTTTTCTTCGGAACCCAGATTGCCTTGGTGCTTTTTCTATGCAACGCCCTAGCCAAAATTGGCGGTGGGGAAAAAGACTTTGTTTATTTTTCCATATGGCGGAATACAATGTCGCCGGTTTCGTCGTTCATGCTTTCCACAATGGCCAGCGATTCCAACTGGTATCCTTTGGCGCGGATCAGTTCGCCGCCATTTTGGAACCCTTTTTCCACGGCAATGCCAATGCCTTCCACGGTGGCCCCGGCCAAAGAAACCAGGTCCAGCAAGCCCAGCAGGGCACAGCCGTTGGCCAAAAAGTCGTCGATGATGAGCACATGGTCCTCTTTGCTCAAAAATTTCTGGGAAACGATGACATCATACACCCGGTTGTGGGTGAAGGATTGCACTTTGGTGCAATAGTTGTTGCTGTCCAAATTGATGCTCATGGATTTTTTGGCAAATACCAGCGGCACGCCAAATTCCCGAGCCACCAGGGCGGCAATGCCAATGCCACTGGCTTCGATGGTCAGCACTTTATTGATGGGCTTTCCGGCAAAAAGCCGTTTCCATTCTTTTGCCATTTCATCAATCAAAGGGATATCCATTTGGTGGTTGATGAAGCTATCCACTTTCAGCACATTTCCTTTGCGGATAATCCCGTCTTTTCGTATTCTTTCTTCCAACAGTTCCATACTGTCATCCTTTCCTTAGTGAGCGTTTTCTTTTGTGTTGAGCCGGCCCAGCACGATGTCTTCCGGCGTGATGGGTAATGTCCGAAAGCGCAGCCCAGTGGCGTGGTATACGGCGTCGGCAATGGCCGGCAGCGGCGTATTGATGACCACTTCGCCGATGGACTTGGCGCCAAAGGGGCCGGTGGGTTCAAAGCTTGGAACGATGGCCACATCGATGCGGCCGCTATCCAGGCGGCTTGGGATTTTGTATTGCATCAGGGAGTTTTCCATCATCCGTCCCTGGGGTGTATAGGTGATATTTTCAAACAAGGCCATGCCAATGCCTTGCAATAAGCCCCCTTCGGCCTGCACGCGGGCCAAATTGGGGTTTAATGGGGTACCGCAGTCCACGGCAGCAGAGTAATGAATGAGGGTACATTCGCCGGTTTGTAAATCCACTTCCACCTCGGCGGCCCCCACCATAAATGGCGGTGGAGAAACGGGGGAAGAATGGGAATAGGTGGCTTCCAGGGCGATGTTGTTGCCGCACATGGAAGCGGTGGCAATGTCGGCCAAAGAAATGGACTGGTCGCCGCAGGAAACGGCTTTGCCGTCAAAGGTCACATCCTCTGCCGAAACGCCCAGTTTTTGAGCGCCCAGGGCACAAATTTTCTCCCGCAAAGCCAAGGCACATTGCTCTGTGGCTTTCCCGGTGACATAGGCCGTGGAAGAAGCATAGGAGCCAGAGTCATAAGGCGAGGCGTCCGTATCGGCGCCCAGTACCACGATTTGGTCCATGGGGCAATCCAACACCTCGCAGGCCACCTGGGCCAGCGTGGTATCGCAGCCGGTGCCCATGTCGGCGGCGGCAATGCGCAGGGTATAAAATCCTTCGTCGTTCAGCTTCAGCGAAGCACTGCCTACGTCCACGCCGGAAATACCGCTGCCCTGCATGGCCATGCCCATGCCCAAGGCCCGGACTTTGCCGTTACCCATGTCTTTGACCGGGAATTTTTCATCCCAACCGCTCATCTCTTTGACCTTGTCCAGACAAGCTTCCAAGGTGGAGCTATTTAAGGTTTCGCCATAATAAGCAGGCATTTGGTCGCCTTCGTGGGGGATATTCTTTTTGCGGATTGCAAAGGGATCCATGTGAAGCAGATCCGCCAGTTCGTTGACGGTGCTTTCCACGGCAAAGAGCCCTTGGGTGGCCCCATAGCCGCGATAGGCCCCGGCAGACATTTCGTTGGTATAAACCACGTCATAATGGAAGCGGAAGGCTTCTGCTTTGCCATAAAGGGGGATGGACTTGTGGCCGGAAAGGCCTACCGTTGTTGGCCCATGTTCCCCATAGGCGCCGGTGTTGGAGAGGGTGTATAGGTCGATGGCTTTGACAATGCCCTCTTTGGTGGCGCCAAGGCGGACGGTGATTTCCATTTCGTGGCGGGGAGAAGAGGCAATCTGGCTTTCTTCTCGGCTAAAAATCAATTTGGAAGGCCGTTTTGTCTTCCAGGTGACAAAGGCCGGATATAATTCCGAAACGACCGTTTGCTTTGCGCCAAAGCCGCCGCCAATGCGGGGCTTGGTCACACGAACCATGGATTTGGGAATGCCCAAGGCCTTGGCCACAATTCGGCGGCAATGGAATACAATCTGGGTGGAGCTGATGATATGCAAGCGGCCGTAAGTGTCGATGGTGCAATAGGTGCGGAAGGTTTCCATCATGGCCTGCTGGCAGGCTTTGGTGTGATAAGTGCGCTCCAGCACAATGTCACAGGCAGAAAGGACGCCTTCCACATCGCCATAGCGATCGTCGCCGCAGGCGCAGAGGTTTCGCTTGTTGTCGGCGCCCACAGGGCAAAGGGCCTCCCAGTTGTCTTCGGGATGGACCAAAACGGGGTTGTCCTTGGCCGTATGAAAATCCAGTACCGCTTCCAGCACTTGGTAGTTTACTTTAATGAGTTTTAAGGCTTTGTCCACGGCCGCTTCCGTTTCCCCGGCCACAATGGCCACCACATCGCCCACAAAGCGGACATGGCGGTCTAACACCAGCCGGTCTTGGGGGCTTGGTTCGGGAAAGGTTTGTCCGGCACAGGTGAACCGGGGGCCGGCTTGGTCCACATCTTCAAAGGTGTAGATGGCCACAATGCCCGGCACTTTTTTGGCCGTTTCTGTCTGGATGGACTCCACCAGGGCATTGGCGTGGGGAGAACGAAGGAGCTTTACCACCAGGCAGTCTTTGGGGGCGATGTCATCCAGAAACACCGGCTGCCCCGTCACCAGCTGCATGGCGTCTAATTTTCGGATGGGTTGACTGACAGTTTTCATGGTCGATTCTCCTTTTTCCATGCCAAATAGGCTTGGATGCCCCGCAGCTGTCCTTCATAACCGGAACAGCGACAGAGGTTTCCTGCCAGATAGGCTTTGATTTCGTCTTCGGTGGGGTCGGGGTTTTCCCGGAAGAGGGCAATGGCGTTCATCATCAAGCCGGGATTACAAAACCCGCATTGCTCTGCCCCTTGGTCGGCGATGAAGGCGCCAAATTCGGCAGCTTCTTCCTGCAAACCTTCCAGGGTGGTTACCTTGCGCCCGGCGGCCCGCAACGCCAGCACCGAGCAAGAGAGCACCGGCACATCGTCCAAAAAAACGGTGCAAAGGCCGCAGTTGGCCGTTTCACAGCCCCGCTTTGCGCTGTAACAACCGTGGCGGCGCACAAAATCCAGCAGCACCATGTCCGCCGGGATGTCGTCTTGAATCAATTTTCCGTTTAAGGTCAAAGAAAGGTTCATGTTCTGTCACCTCCCACCTGTTGGCAACAGCGTTCGATTAACACAGGAATCAGGGCCTTGCGATAAGCAGCAGAGCCCCGCAGATTGCTGCCCACGGGAATCATTTCCTGGGCATAGGCGCCAAAAGAAGCGGCATCGATGGTGCCGTTTTGCACCATATCTTCCTTGGCCCAAAGGAGCTTGGCCCGGTTGGGTCTGGCCCCGATGGCAGTCCGCAAGCCTTCTTGCCCGAAGGATACGGCACAGGTCAAAACCGGAAAATCGGTTTTGGTGATCCGCACCGATTCATAGGCCAGACGCAGCGGTGTTTTTTTCACAATTACCCGCACCAGTAAATCCCGGTCGTAATCCATGGCAGCATAGTCGGCCAGGGAAAGGATGCCCTTTTCAAACAGTTCTACCTGGGTGTCCATGGCCAAAAACAAGGTCAGCACATCGGAAAACCCATAGCGGCCATAGAGGCTGCCGCCGATGGTGGCGCAGTTACGAAATTGAACACCGACAATGTGTTCCACACTTTTTTTCATGGCGCCTTGGGTATAGGCGGCAAGACCTGGGTGCAGTTCCAGTTGCCGCAGTGTCACCATGGCGCCGATGGAGAAGGCGTCGTCTGTCTCTTCGATGGTGTCAAGGCCAAGGCCCGATAAATCGATGGCGCATTGGCCGGGGCGGTGGCTCATTTTTAGCCACAGCATACCGCCGATGATGCGGTTGGATTTTTTTTTGTTCAGTTCCCATGCTTCTTGTAAGGAAGTGGGGCGCTTGTAATCGGTAAAGTGGATCATAGGTTCCTCCTGTTTTCGTTCCATACAGTTACTTTCATTATAGCAAACTCTTGCAGAAAGTCCAAGGATATGCTATAATCTCCGTTGTTGTTTTGAAACGATAACGGGGTTTTCCCCCAAAAAAAGGAGAATGTTTGTGATGAAAAAACGATTGTCTTTGTTACTGGTGGCGCTGCTTTCTTTGTCCATGGTGGCCTGTTCTTCCAAGGATGCCACAACGGAAGAAAGCACAAGTACCCAAGCAGTAGAAACCACCGAAGAAACGGCGGCGGCCGAAGAAGAAGCGGCCTTTCCCCTCACCGTCACTGACCAAGTGGGCCGGGAAGTGACCATTGAAGAAGAACCACAGACGTTGGTGAGCGGTTATTATATTTCCACGTCGTTACTGATTGCCCTGGGCCAGGAAGACAAACTGGTGGGCATCGAGGCCAAGGCCGATAGCCGCCCCATCTATGGCCTGGCGGCACCGGAATTGTTGGAACTGCCAAGCGTTGGCACAGCCAAGGAATTTGACCTGGAAGGTTGTGCCGCCTTGGAGCCGGATTTGATTATTTTGCCAGCCAAACTGCAAGACACCATTCCTGCCTTGGAAGAATTGGGCTTTCCGGTGCTGGCTGTAAACCCTGAAGACCAAGCTTTGCTGGATGAAGCCATCACTTTGCTTGGCGATGCCACCGGGGCAACGGAAGAAGCCCAGGCTTTGCTGGATTGGAACGAAACGGCCCTTTCTGATTTGGCAACGAAATTGGAAGGCGCAAAAACGCCTTCGGTACTGCTCACCTCCAACAGTGCGTTCCTGGCCGCAGCTGGCGGGGAAATGTATCAAAATAGCCTGATCCAGCAGGCCGGCGGTACCAATGTGGCTTCCGAACTGACGGGAAACGATTGGGGCGAAATTTCTTATGAACAAGTATTGGCTTGGAACCCGGATGTGATTGTATTGGCCGGGGAAGCCGATTATACGGTGGATGACGTGCTCTCTGACAGCAATCTGGCCGGGGTAACGGCAGTGGAAAACGGTGCTGTTTACGCTATGCCTGGGGATTACGAAGCCTGGGATTCTCCGGTGCCAAGCGGTGTGCTGGGTACCTTGTATTTGGCCAGTGTCCTGCATCCCGATTTGTACAGCACCGCCGATTTTGATACAGCGCTGACTTCCTTCTATGAAACCTTCTATGGCTTTACGCCAGAAGCGTAAGAGGCGAGAACAATGCAAAAACAATTTGCAAACAAATGGATGATCTGTTTTGGTGCAGCCCTTGTTTTGACAGGGGCTGCATTTGTTGTTTCTTTGTGTGTGGGGCGGTTTCCCCTTTCGGTTTCGGATTTGCTTTCCGGGCAGGAGTTGCCGGTGCGGGTGTTTTGGAGGCTGCGGCTACCAAGGACACTGATGGCGGTTTTGGCCGGGTTTGTGCTGGGGGTGGCCGGCAGTGTCTATCAAACGGTGTTTCAAAACCCCTTGGCTTCGCCGGACATCATTGGCGTATCCTCCGGGGCCACGGTGGGGGCGGCCTGCGCCATTTTGTTTTTTGGCGGCGGCCTGGCCGTGACGGCGGCGATGGCCTTTTTGTGCGCGCTGGTGACGGTGTTTGTGACGCTGGGGCTAAGTCGCTTGTCGGGGACAAGGCGGCTTTCGTCGGTGGTGCTTTCGGGCATTGCCGTCAATGCCTTTACCCAGGCCATTTTGATGCTGCTGAAATTATCGGCAGACCCCCAAAAACACCTGGGGGCCATTGAATACTGGGTCATGGGGTCCTTAAGCGATATGACGGCATCGAAACTGCCCCTCTCGGCGGCGGTTTCTTTGGTGAGCACCGGGGTCATTTTGCTCTTACACCGGCAACTGTTGCTGTTGAGTCTTTCGGAGGAAGAAGCGGGGATGCTGGGCGTTTCGGTGGAAAAAATGCGGTTTTTGCTGTTGGTCTTTGCCACTCTTGCGGTGGCCTCCATTGTATCGGTGACGGGGCTCATCAGCTTTGTGGGGCTTTTGGCGCCCCATGTGGCCAGGCTTTTGACAAAGGATTTTCGGCTGCCCACCATGGTCTTTGGCGGGGTTTTGGGCAGTTTGTTGTTGTTGGTGGCCGATTTATTGGCCCGCAGCATCGGTACGGCCGATTTGCCGCTGAGCATTTTCACCTCTTTTTTAGGGGCGCCGTTTTTACTCTTTTTGGTCATCAAAGGGGGGAAAATGGCATGAAGGAATTGTTTTCGGCAGAAGAAATTTCCGTTTTCTATGGCGAAAAACAGGTGTTAAACCGTCTGTCCTTTTCGTTGTCGGCGGGAGAAGTGACGGGGCTTTTGGGCAAAAACGGCGGCGGAAAAACCACGCTTTTTCGCTCCATCTGCGGCCAGCTGCCCTATGAAGGCCGCTTTTTGTTGGAGGGAAAGGACTTGAGAAGCTGTTCGGCCAAGGAACGGGCCCAAAGGATCAGCTATCTACCCCAACGGCACGGCATTGCCTTTTCGCTGCCGGTGGTGGAGGTGGTGCTTCTGGGGGTGTCGCCTTGGCTTTCCCTTTTTGGTCAGCCCACGAAAGCCCAGCGACAAGCGGTCATGGAGGCGCTGGAGCAGGTGGGGTTGGCAGAGCTTTCCCACCGGGATTTTTTGACCTTAAGCGAAGGACAAAAGCAGCTTTGCCTTTTGGCCCGCACCATGGTGCAGCAGGCGGGCTTTTGGTTATTGGATGAACCGGACGCGGCGCTGGATGTGGAAAACAAGCAGTTGCTGTTTCGAAAGGTGCGGCAAATGGTGGCGGCGGGGCAAAAGGCGGCGCTCATGGCCATCCATGACCCCCAGCTGGCGCTGGGGTGTTGTGACCGGCTGCTGTTTTTAAAAGAGGGGGCTTTGGCAGCATCCATTGTGCCAAAAACGGCCACCGAAGCAGAGATGACGGCAGCCTTTCGGCTGCTTTATCCCAAGGCCCGGCCCTTTTTGCGGCAGGGAAAATGGTTTTTGGATTGGGAGGAGGAGCAATGAAAGAAAAAGTGCAAGTCTATTTGTGCGACGAAGAAGGATTGCGTTTTTTTGGCGAAGGGCCATACCGGCTGTTGTTGGCGGTGGAAGAAACCGGGTCGTTGCGGGGCGGCGCCATGCAAATGCACATGGCTTATACCAAGGCACTGAAGCTCATCACCCACGCCGAGGAAGTGTTGGGCTTTCCTTTGACGCAGCGTACCATTGGCGGCAAAGGCGGCGGCGGCAGCGCCTTGACGGCAGAAGCAAGAAAGTTGGTGACACAGTATGAACAATATCGAACAGCAGTGGAACAAGAAGCCAGACGATTGTTTGACCAATATTTCGGCCCCCATTGGCTGTGTGATTCAGGCCTCGGGGGAGGGGAAACGGTTCGGGAGCAATAAACTGTTGGTGGACTTGGGCGGAAAGCCCCTTTGTGCTTATGTCTTGGAGGCCACCGACTGTGGCTGCTTTCAAAAAAGATTGGTGGTGACCAGATGGAACGAAGTGGCAGAGATTTGCCGCAAAAAAGGGGTGGAGGTGCTGCTCCATGAGGAGCCGTTACAGCGGGACACCATCCGTCTGGGGGTGGAACAGATGGAGGGCATGGAAGGATGTCTTTTTTGCACCGCCGACCAGCCATTGTTACGAAAAGAAAGTATCCAGGCGTTGGTGGATGCGTTTTTGGCAGACCCCAGCCGGATTTATCGCCTTTCCTTTGGGGGACAGGGGGCAAGCCCAGTGATTTTTCCAAAGGCGGCTTTTGCGGCATTAAAAAAACTGCCGCCCGCAGGGGGCGGCAGTGCCGTGTTTTCTTTGTTTGCGCCGCCGGTGTTGGTGGAGGCGTTGGGCAAAGAAGAATTGATGGATGTAGATACGGTCGAAGACCTTACGCAGTTGCGTCGTCTTTTGGCAGCAAGATATTAAGCACCATGGCCACCAAAGCGGCAGGCACAATGCCGGAACCGCCAAAAATCAGCTGTACAGCCTGAGGCGTTGCGCTTAGGATGGCAGGGTTTGCCCCCATGCCGTACCCAACGCCCAATGCCACAGACAAAATGGTCAAGTTTCTTGGGGTCAGCGGGTCTTTGGTCACCAGCTGGATCCCGCTGACAACGATGGAAGAAAACATCATGACGGCGGCCCCGCCCAGCACCGACTGGGGCATGATGGAAACCAGGGCACCCAATTTCGGAATCAAGCCGCAAAGAATCAAGAAAACGGCGCCGGTAGCCAGGGCAAAGCGATTGACCACTTTGGTCATGGCAACCAGCCCTACGTTTTGGCTAAAGGAAGTGTTGGCCAAAACACCAAAGAAGGCGGCAAAGGAAGACCCCAAACCGTCACAGATGACGCCGCCGGAAAGTTCTTTGTCGGTGGCTTCCCGGCCCATGCCGCCAAGCATAACCCCGGAAATATCGCCCACCGTTTCTACGGCCGTTACAATAAACATAATCATGACCGGAATGATGGCCCGCCAGTCAAAGACAATGGGTACCGGCATCAATTCCGGTACGGCAAACCAAGCGGCTTCCCGTACCTTGTCCCAGTTTAATACCCAGGATTTGGTAAACTCTACCCCTTCGGCCGTTACGCCAGTGTGGGGCAGTACAAAGCCCATGACAAAGGCGGCGATATAGCCGGCTACGATACCAATCAAAATGGAGGCATAGCTGGCAAAGCCCTTGGTCCAATGTTTGGTGATCAAAATGACCACCAGTACAAAAAAGGCCAAAAGCAAGTTTTCCACAGAGCCAAAATCCTTGGCGCCGCTACCACCGCCAAAGGAGGCAATCCCAACGCTGATGAGGGAAAGCCCGATGGAAAGCACCACGGTGCCGGTGACGATGGCCGGGAAAAACCGCCGCAGTGGTTTTAAAAAGAGGCCCAGCACGCCTTCAAACAAACCGCCTAAAATGGAAGCGCCCATGATGGCGCCATAGGCCATAACGCCGCCGCCCATGGTGGCAACGACGCTGTTGAAAACGCCAATGAAGCCGGAGCTGGTGCCCATGATGATGGGTACTTTGCCGCCCACAGGGCCAATGCCAAATAACTGTACTAAGGTGACGATACCGGCCACCAACATGGCGTTTTGCAGCAGGGCAATCTGCAAATCTGCAAATTCGCCGCCGGCCAAACCGCAGGCGCCGGTGATGATAAGCAGCGGCGTTAAGTTGCCCACAAACATGGCAAGCACATGCTGAAGCCCCAGGGGAATGGCCTGTTTTAAGGGCATCTTGCCCTCAAAGGAATAGGCCTGTTTGGATAAGTCCGTTTTGGTATTCATCTTCCCAATTTCCTTCCTTTCTGTTAGAAACGATAACAACTACCCATTTTATGTGATTTTGGGTCATTTGTAAATATTCCAACGCAAAAAAAGGACAAAAATCGACGATTTTTGCGGCAAAAGCCCCACAAAGGGAAAGAAAAGAAGAAATCAGGAAGGTTTGGTGTACTGGGTCTGCACAAAAAGAAGGGAACAAGGGGAAAAAAGGTGCGATATCTTGTCTTTTTAAAGGGATTGTGATATATTTGTGGTATTCATGTGGAAGTGGTTGTTATTTTATGAAAAAATTGGGTATGTTTTGCTTGACACTGTTGCTTTGTGTTTCGCTGTTTGGCTGTAGCAAGCCAAAGCCGGACCCTGTGGTTACCAGCTTCTGTGACGCCATGCAGCAATACGATTTTGAGGCTATGAAAGCTTGCATGACAGCCGATTGGGACGAGTCTCAAGACGATCTGTTTTCAGAAGAAGAGGAGATGGAAGAAGAAAGCATGCTCATCTTAAAAGAGTGTGCAGCAAAGATGACGTATGAAATTGAAAGTTCGGAAGTGACAGATGATACGGCAAATGTGACGGTTTCTTTTACTTATCAGGACTTATCCCCCGTGCTTACCAACGTCATGGGCGAATATATCCAACAGGCCTTTGCCATGGCATTTACGGGTGCGGGTGCCGATGAAGAAACCATGAGTACTTTATTTGATACGATTTTCCGCGAACAGTATGATGCGGCAGAATTGACCACCATCACAGAAAGTATGACCTTTGGATGCGAAAATACAGAAGAGGGTTGGAAAATTGCAACGATTCCAGAAGAATTTGTAGATGTGGCTACTGCAAATATGGTACAGGCCCTGGAAGATCTCGCCAGCGATATGAATTGGGCAGAAACAGAAGAAGCGGAATAAGCATAAAAAAGGACTGCTTTTTCGCGTCGCTTAGAAGAAAACAAAGATGGCTGAAATCCTTAGGTACAAAGGATTTCAGCCATCTTATTTTTGCTGAGCTTATTTTCTTCTAAAAACGATTACCGCAATTTTATTTTTTTAGTCCATAAACACGGCACCGGTGTTGGCACTGGTCACCAGTTTTTGATAGCGTTTCAAGTAGCCAGGCGCCACTTCTTTTACTTTTGGTACAAAGGTTTCTCTCCGTTTGGCCAAGGTTGCTTCGTCCACCTTCACATTCAAGGTGTTGTTGTTCATGTCGATGGCAATGATATCGCCTTCTTCGATGAGGCCGATGGGGCCGCCGGCAGCGGCTTCTGGAGAGATATGGCCGATGGAAGCGCCACGAGAAGCGCCGGAGAAACGGCCGTCGGTGATGAGGGCTACACTGCTGTCCAAGCCCAAGCCGGCCAATGTAGCCGTAGGCGCCAGCATTTCCCGCATGCCAGGGCCGCCTTTTGGTCCTTCATAGCGGATGACAATGACGTCGCCTGGTTTGATTTTGCCTTCGGTCAATGCGTCAATGCATGCTTCTTCGCTTTCAAAGACGCGGGCTGGGCCTTCATGCACCAGCATTTCTGGCAGTACGGCGCCTTTTTTCACGATGGCGCCATCGGGAGCGATGTTACCCCAAAGCACAGCCAGGCCACCATCTGGAGAATAGGCGTGTTCTCGATCGCGGATGATGTCGCGGTTTAATACTTTGGCGTCCTTGATGTTTTCGGCAATGGTTTTGCCGGTGCAGGTGATGAGGCTGGTATCAAAGAGGCCATAGCTTGCCAAATCTTTCATCACGGCAGGAAGGCCGCCTGCTTCGTGGAGATCCACCAGACAGTCGGGGCCAGCCGGCGCCAGTTTCACCAAATGCGGTGTTTCTTTGCTGATGCGGTTGATTTCGTTAAAGTCCACGGTCAACCCTGCTTCATGGGCAATGGCTGGCAGGTGCAGTGCCGTATTGGTGGAGCAACCCAAAGCCATATCGGCATGGAGGGCATTTTGCAGGGATTTTTCGGTGACGATATCTCTTGGGCGAATATCTTTTTCCAACAGATC
Source organism: uncultured Clostridia bacterium (assembly GCA_944378105.1). GTDB lineage: Bacteria > Bacillota > Clostridia > Lachnospirales > Anaerotignaceae > Neoanaerotignum. The sequence goes on from CALWGC010000033.1 coordinate 81,185, forward strand.
CATAATCTGCATACCGGCTTCTTTGGCCAGACGGATTCTGCCGGCGTGGATGGCTGGGATGGTGCCGTTTCCGGGCAAGCCCATACCGATGATTTCGGTGAGGCAGTTCATGGAGTTGGCGGTGAACATACCAGCGCAGCTGCCGCAGCCAGGGCAGGTGTTATTTTCCACGTTCATTTCTTCTTCTTTGGAGAAGTCGCCCCGTTCCAGCTGTGGCACAAATTCATAAGCATTGGACAGGGTTACGGTGCGGCCGTTTGCAAGTTTGCCTGGAAGCATGGGCCCGCCACTGACAAAAATGGAAGGCAGGTTTAAGCGCAAAGCTGCCATCAACATCCCCGGCACAATTTTATCGCAGTTGGGAATGAACACCAAAGCGTCGAAGGGATGGGCATTGGCCATGATTTCGATGCTATCGGCAATATGTTCGCGGCTGATGAGGGAATAGCGCATGCCGTTATGGCCCATGGCAAGACCATCGCAAACACCAATGGCAGGGAACACAAAAGGCGTGCCTCCGGCGATGCGTACGCCGTCTTTGACGGCCTGGGCAATTTGGTCTAAGTGCATATGGCCTGGCACAATTTCGTTTTTGGCACAGACAATGCCGATCATGGGTTTTTCAATTTCGCGGTTGGTCAAGCCCAAGGCTTTTAATAAGGTACGATGGGGCAATCTTTTTGGCCCCGTTTTCATGGCGTCACTACGCATGGGAAACACTCCTTTGCTTTTAATTTGTCATACAAGTTTTGTTGCTGTTACAGAAATGGTACCGTAATTTTCGAGAAATGTCAACGGATTTTCAAAAAAACTGGCTTTTTTTCTGAGGACATGCTATAATTTGTATGACAACTTTGGTGCAGAAAGGAGTACTCTCCATGGAAAAACCATTCATTCCCATTTCCCAACTGATTGCAAATCAAATTCGAGATATGATTTTTTTGGAACAGCGATACCAGCCGGGCGATAAATTGCCCAATGAATATGAGCTTTCCTCCCTCCTTGGAGTAAGCCGCAGTTCTTTGCGAGAGGCCATCAAGCTGTTGGCAGGGCAAGGCATTTTGACCATCCGCCGGGGCAGCGGCACCTTTGTTTCCTCCCCCAAGGAAGGACAAAGAGATTGGTTTGCCGGGGCCTATTTGGAAGATCAAAAAAAATTGGTGAAACATTGGTTTGAATTTCGCCTGATTTTGGAGCCGCACAATGCTCGTCTGGCCGCCCAAAACGCCACAAAAGAAGAGCGGGAAGAAATCACCCGCCTGGCAAGGGAGCTGGCCGCACTGGTGGAAGAGGGAAAGCCATTTACCAAAGAGGACCAGGCCTTTCATACGGCCATTGCCACCGCCACCCAGAATAGTGTCATCACCATGACCATGCCAGCCCTGGAAGATGCGGTGCGCAGCGCCATTGCCACCTCCACCTCCATTGGAAAAAGCCAAGTTTCCAGTCAAAATGCCGTGAAATTTCACCAGGCCGTGGCAGATTGTATTGCCTTGGGCGATGCCGAAGGGGCCGAAATGGCCATGCGGTTTCATATTCTCCATGGGTTACGGGATTTGGATGCCGAATAGAAAAAAGAAAGAGGGACAAAGAAAAACGTGTCGTTTTCCTGCCCAAGGGCAAGAAAGCGACACGTTTTTTGGGTGGGAAATCAAAAATCAAAGGAGCAAAAAGAGCTTAGCGGCTGGATTTGCTAGCCATTTCTCTTTCCTGTGCTTCGATCATTTTTTTGAACATGTAGCCCGAACGGACACAAGCATTTTTATTAATACTTCCGGCTTTTTCATACACTTTGCTTTGTGTTTCACCAGTATTAAGAATGATTTTAAGATTCATGTGATGTTCAT
>CALWGC010000034.1 GCA_944378105.1 uncultured Clostridia bacterium
AAAAGCCTTGATTTGTGCGGCTTGTAGAGTGCGGAAATAGCGTAGATAATACAATATCTCTCGAAAGCGCAAAAATACCGTTCTATCGTTCCACGCAGTACAGAAAAAGCGGGCAAGAAGTTTTTGACCTCTTACCCGCTTTTTGTTGCAATCCATATGGCAGCTACCCTATTTCAGTTGGTTGTTGATACTGTTTTATGAGTAGCTCCCATGACTGGCTCTTTTTTTGGTTATTCTTGGTTGCAATTGGTTTTCCCGGCTGCCTGGCAGGCAGGGCAAATGCCATAAAAAAGCAGTTGTTCCCGTTCCACAAGAAAGCCCGTTTTTTCGGCGGCTTCCTGATGCAAAGCTGCAATGTTTTCCAAATCAAAATCTTCAATGGCGTTACAGCATGTGCAGACAATATGTGGATGGGTATGAACGGCGGCGTCATAGTTAGAACGGCCGTTTCCCACACTCAATTCCTGCACCAGCCCCACGGAGCGAAAGCTATCGAGGGTTTTATACACCGTTGCAAGGCTGATGGTTGGATTGGTGGGCATCAGAGCTTTATAGATATCCTCGGCGGAAGGATGGGTTGTGGTACCGCTGAGGAGTTGATAAATGGCCAGACGCTGGGGTGTGACTTTTAGCCCTTTTGCTCGCAAAATTTCAGCAATGTCGTTCATCATACACCTCATTTCTACTGTTAGATAATACTTATTATTATTCAATAATAATAAAAACTATCCTCCTTGTCAAGTCTTTTTCCCAAAAGCCATTTTTTTCTAAGTCATTGCTGTTTTTTCTCGTAAAGTTATGATACAATAGCAGCAGCAAATTGGAAATGGAGGAGACAGGATGAACATTGTGCTGTTGGAACCGGAAATCCCACAAAATGCCGGAAATATTGCCCGGACTTGTGCTGTGACAGGGTCGGTGCTGCATTTGATTCGGCCGTTGGGTTTTTCGGTGGATGATAAATACTTAAAACGGGCGGGGCTAGATTATTGGAAATATTTGGACATCCGCTATTATGACAACTTTGCCGATTTTTTGGAAAAAGCAAAGCCGGGCCGTCTTTGGATGGCCACCACAAAGGCCCAGAAGCGCTATACCGACGTGGCCTTTGCAGCCGATGACTTTTTGATGTTTGGCAAAGAAAGTGCCGGGATTCCGGAAGAGATTTTGATGGAACACAAAGAAACTTGTATCCGCATTCCCATGATGGGGGATACCAGAAGTTTAAATTTGTCCAATTCTGTGGCCATCATCGTCTACGAAGCCTTGCGGCAGATGGATTTTGCCGGTATGAACGACAAGGGACAGTTGCACCATCATCAATGGTAAGAAGAAAAAGCCTTTGCAAAAGCAGTTTTTCCAGAAGAAACGATGCAAAGGCTTTTTTTCTTGCTTTTTTTAATGGCTTTCGTCCCCAAAAGGCAAAGTGTCGGCGTCGGTCAAGGGGCGAAGCACGCGGCAAGGATTTCCCGCGGCCAGGACATAGGGCGGGATGTCCTTTGTGACGACGCTGCCGGCGCCAATGACGGCTCCTTCGCCAATGGTGACGCCACCCAAAACCGTCACCCCGCCGCCAAGCCAAACATGGTCTCCCAGCACAATGGGGCGGGCCTGCTCCAGGCCTTGGTTGCGGGCGGCAGGCAACAGGGGATGGTTGGCCGTATAAAAACCACAGTTGGGGCCGATGAAGCAATGGGCGCCCAGGGTGATGGTGCCTCCGTCCATGAGGTAGATGTTATGGTTAAAAAACGTATGGGCGCCGATGAAACAACGGGAGCCATAGTCGGTAAAAAAGGGGGAGAGGATGGTCACTTCTTCTCCCAGATGGGGCAAAAGCGCACGCAGCAGCGCTTGACGGGCGGCTTCGTTTTGGGGTGGAGTTTGGTTCAGTTGAAAACAAAGGGCTTCTGCCTGTTGGCGCTGTTGCAAAAGGGTTTTGTCATTGGCATCATACCAGAGGGCTTGGTCCATTTTTTCTTCTTCGGTCATGGTTTGCCTCCTTTTTCTTTTAGAAAGAAACAGCCGCCTGTTTGGGCGGCTGTTGGAATTAGACGGTTCTGGTCATGGGCAGGTCGTTATTAACGCCTTTACTCATGAGGATTTGATGCAGGTCGATGATGCCGTTATGGAAGGTGGCAGCACAGCTGGCCAAGTACAGCTCCCACATCCGGGCAAATTCTTCCCCGTGCATGTCCACCACTTTGTCCCGGCAGGCACGGAAGTTGGCAAGCCAGCAAAGGAGCGTCTTGTTGTAATGGCGGCGCAGGCTTTCCACATCCAATGTATAGAATCGATGGTCGCCCATGAGATGGATGATTTCCCGCAGGCTTGGGATACAGCCGCCGGGGAAGATATATTTTTTGATGAAGGCATCGCCGGGGTGTTCTTGCAGGGCACTGATGTAATGGAGCAAAAACAGGCCGCCTTCTTTTAATACGTCGTAGACGCAGGAGAGGAAGAGGTCATAATGGTCTCGTCCCACATGTTCCAACATGCCTACGCTCACCACCCGGTCGAAGGTGAGGCCGCTTTTTGGCAGGTCACGATAGTCCATCAACTGGACAGAAAGGCGGTCGCTCAGGCCGTTTTCTTCGATGCGGTGCTGAAATTCTTTGGCCTGTTCTTCGCTTAAGGTGATGCCAACGCCTTTGATGTGGTATTTTTTGGCCGCTTCCAGCAGCAAAAAGCCCCAGCCACAGCCAATATCCAACAACGTCATATCCTCTTTTAACTGCAATTTTTCCAAAATGTGGTCCACTTTGTTTCTCTGGGCCTGTTCCAAGGTATCGGTATCGTTTTTGAAATAGGCGCAAGAATAACTGAGGGTGGGGTCCAGCCAGAGACGATAAAAGTCGTTACCAATGTCATAATGGGAAGAAACTTCTTCTTTTTGATGGCGCTTGGTAGAGGAAGGATGGAGGATGTGTTTTAAGGCATGGGTATCGGTGGTGAATTTTGCCATTTCGCCTAAGAAGTGATCCAGCACATAATAAAGCTCTTTGTCTACGGTCAAATCGCCCCGCATATAAGCTTCGGCCAGGGCCAAAGACGTGCTTTTGAGCAGTTCTTTTTTCTCCAAGGGTTTATGGAGTGTGACGGTAAACAAAGGTGTGCCGTTGCCGATGGTTTGGGTTTCGCCGTCTTGTTCCAGTGCAAAGGGCACAGGAATGAGGCTTGCCAAGTATCCGGTGATAAAATCTTTCATATCCAAATGTACCTCCTTTGTTGTCGGCGGTCTTCTGCCAAGGCAGGAGAAGGCTGGCAAATCGAATGAAATTGTTATTATTATAACACATTTTTTCCCTTTTGTAAGAAATTTTTTTTGCTTTTTGTGACAAAATGGAAGAAAGGACAAGAAATCCCGAAGGCGAAAAAGGCGGCAAAAGCGGTTGCGAAAAAGGGAAAACTATGATATAAATAGGAACAGATAGGCAGTTGGTGGACAAGGGAGGCGAAAAAACAGATGTCCATTCGTTCGTATCAAAACAAACAACCGGTGATCCCAGAAAGTTGCACCGTAATGGAGCAAGTTTGTATTTATGGAGACGTAAAGATGGGAGAGCGGTGTGTGGTGATGCCTGGCGTGGTGATGCGGGCAGAGGCAAACCCCATTCGCATCGGCGACGATACCAACATCCAAGATGGCTGTATTATCCATGTGGAATTGGGAGAAGGCGGCAATGTGGAAATCGGAAACGGTGTGACGGTGGGCCACGGGGCTATTTTGCATGGCTGTACCCTCAAGGACCGATGCATGATTGGCATGGGCGCCATCATCCAAGACGGGGCCGTGGTGGAAGAAGAATGTTTGATTGCCGCAGGGGCTTTGGTGACGCCAAGGACTGTGATTCCAAGGGGACATTTGGCCGCCGGTGTACCGGCCAAAGTGCGCCGGGCTTTGACGAGAGAAGAAATTGCCGATATCGATTTGACCAAACAGGAATACCAAGACTATGCGGCAGAATATAGAAAGGAAGAAAAAGAATGAAACAGAGCTTTAAACCGGCAGGCATTTGTGCCAATGCCATTGACTTTGAAGTGGAAAACGGCGTCGTAAAAAACGTGAAATTTTATGGCGGATGTCCCGGTAACCATTTGGGCATTGAACGATTGGTGGAAGGGATGAAAGTGGAAGATGTCATTGACCGCTTAAGCGGCGTGACCTGTGGCCACCGGGCCACTTCCTGCCCAGACCAGCTGGCCTGTGCCCTCAAAGCAGCTGCGGGCAAATAAGCCGTTGTTTTTTTAGAAAAATGGTTGACAGAAAAAAAGGCTTATGGTATTCTTATGGTTGAATGACGTAAGTCTTTTTTTTATGCAAAAAACAACAGATGGAGGTGGAACGTACGATGAGAACCAAAATTACTTTGGCCTGCACAGAATGCAAGCAGAGAAACTACAACACCACGAAGGAAAAGAAAAATCATCCTGACAGAATGGAGTTTAAGAAGTACTGCAAATTCTGCAAAACCCATACACTGCACAAAGAAACAAAATAAGTATGTGTTTGCAGGGTAAATACCTGAAAGGGACGTGAAGTATGGGAGAAAACACTGCCAAAAAACCAAACGAAAAGCAGAAACCTGGCCTGGGCGCAATCATTGCAGACCATAAGGCAGAGTTTCGCAAAATCACTTGGCCAAAAAAAGATGAGGCAGCCAAAAAAACCGTCACCGTCATTGTGATGTCCATTTTATTTGGTGTCATCATCTTCTGCATGGATACCATTTACACCGGATTGCAGGATTTGGCGTTGAACCTTTTGGGATTGATGTAAGACAGAGGCGAACGAGAAAAAGGATGATTGTATGTCGGAAGAATTTTTGAACCAGGAAAACGACGAAGCACAGGCTTCCCAGGAAGTGGACAACGCCGTCAGATGGTATGTGGTGCATACCTACTCCGGCTATGAAAACAAAGTGAAGGCCAACATTGAAAAAATCATCGAAAACCGTGGGATGCAAAACCAGATTTTGGAAGTCAGCGTCCCTGTGCAAGAGGTGGAAGAAATCAAAAACGGCCAGAAAAAACGGGTGCAGCGGAAAGTATTTCCCGGCTATGTGCTCCTCAAAATGGTGATGAATGATGAAACCTGGTACGTGGTGCGCAACACCCGTGGTGTCACCAGTTTTGTCGGCCCCGGCAGCAAACCCGTTCCATTGACGGAAGAAGAAGCCAAAAGCATGGGTATCGAACAATATATCCAAAACTTCGATTGCGAAGTGGGGGATACGGTGCGCGTGACCGACGGCCCCTTTGCCGACAGTGTGGGTGTCATCAAAGAAGTCAATCCAAGCAAACAAAGCGTGGTGGCTGTACTGCCAATCTTTGGCAGAGAAACGCCTGTGGAACTTAACTACAACCAATTGGAAAAATTGTAACTTATTGTTTTGTGCGTCCCATGGATGCACGTGGGAGGGAAAATCCCGTTAATTACCACATTTATAGGAGGTGCCGAAATGGCAAAGAAAGTAACAGGTTATATCAAATTGCAAATCAGTGCAGGCAAGGCAACCCCGGCTCCACCGGTTGGTCCTGCTCTTGGTCAGCACGGCTTGAACATCATGGGATTCTGCAAAGAATTCAACGAAAAAACTGCACAGCAGGCTGGTCTGGTGATCCCTGTTGTCATCACTGTATATGCAGACAGAAGCTACTCTTTTGTAACCAAAACCCCTCCGGCAGCCGTTTTGCTGAAAAAAGCGTGCAAAATCGAATCCGGTTCTGGCACACCAAACAAAACCAAAGTTGCTAAAATCTCCAAAGACGAGGTTATGAAAATTGCAGAAATGAAAATGCCTGACTTGAATGCGGCCAACGTGGAAGCTGCTTATCGTATGATCTGCGGTACCGCTAGAAGCATGGGTATTACCGTTGAAGAATAAGCGAAACAGGCTGTTTCGATGTTACTGATTCATTGAGTGGGAGGGACAATTCTCCCGATATTACCACATAAGGAGGTCACGAAAGTGAAAAGAGGAAAGAAATATTTAGAAAAAGTAAAATTAGTAGATTCTTCTGTTCAGTATGACGCAAAAGATGCAGTGGAACTGGTTGGCAAAACCGCTGTTGCAAAATTTGATGAAACTGTAGAAGCACATATTCGTTTGGGCGTTGACGGCAGACATGCCGATCAGCAGGTGCGTGGTGCCGTTGTTCTTCCACACGGTACTGGTAAATCGGTTCGTGTATTGGTATTTGCAAAAGGCGAAAAAGCAGACGAAGCTGTGGCTGCTGGCGCAGATTTCGTAGGGGCTGAAGACCTGATTCCAAAAATCCAGAATGAAAACTGGTTTGGCTTTGACGTGGTTGTAGCTACTCCTGACATGATGGGCGTAGTTGGCCGTCTGGGCCGTGTATTGGGTCCAAAAGGCTTGATGCCTAACCCAAAAGCTGGTACCGTTACCATGGACGTAACCAAAGCAATCAACGATATCAAAGCAGGTAAAATTGAATATCGTTTGGACAAGACAAACATCATTCACGTTCCAATGGGCAAAGTTTCCTTTGGTTCCGAAAAATTGTACGAAAACTTCCAGACTCTGATGAGTGCCATCATAAAAGCAAAACCACAATCCGCCAAAGGCCAGTACCTGAAAAGCGTTGTGCTTTCCACAACCATGGGCCCAGGCGTGAAAGTGAACACCGCAAAAATCAGCGAATAATTCCTGTTCGGCCGGTGTTTTATGAAAAAGAAGCTTGACAGATGTCAAAATCTGTGCTATTCTTATAAAGTTGAATGAAACACTGCCGAAGACAGCAGGTGCCGCAAGGCGTAACGATTTTCTACCTGCCGAGGAAATGAGATTTGATTTTTCAGCCTCTCTGTCTTTTTGGCAGAGAGGTTTCTTTTTGACCGAAACGGATAAGGAGGTGTAAGAACATGGCAAAAATTGCACAAAAACAAGTCATTGTAGACGAAATTAAAGAAAAACTTTCCAGAGCCGCTTCTGTTGTTGTTGTGGACGCCAGAGGTTTGACGGTAGAAGAAGATACCAAATTGAGAAAAACTCTGAGAGAAGCCGGTGTGGATTACAAAGTATACAAAAACACTATGGTGACTCTGGCTGTGAAAGACACCCAGTTTGAAGGTTTGGCACAGTACTTGGAAGGCCCAAGCGCATTTGCTTTCAGCTATGGCGAAGCAACCACCGCTGCTGGTATCCTGAACAATGCAGCCAAAGACCTGAAAGAATTGGAATTCAAAGCAGGTGTGATCGAAGGCGTGATCTATGATGCAGAAGGCATGAAAGCCGTTGCAGGGATTCCTTCCAGAGACGTACTGCTTTCCAAATTGCTGGGCAGCTTCAAATCCCCAATGTCTACTTTTGCACGCGTTATTTCTCAGATCGCAGAAAAGAACGCTGCAGCTGAATAAGAACGAACCCTATTTCTATTTTAATCGGAGGTGCTACTCATGGCAAAATTGACCATTGAAGAAATTATTGCAGCAGTAAAAGAACTGACTGTTATCGAACTGAACGACCTGGTAAAAGCAGCAGAAGAAGAATTTGGCGTATCCGCAGCAGCTGGCGTTGCAGTAGTTGCAGCTGGCGGCGCAGCTGAAGCAGCTGAAGAAAAAACGGAATTCGATGTAGAATTGACCACTGCTGGTTCTGAAAAAATCAAAGTAATCAAAGTAGTAAGAGAAATCACCGGCTTGGGCTTGAAAGAAGCAAAAGAAGCTGTTGATGGCGCTCCTAAGATCATCAAAGAAGGCGCTTCTAAAGAAGATGCTGAAGCTATCAAAGCGAAATTGGAAGAAGTTGGCGCAAGCGTAACTTTGAAATAATTTTTCTTTGTACTTTACACACGAGGTTTTGGCCCAAAGCCAAGACTTCGTGTGTTTTTTTTATGGCAAAAAGAAAACAGACAAAAAAACCTCTGCTTCGTACAAAAAAGAAGCAGAGGTTTTTCGTTATTTTTTTTTCTCTCCCAAAAGGGCCGTGGCGGAAGAGATGATGATTTTGTGACAGAGGGAGACGATTTCTTGTTTTTGTTGCAGGGCGCTTCCAGTCATGCGGCTGCGCAAAAGCCCTGTGATGCCGTTGGAAATGAAAACAAGATAAGCATCCAGCTGGGGGTTTTCGCTGATGACAAAGCTTTCTTTGATGAATGAAATGCCGTTTTGCATAATAAATTTTTGAAAACGCATCAAAAAATGGTCGGCAGAAACGTTGCAAAAAAGCACTTTACAGACAGAATAGTTTTGTTCGATGTAATCGGCCACCGGCTCCAAAATGGGCATCAAATTGGCCGGAGATGTCTGGGGACGGGAGGCATCCACCATGGCCTGAAACTCGCCCAGGACCTCATCTTCGATTTTTTCCAACAGGTCGTAAATATCGGTATAATGCAGATAAAAAGTGCCACGGTTTAAGTCGGTATAGTCGGTTAGCTCTTTGACGGTGATGGTATGAAAATCCTTTTCCTGCATCAAAGCGCAAAGTCCTTGTTTCAACAGTCGTTTCGTTTTCCGGATGCGTCTGTCTTCTGGCTTTTGCATGAAAGTCCTCCTTTTTTTTACTTTAGTAAACAAATCCAAAACTGATGTTGAGTAATAGAAAAATAGACAAACTGATGATTATTGATATTCTTGTTTATTAGTATTATAATACCACTGACTGAAGAAAAAAACAACACTATGTTGTATAAAATCAAAGGTAATGGAAAAAGGAACAGGAGGCAGGATATGAACGGTGGAATGAAGTTGGATAAAATCATAGACTGCATTGTGGAACGCAACCGGCAGATTGAAAAAATCTTTCTGGTGCTGGTGCTCATTAGCATTGTGGCGTATCCCTTTGTGAAGGTCAACTATGACTTGGAGGAATATTTGCCGGACTTTGCATCCTCCAAACAGGCGCTGGATGTGATGGAGGAAGAATTTGGCTATCCAGGGTTGGCGCGGATTATGGTGGAAGATGTGACGCTGACAGAGACCAAGCGGTTGCGGGAGCAAATTGCCGAGGTGGAAAATGTGGATATGGTCATTGGGCCAGACACATTGGAAGACGTGTATATGGGCAGCGGCTTTTTGCAAGAAAGCGCGATGGAGGACTTTTATCAAGACGGCAATGCCTTGATGGAAGTGGTATTTGAGACGGGGGCCTCGGATCAGAAAACGGGGGATGCCCTCAATGAGATCAAGGAAATCATTGGCGAAAAAGGCCATTATACCTCCACGGCCGTCAGCAAACAGACGTTACAAAGTAACATCATGCGGGAAGTGGCCATGGCCATTGGGCTTTCGGTGCTCATCATCTTTTTGATTTTGGCGTTGACCACCACCTCTTGGTTTGAACCGGTGTTATTTTTATCGGTGATGGCCATTGCCATCATCATCAATTTGGGGACCAATCTTATTTTTGGCACCATCTCCTTTTTTACCTTCAGCACGGCGGCCATTTTGCAACTGGCCGTATCCATGGACTACTCCATTTTCCTGCTGGATAAATTCACGTATTACCGGGACATCAAGGGCATGGAAATGAAACCGGCCATGAAAGAAGCCATTCGCTCTTCGGTGCTTTCCATTTCCGCCAGCGGGGCCACCACCATGGTGGGCTTCATTGTGCTGGTATTCATGGATTTTTCCATTGGGTTTGACATGGGTTTTGTATTGACCAAAGGGGTATTGATTAGTGTATTGACGGTATTTTTTTTGATGCCGGCGCTAGTATTAAGAAATTACAAGCGGGTGGAAAAATATAGCCATCGCTCCTTCATTCCCCCTTGCGATAAAGCGGCAGCAGTCATTTATAAAGCGAGACGGGTAATCTTGCTGGTGGCCCTGATTGTGGCGCTGCCCTGTTTTGTGGCCCAGAACATGAACCATTTTGAATATGGCGATGAAGCCATTGGGGCCGGCCCTGGGACCACGTATTATAGTGATACGAAATTGATTGAAGAGAAATTTGGAAAAAGCAATATGGTGCTGGCGTTGGTGCCCAATACCTCCATTGTGCGGGAAAAACAGCTGACAGAGGCGCTGGGAGAACTTCCTTTTGTCAATTATGCCCTTTCTTTAAGCGGCACGCTGCCGACGGGGGTGCCGGAAAGCTTTTTACCGAAAGATTTGGTGGAACAGTTACATACCGATGACTATGCCCGGATTCTGGTTTCTATGAACACGGCCCAAGAGAGCGAATATGCTTTTACCTGTGCCGAACAGTTACAGACCATGGTGCAGGATTATTATCCCGATGGATATGTGTTGGGCATGACCACCAGCACGGCGGATATCAAAGAAATTTTGACGGCAGACTATGCCAGAGTCAATGTATTATCGATTTTGGGCGTCATTGCCGTGGTCTTTTGTACCTTCCGGGCTCTTTTGGTGCCGATTTTGGTCATCATCCCCATTGAATTTGCCATTTTTATCAACATGGCCTTGCCTTATTTTACGGGCATTTCCCTATCGTTTATGGGTTACATCATTGTCAGCTGTGTACAGCTGGGGGCCACGGTGGATTATTCCATCTTGGTGACCAATAACTATTTGGAATCGCGGCAGAAAAACGACAAGCGGGAGGCGGCCAAAAAAGCAGTGGCCAAGAGTATGCCTTCGGTATTGGCCTCAGGGTCCATTTTGATGGTAGTTGGCTATGGCCTTTACTTTACCTCTTCGCTGCAAGGGATTGCCCAGATGGGCCATTTGGTGGGCCGTGGGGCCATTTTAAGCGTTGTGCTGGTGCTTTCGGTGCTGCCGGCCCTGCTTTCTGCCTTTGACTCCATCATACAGCGGCAGCAAAAGCGGGCAGAAGCGAGAAGACAAAGACGGTTGGCGAAAAAAACGCAGGCGGTGAGCAAATGAGAGAGAAAAGAGGAATCCAGATGAAGAAAAAAGCATGGGGATGTCTGGCCATGGCAGCCGTACTTTTCCTGCAAGCCACGACGGCCTTTGGGGCCGCACCAGTGGCCCAGGCAGACGAAACCCTTTATTTGACCTATGACTACTATGGGGACGTATCTTATGCCAGTGTGGTCAAAAGCTATGCCCTCCATGGGCAAACGAACGTGACCGACTATGGGCAGTATGCGTCGGTGACCAACATGACCAACTATGTCAAACCGGTGGAAACAGAAGAAGGCGTTTCCTTTGATTTATCGGAAGAAGAACAGCTGGACGATCGGTTTTATTTTGAAGGAGAGTTGAAAGGGGACTCGTTGGCCCTTCCCTGGAGCATAGATGTCAGCTACAAATTAAACGGGGTACCCATTGCGGCAGAGAAACTGGCCGGGGAAAAGGGTCTGGTGGAACTGACCATCGATGTATTGCCCAATAAGGAGACACCCACCTATTATCGCAACAATATGATGATGCAAATGGCAACGGTGCTGGATATGGACGATTTTCTCAGTGTCGAGGCGCCGGGGGCCCAGGTGCAGACGGTGGGAAATCGCAAGGCTGTCGTTTTTATGGTGCTTCCAGGAGAAGAACAGCATTTTACACTGCGGATGGGCAGCAATGACTTTTCTTTCCCCGGGCTTTATCTGATGATGACACCCATCACCATTGCCCAGGTGGAGGATATTCAGGATTTGAAAGAGGCCAAGGACAAAATCGAAGATTCCGCCGATGCCATCAATGCCAGCTTGGATGTGGTGCTTTCGGCTCTTTCTTCCATGGCCGATGGTCTTTCGCTGACCAGCGAGTCTTTGCAGACGCTGGATGAGGCCAGAGAAATCATCAACCAGGCCAAAGAAGAAACCTTTGCCAAGTCCGACGCGGCCCTTTCTTCGGCACAAACGGCCACAGAAAGCGCCCAAAGTCTGCCGGAGCATGTAACAAAGCTAAAAGAAACCATGGTGCAGATCAATGAACAACTCAACGAAGCCAACGATACCTTGCAAGAGACCAGACCGGTGTTAAAAGACATGGAAGAAAGCGCAGAGGCCATGGGCGATTCTTTGCGGGAGATGACGGTGCTGTTTGACACCATGGAAGAACAGACGGAAGACAGAGAAAAACTGCACAAAAAAACCATGGAACATTTGGATGAATTGAGAGACCAGGAGGATAGCTTTACCGAGGCCCTCAATGACTTGGGTGGTGTTTCTGACCGTCTGCCTTCGGCCAGCGGTTTGACCCCTCTTCCACCCACGGGAGACCCGTCCACAGACGCCATGATTGATATGGTGAATCAAAAAATTGATGAGGTCAACGGATTGTTGGGAACGCTGGGGCAAGCAGGCGGTGCCGTCAGCGGAGAGGCCGGCTATGCCTTTTCGGTCCTGAACCAAATGTTATACTATGGCTATCGCTTGACCGGTGATTTGCAAGATGCGCTGGAATTGGCGGACCAGTATATGACCGACTTGGAGGAACACGCAGAAGATGGCAGGGATTTGACCGAAGAGACGGCAAAGCTTTTGGATGCATTGGCAGAAGGGGCAGACCTTTGTGACCAGATGAGTCAAGAAGCGGACCGGATGATGACCATTTTAAACGACTATGAAGCCGAGGGAGAATCGGCATTGGAAGATAGTGCACAACTGATAGACGATACCATTACGGCCTTAGAAGACATGCAAGCCTTTTTGGGCACGGTCAACGACACGGCCAAAGAAGCCAGCACGCCGCTCAACGAAGGGACCCAGAATATGTTTGAAGGCCTGGGAAGCGCTTTGGAAGAGGCCACCAAAGGCCTGCGGCAAACGGATACCATCAAAGATGCCAAAGATACGGTCCATGACTTGGCAAAAAGCGAATGGGATAAATGGGAGGAGGAAAATACCACACTGTTACAGGTGAACACAGACGAGGCACCCCTTTCCTTTACTTCCCCCAAAAATCAACCAACCAGCGTACAGGTCATTGCCCGTACCCAGGAAATCAAGGCAGAGGAAGTGGACGATACGGTGGATGTGGACGAAACATATCGGGCCGAAGGTACGTTTTTGACGCGGGTGAAAAATGTGTTTGTTGCCCTGTGGCAAAATGTGACGGGAATTTTTCAATAGAGAATCAAAGGCAAACCAAAGAGCTGGTGCAGGCAAAAGCATTGCACTGGCTCTTTTTCTGGTTGCATCGTTGTGCTATAATAAAAGGAAAAGCATTGGGAGGTGGAAGCAATGAAAGAAAGTTGGAATACATTGCAGCAATGGATGAAAGAAAGTAAGCGGATTGTCTTTTTTGGCGGCGCAGGCGTTTCTACGGAAAGTGGGATTCCTGATTTTCGCGGTGAAAAGGGGATTTATCAAACCATCAGTGAGTATGGCGTGCGGCCAGAAGTGATTTTAAGCCACAGCTTTTTTCTGCAAAACAAGGATGTGTTTTTCTCTTATTATAAAAAAAATTTGCTCTTCCCGGATGCCAAACCAAATGCGGCACATTTGGCCTTGGCCAAACTGGAACAAGAGGGCAAACTTTCGGCGGTGATTACCCAAAACATTGACGACTTACACCAAAAAGCCGGCAGCAAGCGGGTGCTGGAACTGCATGGCACGTTGTATCGGAATTATTGTTTAAACTGCGGCAAGACCTTTGACCTGGACTATGTCATGGCCACCGACGGCGTGACCAAATGCGACCAATGCGGCGGTGTTGTGCGGCCGGATGTGGTGCTCTATGAAGAAGGGCTGAATCAGGATGTGCTGCGGCAGGCGGTATATGAAATTGCATCGGCCGATCTGTTGATTGTGGGTGGAACTTCTTTGAATGTGTATCCAGCTGCAGGATTGGTGGATTACTATGAAGGAAACCGTCTGGTGCTCATCAATAAAGACGAAACACCGATGGACCATAAGGCAGATTTGATCATTCATGATGCCATTGGTGAAGTATTGGGTACCGTGGTGGGCTTGGAATAAAAATTGGGGGGATCAAGATGGAGCTATACCCATTTCAAAAAGAGGACGGGGCAGATTTTTTGCGTTGGGTCAAAGACGAAGCAGAGTTTGATCTGTTAAGCGGCGGGACGCTGGGAAAGCTCCCCAAAACGGGAGAGGAAGTGTACCGCCTGTTTGAGGGTAGAAAGGCCACGGAACTTCGTTTGACGGCCCAAAAAGAAGGCGTTCCGGTGGGACAGCTTTCTTTGCGGCGTATGGACGATGGCAGTTATCGTGTTTGCTACGTGATTTTGGATCAAAATAGAAGAAAAGAAGGCTTGGGGCAGGAAATGATGCAGGCGGCCCTGGCCTATTGTCAAAAGGAATTGCATTGTACTACGGTATCCTTGGTGGTATTTCAAAAAAATGCGGCAGCTTTCCATTGCTATCAAAAAGTGGGGTTCCAGGTGGTGGAAGGAAAAGAGAGTGTTTTTCCTGTGATGGGCAAAGA
Source organism: uncultured Clostridia bacterium (assembly GCA_944378105.1). Taxonomy (GTDB): domain Bacteria; phylum Bacillota; class Clostridia; order Lachnospirales; family Anaerotignaceae; genus Neoanaerotignum. Next base: position 14,285 of record CALWGC010000034.1, read on the forward strand.
AGAGGTTTGCTATGAAATGGTTTGGAGTAAAAGCATGGAATAAAAAAGAAAAAAAGAAAGAAAACTATTGACTTTTGAGAAAAAGAGTGTATAATTAATTATTGCCGTTATGCAGTATCGGCGGCGGCCAGAAGAAAATTTGAGTCAAGAGGAAAAAATAAGTAAAAAAGTTCTTGACAAAAAGTACAAACTCTGGTAATATATATAACGCTGACGGCAGTGCTCGACAGCGATTGAACTTTGAAAACTGAACAGTTGATTTTAAACCAAACCCATCATTCCAGTAGCGGTTCAACCGCTACGAAGTAATTCTTTGGTAAAAAGTATGTCAGATTCTTCTGGCAGGACACTCGTGAAATCGGTATTCTTATTTTTGCTTAGCAAAAATAATCATAAAAATTTCGATTTCATCAAAATTTT